>NZ_CP041983.1:0-600000 GCF_014522325.1 Lactobacillus sp. PV012
TGCAAGTGTTTTTTGTAATTTTTTTAAAATAATATTTCATCCTAAAGCATTTGTTAAAATTCTTTGCTCTTTTCATTCGGGAATTATAATTCTATCAGCTTTTATTTTTTTGTCAACACTTTTTAATAATGTTTTTGATATTTCTCCACTTTCTTTTCTAAAAGCAACCTCCATCTTAACTAAAAGTAATATTTCTATTTACTCAACCTCCAAATTTAATCTGTAGCTTCTCACTTTCTGTATTCTATCTTAGTCTTTAAGTTTTGTTCCCATCTATTTCTTAATGGCTTTCTCTTTTTAGAATTAATTTAGTCATAGTAAAACCCTGAAATCTTTTCAAATTTCAGGGTTTATAAAATTATTTAATTTAAAAATTACTTATCTGACTTTTTATCAGTTTTTTCTTCTGCTTCTTTGATGTCTTTCTTTTCTTGATCTCTTGTTTTACGGTCAAAAAGCACATCTTCTAGCACTTTACCGTTTAAGTAAAGGTGCTTATCGTCAAGAGTAAATTCAACCTTCTTCGTATCTGGCTTAGAGACGATTAATTTAGCAGCTGGAGTTTCAAGATCTTGTTCTACCACTCTTCTTAATGGACGAGCACCAAATTCTTTGTCATAACCTTTTTCTGCCAAGTACTTCTTAGCTGGTTCAGTTACATGAAGCTCAATATCTCGTTTCCCAAGAGAAGCTTTCATCTTCTTTAAGTAAAGATCTAAGATCTTAAGCATATCCTCACTGGTTAATGAGTTAAATGGAACAATTGCATCAAGACGGTTCAAAAATTCAGGTCTGAAGTAAACTTCAAGAGCCTTACGTAAAGCATCTTGATCATCACCTTTAAGCAAGTTATCTGAGAAACCAGCATTTGAAGTCATGATAATAATTGTATCTTTAAATGAAATTGTTCTTCCTTGTGCATCCGTTAAACGACCATCATCCATAATTTGGAGTAATGCATTAAATACTTGTGGATTTGCCTTTTCAATTTCATCAAGCAAAATTAATGAATATGGTTGGTGACGAATCTTTTCAGTTAATTGTCCACCTTCACCATAGCCAACATAACCAGGTGCAGAACCAATTAACTTATTAACAGCCATTTGATCTTGGTATTCAGACATATCTAAACGTACTAAGGCATCAGCTTTACCAAATAGCTTGATAGCTAATTGTTTAGCTAATTCAGTCTTACCAACACCAGTTGGTCCTGTCAAAAGGAATGAACCTGTTGGACGGTTAGAATCCTTGAAGACTTGTTTACGAGCAATAGCATCAGTAATAATATCAATTGCCTTATCTTGGTCAATAACAACCTTCTTCAAGTCAGCAGCTAAGTTAGCATTCTTTTCAGCTTCGTCAGCATTGATTTCGCTCATTGGAATACCAGTCTTAGTTTGAATTAGCTTGTATAAATCATCTGCAGTAACTTTAGCTTCACTAGCCTTACCTGCAGTCTTAAGATCTTTCTTTAATCCTTCAATATCTTTCTTGATTTTAGCTGCTTCATCATATTTTTCATCCTTAGCAGCTTCATCTTTTTTAGCTTCTAAAGCCTTAATCTTATTCTTAATTGAAGTTTCGTCTTTTTGATCCATGTTTAAGGACTTCTTAGCACCAGCTTCATCCATTAAGTCAATAGCTTTATCTGGTAAGTGACGATCATTGATATAACGATCTGAAAGTTCTGCAGCAAGTTTCAATGCATCTGGATCATATTTAACATTGTGGTACTTTTCATATTTTGGAGCTAATCCTTCCAAAATCTTAATAGCATCTTCAATAGTTGGTTCAGGAACTTGAACTGGTTGGAATCTACGAGCTAAAGCTGGATCTTTTTCAATTTGTTGATATTCGCTAGTAGTTGTAGCACCAATAACGCGAATTTCGCCACTTGCTAAAGCGGGCTTTAAGATGTTTGCAGCGTCACCTGAATTATTTTCTGAATCTGTTGATCCAGCACCTACTATATTGTGTAATTCATCGATGAAAAGAATAACATTCTTATCGCCTTTAGCTTTATCAATAATTTTCTTCAATTTTTCTTCAAAAGATCCACGTAATGAAGTTCCAGCAACTAACTCATTAATGTTTAATTCAATAATATGTGCTTTCTTTAATTTTTCAGGCACATCTCCATCTACAATCCGTTGAGCTAATCCTTCAACAACAGAAGTTTTACCAACACCAGCAGGACCAGTTAAAACTGGGTTATTCTTTTTACGTCTACTTAAAATTTCAATAACTTGATCAATAACTGCTGTACGTCCGATAACTGGATCATACTTTCCTTTTTTAGCTTGTTCAGTTAAATCAATTCCAATTTCTTTTTCTTTTTTCCCTTGTTGTGCTTGTTGAGTTACACCTTGTTGAGGCATTTGGCCTGAGCTAAAGCCCATTGGTTGACCACCTGACATTCTTCTGCCATTCCCATCGTTGAAGAAGTCATTAAAAATGTCGTCAAAGTTGTAACTACCATTATCAAAGTATGCCATAGTATGTCCACTCCTCATTAAATAAATAATAAAGAACTTAGCACCTACTTATACCTAAGTGCTAATCTTTCATAATCTAATTATATGCGCTTATTTCTTTAATGCCAAATAATATGTATTGTTTTATCAATAAAAAAATAGAGGGATATTTTCATCCCTCTATGGCCTAAAAATTAATGTTTCATATGAAACATTAATTTTTATCTTTCTTATTACTATTTCTTTGTGGGCCATTATTTCCTTTTTGTACTGCCTTTAATAGATATTGTTCAATCAACTGCACCACTTGTTTATTTTGAGGCAAAGAAGAATGTTGAGCATCTTCTCCAGTGACGGTCATTGTAGTATAGTGGTTAACTTGATTTTGAAAAATGTATTTTCCAGCTTCTACGCTATTCTCTGGTACTAGACCATCTGACTCATAATTTTCCCCTCCAGAAACAGAATACACATTTAGGCTAGAGGGGATTTTACTTTTATTTTTAATAAAATCTTCTAACATCTGAGTTTTATGACTAATACTTGTTTCATTAAAATTAAACGGTGTCCCTACCGTCATTAACTCTTTAATTTTAATTTCACTCGAATAATCAGAATAGTAATGTTCTAGCCAGTAAGTCCAAATTAATCCTCCATTAGAATGTCCAAAAGCTTTAAAGTTATTAAAGGTATACTGCTTACTTAAGCTTTGAAAGGCTATGTTAAGCCACGAAGCTTGTTTTTTTATATTACTGTATCCATCCTTATTATTTTCAAATCCAATAATAATAAATGGTTCATTATCACCTTTGCTAATTTTTCCGCTATAAACTAATTGTCCATCAGTATCTACCTTTATTTTTAAAACACTATGTTTTTCCACAGTATCTTTATTTAAAGTAGAAACTAATTCATTAAATCTTTCTGTTGTTGCACTTGAACCTGGTACCATAATAACAGGAGAAAGCTGAGATTTTTTTCGCTCAGCTAAATCTTTATTAGAATTTTTTGTCCAAAAATATGTTGGAATCATTAATACTGCTAAAAGAAAAAAGATCAATATTAAAAATAATTTATTTTTCTTCACTTTTTTCAACATTTTTTCTTTCCTCTCTAGTATTTAATTCATCAACTTTACTTTCAATCTTATTAGCCATCTTCACAATTGGAATATAAAGAAGAATATCGACTGCAAAAATCACTAAAGCCACTAATAAAGCCTGCCAGCTTCCATTAGTAGCGATAAAGCCTTTGATAAGACCAGGAGTCCCTGTTAGTATCGCATAAGCAGAAGCAGGCACTAAATGGAGAGCGATTGCTCCTGCTGCTAAAAGCATATTCATAATAGGAAGAAAGACATAGGGTAATACAAAAAGTGGATTTAAAATCACTGGAATCCCAATTAAAGCACCTGCATTTGAACCAAATAAGGTTGGAATAAAAGTCCAACGACTAATCCTAACAACATTTTTCTTTTTAACAAATAATAAAATTACTATCAACAAAGCCAGCAAAATACCATTGCCGCCAAATTGTCCATAAGATTTATAAATTTCAGACCCCAAAAATTTATTTGGCACATTCCAGCTTGAGCCATGTTGCAACGCGTAACTAATGTTAGCTGTTCCCATGCCACTTATTCCCGCATCTGTTAACCCTGTCAACGGTTGACCAATTCCTAACCAATTTAAAAAAAGTGCTAATCCGATTAAAGGAATATAAGCAAAAATATTTAAATTATTTTGCCCTTGATTTTGAAAGTATTCGTATAAGTGAGTAGCCACTAATCTTAAGCCAACAAAATTAGCCACAATTCCTAATACTAGACCAATTGCCCAAGTTACCAAAAGTGGCTTGAAGGATGCAATCGCTCTTTCCTGAATATGAGGGGAATTATTTATTGAAGGATGAGTAACATTTTTGCCCAACCAACGAAAAATTTGTCCCGTGCCAAACCCTATCAAGAGTGCCAACAAAAAGCTGTCAATATTTAAAAAACGCCAATTAAACGTAAAAACTGAATTATTCACATTGCGATACCGATAAGCACACAGTAAAAGTCCAATCATCCCTGAAAGTCCAGCCATTTGTTCATCTTTATTATAAAATTGCGCAGTATACTTAGCAGCAAAATACGCTACAAATATTCCAAATAGATTAAAAATAACATTTGTTAATCCTTGCGTAGCATACCAAGCACCATTAAAAATTTGATCAGGTAACCAATTGTCAAAATATAATATATTTGAGATTAGACTATCCGGCGAAAATACACTTCTCCATAAAAACTGTGATACACTTCCAATAACTGCTAAAGGCATCAACATGGTTAAAGTTCTCTCAGACACTCTAAAAAAAGGACGTCGGCGGAACCACAAAAATATGGTATAAATATTACTCTTTGGCATCTAATTAATTTTCTCCCTTAACTAAGTTATATTTACTATACTATTCCTTTCCTTCTCGTCATTCAATCTCATCAAATTAACTGACCGTCTTTCCTCTAATTTTTAGCAATTAAGACTGGTATAATATAAGAAGTTAACTAAAAGGAGGACTAATATGATTAAATCACATCTTAAATTGAGTAATGAAAGTCGGGCATTACTTTCTTTTTATTGCGAACAAGAAAACAAAGATCCTGAAATATTGCTTAACGACCTAATTAATGAATTTTTACATAAAAATATTTCAAAAAATGATTTTCAAAAAATTATTGCTGAAGCTTCTGATTCTACTAGCTTTAACACTAGTGAATTAATGCGTAATTTTGGCGATAGCTGGCTTCAAGACTAATTATAGAAATGGAAGGTTGAAATAATGTTAAAAAGAGCAAAATCTGATCCTATTAACACAATTTGGCTTTTCCTTGGTTCACTTATTGTTAACACTGGTATTAGTTTTATTTGGCCGCTAACCACTATTTATATTCACAATTATCTCCACGAAAGTCTAACCATAGCAGGAGTTGTGCTTTTCTTAAACTCTATTTTTACCATGCTGGGGAATGCACTAGGTGGTTACCTTTTTGATAAATGGTTCCCTTATCAAACCATTTTACTAGGAGTAAGTATCGCCACCTTTTCTACCCTAATGTTAATTTTCTTTCATGGTTGGCCCGCTTATGTGGTTTGGCTTTTGACCTTAGGTATTGGGAATGGAATTATCGTTACTGGCCTTAATTCAACCGCCACGTTAATAAAAAGCAAAGCCCCCTCTTATATTTTCAATATTTTATATTTTACTCAAAATTTAGGTCTTGTATTTGGCTCATTAATGGTTGGTTTTATTTTACCATTTGGAATTGTCTATATATTTATTCTTGCATTTATGATGTTTCTATTTTTCAACATTGTTGTTTTAGTAAAATATCGCCATCTTAATCAGCGACCAAAAGATACAAACCACATGAAAATTTCGGAAGAGAACGTGACAAGCAATCCTCATTTAAAAATTATTGCTAGTTTACTTTTCTGTGTATTAGCAGCCTGGATTGCTTACGAACAGTGGAATTCTAATATTTCTTCTTATATGTTAAGTTTGCACATGTCCGTTACCCTATATAGTTTTCTATGGACTTTAAATGCTATTTTAATTGTAACTTTGCAACCCATTCTTACCTATTTTGATAGCTGGCTTACTGATCATATCAATGGAAGACTATATTTTGGTTTTACCTTGTTTGCCCTAGCTTTCCTACTTCTAATTGGGGCCACTCATTATGCTCGTTTTCTCTTAGCTATGGCTTTGTTAACTACAGGAGAAGTTTTTGCTTTTCCAGCAGTTTCTACTTTCATTAACAATTTTGCTAGTGAAGAAAACAAAGGGAAATATCAAGGAATTATCCAAGTAGTAGTTTCTGCGGGAAGAGCCCTTGGTCCCTTAATTGGAGCTCTAGTGATTGATTTCTCTTCATTCTTAACTCTCTTTATTTTTTGTACAGGTATCGTTCTAATTTCAGGCATTATCTTTTTCTTTACAAATGAATTATCCAAAAGAAAAAAGTTTAGAGACTAGGAGTTTTGTTTCTCCTAATTTCTAAACTTTTTATTTACTCAAAATTCAATACTAGACTTCAAATAGAAGTAATACGGTACTTTATTTTATTAATTCACTTATTAATTTATCCATTTGGACTTTTGTCTGCTTAAAGCTCTTTATTGGATGGTTTGTTTGAATGATCACAGCATTTTTTCCGTTATTAGAAATTCTTACAAATGCATGATAGCCAACTCCTGCCCCATTTGCAGCTCGAAAGCCCGCCGGATTATTATAGAATCCACCACCATAGTAGGCTGGTGCTTTACCTCTAAAAAGAATTTTCATTGAGTTTTTAGACAGTAAAGTTCCATCTGTAATGGCTTTCTCAGTTTTGTATAAATCTGATGTCGACATTACCACTGATCCTGCCCCAAGTTCTCCATGGAGCTCATTTAAATTCAAAGTAATCGGAACTTCAGAAGTTTTATTTTTATTAGCGTATCTATAAGATTGCGCTAAATGTACCTTCTGCAACTTCGATTTTTTATTCCAAATAAATGCAGTATTTTCTAGCTTCAATTTCTTTACAAAAGTTTCATTAAATAAACTTTCGTAGGATTGGTGAGTTACTTTCTCTAAAATTCCAGATAAAAGTACATAGTTAATTGAAGAATAATATCTTTTACCATACAAATTATCCTTAAAACTAATCAAATGGTCAATATCATATTCGATACCCGCTTGATCATTTTCAAACTTCGGACTTCCTAATGGTGCTTTATTTGGTGTAGTAAGCCCACTTGTCATTTCAAGCAACTGTTGAATGGTAATCCGATTAGCTTGATCAATATTAGGGTAAAATTTGGCCAACTTATCTGTCAACTTCAGGTTACCCTTTTCAACTTGACGCATAACCATTGTAGCAGTCATAGCCTTTTGAACAGAATCGATTAAATAACTAGTTTTCTCAGTATTAACTAAGTTTTTCTTCTTATTTGCCCAACCAGTTGCATAAGAGACCCTTACCTTATTATTTTTTACTTCAGTTACTGTCCCTTGTAAGCCCTGCTGATTCATCAAATTTTGCATTCGGTTAATTTCAGCTGCTTTTTCTTCAACTGACTTGCTAATTTTTGCATCTGGCTTTTTTGCCCAAGCTTCAGAGAAATAATAGTTATTCAGCTGATAGTTAATTGGCGTATTCTTAAGTTTCATAAATGACTGTACATACTTATCCATCGTAAGCCATCCATTCCAACCTAAGTGAATAGTATCTTCCATGAAGTATTCTTTGTCACCATCCTTCGACAAATCAGCTACATGGGTAAAACCTTGAGTTAAAAGTTGCGCTTTAATTTTATTTACAGAACGTTGGTACATCTTTTCAGATAGACCTGTATATTTTGCCCACTTACTATTTACTGGTGGAATTACAAATAATACATTTACATGTTCTTGCGCAAATTCATTTAAAACTAACTCAAAATCGCCAAATTCTGGGGAACGGGTATAGTCAAAATTCTTTTGAGAGTCTTTTAGACCCTTTAATCCATTCTTCAATAATCTCTTTTTAAAGAAATTATTAGAGATATTAAATGAATTGTTTGTTGTACCCTGTGCTCCTTGATTATTAGCGAATTGACGCAAATTATCATATGCATATGTCCCAGGAAGTTTGTGCGCACCACTTTGCAATTTCGGAATATTATTCTTCATATCAAAAGTAGTAAAAAAATCATCCTGATTAGAAAGGGTTCTTTGACGCATTTGAAGCCATGATCTTTGCCAATTGGAAATTTTCTTTCCATCTGCTAGATCTTTTAGTGCTGCTTTAGTCGACTCACTTGAAGTTGCTGAAGGCATCTTAAGTAATCGTTTAGCAGCATAGCGTGTCGCAACACTATCTTTAGCACTCAAAATCCAATCAATAGCTTGTAATTGTGAAAAATACATTCCAAAAGCAGCTGGATCTTGCCCTTCTTTTACAAACCATTGAGGAGAGATAATAAACACTGCTTTTTTACCAGCAAGTTGTTTCTTAGTCTCTTGAAGATTCATAAAATGTGTCAAGGATTGACTACCAGGTCCCCCTAATAAAAAGGGCTGATATGAACGATGATATTTATAAGCTAAAACACTTGGATGTAAAGGATCCATTCGAGAAAGCTCACTTGAACCATAAAAAGGAACGTACTCTTTTTCAAAAGCCGCCCGTTTAATATTTTCTCCCTTAAATACGTTTTGAGATTGGGAGACAGATGCTTTGAATAAAACACCATCTGAAACTTTTCTATTCCATGGAATTATAAAAACCACGAATAATAGAATAAAAGCACAGATAACTGGGCCAAAAATTTGCCACAGCTTTCGTTTATTACTCATTTCTTAAGCTTTCTACCTTTTCTACAATTTTTGTAGGAGTTTCCCATTCTTCACGTACAAATTCAGATACTGGAGGAGTAATTCCGATAAGTTGTTGTAATTCAAGTAACATTTGTACTACTGCCATTGAATCCATTAAACCTGTTTCGAATAAATCTTCATCCATACGATCAGTAAAATCTTCACCAGTTAATTCATTTAATACATTTAATACAGCTTCTTTAGTATCCATAATTTAAATTCCTTTCACTATCTATTTCCAACCAAACCAAAGAGTACTTAAAAATCCTGAAAAAATCAAGAAACTGAAACATACTACATTGAAAGTTAAGAAAATCGCAAACCATTTTGTAAACTTATTAGATGGAATTTTGTCTTTATGCTTTCTCTTAAATACAAGCCAATTATCATTAAAAATAATCGCAAAAGCATGATAAATCCCATATACAATATAATACCACGTTAAACCATGCCAAAATCCCATAACTAGGAAATCAATAAAATATGATAAACGTGACAAGTCTTTTCGATTTTTAACAAGTTTTTTCTTCATTGCAAAGAAAGTAAATCTCATGAAAATGAAGTCACGGAACCAAAATGATAGGGTAATATGCCAACGATTCCAAAAATCTTTAATATTCTTAGAAATAAATGGCTTATTAAAGTTCATTGGTGTCTTAATTCCCATGAAATATGATGTTCCTACCGCAAAGAGTGAATAACCTGCAAAGTCAAAGAATAAATACATACTATAGCAGTACATATAACCTACTAAAGCCCAAGAAAGTTTTAAAGGTCCTTGTCCCATATGGATTGACATCTTTGCTAATTGAGGAAGCCAAAGCGTACCAAATACATATCCAATGATAAATTTATATAAAAAGCCTTGGAAAATATATCTAGTCCCTAAACGCATCTGCTCAATATACTCTTGCCGATCAGGCGCTCCATTACAATCATTTGCAAATCTTTTATAACGATCAATAGGTCCTGAAGAAATCGTTGGGAAAAACAACAGAAAACGGGCATAAGTTACAGGATCAACTTTTTCTATTGCCTTATCTCTTAATTCCATCAACACTTCAACCGTTTTAAAAGTTATATATGAAATCCCAAAAAATCCAATTAGATCCGCAACTGGATTATTAACATGGGGCGCAATTTTTACTACTACCAATGGCAAAATTGCTAAAATGATGACTACATAAAAGACCCAACTTTTATTTCGTCCAGATCTGATATAACGTTCATAAGCAAAAGTTAACAAGAATTGAAATGCAATATAGCCAATCAATTGATACCCTTGAATTGCATCTGTTCCATCAAACATTAATACCAAAAACAGCAATGATACCAGAGCTTCATAAATCTTAAAGCGTCGTCCAAAATACAACCCAATTATTAAAGGTAGTAACGCCACAAAAAGAATTATAAAGTAACGCGGATTGCTGTATGGTTGCATATTGATCACGCGTTATTTACCTCCTTGATTACCTGTTTGATATCTACCTTACCATTTTGCGAAATTGGCATATTTTCTCGGTAAATAAATCTTTGAGGAAGCATATATGGCATAATATCTCGGCTTAAATCTTCACGTAACTTTTTAGTCAATTCAGCATCGCTATACTTTTCTCTCACGCCTTCCGCTAATTCCACCACTGCAACTAATTGTTGCACTTTATGGTCTTTGTTATATCGTGGTGCAACTACGCCATAGCGTACCAATGGATTTTTAGCAAGATAGAAATTAATTTCTTCTAGTTCAATTCTATAGCCATTAAATTTTACTTGGAAATCAATTCTTCCTCGATAAAAGAGCATATCTCCGTCTAAAAATCCTAAATCTCCAGTACGGTAGGTACTATATTGATCATTTGGATTTTTGAAAAATGCGGCTTCAGTTTTTTCAGGATTATTTAAATATCCCTTAGATACACTTGGCCCTTGAATCAATACTTCTCCTTGTTTATTATCTTTATCTTCACCCTTTGAAGTATCAATTGTAACCTTTGTATCTTTTTTAGCCACTCCAATTGGTAAACGATCATACTTATTTAAGATATCATTATCAATTTCAACACTAGTTACAGCCACTGTAGTTTCAGTTGGACCATAAGTATTATAAATATGACTATCAGGGAATTTATTCTTTAATACTTGAGCAGTTTTGTGACTTAATTCTTCCCCACAGAATAAGAAATGAGTTAAATTCTTGTGATGCTCACCATTAAAAGTAGGATCTAAAAAACTCATTTCAGCAAATGATGGTGTTGAAACCCAAACATTAAAGTCTAAATTAGGCATAGTTTTAAACAGTTGACCCAGATTTTGCGTTACATCATGAGGTAAAACGACAAGCTTTCCTCCTGAAGTTAAAGCGGGATACAAACTCATTACTGATAGATCAAAAGAATAAGGGGCTTGAGCTAAAAAGCTAGGATGTTCAGGTAAATTAAAATCTTCTAACTCCCAATTTACAAAGCTTAATAAGTTATTATGGCTGATTTGAACACCCTTTGGCTTTCCGGTAGTTCCAGAAGTAAAGATAATATAGAAATTATCATCCCCACTTACATAATTATCTTCAGCAATATTAAAATCACCATCTTCAACTTCTGATGCATTTAATACTTCAATATTCTTCATTTCAATTGGTAACTCATCAACAGCAATTACCAAAGGTGCTTGAGATACCTCCTGAATCATAGTTAAACGTTCACTGTTTGAGTAACTAGCGATTGGAATATAAGCATGTCCAGCCTTAACAGCTCCTAAAAAGCTCGCAATCATTTCGAAGTTTTGACCACCCCAAATCATAACTGGTGCTTTTTCAGGAATATTCATCTTTTTCAATTTAGCTGCATAAGCATCTGATCTCTTTTTTAAATCACCATAAGTATTTGTCTCACCTAAATAGTCATAAACAATTCTATTTGGATCTTTTATAGCAATTTCATCGATCGTTTTGATTACATCTTTAATCATTTAATGCGATCCTTTCAATTAAAAATCTTTATAAATGAAGCTTGCGCTACCAATTCCACTATAAGAGTAGAGATAAACTAAAACTAACAAAATAGCAAAATAAAAAATTGTTTTTCCAATAAATATTCCTATTTCCTTAGCTCTAGAATTTTGGTGTTCAGTTTTTGCTGCCATTCTCACACCTCATAATCTTTTTAATTTTACAACACCTTTTCTTTGAGAGAAAGGCTCCCTGTCTTAATATAAACATTATAACAAAAAAAATCTTATTTAACGCCCTCTCTTATTATCTCTTGCATTTAAATAGGCAATAAATAAAAAGATAGTTGGTAAAAGTGAAACGAAGAAAAGTGAAAAAATAGTTACTTTTATAATCCAACTTGGATTTTGCCAGCGACTAGTATTAGCAGTGGCCAAAAGATATGCTGAAAAAACCACCACTATTGCCAGGGTAATTAAAAATAATCCTGCATGACTCATATTATAAAGCTGAAGCATCACTGCAGCTGCAATTAAGCCACTCCACCCAGCTACCTTTATCCAGAAACTTGTTTTGTTTTTTATCATGTTAACTCCCTAATAAAGCGTTAATATTTGCTGACAAAATTCTATCTACTATCATAATATCATCACGAGCGTATTCTCTTGAAGAAGATTCAAACAATAACAATAATTGTCCTTTATAAACAGAGATTTGTTCTAAATATGGCGGTAATGTAACAACCTTATCAGCTCTATCTTCATCTAAGTTATCAATCGCCGATGCCGGGAAAAAATAAAGCTTAGAGTCTTTACTCCCATAAGATTGACTTAAAATAATCCAATCCTTATAAATTGCTATTCCCTGAATCTGACTATCCATTGCTGCACTTCCGGCCCCAGAAGCCCATGTACTTTGTCCTGTTACTGCTTTGATTTGATCACTAGTAATAGTATCTTTAAAATATCCTATTCTACTTATTGGATAAGCAACAATTCTTCCCTTTTCATCTTTACTAAAAAATCCTACAAACAGTTGATTATCATCATAAGTTACTGCAGATGCACGTTCAATAGTTGGTAGCGTTATTTCATGGTCATAAGTAATCGGCTGGTGACTTTTTTGATAATTATAATCTTCGATTCTTTTAAGAGGAATAGACATTAAAGCAGCCTGTCCTTGGCTTGTTCCTGTTAACCAAATATTTTTGGCAATTGGATCATAAGTAATTCCACCTAAGTGGGGTTTACCGGCTACAATAATTCGCTTAAGATATTTTCCTTTCTTATTTAATACATAGATTACTGAAGCATGGGTATGTTTTGCATCATATGCTGTAATTAAAATATAGTTTCCAGCAATCGTTACTCCTTGGGGAGTCATATAGAAAGAAGAAGTATCTTTATTTTTTTCATAATCATAGCTTATTGTTTTTTTAACACCAGGAATCACAACATCTGCGCCTCGATAGGAGGTCTTCGGGGTAGTGTAGACAGCTTGATAAAGTTTAGGGTACTTTTTACTAAGTTGCTTCTTAAAATATTCCAAATTATAGCGTGTTGCACTTATACTCGTTCCGTCTTTAGCACTTACTAAAGCTGGCGCACTCGAAAAAGCTTTTTGATTTTGATGATGGCGATAAACTTTATTTACAATAAAATAACTACCTATTCCTGTAATTACGATCAATGATAGGAAAAATAAGATTCTAATGACTTTTTTCATTTTTCCCACCTCCTTCTTTAATACAATACGAAAAAATTCTTCTTTTTAAATTTCCCAAGTGAATATTTCCCAGGAATTAATTTTCTTATGAAAATTATAAACTACCTTTACATTTTCTGTAAAAATTAATCATAAATTCATCATATTTTCTCTCTAATATATAAACCATAGCAAGAGGGGAAACCTCAAAGCTATTAGCATTAATATCCAAACTTTTATTTTCATTTTTACTCCTCCAAGTAAATTAAACACATTGCCTTTTCGGCTAATCATATTATCCCTAAAACCTCGTGAAATTCATTTACGAGGTTTTTCTTTGGGTTTAAAATCATTATTTTCTCTTAAAAAATACTTTTAGGTTTAATCTGTTGCTTTTATCAATATTTATAATTTCTATGAAAAAACGTCACACTTTCTTCATAATTTCTCTCTAATATATAAACCATAGCAAGAGGGAAACCTCAAAGCTATTAGCATTAACATCCAACTTTTTTATTTTCATTCTTACTCCTCCAAGTAGATTGAACATATTGTCAGCTCTTTCTTAATCAGAGTTGACCACATTTATTCCTAAAGACTCACATCTTCCCACTGTGAGTCTTTTTTATTTTTCAAAAACCTTTCTTCAATTTTTTTATAACATTTCATCACACTTTCTTCACAATTTCTCTCTAATATATAAACCATAGCAAGAGGGAAACCTCAAAGCTATTAGCATTAACATCCAACTTTTTTATTTTCATTCTTACTCCTCCAAGTAGATTGAACATATTGTTAACTCTTTCTTAATAGAGTTAACCACATTTATTCCTTATTTTAAGACCACGAACTTCGTGGTCTTTTTTTGTTTTATATAATAAATGATATAATAATTGAGTAATGTTTTATTTGATATATTAATTTTGGAGGACACATATGCTTAAACGACAATGGAAATTTTTTACCGTTCTGGGCATTGGGATAATTGGATTAATTCTAGACTTTTTACTCCATAAACCAACAATTGCTGGTTTTCCTATTTCTGAAATTTTAATTGATATCTTCGGTATTTTTATGGTAATTACCATGGCGATCGAAATGATTCATACCTTAGAAAAAGGAAACTGGGGTGTCGATGTTTTAGCTATTATTGCCACTTTATCTACAATGATCGTGGGAGACTACTGGGCTGCATGGATGATTTTAATTATGCTTACCGGTGGTGACTCCTTAGAAGATTATGCAACAGGTCAAGCTGATCGTGAATTACGCGCTTTGTTAGATAATACTCCTCAACTTGCTCATAAATTGGTTAACGGCAAAATTGAGAATGTAAATGTAGACGACTTAAAAGTTGGTGATATTGTTTTAATCAAACCTGGTAATCAAGTTCCTGTTGATGGTGAAATTATCAAAGGATCTTCTAGCTTTGATCAATCATCCCTAACTGGTGAATCTGTCCCTGTCGATAAAGGTGTAGGTGATAAACTTATGTCTGGCTCAATCAATGGTGACAGTGCTGTCGAAATGAAAGTTACTACTTTAGCTAAAGATTCTGAGTACCAATCTATTGTTGCTTTAGTAAAATCTGCTCAAGCTAAACCTGCTAAATTTGTTAAAATGGCTGATCGCTATGCTGTACCTTTTACAATCATTTCTTTAATTATTGGGATTGCTGCTTGGATTACCTCTGCTGTAACTAATCCTGGACTTGACTGGCAACATCACTTTTTACGTTTTGCTCAAGTTATGGTAGTTGCTTCTCCATGTCCTTTAATTATTGCTGCACCAGTAGCTTTAGTTTCTGGAATGAGTTCAATGTCACGTAATCATATTATTATAAAAAACGGTACCACTCTTGAAAAGCTGTCTCGGACTTTAACTTTTGCTTTTGATAAAACAGGAACTTTAACTCAAAACAAATTAGTTATTGATCAAGTTAATGTGGCTGCTGATAGTGACCTTACTAAAAAAGAGCTCCAATCCTTAGCAGCGAGTGTTGAGCAACAATCTAGTCATATTATTGCCACCTCATTGGTTAATAGCACTGGAAAAGAAGCATTGAAGCCAGTAACTAATATCAAAGAAACTACTGCTCAAGGAGTAAGTGGAATTATAGATGGTAAAGAAGTCAAAGTAGGGAAACTTTCTTTTGTTGCCCCTGACCACAAAAAAATAGACGTTACTTCTACTGCAATTTACGTTTCTGTAAATAATAAGTTTGCTGGCTACATTACCTTCCAAGATCAAATTCGTCCAGAAACCGCTTCTACGATTGCGCGTTTACGTCGTCAAGGAATCAAATTAATCATGATGCTTACTGGTGACCGTAAGAGCGTAGCTGATAAAATTGCCAAAGAAGCTGGCATAACAGATGTTAAGGCTGACCTTCTTCCAGCTCAAAAAATCCAAGCTATCAAGGATGTACCAAAAGACTTACGTCCTGTTGCAATGGTTGGTGATGGTGTCAATGATGCTCCAAGCTTAATGGCTGCTGATGTCGGAATTGCTATGGGAGCCCAAGGTGCCACCGCTGCTAGCGAAAGTGCTGATATGGTCGTAATGGTCAATGATCTTTCAAAAATTAACGATGCCGTTGCAATTTCTAAACACACTATGAAAGTAGCACATATCGATATTATTACTGCTATCTGTGTGGTAATCTTAATTGAACTTATTGCCTTTACCGGTATCATTCCAGCTATTTGGGGTGCAATTATCCAAGAAGTAGTTGATTTAATTACTATTTTATTAGCTTTACTTGCTAAAACTAAGCCAACTAATCCTGCACAAACTGGATTACCTAAAAAGAATTAAGTTGCATCCAATAAAAACATTGGCTAGAATTTTTATAGACTTATCTAAAAGTTTCAAGATTAATCTTGAAACTTTTTCTTTTAAAGAATCGAGGAATTTATGCATTTTTTAGGCGAGTTAATTATTATTTTGATTGTTACTACCTTATTGGGACAGCTTTTTGCCCGCTTTAACCTACCTCCTGTTATTGGCCAACTTTTATCAGGAATTATTTTAGGACCTGCAATTTTATCTTGGGTTCACCCAGGAAATATTATTTCTCTATTTTCTGAATTTGGCGTAATTTTATTGATGTTTCTAGCAGGCCTTGAAAGTGATTTAGATCTTTTAAAAAAATATTTTAATCTTAGCTTCACAGTAGCTGGAATTGGTGTGATCTTACCAGTTATCTTTATGGGAACTGCCTCTTTACTATTTGGTATGAAATTTTTAGAAGCTCTATTTATCGGAATTGTGTTTGCAGCTACTAGTGTTTCAATTTCAGTTGAAGTTTTAAAAGATGCCAATCAACTTCATACTCGTGCAGGAAGTGCAATTTTAGGCGCTGCAGTTGTTGATGACATTCTAGCTGTTGTTGTCTTAAGTTTATTTACCACCTTTAGTCATGAAGGAGGAAAAAGTGGTTTAACCAATATCTTCTTTTTAAATCTTTTAATTGAGGTTATCTATTTTGGCGCAGTATGGTTGATTTATAAGTTTATCGCACCGTATTTTATGAGGGCCGCAGAAAAACTTGAAGTAAATTATGCTGTTGTCATTGCTTCACTTGTCTTAGCCCTTACAATGGCTTGGGCAGCAGATTTTGTCGGTTTAAGTGCAGTGGTAGGTGCTTTTTTTGGAGGGCTAGCTATTCGACAAACACCACAATACCAAGAAGTTAATTCCTCTGTTTCAGCAATTGGCTATGCAATTTTCATTCCCGTATTTTTTGCAGATATTGGTTTAAGCATGACTTTTGCAAGTTTTATCAAAGATATTTGGTTCATCATTATAATGACTATTCTAGCCTTAGTTTCTAAATTTTGGGCCGGAAAATACAGTAGCGAAATATTTGGATTTAGTAAAAACGATGCTAATATTGTGGGGGCTGGAATGATTTCCCGCGGAGAAGTTGCATTAATAGTGGCACAAATTGGAATTACTCACCATCTATTTCCAGAAGATATTTATTCTAGCTTAATTTTAGTTATTATCGTTACTACAGTATTATCGCCTTTCATTTTAAATCACTACCTCAAAAATCTTTCTAAATAAAAAGCTCCCCATTGGGAGCTTTTTATTATAAGAAGGGTAATAAATTATTTAACATGTGAGCAATAATTGAATATCTTAAATCTTTTGTTAAAACATAAGTCCACGCAAGTATTGAACCCATCATCCAGTATAAATAGATAAATTTTGAAAAAGTTGGATCATGCATAAACCCAAAAACAAATCCACTGGCTAAAACACCTAAAACCTTAGTCCATTTATTTTCGATCGGGAAAAATGTATTGAAAAACATCCCTCTAAAAATTATTTCCTCACAGATTGGGGCAACAATCACTAATAAAACATTATAAATCGGATTAGCTAAACTTGAAATTTTATTTAATTCCTGCTGGTTATGTGACGTTACTCCACCCTTAGCAAACAATTGAATAAAAGCGATTTGAAGAATCGTCATCAAAAAAAACATTCCAATTGCAATAAAAATTCTCTGAGCATTCCAGTGAGGCTTTTCAT
This sequence comes from Lactobacillus sp. PV012, assembly GCF_014522325.1. Taxonomy (NCBI): domain Bacteria; kingdom Bacillati; phylum Bacillota; class Bacilli; order Lactobacillales; family Lactobacillaceae; genus Lactobacillus; species Lactobacillus sp. PV012. The sequence continues at coordinate 18,052 of NZ_CP041983.1, forward strand.
TAAAATCCCAGTTATTTTCTTGTTTTAATTGGTATTTATACAAAGCAAACATTGCCCAGATTGCCATAACGGTTATTATACCTATTCCAACCTCATTCCATATTGGTAAAGCAGTCTTATTCGGAATTACATACATCCATTGAATAAAACTGTAACCAATAAAAGCAATAATGATAATTCCTACATTTCCAAGAAATCGTAAAAAACTTTTCACAGATTTACACCACTTTTCTTAAAATATTCCAGCTAGTTACTTATAATTTATAATAAAGAAAAGAATGAAAATATACAAATGGAGTGAGTTTGTTGATAATCCGAATCCTTAATTTTAGTTTACATAATCAAGTTAGTCTACTAACTTTTTTAGTTTATTTAACTTTTGCAATTTTTATTATTTCCTGGCTAATAGAACCTCGTCGTTCTATTAATGCAGTTTTCTTTACCGCCTTTGTCCTTTCATTTGCTCTTTGGTGTGGTAAGCTTTTATTTTCTCAAAAAAACACCTTTCTAACTTGGAGCTTTGGCTTAATTGTATTAGGGATGTTTATTTTAATATTTATCTTAGTAATTTTTTCTTGGGCATTTTTCCTTTGGAATGCTTATTTCGTTTGGAAGTATGAATCACATACCCTGCCTAACTTATTAACTCTATTTTCAGGAATTGGATTAATGCTAATCTGGATTTTAATTCGCCTCCATGTCTTTAAGAATGTGCCAGACTGGGTCAATATTCTCTTGTCTGGTATAGTCGTTTTAGCATTTTATTTGTTAATTATAATGTATAATTTTTTAATTAATTTGATCTTATATCAATTTGTTCCCCGTCACTACAAACAAGACTATTTAATTGTGCTAGGTGCAGGCTTAGTAAATGGTAAAAAAGTATCTCGCCTTTTAGGAGCGCGAATTGATCGTGCGATTGCTTTTTCATACACCCAATACGATAAGGGACATCCCCATCCTAAATTTATTATGTCTGGTGGAAAAGGAAGCGATGAAAAAATTTCAGAAGCCAGTGCAATGCGTGACTATGCAATTAATCGTGGAATTGCTGCTGAAGACATTTTATTAGAAGATAGATCAAAAAATACCTATGAAAATATGCTCTATTCTAAAGAAGTTGCCATTAAAGACTTTGGTAGCAAAAAATTTCATGCAAAGTTTTTTACTAATAATTATCACCTCTTTCGCGCTGGACTCTATGCTAAAAAGGCGCATTTACATGCTAATGGCGTTGGTGCGCCAACACGCTTATACTATCTACCAAATGCGATTATTCGAGAATTTGTTGGCATCTTTGTCATGCACAAACAACGTCATTTTGTGATTATGGGAGTTATTACTTTAATTTTTGTTCTCTTGGCTATTTTATCTGGAATCGGATACATAAAATAAGTTATAATGGTATAACTATTATGTTAGAAAGGATCTTTTATGCTACAGCTAGAACATTTAATGAAGACATATCACATTGGTGGCGTTACAACCCATGCACTAGATGATGTCTCTATTAACTTCCGTAATCACGAATTTGTTGCTATTTTAGGACCTAGTGGCTCTGGGAAAACTACCTTATTAAATGTTATTGGAGGATTAGATCGTTATGATAGTGGTGACATAATCATTAACGGTAAATCGACCAAAAACTTTACCACTACCGACTGGGATGCATATCGTAATAATACAGTTGGTTTTATTTTTCAAAATTATAATCTAATTCCCCATCTTTCCATCATAGAAAATGTAGAACTAGGAATGATGCTCTCAGGAGTCGACAGCAAAACTCAACATGAAAAAGCAATTGCAGCCTTAAAACGTGTTGGACTTGGTGACCATCTCGCCAAAAAGCCAAATCAACTTTCTGGAGGACAAATGCAGCGTGTTGCAATTGCCCGGGCAATTGCAAATGACCCTGATATTTTACTCTGTGATGAACCTACAGGAGCATTAGATACTAAAACTAGTGAAAGTATCATGCAACTTATTAAAGAGCTAAGTAAAGATAAGTTAGTAATCATGGTTACTCACAATCCTGAATTAGCAAAAGAATACGCTAGTCGTATCGTCCATTTCCAAGACGGAAAAATCCTTAGCGACTCTAATCCTTTTACTCCTAAACATAAGGTCAAAGATACTTTTAAACTTATCAAAACTAAAATGTCTTACTGGAATGCCTTAAAGTTAAGTTTCACTAATATCATGACCAAAAAAGGGCGAACTTTTTTAACGGCCTTTGCTTCTAGTATTGGAATAATTGGAATTGCAATTGTTTTGGCACTTTCCCATGGTTTTCAGCATCAAATTGATGAAACCCAAACCAAAACATTGGCTCAATTTCCAATTTCTATTTCCAGTGTTGCAAATGATTTATCACCCACTACCAAAAAAGACTCTGATACCAACCAAAAAAACAATGGATATTTAGTAGCTACTAAGCCTGCAAATGAACAAAATACACACAATAATCATATCACTCAAAAATATGTGGATTATGTAAATAAAATTAATCCCACTTATGCTAATAACATTACCTATATCCGTGGAGCACAATTAAATCTTTTAACTAAAGCTAATAATAAAATTAAGCAAGTTGAATTCTCAAATAATAATTCTAGTGGTAATTCTCTCGCCAACGCCCAAACTCAAGGAATGGCTACTATGGGAATTAACACCAATGTTTTCCCTACCACTTTGGATAAGAAAAAAGGAAACTTTTTAAGAACCAACTATCAACTTCTTGCTGGAACCTGGCCAACTTTAGAAAATCAAGTAGTTTTAGTCCTAAATAATAAAAATCAAGCTAATATCAATGCCCTTAAAAATATCGGCATTAATGTCAAAAATGGTCAAAAAATCAATTTAAAGTCCTTAATCGGGAAGAAATTTAAACTAATTTCAAATAATAATTACTATCAAGAACTTCCTACTGGAAACTTTGTTCCTAAGAGTCCGAGTTCTTCTATGTATAACTCTGGCAAAACCATTACTTTATCAGCAGTTATTCAAGGAAAAAATAATTCTCAAATGGCACTTTTAGACAATGGAATTGCTTATAGCGATGCTTTGAGTAAAGAAGTAGTTAACGAAAACCAAAACTCTGCAATTGTTAAGGCGCAAAAAGCAAGCTCTAAAAATGTTATGACAAATCAACCTTTAACCAGTACAGCTAAAACGCAGTTTTTAGCTACTCTTGGTGGGAGCACCCTTCCAACTGGTATCTTAATTTACCCAACTTCATTTGATTACAAGGACAAAGTTCTTGATTATCTAGCTCAATGGAATAAAGGAAAAACTAAATCTAATCAGATTCTTTATACCGATATGTCTGGTACAGTAACCAAGTTAACTGGAGGCTTAATTGGAGGTATTACTGATGTTTTAGTAGCCTTTGCTGGAATTTCCTTGATTACATCAATGATTATGATTGGAATTCTTACTTACACATCTGTTTTGGAAAGAACTAAAGAAATCGGAATTTTAAAAGCTCTTGGTGCACGTAAACGTGATATTACCCGAGTATTTGATGCCGAAACTTTTATTCTAGGACTCTTCTCCGGAATTCTGGGAATTTTTATTGCCTACTTATGTACTTTCCCAATTAATTTTGTTTTATACAAAATTACTGATATGAGCAACTTGGCACAACTTGATCCAATGCAAGCACTTATCTTAGTAATTATTTCCACTATTTTAACTATGATTGGTGGGCACTTACCTGCTCGATTAGCTGCTAAAAAAGATGCTGCCATTGCTCTTCGAAGTGAATAAAAAAGACGGCTTTTATGATATGAACCTCAAAACTAGGACATATTATTAAGCTGTTTGATTTAAAACCATATTTCGATATTGGATCGGAGTATGGTTTTTTATTGTGCTCTTAATTCTTTGATTATTGTAGTAATAAATATATTCTTTGATTGCTTCTTCAAGCTCATCTAAATTCTTAAATGTTTTCTCAAAGCCATAAAACATTTCTCGCTTTAAAATACCAAAGAATCCTTCCATTAACCCATCATCTAATGAATTTCCTTTTCTAGACATTGATTGTTCAATACCATGATTTTTAAGCCAATTTTGAAAAGCTGGATGTTGATATTGCCAACCTTGATCAGTATGAAAAATAAGTCCATTTAAGGCAGGATGATCTTTATAAGCTAATTCAAGCATGTTCATTACTTGTTCTAAGACTGGATGACGACTAATAGTGTAAGAAATTATTTCATGCGTGCAACCATCCATGATTGGAGAAAGGTACAGCTTTTCTCCATTTAAATGGAATTCCGTTATATCAGAGTACCATTTTCTATCTGGTAAAACAGCTAAAAAATTACGACAGATCAAATTTGGTTTAATTTTACCTACGGTTCCTTGATAACTTGAATATTTTCGCTTACGTCTAATGGCAATACCAAATAAACGCATCCTTTTCATTAGGCGTTTTACTTTCTTATGATTAATTTTAATTCCTTCGATGTGCAATTGAGCAGTAATTCTCCTGTAGCCATATCGATGTTTATGTTCCTCAAATATTTCTTTAATACGTTTCATAATCTGATGATTCTTTAAATCCTTATCATCATGCTTTAAAACATAGTAGTAATTACTTTTAGATAAATGAGGTAAATCAGGATTAGAATTAATTGTATTTAATATAAAAGTTATGGTTACATGAAGTTCATGCCTTAGTTCAGTAACCACCTGAGCTATTTCTTTGGCTTTTGGTTTTTCCTTTGAGAAACTAAGGCGCTTAATTTTTTTACAAATTCGTTTTCGACAGTAAGTCTTAAGTTCTCTTGTTTCAGGTCTCTTAGTTGTTTTTGAAGTTCCTTGATTTGTTGGTCTTTGCTTTTCATATAATGGTCTGCCTTTCTTATGATTAATGACATTATACCCATCTTCTTTAAATTTGCGAATCCAATTATGAATTAAGCTTTCAGTAGGCAACGCCAACTCTAAAGATACTTGATGAGCAATTTCATTGTTAAGCAGTACTCTTTTAATAGCAGATTCTTTAAATTCAACTGTATAAGTAGTATTAGATCTATCTAAAATATTAGTTCCATAGCGTTCTATTAATTTAAGCATATATCTAATATTTCCTGAACTTATACCATATTGTTTACCCAGCCATCTAGAAGACTTACCATATTTTTTCCAATAATTATAAATATCAATTTTATCTTGTTTTGTTAATTTAGCCATACTAAAACCCCGAAATTCTTGTCCGAATTTTGGGGTTCATATCATTAATGCCGTCTTTTTTAGTGCTAAAATTTAGGTAATCTCAATGTAAAGGAATTTTTTATGTTAAAAAAACTATTCTTAACTACTTTATTTACATTTTCACTTTTTTTAGGTGGGTGTAGACACTCTGACCACAAAACTGTTCATCATTCTGCTAATCCTAGCATTGCGCTAGTAACGAACGCCCCTGACGATGGAACTAATCCCTATATTGAAGCCGGTAAAGAAGGCCTTAAAAATTACGCTCAGCAACATCATTTAAGTACAGGAAAAAATGGCTATCAAATCTTTAGTCCCAATTACACTAAAGAAGACTACAGCTTAATTGACCAAGCAGCGCAAAAAAACTTTCATACTATTATTGCTTTAGGAGCTAGTTTTAAAAATGCTGTAGATGATACTGCCAGTCTTTATCCTCACAATAATTTTGTTTTAATCGATGGTAAAGCTAAATCGGCTGCAAACGTCACTAGCATTACTTTCAATAGCTGGCAGATGGGGTATTTAGCCGGTGTAGCGGCTGCAAGCTCTAGTAAAACGCACACTGTCGGAATTTTAAGCCAACCAGCTTCTTCTTTACTAAAGGGATATTTAGCTGGCATTAATTATTATTCCAAATATTATCATGTAAAAACCAAAATTTTAGCAAAAACGATTTCTTCTGCTCCTAACAAAGAACAAGCACAAAACTTAACTCAACAAATTTATTTAAAGGGAGCCGATATTATTTTTTCTGCCGTCGGCCAAAATAGCCAAGGGGTCTTTTCAGCGGCTAAGGCAATCAATCAGACTCAACCTGTTAATCAAAAAGTTTGGGTAATTGGGGTTGATAATGATCAAAGCAGTGCTGGAAAATATCAAGCTAAAGGTGGGCAGCCCTCTAATTTTACTCTAACCTCAGTCATTAAAAATATTCCCCAGGCCATTGAAAACGTTAGTGAAGAAAGTTTCAACAATGCCTTCCCTGCTCGTCAGCTTCTAAATTATGATTTAAAAAATAATGGCGTCACCCTTATTCATTCTACTAATCTCTCTTATTCTAGCTGGATTGCTATTCAAAAAGCACGTACTTACCTTATTCAAAAAAATGCTAAGTGACTTTTCTTGACGGTCTATACCAGTTAATTATATAATGGACTAGACCAATAAGAGAGGGGTAATTATTATGATGAAAATTATTGTTACCAAAGATAATATTGAAGGTGGCACTAAAGCTTTTGAAATTATCAAAAATGGCATGTCTAATGGTGCTAAAGTATTGGGTTTAGCAACAGGTTCTTCCCCAATTTCCTTATATAGTGATATGTGCAATAGCGACCTTGATTTTAGTGAAATGACTAGTATCAATTTAGACGAATATTATGGCATCAGTCCTGAAAATCCCCAAAGCTACCATTACTTCATGCAAAAACATCTTTTTGATCAAAAACCTTTCAAAAAATCTTATATTCCAAATGGCTTAGCAAAGAATATTGATGAAGAAGTAGAAAATTATAATCAAATTATTCAAGAAAATCCTATCGATATTCAAATTTTAGGGATTGGACACAATGGCCACATCGCTTTTAATGAGCCCGGTACTCCTTTTGGAAGTTTAACTCATAAAGTCACTTTGGCAGAAAGTACGATCAAAGCAAATTCAAGATTTTTTAACAATGAAAAAGAAGTTCCACGCCAAGCAATTTGCATGGGAATTAGATCAATTATGCAAGGGAAAAAAATTGTACTTTTAGCTTACGGTGCTTCAAAACAAGACGCTTTAAAGGCATTAGTTGAAGGTCCTGTTATTGAAAAAGTACCTGCTTCAATTTTACAAGACCATCCAGATGTCACCATTATTTGCGATCAAATTGCTGCCAAAAAAATTAATCCTAAATACTTTACTATCTAGAGATATTAAGCTTTTACAGGATTTATTTCTCAAAAAAAGCCAAGCTACTGCTTGACTTTTTTGTGTGGAACATTTTTTAAAAACCACTTGCACAACCACAAGATATTGTTCTAAACTGGTAAAGCAAACAACATATTGTAGAAAGAATGTGATTCCAGTTATTGTTTTAAGCGGGCCTATTGGAGCCGGAAAATCCAGTTTAACCAGTATTTTATCTGAGCATTTAGGAAGTAAAGGTTTTTATGAAGGTGTAGATAATAATCCCATTCTTCCTCTTTACTATCAAGATATGGCACATTATACCTTTTTATTAAATATCTATCTTCTAAATCACCGTTTAGATCAAATTAACGAAGCTATTTTAGAGCCTAATAATGTTTCAGATCGCTCAATTTATGAAGATGCGCTCTTTTTCAAGATGAATGTAGACAGTGGGAAGGCCGATCCAACCGAGTTTAATATCTACAATAGTCTTTTACATAATATGATGGCTGATGCTCCAGGTAATCCAAGTAAAAAACCAGATTTATTGATCTATATTCACGTTTCATTGGATACAATGCTTAAACGAATCCAAAAACGTGGTCGTTCTTTTGAACAACTCTCTACTGATCCTGAATTGAAGAACTACTATGCCCGTTTAATTCAATACTATGAACCATGGTTCGAAGCCTATGATGCTTCTCCAAAAATGAAAATTGATGGAGATAAATATGACTTTGTAGTTGATGAGAACGCACGCAAGGAAGTTATTGCACTTATTGACCAGAAGTTAAATGAAGTGGGTAATCTGTAAGAATTAAAGAAGGAATGTGATGACAGTTATTGTTTTAAGTGGGCCTATTGGAGCCGGAAAGTCTAGTTTAACAGGAATTTTATCAGACTATTTAGAAACTAAGCCTTTTTATGAAAGTGTGGATGACAATCCTGTCCTTCCTCTCTTTTATGAAAATCCTAAAAAATATGCTTTTTTACTTCAAGTTTACTTTCTAAATACACGCTTTCAAAGTATCAAAAAAGCACTAACTGATGATAATAATGTGCTTGACCGTTCAATCTATGAAGATGCACTCTTTTTCCAAATGAATGCTGACATTGGACGAGCTACCACTGAAGAAGTTGACACATATTACGATCTTTTAAATAATATGATGAATGAATTAGACCATATGCCAAAGAAAAATCCTGATTTACTTGTGCATATTAAAGTTTCTTATGACACTATGCTCAAGCGAATTCAAAAACGTGGTCGTAATTACGAACAACTCAGCTATGATCCAACTTTGGAAGACTACTACAAGCGTTTATTACGTTACTATGAACCTTGGTATGATCGTTACGACTATTCTCCAAAGATGATTATTGATGGCGATAAATACGATTTTATGGCAAATGATAATGACCGTAGTATTGTCTTAGCACAAATTGTAACTAAACTAAAAGAAGTAGGTAAATTGCCAGAAAATTGGGATAAATCTACTAATATTAGTCTTGAAGCTTAAGTCCTAAAATTAGGGCTTTTTATTTTTGGCTGTATTATTTATAATTCGGGTTTACAAGAATATAATTGCTTGATACACTATTAAAGTAATGCTTTTAATTGTTAAACACGAACATTCACAATGGAGGTTAAGATGAACTTCGTAAAACAATATTTTAAATTGGATAGCCTCGGGACCAATATTCAAACCGAGTTTTTGGCAGGACTCACCACTTTCATTAGTATGTCCTATATCCTTTTCGTTAATCCCTCTGTTTTAGGAGCAAGCGGCATGAATACCGGTGCCGTATTTACTGCTACTGCTCTTTCAGCAGCCTTAGGTACTGCAATCATGGGAATCGTTGCCAATTATCCTATTGGAGAAGCACCAGCTCTGGGAATTAACGCATTTTTTGCTTATACGGTTTGTATTGGAATGCACGTTTCTTGGCAAACAGCTTTAGCTAGTGTATTTGTCGCTTCCATAATTTTCATTTTAATTACCCTCTTTAAATTACGCGAAAAAATTATCGATTCAATTCCAGCTGATTTAAAATTTGCAATTTCTTCAGGTATTGGTCTTTTTATTGCCTTTCTAGGTTTTCAAAATGGTGGCTTAATTGTTGCTAATAAATCAACTTTAGTTGGGCTTGGTTCTCTTCATAACCCACTTGTTTGGATTACAATTGTTGGATTATTTATTACAATTATCCTAATGATTTTAGGAGTTCCAGGAGCAATTTTTATTGGAATGATTGGTGCTTCAATTTTTGGAATATGCACTGGACAAATTTCACTTCCTCACAAATTTATTTCTTTGGCACCAAGCTTAGCTCCAACTTTTGGCCAAGCAATTTTTCACTTAAAAGATATTAATACTCTACAAATGTGGGTAGTTGTTTTAACCTTCCTATTAGTTACTTTCTTTGATACAGCCGGAACATTAATTGGGTTAGCGCAACAAGCTGGTTTTATGAAAAATAATAAAATGCCTCGTGTGGGAAAAGCGTTGGCTGCTGATTCTACTGCAATGCTATTTGGATCAATTTTCGGAACTTCTCCTGTTGGAGCTTACGTTGAATCAAGTGCTGGGATTGCAATTGGCGGTCGTTCTGGTTTAACCGCTGTTTTCGTTGCCATCTTTTTCTTGATTTCAATGATTTTTAGTCCTCTTCTTAGTGTCTTTACTGTTCAAGTAACTGCTCCCGCATTAATTATTGTCGGTGTATTAATGGCCCAAAATACTGCTCATATTCATTGGAATAAATTAGAAATTGCTGTTCCTGCATTTTTAATTTTAATCGGAATGCCACTTAGTTATAGTATTTCTGATGGACTTGCCTGGGGAATGATAACTTATCCAATTTCGATGGTAGCTGCCCGCCGCTATAAAGAAGTCACACCAATGATGTGGGTACTATTTGTAATCTTCATCATCTTCTTGTGGGTACTAAATTTTAAATAGGAAATTTATGAGGATAATTCCTCATTTTTTTCTATAAAAAATTGACAATAAAAATTAAAATAGTTAATATAATAATTGTAAATTTTATTTTAAGGAGCGATGAGATCCATATTACTTTACTTTATATTTAGCTAAATTTATGGTAATTTCATGCTTTGATACTACATAATTTCCCACTTGTTAACAATGTTTCGTTAGTTTAATTAAAGGAGATTTTGTCAATGTCAAAGATGATTAAAGAAAAAATTGAAAATGCACTTGAATGGTTAAAAAATGGCGGTTTGGTAATCGTAGCTGATGATGAAGATCGCGAAGCAGAAGGAGACATGATTGGTTTAGGTTCCAAGGTGACAGCAGATAATGTTAATTTCATTATCAAGAATGCTCGTGGCTTGTTATGTGCACCCGTTTCTCCTGCTATTGCGGATAAATTAGATTTATATCCAATGAACCAACATAACACTGACCCTTACGGAACAGCTTTTACTATTAGTGTTGACTATAAGGACACCACTACTGGTATTTCAGCGGCTGATCGTGCTTTAACTATCCAGAAACTTAGTGATCCTTCTTCAAAGGCAGAAGATTTCTATAAACCTGGTCATATTTTTCCATTACGTGCAAAGCAACACGGCGTCTTAGACCGAAATGGTCATACTGAAACAGGTTTAACTCTTGCTCGTTTAGCCGGCGAACCTGAAGTAGCATATATTTGCGAAATGATTAAACCTGATGGTAGCATGGGACGTCGCCCATATCTCAAAGAGTTTGCCCAAACTCATGAAATGCCATATTTTACTATTGCGGAATTACAAGAGTATGTCCGTGAATTTCATCCTAACATTTAATCAATCTGCGTTATACCTAGAGGGTGTAACGCTTTTTGTTTGGAAAATTAAAAAAACTTAATTTTTTCTCTTCTCCCATAAAAATTCTGTGCTACACTAGTAACAATTAATCAATTTTATTAATTTATAATCGGAGGATATTTAAATGCAGACATTAAACAAGGTCTTTCATTTACAAGATGCTCATACCACTGTCAAAAAAGAGTTTATTGCAGCTCTTACTACTTTTGTCAGTCTCTCCTACATCTTATTTGTTAACCCTAATATTTTAAGTGCAGCTGGAATTAACAAAGGAGCTGCCTTTACTGTAACTGCTATCGCAACCGCTATTGGATGTGTTTTGATGGGATTAATTGCAAACTACCCGATTGCTCTAGCACCTACTTTGGGTAGTGCTGCCTTTTTCTCATACAATGTTGTCATTGGGATGCATATCAATTGGCAAACTGCCTTAGCTAGTGTCTTAGTAGCTTCAATTTTATTTATTTTAATTACAATTTTTAAACTAAGAGAAAAAGTTGTTGATGCCATCCCTCAAGACTTAAAATATGCCATTTCTGCTGGGATCGGTTTATTTATTGCCTTTATTGGGTTACAAAATGGTAAATTAATTGTTGATAACAAATCTTCTCTTGTTGGATTAGGTTCTTTTAGCAATCCAGCAGTTTGGATTACTTTATTTGGATTAGTACTTACAGTGATCTTATTAGCTGCTAAAGTACCGGGGTCCATTTTTATTGGAATGATTGTAACTGCTATTTTTGGAATTTTTATCGGTCAGATTGCTACACCACAAGGTATTATTTCTACTCCGCCTTCAATTGCACCAACTTTTGGCCAAGCAGTTTTTCATTTAAGTGATATCAATACCCCACAACTATTTATGGTTGTTTTAACCTTCCTATTAGTTACATTTTTTGATACAGCAGGTACTTTAATTGGAATGACCCAACAAGCTGGTTTAGTAGATAAAAATGGTAAAATTCCTCGTATTGGAAAAGCATTCTTATCTGATTCTCTAGCAATGGTTGAAGGATCTATTTTGGGTACTGCTCCCCTTGGAACTTCAGTAGAATCAAGTGCAGGAATTGCTATGGGTGGTAAAACAGGACTAACTGCTATCTTTGTGGGAATTTTATTTTTGATTTCAATGATTTTTAGTCCTTTACTTGCTGTCATCCCTACGACTGTTACCGCTCCCGCCTTAATTATTGTTGGGGTCTTAATGGCAGGTAATCTAAAAAGAATCGACTGGGATAAGTTTGAAGTTGCCTTCCCTGCTTTCTTAGTTGTGGTTGGAATGCCTCTTACTTACTCTATTTCTGATGGATTAGCCTTGGGAATGATTGCTTATCCCATTACCATGATTGCTGCAAAGCGTTATAAAGAAATTTCCCCAATGATGTACATCTTATTTGTCTTATTCATCATCTTTTTCTTAATTACCAACATGGGATAACGAAAGGGGGACTTCATGAGTAAAAAATCAATTGTTAAAGATGTGATGTTTTTATCACAAAAAAGTACTCCTGCCACAACTGCGGACATCCAAGTGGCTCAAGATTTAACCGATACTTTGATTGCTAACAAAGAACGTGCAGTTGGACTAGCAGCTAATATGATTGGCGTGCAAAAGAATATTATTGCTTTTTTCGCTGGGCCACTTCCAATGGTGATGTTTAATCCAAGAATTATTAATAAATCAGGAGAATATCATACGCAAGAGGGATGCCTTTCACTAAGTGGGCAGCGACCAACAACACGTTACCGGGAAATAACTGTTGAATTTCAAAATCATAATTTCGAAAAGACAACTCAATCATTTACAGGATTTGTTGCAGAAGTGATTCAACATGAAATTGATCATACTAAGGGAATTATTATTTAAAGGTAGTTGAATAACTGCCTTTTTTTGAAGACCGATTTTTTGATTTTTTGATTTTTTTGATTTATATTTACTTTGAATATTTAATTAAAGGAGTAAAATTATGAAAAGAAAAAGCATACTAAACACTATTATCGCACTATCTCTTTTAGGAAGTACAGAGTACCTCGGCTTATTTAATACTACCCAAGTTCATGCAGCTACAACCTCTACCAAGACTGCAACTTCTTCTATTAATTCACTTAATACTTTTACAATTCAAAACATTGATCCCTATATAAAAGTAGTTAACAATCAATACGTTCTTCAGTTACCCTCAACTGCCTCATTTTCTTCCAATGTTGTAAAAGCAGTTCAATCACAACTTCTCCTTACTAATACTACTATTAAAAAAAATCATAGTATGATCGATCCAACAACTAAAGAAATTGTTTCTAATACTGATGCTCCATTTTTTTCTTTAGCTCGTAGAAGATGTTGGGGCCATGTATACTGGTTTTGAATCTAATGCTGCTGTCTACCAAGAAGCTCATTACTTAGAAATATCTGGTACAGCAGTTGAATATATTGGCATGCTCTCAGTAGCTGTACCTGGTATTGGAGATGTATCTGGTGCACTATTAGGTGCTTGGGGTAAAGTGCTCTCTGATCATAATCATAATGTTGCTGAAGCGCTATTAAGATATAATCGTCGCCATAAGCACAGTTATATCTATATGGATTATAATTTTAATGGTAATTATTCTTTCCATACCTTTAAATAGTTCCATATGGAGGAGGGATTATTTACTTATGTTATATTATCTATTAATTCTTATTTTAGCTTTTATAAGCCAAAATTTGTCTCCCAGGCTATATCAAAAAATTGGACTCTGGTATCTTATTATTTATATTCCAATTTTATTCATTGCAGTTGGTTATATTTACTATGAAAATCAAAGCACTTTTTCCTTAGTCTTAGCAATTATCACCTTTATTCTAGGTGTCATTCTGAATATTTGGGGAATCAAAAAAGTAGCCAAAAATGACTAACTTTAGCGTCAAATCCGGTCATTTTACCACATATTCTTAAAAATCGACCACTTAGGAAAAGTTTTATAACTATTTCAATTTTCCTTTATAATAAGATTTCGTTAAACACAAACCAACCATTTGGAGCCTCATAATCACCAAATGGTAAAAGACCTCTCTTTACTGTTAGAAAGGTCTTTTTTGGTATTTCTATGTATGTTACACTAAAAAATATAATTTTTTGGAGGTTTCAATGATGAATATTTTTGAATTATTATTTTTTAATCCGTTTGTTTCTTTTTTTACTAATCGTGGCAAGAAAAGTAGTCACTTATTCAAATGGTAGAACTAACACCTAATTGGCTGGAAATAGGATTATACGAATTATTTGCTTTATTATTTGACTACATAATTTTCTATGCCTTAAACAATAAAAGAAAATTTTATCTTTCAGATATTATTTTCTTTTTTATTACTTTTCCCATTTTATTTATCTTACAAGATTTCGGAATGCCTATCACTCTGATTGTAACAATCCTTGAAATTTTTAGTTTCTGGCTTTTTTACCAAAAAAAATTTGGTTCTTTACAAACTCTAACTACAGTTGTATTAACCAATTTTCTTTCGCTAGCAGTCGATTCAACTTTAGGCGAACTAAAAGATTATAAAATCTTTTCCTTCCCCTACTTTTCAGTACTTTTTTATCTTCTAGTAATTTTTATACTAGCTTGGGTAACATACCACTTTAAATTCACCAAATTTCTCACTAAAAATAATGACTATTATTTACTTTCTTTAATTATTTTTTCTTTTGTTACTTTGCTTCTAGTAGAAAATTTTTCTAAATCTACTGTTTTAATTTTTATTCTTTTTCAATTTATCTTTTTAATATTTTTACTGCGCTACTATCAAAAAAAGGAGGCAGCTCAACAATTAGCAAGAGAAAACAAAAACTTAGATATTTACTTACAAACACTTCAGATAGAACAAGACAAGCTCCATGCCTTTAAACATGATTATCAAGATCTTCTCAAAAGTCTAACTCATAATGTAAATTCCAAGCAGCTTAAAGAAATATTGCCTAAATTAGACGTTTATTCAACTAAACAAATTTCTACAAATGAATTAAATATTTCTGAATTAAATAATATTTCAAATCCTTATCTAAAAAGTTTAATGATAGAGAAATTTAATCAAATTTATGAATACAAAATTCCCTATACTTTTGAATGTACTATGCCAACAAAAATTCCTTCCTCAATAAACATATTTGATTTAATTAGAATAATTGGTATTGGTTACAATAATGCAATTGAGGAAAGCTTAAAACTTCAACAGCTAAATAAAATTCCTGAAATTAGAACTATGATTCATCAACCTAATTCTGAAGAACTAGAAATTACCATTAAAAATAGAACTTCTCCTCAAAATAAAACTGACAATCTTACTCAACGCAGAGTTACAACTAAAGCTGGTCATTCAGGCTTAGGATTAGCAAATGTTGTAGAAATCATTACACACTATGATAGTCTTTCCTTTTATCATAGTCAGAAAAATGGTTGGTTTACTTTTACACTTACAATTTTTAATAAATAGGAGGAAAAAACAAATGATCCAATTTAATGTCTTTATTTGTGATGATAATCCTGCTTATCTTCAAGAAGTAACTGTTGCTGTTAAACAATCTACAATTATCTTATCTGATGAACAACGTACCTTTGACATTTTAAAGACTACAACCAATTATTCTGAACTGCTAAATTATATTTCTACACATAAAACCCAAAATAATATCTACTTTCTTGATATTGAACTTCAACAAGAAAAAAATGGTCTAGATTTAGCTGAGCAAATTCATCATCTTGATCCTAAAGGACAAATAATTTTTGTGACTTCCTATCAAAAGTTTGCCTTTTTAACCTATCAGCGTCGAATTGATGTATTAGATTATATCCTAAAGACTCTACCAAAAGTGGAGTTTCAACAACGTATTACTGATACTTTAACCCAAGCCATCGATAATCTTCTTAAATTTTCACAAGATAAAAAAGAGATTTTTACTTATAAAATTGGTAGTCACATCTATCAAATTAGCCTTGATAGTATCTATTATATTTCTACTATTAAAAATTCCCATAGCTTAGCTTTAATTACAAAAGAAGGCTCGTCTTACTTTAGAGAAAGTATAAAAAATATTACTAAGCAATATCCTACTTTAATTAAAGTTTCTCAATCATACCTCATCAATTATAAAAATATTTCTGATATAAATTTAAAAGATAGAATTATCATTTTTACAAACAATGATTCTATTCCTTATTCTCTTCGATACCAAAAAGTTATAAAAAAGCTCAAAAATAACTAATTTCTACCCAAAACTTAACAAATATGCCAAAAAAACTGCAATTTACGCCAATTTTGTTTTTATAGATTTTTTTCAGATATATTTTTAAACGAAATATTTATTTGAAAGGAATTTATTTCCTTCTTTATTACTCTAAAGGATTAACAACAATGCTCAAAAATACTAAAAGAATTTTAGCCCTTCTTTTTTCTATTTATTTTATTACCCTTAATTTTTACCTATTTACTTACTGGCAAGAAGAACATTCTTTATTAGTTCAAATTAGAAAACTAAATAGAACTGATCCTTTTCAAGGATTGAATTCATTTGTACACATCCAACTTTCCCAAGATCCTCCTTTTACTACACCCGGCCTTATCTATACTATTGTAAGTTTCATAATTATCCCACTTTTTGGCTCACTCTTTTATATTTATCAAAAAGACAACGCTACATTTAATTTTTTGCCCCAAAGAATATCCTATCCAAAATACTTAAAGAAAGGGTTTCTTTCTTCATTTCTAGGTGGATTTTTACTTTCCCTTTTTACTAGTATTTATGAAATTATTTTTGTTAAATTTACTCTTTCAGGAATTAACTATTCTGTTAATGGTTATTTTAAAGAAGTTGGTATCCCTTCTTTTTCAAATAATACATTAATCGAAGTAGTTTCTATTATCGTTTTAAATGCGTTAGGTTGGGGAATTTATTCAATGTTTATTTTTGCTCTGAACTTATATATTCCAAAGATAATTTTTTCTATTCCTAGTGGATTTCTCTTTTTCTTAATTATTACCTTATTAATTTCAACTTTCGGAAATCGGAACTCTCTAGTTATGGTTATTAGCGGTACTCTCTTTCCAGAAGCATTGGTATCCCCTGGTTTTACCACCTTTTATGGTTTAGCATACCCAATAAATTATTATCTTCAATTCATCCTTTCGGCTGTATTTTATATTTGTTTAGCTCTTGTTCTAGCTGTTATCTGGAAAAAACGGAGACTTAAATATGGCAAAAATTAAAAGAACATTTATAATCTTTGCATTATTTTCATTAATATTAGGAACTATTTTTGGCTTTCTTATCTTTTTTACTAGAGCAAGTGATGATTTACCCTACTTATTTATTCATCAACATGGACTTTCAACTTATTATCAGACATTCTTCCTACTTTTAATTGCTTGGGAAATATTTTATTTCAAAAAAATTCGTTCCCTAATTATTATTCGCAAAATGAAATCCTTATTCCTCTATCAACTTTGCTTATCTATAGGTGCAAATTTAATTCTATTTATACTGGGCCTGTTTTTACCGTTTATTTTCACAGGAACTTTTAGCTTTAAATACGGGAATCTCATTTATGGAAGTTTAATCATTTTACTTCATTTTATAATTTTAGCCATTTTAACTTGGTGTCTAATTTTGCTCTATAATTCAAAATATCCAGTTATTTGGCTCTTATTAATTCTCTTTATTAATATTTTCTATCATCAAACTCTTGAAACTAATTACTTAATTATTCACTACAGTAAATATTTTGACCCTCTTTGGCGTGCTATGCACAATGTTTATATTTAGTAGAAAGGCTACTTATGCAAATTTCAAATCTCCAAAAATCATTTAAAAAGAAACAAGTTCTCAAAGATATTAATCTAACCACTGAGCCAGGGCAGTTAATTCATATCGCCGGTCGTAACGGTTCTGGAAAATCTACCATTTTTAAAATTATTACAGGGCTTCTTAAAGCAGATAGTGGCAGTATAACGTTTGATAATAATACATATATTGGCGCCTTAATTGAAAATCCTGGCTTTTTAGAATATGAAACAGGACTATCCAACCTACAATTCTTAGCTAATTTGCGCAATAATTATAATGAGGAAAAAGTTCTTCAACTTTTAAAATTTTTCTACTTAGATCCCAACGACCAACAAGCTATTCGGAAATATTCTATTGGAATGCGACAAAAAATTGGCATTATCCAAGCCGTTATGGAAGATCAAAATTTAATTTTATTTGATGAACCTACTCGCGGACTAGATCCTGATAGCATTCATCAATTTGCTTCTCTACTCAAAAAATTAAAAGAAGAAGGCAAAACGATCATCGTTGCAAGCCACGATGAAATTCCTGAAATACCTTATACTCACTTTTATAAGTTAAGTGACGGAGTACTTGTAGATGAAAATTAATAAAGTTTATTTTTCTTTTACTCTTTTTTTGGCTATCTTTTTGATTGAAGTAAAAATAACTCAATCTCTTTCAAATAGAACTTTATTTTTAATAACTTATGGTTGGTATAACAAAACTCTTCTATTAAGGTCTCTTAATGGTTTGATATTTATCTTTGACTGGTTAAGTATTTTGTTAGCAAGTACTACTTTTTCCTCAATAAATAATTTTATTATTTTTCGCAACTTAACTTTTAAAGAAAAACTTATTAAGCTTTCTCCTTATCTAATTCAATACTTTCTTGGAATTCTCTTAATACATTTAATAACTTTTACTTTGGCTTTTGAGATTATTTCAATTAGTTTAACTCTTTTATTTTTAATCTCCACGTTTTGTCTAAGCTATTTCCTATACAACTATCAACTCGAAAAAGCTATCTTTATCCCAATTTTTTTAATAATTATTAGAAGTATTGTTACTACAGTTTTTCAAAATCAATAACTCAACTATTCCTCTATCAAATATTCGTTAAAATCAACTAGTTAGAGAATTTTTCTAATTAAAACAATTTTCTTTTATAATTAAAGACGAATTAAACGTAAAACAAACATTTAGAACCTATGGTTAAAAGAATCTATCCAATTAATTTATCTGATAGATTCTTTTTAAGCTTTAATTTTCTTAAAAATTTAACGAATAGGCCAAAAAAACGGCAACTTAGGCCATTTTCGTTTTTAAAGATAATTTTAAGGTATACTTTCTACATCAATAAATTATTATTTTTGAAAGGATTTTAATTATGATGTTAAAAAAGAAATTAGTAGTATTTTCGACTCTTTTAGGGTTAACTGGAGTTTTGAGTTCTTCAATTTCCTCTGCCCATGCCGCCACAATCGATATCACTGATGATATGCCTTCTTCAGGATCTGTTGTTATCGAAGGGCAAAAGATTAAAGAGTCCTCTTCTCCTCTTTTTGTTGCTCCAAAGAAAAGAATCCAAACTTCTACTCCATGGTTTACAGTTTCTTTAGCACGGGATGTAGTTAATATGAAAAACGGTAGATGGGTTTCATACACCGATCATAATAATTACTTCAATCATTACAAATGGTCTCATTCTAACTTTTACTATACTTTGGGACGTCACCACTCATCAGCAAAAGTCGGTAGCGGAAAAATACGAACTGCTGTTGGCATTGAACGAGGATGGTCTTACGCAACTGCTAAAGGTTACGGAACAGCTAAAACATGGTACTCTGAAAATTAAAAATAGCGGTGCTTAAAAGCATCGCTATTTAATTATATTAGTCTGGTTTAAATAATGTATAAAAAAATTCTCAAATTATTTCTTATCTTTTTAAATGTTGCAGTGACTTTCACTGCATTACTCCTTTTCAGTCAAAAACTTAATAATCAAAGAATTTTAGAAATTACTGATTTAAGCAGTAACTACACTCAAATCGATTTGCCACAAGATCCTACTTCTCAAAATGAGTACACTAAAGTAATTCACGCACTTCAAAAAACAAGTTCAACTTTAGATATACCGTTTTTAAAAGAAGCAAACAATCCTTCTAGCAATTTGAATTTCGCTAATTTTTCCTACAACAAGATTCTCACTCCTTCCTTAACCTATGAAGTAAGTAATCTTTCAACTAGTTCTCTTAAACAAAATTTTGGTATTAACTTTAAAAACAAGACTTACTACCAGAATTCTTTGCCTCATTATGGTAATTTAAATATTACTGTTAAACCTCTTACTACTTCTTCAAGTACCTTTGAAGGTCATTATTACATTGAAACGATCGATTCAGGATTAGTTAAGGATTTCAAAAAATTACTTGCAAAAAATATTAATGCAGAATTTCATTCTCATTGGAGCTGGCACAATTTTGATAGTGAAGAGATGTTACCACTAGATGATCGATTTATTGCCGATAATGATTATCTCTATCCCTTATTAGGATTACTAATTTTTCAAATTATTTTCTTTATTATCTTTTGTTTTTCATTCTCCCACACAATTGGTGTATTACGCTTAGAAGGTAAGAATATCTTTACTATTTTCCATCAACTTTTTCTTTATCCTTTTATCATCAGCTATTTACTTTCTATCGTTTTTATTACTCTATATCTGACACACTATAGTCTTTTAAATCATCTGCTTATGCTTATTGGAATGATTTCCCTCTTTTTCGGGGGAGAAATTTTGCTATCTTTGATTATCATTTTTATTTTTTGCAAATTTTCTCTACCCACTTTGCTTGATGGCTTTACCTACACAAAAAATTTTTTCTTTGGACTAGCTGCTCTTAAAGGCCTCATTTTAACTCTATTATTACTATCAGCAGCACCAGTAGGAGATTTTTTAATTCAATATTATCACTCCTTTATTCCACAACCAACCATCTATAACTCATACGGAACTTTTTATCCCAAGTATGATGG
The DNA here is from genome assembly GCF_014522325.1 of Lactobacillus sp. PV012. Lineage (NCBI taxonomy): Bacteria > Bacillati > Bacillota > Bacilli > Lactobacillales > Lactobacillaceae > Lactobacillus > Lactobacillus sp. PV012. Next base: position 38,840 of record NZ_CP041983.1, read on the forward strand.
CTATAATGACAATAATGTCGTCTATTTTAAAAAGAACGATAAAATCATAAAGAAATTGTATTCTTTTGCCAACGCTCAGCACGCACTCTATATTGATAGCAGCGGCGCAGAAGGCCCTAATGCAACTCTCAAATATCCTACTATTGCTATCAATAATAATTATCTCAAAAAGTTCCCTTTAAAGAATTCAGAAAATAAGCCTATTGTTATTTCAGAAAAAGAAAAACATCTAGTACTTTTAGTACCTCAAAAATATAAAACTCAAATTTCTAATATTCAACAAAACGCTAGAACAGCACTTCAAGAAAAACTATCTTTTTCAGTTATTTACATCAAAAATAATCAACCTATTTTTTCTTCTTCAGGAAAAAAATTAACTAACTACAAGTATATTTATACTCTTACTAGTAAAAACTATCATTATTATCCTACTCTCAATATTGGTACTGGTGATGTTAATGATCCCCTAAAAATTCCATTGGTTAATAATTCCCCAGGAAATACTTATCATTTTTATTTCGCATTTCTAAAGAAAAATAACTTGCTGGATAACTATCCTCATTTAGCTGCCACTTCAAATGCTGCTTATGAAGATTTACTTGGAAGTTTTGACGGAATTACTGGCTTATTCAAAGAAAATCTCCTAGTATTTATCCTATTTTTGTTAGTTGTCTTTTCAACTATTTATCTCTACTTTACTGTCTACGGCAAAAGCAGCGCTTTAAAACAAACTCTGGGGTATTCAAGAATATACAGTACTCGTTTTTACTGGATAATCTGGGTAATCCAATTTTTCGTAATTTTAGCTTTGCTAAAATTTTATTTTCATAGATTTACGCCACCATATCTCATGACCTTTGCCCTAGCCGAAATTCTCGAAGCACTCATCGCAATTATTTCCATTACTATTTTTTCAAAATATTCGCTCAGGAGGGCAATCAATGACTAACCCAATTCTTTCTGTCAAAAATCTTTCTAAAAAGTATCGTAAAAGAATCATTTTTCAAAATCTCAATCTTGATATTTTCCCTAATACCATTACAACTATCTATGGCGAAAGTGGGAGTGGCAAATCTACTTTAATTCATATTATGGGCTTATTAGAAAAACCATCTAAAGGTAAGATTTATTTTAAAAAACAACAAGCTCCTCGTCCAAATACTTTTCGGGCTCGTAAAATTTTAAAAAATGAAATTAGTTTTCTTTTTCAAAATTTTGCTTTGATTAATGACAAATCTGTTAATTACAATCTAAACTTAGCATATAATCATAAAATTAATCACCAAGAATTTGAACAAGAAAAAGCAAGACTATTGCAGCAATTTTTACCCCAAGTTTCTTTAAAACAAAAAGTTGCTACTCTATCAGGTGGTGAGCAACAGCGTCTAGCTTTAATCAGAGCATTACTTAAACCAGGTGAGATTATCTTTGGAGATGAACCTACAGGCTCTGTTGATCCTAAGAATCGTGAGAAGATTTTTAAAATTTTTCAGTATGCAAAAGAAAATGGAAAAACTGTTATCTTAGTTTCTCATGATCCTTATATCATTAATAAAAGCGACTACAAGTATCAACTACAAGATTTAACTTCTCAGATATGACATCAGACCAACAAACTTTATTTTTGTTTTTTATTTTTTTATTTAATTGTACTATAATTGGATTAGGTGATTGATACTCTTAATCATCTTTATAACAACTTCAACAAACAAGAAAAGTCTTTTTAGAAAATTCTAAGAGGGCTTTTTTTGTTGACAAATGTAAATTTATATTTTAAGATTACAAATGTAAACGAAAAGAGATAACTTAAATGTATCAAGAAATATCAGATGCTGAATGGGAAGTGATGCGTATTGTTTGGACTCTTCAAGAAGCTTATACGAGTGATATTTTAGCGGCTTTAAAAGATAAAAAGTCTTGGTCTCAATCAACTATCAAGACTTTAATTCGAAGACTAATTACTAAAGGACTTCTATCTTCTAAAAAAGATGGCCGTAAATTTATTTATTCTCCTCTTGTCACAGAAACTCAGATGATTAATCAGTCTTCTGAAAAATTACTTGCAAAAATGTGCGATATGCATAAAGGGGGTGCCATCTTGAAGCTTCTTCAAGACTATCCCATCTCAAAAAGTGATTTAATTAAGATAGAAAAAGAAGTACAAAGCAAATTAAAGACTGCTCCGGATGCAGTAGCTTGCAATTGCATTGATAAAAAGATGTGCTAGGAGGATTATTATGGGCATCACTCAAATTATTACAATTATTATTGCCTTGGTAATAATTGCATTTATTTTATGGTGGTTCTTTGCACCACATAAGCAACAAGCAGAAGCTGCTACTATTGTAGAAGATGAGCAAACCGCTAATATTGTTGTTAACGGTGGCTACAGCCCTGCAACAGTGGTACTCAAGAAAGGGATTCCTGCTCAAATCAACTTTGATTTAAAAGATTCCACTGCTTGTTTATCTCATGTGGTTTTTGAACAACTAGGTGTCAACAAGGACTTAACTAAGCAACCAATTACTACTGTTACCATCCCAACTGACAAAGCTGGTACTTACAACTTCGCTTGTGGAATGGATATGTTTCATGGAAAGGTTATTGTAAAATGAGTATTTTTTCTAAAAATCAAGTTAAAAAAGTTGTTGTTTCAGCTGACAATCATGGCTACAAACCAGATGTCATTGAATTTAAAGAAGGCAAACCTGCTCAGATTAAGTTTATTCCAAAGGGTAATCTTGGCTGTCTAGACGAATTGAATTTTAAAGAATTAGACATTCATGACGATCTTAAAAATAAAAAAGAAGTCACTGTCAACATTCCTACTGATAAACCAGCCACTTATAATTTTGCTTGTGGCATGGACATGTTTCATGGAAAGGTTATTGTAAAATAATGAAACTCTCAAATATTCAACGATTTTGGATTTCTTTTATTCTATCAATTCCCATGTTGATCCAAATGTTTGCGATGCCTTTTGGCTGGATGATGCCTGGTTATAACTGGATTGCCTTAATTACTACTACCGTTATTATGGCAATTTCTGCCCTTCCCTACTGGAAGAGTGCCTGGGCTGCTTTTAAAAAGCATGACGCAAACATGAATACTCTTGTTGCTACGGGAACAGCTGTAGCGTATTTTTACAGTATTTTTGCCATGTTTACTGATCGACCTGTTTACTTTGAAAGTGCTGCCTTTGTAACGGTATTTGTTTTACTAGGGGATGCAATGGAGGAAAAGATGCATAACAATGCCTCCAATGCTTTAGGTAAACTAATGGGTCTCCAAGCAAAAGATGCAGAAGTACTACGTAATGGACAATATACTAAGATTCCATTGGATCAAGTACAAATTGGTGATTTAATTCGCGTTAAGCCTGGAGAAAAAATTCCAGTAGACGGAGTTATTACCGAAGGGAAAACTAACCTAGATGAATCAATGGTAACTGGTGAAAGCATGCCAGTAATGAAGCAGGTTGGTGATACCGTTATTGGTTCAACCATGAATACTAATAGCGTTATAACTTTTAAAGCAACAAAAATTGGTAATGATACCATGTTAGCTCAAATTGTTGACTTAGTTAAAAAAGCTCAAACTAGCCATGCTCCTATTCAAAATCTAACTGATAAAATTTCTAATATTTTTGTCCCTACTGTGATGATTATTGCAATTATTACTTTTGTAATTTGGTACGCTATAATTGGTGCCACTGCAGTTGAAGCTATGTTATTCGCAGTTGCTGTAATTGTTATTGCTTGCCCATGTGCTTTAGGTCTTGCTACCCCAACAGCTCTGATGGTAGGAACCGCTCGTAGTGCTAAAATGGGAGTTTTGATCAAAAACGGTGAAGTTTTACAAGAAGTTAGCAAGTTAACTACGGTTGTTTTTGATAAAACTGGTACAATCACTGTTGGTAAACCTGAAGTCACTGATATTGTTGGTGACTCAAATCTTGTCTTAGCTGTTGCGGCTAGTTTAGAAGAATCTTCAGAACACCCTTTAGCTACCGCTATTTTAAAGAAGGCTAAAGAAGAAAATATTTCAATTACGCCTAGTCGTGAATTTGAGGCAATTGAAGGAAAAGGAGTTAAAGCCGACTATAATGGCCAAACTGCTTTTGTTGGAAGCAATCGTCTTTTAGCTGATGTGGAAATTTCTGACGATCTAAAACAACAAGCTACTAAGCTTCAAAAAGAAGCTAAGACAGTTGTTTATGTCGGTTTAGATGGCAAAATAATTGGATTAATTGCTATCCAAGATGTTCCTAAAAAAACTTCAAAACAAGCAATCCAGGAGCTTAAAGATCGTGGTCTAAAAACTGTGATGCTTACTGGGGACAATGAAGATGTCGCTCAAGCAGTTGCAAAAGAAGTAGGAATCGATCAAGTAATAGCTGGCATTTTACCAAATGAAAAAGCACTTCAGATTAAAAAACTTCAACAACAAGGTAATATAGTGGCATTTGTAGGTGATGGAATTAATGATGCACCTGCCCTTTCTACAGCAGATGTTGGGATTGCAATGGGATCTGGAACAGATATTGCAATTGACTCTGGTGGAATTGTCTTAGTTCAAAACGATCTGCGTGGCGTTGTGCGAGCTTTAGAAATGTCTAAAAAAACCTTTAATCGCATTAAGCTTAACCTCTTTTGGGCTCTTATTTACAATACTATTGGTATTCCTATTGCAGCAGGATTATTTGCTGGATTAGGCTTTAGTTTAAGCCCAGAATTGGCAGGATTAGCAATGGCCTTTTCATCAGTTTCTGTTGTTACAAGCTCATTATTACTAAATAAAGTTAAAATTAGAGCATAGTAAAAGCATCCCTAATTAATGGGATGCTTTTTTACTCTTCCACTTCCAAACACATCTATCTTAATTTTACTTTTTTACCTCTTACTTCTATTACTCCCTCTTTTTCCAACTCTTTCAATTTTCGGCTAAATGTTTCTGGAGACATTCCTAAATAAGCAGCAATATCTTTCTTTTTTAATCTTAAAGAAAACTCTTTTTCACCGCTTTTTATACTTATATCTTTTAAATATTCCCAAATTCGCTTTTTCGCATCTAGAACTGACTTTAATAGCTCATGCCGTTGTGTCTGCACAATTTTTTGACCAAAATTATTCAATAACTTTAAAGCAACCTCAGGATTTTCTTTTAAAAATATCTGAAACTTATTCCTATCAATTCCACATATTTGCGTATCTTCAAGCGCTTCAATGAAAGTATTTGACTTACTATCTCTAAATAGATCCCCTTCTCCTTCTATCTCTCCTTCTTGCAAGATATTCAATACTACTTCATTACCCTCTTCATCTAAATTGAATACTTTGGCACACCCTCTATCAATTACTAATAATCCTCCTGCTTCTCCCATACTCCTTATTAATCTACCCTTTTTATAAAGAATTTGGTGTGTTGAAATAGTACTCAATTTTTCTTTAACTTCTTGAGGCAATGTTTTAAAGATCTCTACCTTAGTTAAACATTTTTCTGGATTATGTTTCATTTTTCTTCTTTCTTGATCTAGATCAATTTTTTTACTTAGTGATTTTATTATACTAAAAACATAAATTAAGAATAAACGGAGGATAATAAAATGACAAAGTATATTGCAGATATTAAACCTTTAAACGAGGATAAAATTGGCTCTGTTTCACATGGAACAGCAGAATTTACCGAAACTGACAACACCCTACACATTCATGTGGAAATGTTTGATACTCCTAAAAATATTGAACACTGGGAACATTTTCATGGCTTTCCAGATGGAAAAGATGCCAGCGTACCTACAAGTGCTGCTGATACAAATCATGATGGTTATATCGATTTACCAGAAACTGAACCATTTTCTGGTACAACAATGGTTCCTTTAGATAATGCACCACATAAAATGAATATTCCCCATGATGGATATCCTGTAGCTGATGAAAATGGTCATTACGAATATGAAGTTGATGTCCCACTTTCAGAACTAAAAGTTTCTTTTAAAAAGGCATTTAATACCGACAATCTTGATTTAGATAAAAGAGTGGTCTATGTTCACGGAGTTCCTGAATCGATGCCACTTCCTGATACTGTTAAAGGAACCGTCATGTCTTATGATCCTCACACTACTCTTCCAATTGCTGCAGGTAAAATTAGAAAGGTAGAAGACTAATCTTTTTGCTGCCCGCTTTACTTTTAATGACCAACTGATGCCAGCCATGTATTTGAGGGCTGCTGGAATACTTCTTGAAACTTTCTTTAAATTTATCAACCATCTACTTGAAATTAAAAAATAATTTTTAAGACTTCTAAATAACTAAATTCAGAAGTCTTTTTGCATGATTTAAGAATTTTTGTTAGGGTTAATATATAGATTTTTATTTATATTCAGGAGGGATTTTTATATAAATAGGATTTTTAATCTTATTTATTTTTATGAGTGATACAACCATACAAGAACCAATTAAAAAGAAAAGCTATAAAAAAGCTCCTTTAATGCCAATTCACTTACGCGTATTTGTAGCCGTAGTTTTAGGACAAATTGCATGTGGATTTGCGCTCGGAATAAGCGGAACCGCCTTAAGTAGTGCTGCTAAATACATTCATATTAGTGATTTATGGACGGGACTTATCGGTGCTGGGGCATTAATCGGTTTAGCTGGTAGTTTAATCATTGGTAGAATCTCTGATGAAATTGGTCGCCGAAAACTTTTAATGGGCAATATGTATCTACTAGCCATTTTTTCAGGCTTAAATTTGTTAACATCTAGCCTTTTTCTAACATTTCTACTTCGTGTTGGTGTGGGACTAATGCTAGCAATTGACTATACAGTGGGAAATGCACTACTCACAGAATGGCTACCTGCTAGTGAAGACAGCAAGCGACAGACTCAACTTTTAATTTATTGGACAATAGGATTTATTGGCTCCTATCTTACAGGTATTTATATCACCGGATTTAACCGTCATACTTGGCAAGTAATCTTTGCCACTGGAGCAATTCCGGCTTTAATTGCTGCTTTGTTCCGCAGTTTTTTCCACTCCCCCCTTCTCCAAGTTGGTTAGCAAGCAAGGGAAAAGTAAAAAAAGCTAATAAGGTACTTAAAAAGTATTTGGGAATCAGATGGGTCATTCCTAAACGCTTAAAGAAAACTAATATTCCTAAGGAATCAACATGGAAGATTCTTCTTTCAAAACGGTATCGTCGTAAAGTTTTTGTAGGAGGTATGTTCTATGCGTGTCAAACTTTTTCATTTTTTGGAATAAGTATATTTTTACCTATTCTTCTTCAGGATATGAATATTACAGATGAAAAAATATCAGGAATTATTTATAATGGAGCAATGTTTTTAGGAATTTTATTTGGAATTTTTATTTTTAATAAAATTAGTCGGCGTACTTTTTTAATTTCAAACTTTTTAATTTCTAGTATCTTAATTATTATCTTGGCCTTTGGTAATCATTTTACTTCTATAGTGAAATTGACTATTTTTTCAATTTTTTCTATTATTCTTTCTTCTGGTTTAGTATTAGATTATTCATATCCTACTGAACTTTTTGATATTAAAGTTCGTGGTACAGGGGTTGGAACATGCATTACAATTAGTAGAATTGGTGCAGCTGCAGGAACTTTTTTACTACCTATTTTGACCAATATCGGTGGGAGTAAGTTAGCTATGCTAATTTGTGGTATTGTTTTATTTATTAGTTTTGTAATTTGTCTTATTTGGGCTCCAGAAACTTCTCCTAAATTTGACACACAAAAAGGTTAGGAGTAATTTCCTAACCTTTTAACGTTCAATATCACTATCATTTAAGCGGCTGTCTTGTACATGATGAATAGTTTTTTGCAAATCTGTATTTACCTTTTTATCATCATTTTTTTCTAAAAAATCAGCTGCTCTTTCAAAAAGATTCTCTTTCTTTTTATTCATTATCATCACCCTTTCCTTTTTATCTTAGTATAATCTCTTTTTTTAATTACACAAGGAAAAAGCTAGTACTCTGCAGTACTAGCTTTTTGAGATTTTGGTATATATCTATAAGTAGTAGAAATCAATTAGTCTTCGTTAGTGTATTCAGCAGTCCATTGGATTTCTTCAGTAACTTTAGCAGGATCAGTAATACCTTCACCAGCTAAGCCTTGATCAATAGCAGATTGTACAACTGCACGAGCTTCAGTCTTAGTAAATGATTGAAGCATAGAAATTGGAGGAAGTACAGCTGCACCTGGTTTAGAAGTATCAACAATACCACCCAGTGAGTGAGCAGCTGCTGATAAAATTTCATCGTCAACAAGTCTAGTCTTACTTGCTAAAACCCCTAAACCTAAACCTGGGTAAATCAAGGCATTATTAGCTTGACCAATGTGGTAAGTTACACCCTTATATTCAACTGGAGCTGATGGAATACCAGTAGCAACCAAAGCACGGCCTTCAGTCCATTTAATAATGTCTGCAGGGTGAGCTTCAATTAACTTAGTTGGATTTGAAATTGGGAAAATAATTGGACGTTCAGTACCAGCTGCCATAGCTTTTACAACTCCTTCAGTAAAGGCACCTGGATTAGTTGAAGTACCAATCATAACGCTTGGATGAACAGCTTTAACTACTGCTTCTAAGTTAGTTAATTCATCCGCATTTTCAAATTCACTTCTCTTACGTACAAATGGCTTTTGTTCTGGAGTTAAGCCTGGAGTATCTTCAAATAAAAGACCTTGCTTATCTACTAAGTAGAAGTGTTTCTTAGCTTCTTCTTCACTTAAACCTTCCATCCGCATTTCACGGTACATCATGTTGGCAATACCCATCCCTGCGGTACCAGCACCATAAGTTAAAAAGATTTGATCAGTGAACTTTTGTTTAGAAATATTTAAGGCACCTAAAACACCAGCTAAACATACGATACCAGTACCTTGAACATCATCATTAAAGACTGGAATCTTATCTTGGTATTTCTTTAAAATCTTAGTAGCATTATCACGACCAAAGTCTTCAAAGTGTAAGTAAACATCTGGGAAGACTTCACGTGCAGTTTGCACAAACTTATCAACAAAGTCGTAGTACTTATCACCATATACACGCTTGTGACGTACACCCAAATAAAGGGGATCATTTAGTAAAGTTTCATTGTTAGTACCAACATCTAAAGAAACTGGTAATACTTCACTTGGATCGATACCAGCAGCTGCAGTATAAACCATCAATTTACCAATAGCAATATTTACACCATTAGTTCCCCAATCACCAATACCTAAGATACCTTCTGCATCAGTAGCAACGATTAATTTTACATTGCGGCCTGCGGCAGCGTTACGCAAACTTTCTTCAATTGAACCTTCATCATCAATTGATAAGAAAGCAGCTTCTTGAGGTCTTTGGAAAATTTCACTGTATTTTTCAATTGCAGGTGCAATCACAGGATCATAAATAATTGGCATCAATTCTTCGATATGATGTTGCATTACGTAGTAGAATAAAGTACGGTTAGTATCAAATACTTCCATTAAGTATTGACGTTGTTGCAAACCTTCAGGACGAGTCTTGTATTCATCATAAACACGTTTTGCTTGTTCTTCAATAGTTTCAACACGTACTGGTAAAGTACCTACTAAACCTAATTTTTTTCTTTCTTCATCTGTAAATGCTGTACCTTTATTTTTAAAAGGATTATTTAAAATACTCCATGCATTACTCATTGTGTAGGCCTCCTATTCGGCAATTGCCTTTAATCTTATTTCAAGAAAAGTATAACGTCAAAATAATTTTATAGTCAAAAGATAGACTTTACCAAAGGTTTATTTATATGAAGGCAGAAATTACTTAGACCATCCATTAGAAAGGAAATAGATAGTGAATACACAAGATTTACGATATTTTCATACTCTAGTTCAACTCAAAAGTTATACAAAAACAGCTGAGCATTATAATGTGAGTCAGCCAACTATTACTGCTGCGGTTAAACGATTAGAAAAAAAGCTGGGTGGGCAGTTCATTATCCGGGACCAATCTCATAAGAGTATTATCATCACTCACTTAGGGATGCAATTTGATGAGCATGCTCAAGCAATTTTAAATGAAATTTCCGTTGCCAAGGCCGAAATTGCCTCTGAACCAGATAATGATATTCCCTTTGGCTTACCTCCAATTATTGGACGTAATTATCTTCCCAAAATTGCTCCAGCGCTTTTTTCAAGAGGTCTTCTTCCTCGTTTGAATGTCATTGAACATGGCTCTTACGACTTACGTAAAATGCTTTTACAAGGCGACATTAATCTTACTTTACTAGGATTGACTTCCCTAGAAATAGAGCCCGCAATCAAGCTTCATCCGATTTCGCATTATCCAATCGAAATTATTGTTTCCAAAAAACATCCTCTTGCTCAGAAAAAGGGAGTTTACTTTAAAGATATTGCCCAGGAAAACTTTATTGGCATGACTCAAGATTACATTCATACCCAAGCACTTGATACGTTAATGCAACGTAATCACCTTCATTTAAATACCATTTACCGTAGTCCTGACGTTATGGTAATTAAATCTTTAGTTGCCCAAAACTTAGGTGTTTCATATGTAACAAATCTTTCAATTAACAAAAATGATAATATTGTGTCAATTCCATTACTCGATCGAGAACAACCAGAATTTATTTTAGCAGCTGCTACAAGAAAGAATCATATTTTCAGTAAGCAAGAAAAAGAGCTATGGGAAGTTTTAACAAAAGATAATTAAGCATCAAAAAAGAGATTTGTGTTAACCACAAACCTCTTTTAATTAACCAATAATAAACATTAAAATTGGTACAACTACGATGAATAATAAAGTACTTAAAACAACAACATTTGTTGCGTAGTCGACATCACCATGAGCTTCACCGGCCAAAATTGGAAGCACAGCAAGTGCTGGTGTTGCAGATTGAACGATGAAAGTCTTACCCATTAAGCTTGGGATACTTAAGTGAAGTATTGATGGTCCAAACCACATAACCAATAAGATCATGACAACTGGAGCTAATACGAAACGTCCAAGTAACGCAAAGATTGTATCTTTGTCAAAGTGGATACTCTTAAGACCAGCATTAGCTAATACAATACCAATATAAATTAATGATAATGGCGTTACTAAGCTACCAACGTAATTAAAGGTATCGCCAAGGAATTTTGGTAATTGAATACCAGTTAATAGCCAAATTACTGCCACAAAGAAACCAACTAATGGCATTGGTAAGATCTTCTTCCAGTTAACCTTGTTATGTTGCTTTTCAGCTTTAACTAGAGTTGGATCATCATTCTTGATCAAGAATACACCAAAGGCCCAAGTGGAAACCGTATTGATGATGTAGTAGATCAAGAAATATGAAGTTGCCTTAGGACCAAAAAGTGCCAAGTTCAAAGGCATTCCAATAAAGATAGTGTTGGCGTTAGCGATCGTGTTGATAAATACCCCACGACGTCCAACCTTAACTTTAAGCACCTTAACCAAAATAAAGGCTACAATGTAAGAAATAACTACTCCAATAAATGGTAAGAGCAAACCCGCAAATAAGTTAAATAACTTTCCACGAGTTAAGTTATTTTGAACAGACATAAAAATGGAAGCAGGCAAGGCAATTTGTGTAATTAATTTAGAAACATTACCACCAAATGAGTCTGCTAGCCATCCTTGTTTGCGAAGAATATATCCTAAAAGCATAATCAAGACAATAACGACTACACTTTGGATAGATGATAGAAACGCTGACATCTAATCCCCTTTCATATAAATCAAATTTATTATCCCCATAAAAATAATTATATGGTTAATCTATTAACAATCATTTATACCATATTTTTAAAGAAATTCCTATATTTTTTGAAATTCACTAACCATCTAGTTCCACTCCCTGTAGCTTTTTCATAGCTGTATAAACATTTCCCCGCTGACTAGCATCTACTTCCAATACTAAAATATCCCCAGGCAGAATTTTCGTTTTCCCATCAGGAATAATCATTTCATTATCACGTTGAATAGTTTTGACTAAAGTATTCTTGGGCCAAGAAATTTCTCTAATGGTCTTATCTACTAATTGACTATTTTCATAAACTGGCAGGACCAATTGGTCTGCTTCACCACTCAATTGGTGATCTGCTTGTGGTTTTTCCATAGCAGCAGCTAATTGACCATAGATTGGACGTCCACCTAATAGTTGATCAACTAACAAGGCCACAAAAGCCACAACTGCTAAGGGCATCAAATGTAAGAGCGAACCCACCATTTCTGTAATTAAGACAATCGCAGTAAATGGTGCTCTGATAATTGCTGCAAAATAACCAGCCATTGAAAAAATAATCAAATTAATTACTAATTTCTCAGGTAATAGTCCAAGTTGCACCATCAACAAACCGTAGCATCCCCCAATTAGGGCACCCATGGTTAAAATTGGCAAAAAAATACCACTTGGTAGTCCCGAATCATACGAAACAATTGAGAAAGCAATTCTAATTATATAGTATGCTCCCAACACTCCCACTAAACTCCAGCTACTTGCAGTAATCATCTTGGGAAGTGAGAGAATTAAATGATTACCTGGCCCTGTAATCAAAGGCAAACAATACATGATAGGAATTAAGATAGCTAACGGAATTAACCCATACAACCAAGAAGGTAGAACATGAATTTTCGCATAAATCTTTTTTAAACCAAAAAGTCCTTTTTTATATAAATGACCTAATAACCCTAAAATTATCCCCAAGATAAGCAAATGCCAATACAAGTAAGTAGGAAACATGTGATTATAAGGTAAAGCTAATGATGGTTTTTGCCCAAAAATATTAGACACAACAAAGTCAGAAGCAATTGCTCCAATTAGGGCATTCATCCACACACTTGGAGAAAAATTGTGGAAAACTTCTTCTAAAACAAACAGAGCACCACTCAATGGAGCACCAAATGCAGCGGACAAGCCGCTAGCTGCCCCTGCTGCTAGCAAAATCCTAGTGTTAGATTTATTTTGTTTAAAAGCTCCTGCCACTCCTTGCCCAATGGACGATCCTAACTGTAAAGAAGGCCCCTCTGGTCCAAGAAATAACCCCGTACCAATTACTAGAATACCTCCAATTAATTTTCTCCATAAAATTGACCACCACGGCAAGTGGAGCTTACCTTGCATCTGCAATTTAACTTCTGGGATTCCTGAGCCTCCCACATGAGGATATTGCTTAACAAAAAAGCCTGAAATTAATCCTACTAAGAATAAGCCCAAAATTATTGCTACAAACCACCAAAGATTTTGATGAGCTTTTTGAAATAAACCTAACCAAAATTGTGATGTTAATTCAATTCCAAATCTAAAAAGGCCAACTATTGCCCCGGCAATAACTCCTACTATTAGAGCTTGGAATAAAATCTTTAACTTACTTTTTTCCTCTTTTTCCACCTTGATCTTCTTTCCTAATATCCAAATTACTTTTTTATTATAACCTACTTACCCCACAAAAAAAGAAGACACTTTCTGTCTTCTTCTTGTTTTTATTTTTCTTCATACCATTCCGTATGGAAGACTCCCTCACGATCGTTACGCAAGTAAGTATGGGCCCCAAAATAATCACGTTGTCCTTGAAGTAAGTTTTGAGGAAGATTTGGATTAAAGATAGATTCCAAATAGTTCAAGGCTGCACTTAAAGTTGGAGTTGGAATACCAGCATCAGTTGCTAACTTAAGCACTTCACGCAAAGCATCAATATCTTCTTTTTTTACTTTATCAAAAAATGGAGCTTTAAAAAGATTTTGTAACTCTGGGTTTGCACGATAAGCAGACTTAATGTCTTGAAGCATTGCTGATCTAATGATACATCCTGCTTCCCAGTTTTGGGCAATAGTATCGTAGTGAAGCTTCCAATTATAAGTCTTGGCAGCTGCTGTCATTTGCTCAAATCCTTGGCCATATGAAACTGCCATTGCTAGATAAAGGGCTTTAGCAAGTTTATCTACTAAATCACTTGGAACTTTCCCGGGTAATTTTTCAGGTTCAGGATCATCTCTAAAAGTAGCTTTTGACATAAAACGCGCCATGACTGCTTCAGCAATTACTGTAATTGGAACACCTAACTTAATTGCATCTTCAAGCATCCAATTTCCAGTTCCTTTATAAGAAGCCTCATTTAAAATATGATCAATTACATAATCAGAAGTTAAAGTATCTTTTTGCTTTAATACTTTTGAGGTAATTTCTACTAAATAGCTTTGCAATGCGCCTTGATCCCATTTAGCAAAAATATCACTCATTTCTTCATTTGAATAACCACCAACATTTCGCATTATGTCATAGATTTCACAAATAATTTGCATAATTCCATATTCAATTCCATTGTGAACCATCTTGACATAATGACCACTACCTTCCGGTCCAATGTAACCTACACAAGCTTGTCCAGTAGGTGTTTTAGCGGCAATTGCTTCTAATATTGGCGCTACTTCTTTATAAGCTTCTTCATCACCACCTGGCATCAAAGCAGGGCCATTTAGGGCACCTTCTTCTCCACCAGAAACTCCCATTCCAATGAAATGAATTCCCTTTTCCTTAAGAGCTTTTACACGGCGGTTTGTATCATGAAAGTTAGAATTACCACCATCAATGATGATATCTCCCTTATCAAGTAATTTCTCTAATTTTGCTAAGGTTTGATCAACAGGTTCACCTGCACGAATCATCACTAAAATTTTACGTGGGCGTTCTAAAGAGTTAACAAATTCTTCCCAAGTATATGTTGGCTTTAATTTATCACCTTCATATTTTGCAAGTGCATCTACTTCAGGCTTATCAATACTAAATCCTGAGACAGAATATCCATGATTTTTAACATTCAAGGCTAAGTTCTTTCCCATAACAGAAAGTCCGACTACACCAAATTGTTGCATTTTTTTGCCTCCCCTTCTAAATTCTTCTTTTATTTTATCATGCTTGTACTAGTTACTACCCGGAAATAAATTATTTTTCCGCAGGTAATTTTGCAATTCTTCCTTGTTGAATATAAGCACTTAAAATTGCTAAATCCGCAGGGTTTACTCCCGAAATTCTTTCTGCTTGTGCCAAAGTTTCCGGACGAATTTTTTCAAATTTTTGACGTGCTTCAGTTGCTAAACTATCAATTGCAGAATAATCGATTCGATCAGGGATCTTCTTGGATTCTAAACGATGAAGGCGTTCTACTAACTTCTTTTCTTTCTTGATATAGCCTTCATACTTCAAGGCAATCTCAACTTGTTCTTTTACATAGCGATCATCAGCTAAAGGATGACCAACGATTTTTTCAATACCTTCAAAAGTAACTCTTGGACGCTTCAAGAAATCTGCCGCACTTACTCCATTATTTAATGGATCTTGATTGATACTTGCTAAATATTCTTGCACCTCTGGTGTTGGGTGAATCATAACTTCTTGCATAGTTTTCATCGCTTGAGCAATTGCCTGCTTTTTATTAAGGAAATCTTGGTAACGTTCTTCATCAATTAAGCCTAATTCATGTCCCTTTTCAGTTAATCGCAAGTCTGCATTATCATGTCGAAGCAATAAGCGATACTCTGCACGACTAGTCAATAAACGATAAGGCTCATTGGTACCTTTTGTTACCAAGTCATCAATTAAAACTCCAATATAAGCCTCATCACGTTGCAAAGTGAAACCAGGTTTACCTTCTGCATTTAAAGCTGCATTAATCCCAGCAATTAAGCCTTGTCCTGCTGCTTCTTCATAGCCAGATGTTCCATTCATTTGACCAGCAGTAAAAAGTCCTTTAATATTTTTCGTTTCAAGTGTGTGTTTTAATTGCCATGGTTCAATGACATCATATTCAATTGCATAACCTGGACGCATTAATTCAGCTTTTTCTAATCCGACTACGGAATGCAACATCTTCAGTTGAACTTCCTCAGGCATTGAGGTAGAAAAGTCACCAACATAAACTTCCTTGGTATCACGACCTTCAGGCTCTAAGAAAATTTGATGACGATCTTTATCAGCAAAGCGAACAACCTTATCCTCAATTGAAGGACAATATCTTGGCCCTACACCCTTAATTACCCCCGAAAACATTGGAGCACGATCAAGGTTTTGCCGAATGATATCATGGGTTCCTTCATTGGTGTAAGTCATATAACATGATAATTGCTCTTCAACTGGAATATAGTCTTCATCTTTACTTGTATAAGAAAAATGACGTGGTTCCTCATCCCCTGGTTCTTCTTGAGTCCGAGAATAATCAATAGTATTACCATCTACTCGTGGAGGAGTACCTGTTTTAAAGCGACGCATCTTAAAGCCAAGCTTCTCCAAATTTTCTGGTAATTTAATTGATGGAAGTGAATTATTTGGACCTGAGGAATACTTTAATTCCCCAATAATAATTTGTCCACGAGCCGCTGTTCCAGTAGTTAAAACTACACTTTTGGCATGGTAACGAGCTCCTGTATTAGTGATAATTCCTTTGCAGACACCATCTTCTACTACCAATTCATCAGCAACTCCTTGACGCAAAGTAACCAATGGATTGGTTTCCAATACATCTTTCATTGTTGCATGATATTGCCATTTATCTGCTTGAGCGCGAAGAGCACGCACGGCAGGCCCTTTTCCAGTATTTAGCATTCTCATTTGGATATAAGTGGCATCAATGTTTTTACCCATTTGGCCACCTAGAGCATCAATTTCACGAACAACAGTTCCTTTTGCTGGTCCTCCTACAGATGGATTACATGGCATAAAAGCGACCATATCTAAATTAATAGTTAAAAGTAAAGTTTTTTGACCCATATTTGCTGCGGCTAATGCTGCCTCACAACCAGCATGTCCTGCTCCAACAACTATTACATCAAATTCTTTTGAATCATATGTCTTCATTTTTTCACCTATTTTCCTAAACAAAATTGACTAAATAATTCTGTAATCAGTTCATCAGGGGCACTTTCACCAGTAATTTCTCCCAAAGTATCCCATGCGTCTTTTAAATCAATTTGTACTAAATCGAGTGGCATCGAACTATCCACACCTGTAATTACTTCTTGAAGAGACTGGCGTGCTTTTTGTAATAATCCGGCCTGGCGCTGATTAGTAACCATAACCTGATTGGCAGAATTTTCTAAACCACTAAAGAACATCTTTTCAATTTCAGTTGCTAAAGAATCTAAGTTATTTCTTTCTAAGATAGAGGTCATAATTACCGGTGAATCAGTAATCTTTTGTATCATTTCCCGGGTAATCTTACTTCCAAGATCACTTTTATTTAAAATGATAATTCGCTTCTTAAACTTGGTAAAGTCAAGTAACTCTTTATCTTCATCTGAAAGTTCTCTACTTCCATCTAATAGCAATAAGACTAAATCTGCATCTTGAACAGCCTTTTTTGACCGTTCAACACCAATTTTCTCTACTTTATCTTCTGTCTCGTGAATTCCAGCAGTATCGATTAATTTTAAAGGAATATTTTTAATAGAAACATATTCTTCCAAAGTATCACGGGTGGTCCCGGCAATATCAGTGACAATTGCTTTTTCATCTTGTGTTAAGTAGTTTAACAGAGAAGATTTTCCAACATTTGGACGGCCAACAATCGCTGTCGCTAAACCATTGCGCATAATTTTTCCTTCTTGCGCCGTAAGTAAAAGCTTTTCGATTTTCTTTGAGACCTGCTGGGTCACTTCTTTCATTTGCTTGCCTGTCATATCATCCATATCGTATTCTGGATAGTCAATATTTACTTCTTCTTGCGCCATTGTATCAAGTAAATTTTGACGTAGTTCTCTAATTTGGCCTAATAAACCACCTTTTAATTGATTCATGGCTATTTCCCGGGATTTATCAGTTTTAGCGCGAATAATATCCATCACAGACTCAGCCTGGGTTAGGTCAATTCGCCCATTCATAAAAGCACGCTTTGTATACTCTCCTGGATCTGCCATTCGAGCTCCATTAGCTAAAAGGAGTTGTAAAATTTCATTGGTAACGACCATTCCACCATGACAATTAATTTCTACAACATCTTCACGTGTAAAGGTCTTTGGACCTTTCATTACGCTCACCATTGCTTCATCTACTACTTTTTTTGTTTCTGGATCAATGATATGACCATAATGAATGGTATGCGTTGCAACTTGCTCTAAATCTTTACCTTTAAATACCTTATTTGCAATTTCAATTGCATCTTCTCCTGATAATCTAACAATCGAAATACCTCCTTCACCAATAGGTGTAGAGATAGCAGCGATTGTATCAAATTGAGTTAAAACTTGTGCCATTTTTACCTCTTCTATAAAAATTAAATAAAAAAAGCGCCACTCCACCCTTGTTCATAACAAATAAGGTGGATAAAGCACTTTGACTACTTTATCTTTACCAGATAATTATTTACTTTTTTTTCGACCTAATCGCTTATAGGTTCTTCGCAATCGTCGTTGACGTTCTTTCTCAGCTTCTTGTTTTTCTTGTTGCTCTTTTCGATACTTAAACGGATTTTGCAAGAAGAAAGTTTGACCTACTTGGAATAAGTTAGAAACTACCCAATACAGAGAAATAGCAGATTGAAGTCCCATTGCTGTAATCCCAATAAAAATTGGCATAATATATGTCATTGATTTTGTCATTCCATTTTGAGATGACTTTGGTTGAGATAGCTGACTTATATATGAAGATAAGAAGGTAAACAAAGCAGCTAACAATGGCATGATAAAGTAAGGATCAGGACGACCTAAGTCCATCCATAAAAAGCGACCATTTTGCAGCTGTGGAGTTCGAGAAATTGCTTGATAAAGAGCCCACATAACTGGTAATTGGATCAAAAGTGGTAAACACCCAATATATGGGTTTACCCCTGCCTCTTTGTAAAGCTTACTTGTCTCTTCTTGTAATTTTTGTCGACTTTCAACATCTTTGCCAGAATACTTTTTACGTAAAGCATCCATTTGTGGTTGCAACTGTTGTTGCTTACCCATGCTCTTAATTTGAAAAGCATTTAGTGGTAATAAAACGATTCGTACAATAACTGTAAAGATGATAATAGCCCATCCATAAGAATTATGTACTAAACTTGCAATCCACAAAATAAACTCAGAGACATAATACAAAACATAGCGGTCCCACCAGCCTCCACTATTATGAGAAATAGCATGAGCTTGTGAATTTGGACTAACTCCACAACCTGTAAGTGTTAGAGTTAATGCAACGAGACCTAATCCTAATATTAATCTCTTTACCTTTTTATTTGTTAAAAAGTCTTTCACCTTTAATTTTCCTCTGCTTCCGTCTTTCTGGTAGGTATCACATGTGCCAAGCTCAGCGCATGGATAAGATTTTTCCGTGTTTGAACCATATTAAAATTACGCGCATATGGCCTTGCAATAACTAAAAAATCTAAATCAGGGCTTACTTCGGCCTTTAACTCTGTCAAGGTAGCTCGAATATATCTTTTTAATCGATTTCGTGCAACAGCAGTATGCCCCACTTTTTTCCCCACAGAAATACCAACACGAAAGTGTTTTTGATCTTCTCTGGGTAACCAGTAAATTACAAAAGCTCGATTGGCCTTAGATTGCCCTTGTTTGAAAACTCTTTGAAAATCTTTTTCAGTTTTTACACGATAGGATTTTCTCAATTTGACTCATCCTAACTTAGATTAAAAAATCCACTGGGGCTCAGTGGATTAAGCAGATAAGACTTTTCTACCCTTTTTACGACGTCTTGCTAAAACTTTACGGCCGTTTGAAGTAGCCATACGCTTCATAAAACCGTGAACACGTGAACGGTGACGTTTCTTAGGTTGATAGGTTCTCTTTGTGGTCATATAGATTGCACCTCCATTTTTAATGCCTTCATGCACAATATTCTAAGTTAGAATACCATATTTATTACTAAAAACCAAGGCTTTCTCATAAAAAAAACCATTATTCTTTCTACACTTTTTAATGATAAACTTGTGTATAAGTTGTGCATAAGTCGTTTCTATAATTATTAAATTTACCTTTTCCACAATCTTTTCCACAATCTTTTCCACAATTAACAGGGTGTTATTAACTTTTTCCACACCCTGTGTAAAAGTGGCATTTAATTAATAAGATTATTGATATTAAAGCAATTATTATACACAGTACGCCTGTTGATAAGTTGCTTTTTATTTTTTAAAACTTTCTATTTTGTGGATAATTAAAAAAATATATTAACAAGCTGTTAATTTGTGGAAACTAGTTTTCAACAGGCTGTGGAAAACCAGCCTTTTTAATGCTAAAATTGTTATGACTTATTTTCTTTTTGGAGGAATTATACGTGGACTTAGAAAAATTTTGGCGTTTCTTCATCGAAGAGATGAAAAAAACTTATAATGAAGTCACCTATAATGCCTGGTTTAAAAATACGAAGCCTATTTCATTTGATCCTGAAACAAATGATATCGTTATCGGTGTAGAGTCATCCGTTTCAAAAGGATACTGGGAAAATAATCTAGGATCAGAATTAATTCAAGCAGCCTATGCTTATGCCAATATTGAACTTGTACCCCACTTTCAGGTCGTACAAGAACATTCTGAATTTGCTCCTCTTTCTTCCCAAAATCATCTACGCGAAAAACGTCCCCGTAGACGTCCAAATCCTTTTATGGACGGACTACCTTTAAACAATAAATATACTTTTGACACTTTTGTTCAAGGAGAGGGGAATAAGCTAGCAGCCGGTGCAGCTTTAGCTGCAGCTGATAATCCAGGGAGTTTCTATAACCCTTTATTTATTTTTGGGGGTGTAGGATTAGGTAAGACCCATTTGATGCAAGCTATTGGACACCATATGCTTGCCCGAAATCCTGACGCAAAGGTTCTCTACATTCAAAGTGAAACTTTTGTAAATGACTTTGTTAATTCGTTAAAAAATCAGACTCAAGCTGCTTTTAGAGAAAAGTATCGAACTTGCGATCTACTTTTAGTAGACGATGTCCAATTTTTTGCAAATAAAGAAGGGATTCAAGATGAATTTTTCCACACCTTTGAAACCCTTTATAATAATCAAAAGCAAATTGTAATGACAAGCGATCGGTTGCCTAATGAAATACCTGCACTTTCAGAACGTCTCTTGTCGAGATTTGCTTGGGGATTACAGGTTGAAATTACTCGACCAGATCTTGAAACACGAATTGCAATTTTACGAAAAAAAGCTGAAGCCGACGGCTTACTAATAGATGATCGCACTTTAAATTATATTGCGTCACATGTTAATACAAATATTCGTGAATTGGAGGGAGCGCTAGTAAAGGTACAAGCCCATGCAACTATTGAAAAAGCCGATATTAATATTCAATTAGCCCATGAAGCATTGGACGACCTAAAATTAAATCAACATCGAAGTGGACTGCAAATCTCTAAAATTCAAGAAGTGGTTGCCAATTATTTTCAACTTTCAACTGATGACCTTAAAGGTAAAAAACGAGTAAAATATATTGTGGTACCACGTCAAATTGCGATGTATCTTGCAAGAGAACTGACTGAAATCAGTCTACCGAAAATTGGAAGAGAATTTGGTGGAAAAGATCACACCACAGTTATGCATGCTTACGATAAAATTGAGCAAGGAATTCGATCTAATAATGAGCTTAAAAAGCAAGTCTCTGATCTCAAAACTATGCTGGAACACGCAAATCCTTAATTTTTATCCTCAAAGTTATCCACAACTTTTCCACAGGATATCCACAGACAATTTAGCTTAATACCAGCACATAGACCTACTTTTCCACAGAATCCACAAGACCTACTACTACTAAGTAATATATAATATAAATATATAAAAGATTTTCTCATCTAGGAGGACACAATGAAATTTACTATCAATCGAAATATGTTTTTAGAAAACTTAAATAATGCTATGCGAGCAATTTCTTCACGTACACCTCTTCCAATCTTAAATGGTATTAAATTAAATTTAACTTCCGAAGGCTTGGTATTAACTGGTAGCGATACTAACGTATCAATTGAAATTACAATTCCAGCTAATGAAGATTTGCAAATTGATACAGTTGGAGCAATTATTCTACCCGCACGTTTCTTTAGCGAAATTGTTAAAAAGTTACCTGGGAAAGAATTTACTCTTGAAGTTCAAGATGGGTTACAAACTAAAATCACATCTGAAAACACTGAATTTGTTATTAACGGTTTAGATGCAAGTGCTTATCCTACACTTCCAGAAATTCCTGAGGATAATTCGTTTGAAATCTCTGGCAAGCTTTTGCGTAATGTAATTAATGAAACTGTGTTTGCAGTTGCTTCGCAAGAAAACCGTCCAACCTTAAATGGAGTTAACTTTACTTTTAAAGATAACAAGATTAAAGCCGTGGCAACTGATAGCCACCGTCTTTCTCAGCGTGAAGTTGCTCTTAAAGATGATTCACAAGTAGATGCAACCCTTTTAATTCCTGGAACAAGTTTAGTAGAACTAGCTAGAATTATTGGGGAAAATAATCCACAAGTTCAAGTAACACCTGGGGATAACCAAGTACTTTTCACCGTGGGTAACCTTTCTTTTTACACTCGTTTACTTGAAGGTTCATATCCTGATACTGATCGTTTAATACCTACTAACTCTACAACTAGTGTGGAGTTCGATCTCTCAGAGTTAGCTAAGTCATTAGAACGTGCTAGTTTACTTACTCATGAAAGTCGCAACAATGTGGTTAAAATGTCACTTGATGTGGATAACCAAAGTGTAAAACTTCAAGGTGATTCACCAGAAATTGGTAATGTTGAAGAAGAGTTATCATTTAAGAATTTACAAGGTGATAACTTAGAAATTTCATTTAATCCTGATTATTTGCGTGATGCACTGCGCGCTTCTATTACTGAGGGTGTAGTAATGAACTTTACTCAACCATTGCGTCCATTTACTATTATCCCTGACAAGGAAGAAGTAAGTTTTGTTCAATTAATTACACCGGTAAGAACATATTAAATTCCAATCTTCATAAAAAGCCTTATTTTGAGTTATAAGGCTTTTTTATGTTTTTAGTATAAGGATATTAGGAAGAGGTAAAGCATGCTTAAAACAGGCTAAAATTGTGTTTTCTCTCAAAAAAAGTTATACTTATAGAGTATAATAGAGGTAAAATGGGGTGATGATTATCAAGAATTTTAGTGTAAAAGGTGAATATATTACTTTGGCGCAATTTTTAAAAGAAGAAAGTATCATTTCTTCTGGGGGACAGGCCAAATGGTACTTAAAAGATAATCCCGTCAAGTTGAATGATAAGTTAGAAGATCGGCGAGGAAAAAAGTTATACCCTGGTGATCGTCTAGTTGTGGAAAACCAAACATATAATTTTATTGCAGGCTAGAAGATGTACCTAGAAAATTTAGCACTGAAGAATTTTCGTAATTTTTCCCAGGAAATTGTTTCATTTAGCCCTGATGTGAACATTTTTTTAGGAGCAAATGCGCAAGGCAAAACTAACTTGCTAGAAGCAATTTATTTTTTGGGACTAACTCGGTCTCATCGCACAAGTAACGACAAGGAATTAATTAAATTTGATGAAAAATTTGCAGTACTAAATGGGAATCTCAGAAAAAATTCTGGCCAAATTTTGACAAATTTACGGCTTAATCTTTCCTCAAAAGGTAAGACAGCATTTATTAATCGCCTTGAACAAAAGAAGCTTTCGCGATATGTGGGAGAAATGAATGCAATTTTATTTTCTCCGGAAGACCTATCATTGGTAAAGGGCGGACCAGGGTTAAGACGCAAATTTATGGACTTAGAATTTAGTCAGATTAATCGCGAATACTTGTATTTTTCAACTCAGTATCAAAAAGTATTACATCAAAAAAATAATTACTTAAAACAGCTAGCTCTTGGGAAAACTAAAGATAAGGTTTTCCTCAATGTTTTATCAGAGCAATTAGCAACTATTGCCGGGGAAATAATTTGGCGCAGAATAAATTATTTGAAAAGGTTAAACAGTTATGCACAGGTTGCTCATCAGGCAATTAGTAATGCACAAGAAAAGCTAGAAATTGTCTATCAGCCATCAATTAATGAAATTTTAGATGATGATTCTGTGGAAAACATTGTGGATAAAGTAAAGGCTCAGTTTAAAAAGCTTGAACAAAGTGAACTAAAATCAGGTTTAACTCAAGTTGGTCCCCATCGTGATGATATTTATTTTTTGATAAATGGTAAAAATGCCCGTGAGTATGGGTCACAAGGGCAGCAAAGAACAGTTGCCTTAAGTTTAAAGTTGGCAGAAATCCAATTTATTTATGAACTAACAGGAGAATATCCAATTTTATTATTAGATGATGTAATGAGTGAGTTAGATCATACAAGGCAAAGTAAATTATTAAATTATATTCATGGTAAAACCCAAACTTTTATTACCACAACGGATTTAGAAGGTATTTCCTGGGAAAAGATAAAACAACCTCGAATTTTTAAACTTAACTCTGGAAAAATTAGTAAAGAGGAGAATTAAATGGCTGAAGAAACACATACTAATGAACAGGCTCAAGAATTTGAGAAGCGCGCTGATGCGTATGATGCTAGTCAAATTCAAGTATTAGGTGGTCTTGAAGCAGTTAGAAAAAGACCTGGAATGTACATTGGATCAACTAGTGCGCAAGGTCTTCACCACCTAGTTTGGGAAATTATTGATAACAGTATCGATGAACGTCTAGCAGGATTTGCGACTAAAATTGAAATTACTGTTAATGAAGATGGTAGTGTAACTGTGCAAGATGATGGACGCGGAATCCCAGTTGACATCCAAGAAAAAACTGGTCGTCCAGCTCTTGAGACTGTTTTTACTGTTTTACACGCAGGAGGAAAATTTGGCGGTGGCGGTTACAAAGTTTCTGGGGGTCTACACGGTGTAGGGGCTTCAGTTGTTAATGCACTTTCTACCAAACTTGATGCTACTGTTATGCGTGATGGTAAAAAATATAGAATTGCTTTTGATCATGGACGTGTAGTAGAGGAAATGCATGAAGTAGGAACTGTCGATTTAGGTGAACACGGAACTATCGTGCATTTTTACCCAGATGGAGATATTTTTACTGAAACAACTACCTTTGATGATAAAATTTTAAAAAACCGTATTCGTGAACTTGCCTTTTTAAATAAAGGCTTAAAACTGACTTTTACTGATAAGCGTAAGGAAACTGCAGAGACAGATGTTTACCACTACGAAGGTGGGATTAAGGAATATGTGGCTTACCTTGATCGTAACAGTGAAGTCTTATTTGATGAGCCAGTATATGTTGAAGGAGACTATGATGGGATTAATGTAGAAGTCTCTCTTCAATATACTAAAGGTTATAAAACTACATTAATGACTTTTGCTAATAATATTCACACTTATGAAGGTGGAAGTCATGAAGCAGGATTTAAGAGCGCTTTAACAAGAGTAGTAAATGACTATGCACGTCGTGCAAAAATTTTGAAAGACAATGACGACAATCTTTCTGGTGAAGATATCCGTGAAGGAATGACGGCAGTAATTTCTATTAAACACCCAACACCTCAGTTTGAAGGTCAAACTAAAACTAAGCTAGGTAATTCAGATGCAAGAGCAGCTGTGGATAAAGCTTTTTCTGAAACATTTAGTAAGTTTTTAATGGAAAATCCACAGGTTGGACGCAAAATTGTGGAAAAAGGGCAATTAGCTGCTCGAGCTCGCGTAGCTGCTAAGCGTGCACGTGAAGTTACCCGGAAAAAATCTGGATTAGAAATAGCAAACTTACCTGGGAAATTAGCTGATAATACAAGTAACGATCCAAGTATTTCGGAATTGTTTATTGTCGAAGGAAACTCAGCAGGTGGCTCAGCTAAGCAAGGACGTTCTCGTTTAACGCAAGCAATCTTACCAATTCGTGGGAAAATTTTAAATGTGGAAAAAGCCTCAATGGATAGAATTTTAGCCAATCAAGAAATTCGTTCATTATTTACTGCTTTAGGGACAGGATTTGGGTCAGACTTTGATGTTTCAAAGGCAAGATACCATAAGTTAATTATTATGACTGATGCGGATGTCGACGGGGCCCATATTAGAACTTTATTATTGACGCTCTTCTACAATTACATGCGCCCAATGATTGAAAAGGGATATGTATATATTGCTCGACCACCTTTGTATCAAGTGCGTCAAGGAAAAGTTGAAAAATACTTGGATACTGATGAAGAATTACGTGAATATTTAGGTACTCTTCAACCTAGTCCTAAGCCAGTTGTTCAACGTTACAAAGGACTTGGAGAAATGGATCCAGAACAGTTATGGGAAACAACTATGAATCCGGAAAATCGACGCTTAGATCGAGTAAGCCCTGAAATGGCAGAAGATGCAGATGAAGTTTTCCAATTGTTAATGGGTAATGAAGTTGGCCCAAGAAGAGATTTTATTGAAAAGAACGCTAAATACGTTGAAAACTTAGATGCATAGGAGGTTTAGATGGATAACGAGAATCAAACTCAAGATCGACGCATAAGGAATGTTGATCTTACACAAACCATGCGTAGCTCTTTCTTAGATTATGCAATGTCAGTTATTGTAGCTCGTGCATTACCAGATGTAAGAGATGGAATGAAGCCCGTACAACGACGTATTCTTTATGGAATGAATGAATTAGGTGTCTCACCAGATAAGCCTTACAAAAAGAGTGCGAGAATTGTTGGGGAAGTAATGGGTAAATTTCACCCCCACGGTGATTCTTCAATTTATTTAGCCATGGCGCATATGGCCCAGGACTTTAGTTATCGTTATCTTTTGGTAGATGGACACGGAAACTTTGGTTCTGTCGATGGTGATGAACCAGCTGCCATGCGTTATACGGAAGCTAGAATGAGTAAAATCGCCGTTGAAATGCTTCGTGATATTAACAAAGAAACCATTGATTGGCAACGTAACTATGATGACACTGAAAATGAACCAGTAGTTTTGCCAGCAAGAATTCCAAATTTATTAGTTAACGGTGCTAACGGAATTGCAGTAGGGATGACTACAAATATCCCTCCACATAATCTTTCCGAAGTTATTGCAGGATTACATATGTTAATGAAAAATCCAGATGTAACTACTAAGGATTTAATGCAGGCTATTCCTGGACCTGATTTTCCAACTGGTGGAATTGTAATGGGACGTAGTGGGATCTATCGTGCCTATGAAACTGGTAAAGGAAATATAATTGTTCGAGCAAAAACTAGTATTGAAGCACAAAAAAATGGTAAAGAACAAATTATCATTACTGAATTACCCTTTATGGTAAATAAAGCAGAACTTGTTAAAAAGATTGCTGATCTTGCACGTAACAAAGTGATTGATGGAATTACAGGTGTAAGGGATGAATCCGATCAAACAGGGATGCGGGTTACCATTGATGTTCGGCGTGATGCTAGTGCAAGTGTTGTCTTAAATAATCTTTTTAAAGAAACACAAATGCAAGCTAACTTTGGGATGAATATGGTAGCGATTGTAAATGGTGCGCCACACTTTTTGACATTAAAGCAAATGTTGCAGTACTACCTTGATCACCAAGAAGATGTAGTACGTAGGAGAGTTCAGTTTGATTTAAAGAAAGCTCAAAATCGTGCTCATATCCTTGAAGGATTAAGAATTGCGCTTGATCACATTGATGAAATCATTAAAATTATTCGTTCTTCAAAAACTAGTGACATTGCTAAAGCACAATTAATTCAAAATTACGGTTTAGATGATCGTCAATCACAAGCAATTTTGGATATGCGTTTAGTGCGTTTGACTGGATTAGAACGTGATAAGATTGAATCAGAATATAACGATTTACAAGCAAAGATTGCTGATTATAAAGATATTTTAGCCAAGCAAGAACGTTTAGATGATTTGATTTATAACGAATTAATCGAAATTCAAAAACGCTTTGGTGATGATAGAAGAACAGAAATTGCAGCTGGGGAAGTTGTTTCTATTGAAGATGAAGATCTTATTGAACAACAAGATGTACTATTAACTATTACTCATAATGGTTATGTAAAAAGAATGCCAG
Organism: Lactobacillus sp. PV012; assembly: GCF_014522325.1. Taxonomy (NCBI): domain Bacteria; kingdom Bacillati; phylum Bacillota; class Bacilli; order Lactobacillales; family Lactobacillaceae; genus Lactobacillus; species Lactobacillus sp. PV012. Next base: position 66,838 of record NZ_CP041983.1, read on the forward strand.
CTAGTGAATTTAAAGTACAAAATCGTGGTGGACGAGGAATTAAAGGAATGGGAATCCAAGATGACGACTTCATTAACCATTTAATTTTTACTAGCACCCATGATTACCTCTTATTCTTTACCAATAAGGGTAAGGTATATTCAAAGAAAGCTTATGAGATTCCTGAATTTGGCCGTAATGCTAAGGGACTTCCAATTATTAACCTTTTGCAACTAGAAAAAGGTGAAAACGTTCAAGCAGTAATTAATGTAGCAGCAGATGCAGATGATAATTATCTATTCTTTGTTACAAAATATGGTACAGTTAAGAGAACTAAAGTTAGTGAATTTGAAAACATTAGACGTAGTGGATTAATTGCTTTAACACTAAAAGATAACGATGAGTTAATCAATGTGTTAACTACTGATGGACAACAAAATATCTTAATTGGAACGCATTTAGGTTATGCAGTAACTTTTAATGAAAATGATGTCCGTGCTATGGGACGAAGTGCTGCTGGAGTTCGCGGAATTAATTTAAGAGAAAATGACTATGTCGTAGGAGCAGAAGTTTTACAACCAGATGATGAAGTTCTAGTAATTTCTGAAAAAGGGTATGGAAAGAGAACAGCTGCTAGCGAATATCCAGTAAAGGGACGTGGCGGAAAAGGTATTAAAACAGCTAATATCACTGAAAAGAACGGCCCACTTGCTGGAGTAACAGTAGTAAAAGGAAATGAAGATATCATGGCAATTACTGATGCAGGAGTCATGATTCGTTTCCAACTTTCTGATGTTTCTCAAACAGGACGTAGTACTTTGGGAGTAAGATTAATCAAGGTAGACGATGATGCAAAAGTTGCTAGTTTAACCAAAGTGATTGATCAAGATGACGAAGAAAATAGTGAAGAATAATTAAAAAAATTACCAAATATTTACGTAAGAAATTATGAAAAAATTTCAGGATCACGTGAATTTATTTGGTAATTTTTTATTTATTATGTTAAAATCAAACAATGTGAGTAATCCAATTACTCCTTGTTCTTGATTAAGACAAGAACCATTGAGTCCAAGAGGAGGTGCAATAATAATGGAAAAGACTAAGTACGAAGTTACTTACATCATCAAGCCTGATATTGATGAAGATTCAAAGAAAGCATTAATCGAACGTTTTGATAAGGTTGTTACCGATAACGGTGCAGAAAACCTTGAATCAAAAGATTGGGGTAAGAAACGTTTCGCTTATGAAATGGATAAATACCGTGAAGGTACTTACCACATCATGACTTTTGATGCAGAAAACGCAGATGCTGTGAACGAATTTGGTCGTCTTTCACGTATTGATAACCAAATTTTACGTTCAATGACTGTAAAATTAGACAAGTAATAATTTTTCGTGAATTAGGAAGGAGCAAACTGTATGATTAATAATGTTGTACTAGTTGGCCGATTAACACGTGACCCTGATTTACGTACTACTGGAAGTGGAATATCAGTAGCTACGTTTACTTTGGCTGTAGATAGAAATTATACTAATAGTCAGGGTGAACGCCAAACTGACTTTATCAACTGTGTTATTTGGCGTAAAGCAGCAGAAACTTTTGCTAACTTTACTTCAAAGGGTTCATTAGTTGGTGTTGAAGGTAGTATTCAAACTAGAAGTTATGATGATAAAGATGGAAAAAGAGTTTATGTTACTGAGGTAATTGTAAGTGATTTTTCATTCTTAGAATCACGCCGTGAACGTGAAAATCGTCAAGCAAATGGTGGTGGGTATCCACAACCAACTCCAAGCACAAACCAACCAAATACAAATAATTTTGGTGGTAATACTGCTCCGGGAACTGGAAATAATGGAGCATCGGCTCCACAACCACAAGATCCATTTGCTGATTCTAATGAATCTATTGATATTTCAGATAATGATCTTCCATTTTAATTTAAAAAGAAAGGATCTTTGATATGGCTCAACAAAGAAGAGGTGGCCGTCGTCGTCGTAAGGTTGACTACATTGCTGCTAACCACATCGATTACATCGACTACAAAGACGTAGATTTGTTGAAACGTTTTATCTCTGAAAGAGGTAAGATTTTACCACGTCGTGTCACTGGCACTAGCGCAAAGAATCAACGTAAGTTGACTGTTGCTATTAAGAGAGCTCGTGTAATGGGCTTATTGCCATTTGTCGCAGAAGACTAATAATCAACAAATAAAAAGCATTAATTTCACCTTGGAATTAATGCTTTTTTTGTCTTTAAGGTGTGTATAAAGAGAAATACAAGTCAGTTCAAGGGGGAAAAGCAGTGATTATTAAAGAAACTTTACCTGGTCAATATAATTTTGATTATCGTTGGTATGATATTTACAATTTAGATGAAAGAGATATTAAGGTATTGCAATCTCAATTTAAATTAACCAATGAGATTATTCAATATATTACTGACTTGCATGAACGTCCTCACTTTGATCATGATTATATTACCAATAGTGATTTGTTTGTTTATGATGTGCCGATTTGGCCAACTTCTGATGCAGACCATTTTACTACTTTGCCAATCAAATTTTTAATGGTGGATCATACGCTCTTTACTATCCATACGCCTGATACCACATATATGATTGAAGAGTTTCGCCAAAAAGGTGACGAGGATATTCATAGCCAAAAAGAACTAGTTTTTGCCATTATTTTTTCAGTGACAAAGTATTTTCAACGAGCATTAAATCAATTAAATAGCCAACGAATGGTATTGGATAATCATTTAAGTAAAGCAATTCATAATCGAGATTTACAAGAATTATCGCAGGTTGAAAAAAGTTTGGTATATCTTTCAAGTTCTATTAGAACAAACTTATTAATGCTTGAAAGCTTAAAGCACACAAAATCTGGCCTTCATATGAATAAAGCAGAAGAAGAAATGTGTGATGATATTATTATTGAAGTTCAACAATCTTCTCAAATGGTTAAGATTTATAACGAAGTTACGGAAGAGATTTCAAAAACTTCCAATAATATGTTGAATAACAATCTAAACAACACAATGCAATTTTTAACTGTTTGGTCGCTTCTTTTAACAGTGCCCACAATTGTAACAGGTTTTTTTGGAATGAATGTTGATTTACCTGTTTTTCACAATTCTTTTGATTGGGTCTTAATTATTGTCGGCTCGATTATCATCATGGCAATTCTGCTCTGGTATTTGAAAAAGCATAATATGATGTAGACACGAGGAAAACAATTCTGCGGTATAATAAAAGATAGATTGTTAGATGTTAATGTTTTGGAAAGGATCTTTATGAAAAATTGGTTTAGTAAGTTGGAATTGCCTGCTTTTATTAAAGATTCAAGATTGACAGCATCTGTTGTGATAATTAATGTTTTATCATTAATTGGTGCAATTATTGGTTTTATCTTAAGTCCGTTATATGGATTTGGAATGTTAGCACTATTTTTTTTGATAGCAGGTTTTTGTATCTATGGGACTGCTGTTTTAGCAAGAAATGCTAATAATTATGCAGCTAATCTTTCCTATCGAATTAAACGTGGTGAGCAAGAAGCCATGATTAAAATGCCCTTGGGAATTCTACTTTATGATAAAGATCGGCAAATTCAATGGGTTAATCCTTACTTACAACTTTATTTAAAGAATAAAGATGTCATTGGAATGTCCATTAAAGCGATTGATCCAGAATTAGCAGAATTAATCAATCAAGCCATTGAAAGTGATGCTAAGAAGAATCAAGTTGTAACTTGGGGTCATCATAAATTTGAAATGGTTGTTCAAAATAATCTTGGTGTCGTCTATCTTTTGGATATTACAAAATATGCTAATATCGAAGAAAAATATAAAGAACAACGCTTGGCAATTGGATTAATTTTTATTGATAATTATGATGAGCTGAGTCAATCCCTAGGGGATCAACGTGTAACTATGATGAATGGTTATATTCAAAATGCGTTGAGCGAATATACTAAAAAATACAATGTTTATTTAAAGCGGATTGATGAAGATCACTTCATCTGGTTGATGCACATGCAAGATCTAGATGAAATGGAAAAAGATAAATTCTCTATTTTGGATAAGATTCGAAAAGAAAGTAATCGTAACAATACTCCACTAACCCTATCAGTAGGAATTGCCTTTGGATCGGAAAGTTTAAATGAAATTGCCAAACAGGCTCAATCAAACTTGGACCTAGCTTTAGGGCGAGGAGGAGATCAAGTAGTAGTTAAGCAACCTGGTCAAGAAGCTCGTTTTTATGGTGGAAAATCTAATCCAATGGAAAAACGAACCCGTGTACGTGCTCGAATGGTTTCTCAGGCCCTTGAAGAGCTCTTTAAGGGGGTGGACCAGGTATTTATCCAGGGACACCGTAATCCTGATTTAGATGCAATTGGTTCTGCGATCGGTATTGCCAAAATTGCCCAAGTGCATGGCGTTAAAGCAAATGTGGTCTTAGAAGATAAAAATTTAAATTATGATGTCAAGAAGTTAATTGCTAAAATGAAAGAGGCACAAATCGATAAAGATTTATTTGTTACTCCAAGTCAAGCAATTGATCAGGCCACAAAGGATTCACTCTTGGTATTAACTGATCACTCAAAGTATTCCATTACTTATTCACCTGAAGTTTATGATGCCTTGAAAAATCGCTTAATTATTGTGGATCACCACCGGCGTGGAGAAGAATTTCCAGAAAATCCAATGTTGGTATATATTGAACCTTATGCCTCTTCAACCTGTGAGTTAGTTACTGAAATGATTGAGTATCAACCACAAGGAGGAGAAGGTGTGTTGAATCCTTTGGAAGCTTCTGCAATGTTAGCAGGGATTACGGTAGATTCAAAGGAATTTTCATTGCGAACAGGAACACGAACTTTTGATGCTGCAAGTTATTTGCGATCAATTGGAGCAGATACGAAAGTAGTTTCTGAGATCTTAAAAGAGAGTGTGGAGAGCTTTTTACAAAGAAGTCAATTGATTTCCACAATCGAAATGATAAAACCAGATATTGCCGTGATGACTGGTGCAAATGATCGAATTTATGATTCTATTGTCACTGCACAGGCAGCTGATACAGCTTTATCACTTGAAAATGTAGAAGCAAGTTTTGCAATTACGCGCAGAAGTAAAGATGTAGTGGGTATTTCGGCTCGTTCCACTGGTAACTTCAATGTACAAGTAATTATGGAAAAACTAGGTGGTGGAGGTCATTTATCTAATGCAGCTACACAATTAAATGATGTAACTGTTGAAGAAGCATTTGACAAAACGGTAGCAGCTATTGAAGAATATATTAAAGAGAATACAGAAGAGGAAGATTAATTATGAAAGTCATTTTTACAAAAGATATGAAGGGCAAAGGCAAGCGTGGACAAGTTAAAGAAGTTCCAACTGGTTATGCTCAAAACTTTTTAATAAAAAATGGATATGCAAAAGAAGCAACTAGCGCAAACTTAAATACCTTAAAACGTGTTGAAAAAGCAGAAAAAGATGCTTATGAAGCAGAAAAAGCTGAAGCTGAAAGAATTAAGGGAATTCTTGAAAAAGATGAAACTGTTGTTTCATTTAAGTCTAAAGCAGGAACTGACTCACGGTTGTTTGGCTCGATTTCAGGTAAAAAGATTGTTGAAGGTTTAGAAAAACAATATGGAATTAAAATCGACAAGCGAAAGCTTGAATTACCTGAGCCCATTAAATCACTTGGTTATACTAACGTTAAAGTCAAATTATTTAAAGGTGTAGAATCTACAATTAGTGTACATATTACGGAGCAAAATTAATATTTATGGATAATGTTGTATCACAACAAGTTCCTCACGATAGTGTAGCCGAAAAAGCGGTCCTTGGGGCCGCTTTTTTAGACCCTAGTACTTTAGGAGAAGTTAGTGGGATTATCTCAGCAGACGACTTCTATACAAGGGCAAATCAATTAGTTTTTGCAGCAATGCTTGAATTATTTGAAAATGGTGAGGGAATTGACCCGATTACTTTAAAAAATAAATTAGAACAAGAAGATCATTTAGAAGATATTGGTGGGATAAAGTATATCACGGATGTGTTAGTTACAAAGACTACCACAGTTCATAGTAACTACTATGCTAAAATTATTAAAAATAAATCCCTCCTGAGAAAGTTGATTGATACTAGCCAAACAATCATTCAAACTGCTATGGATGAAAAAGATGAAGTTGGAGATATTTTAGATGAGGCCGAAAGTTCAATCCTTAAAATATCCCAAGAAAAAAGTACCACTGACTTCAAAAAAATTGGTGAAGTAGTTAAAGAGACAATTACGCAAATTAATGAACTCTCAGAAGCAGAGGGAGGAGTAACAGGACTGCCAACTGGGTTTACAGAACTAGACAGAATGACGACAGGTTTTCATAATGATGAATTAATTATTTTGGCGGCTCGTCCAGGGGTAGGTAAAACTGCTTTTGCCTTAAATGTGGCCCAGTATGTTGGGTTGCATGCTAATAAGACAGTAGGGATGTTTTCGCTAGAAATGGGTGCTGATCAATTGGTGCAAAGAATGATTGCTTCAACTGGATTGATTGATTCCCAACATTTAAGAACTGGTAATTTATCTCAGGAAGAATATCAGAACTTTTTTTTGGCAACTGATAAATTAGCTCAAACGAACATCTACATTGATGATACTCCCGGTATAAAAATTAGTGAATTGAGTGCTAAAGCAAGAAATTTAGCTAATAAAAGTAAAGGGAACTTGGGCTTAATCGTCATTGACTATTTACAGTTAATTGAGGGTCCAAGAAGTGAAAGCCGTCAGCAAGAAGTATCAGCAATTTCGCGTCAATTAAAAAAACTTGCTAAAGAGTTACATATTCCAATTATTGCTCTTTCCCAGTTATCCCGTTCAGTGGAGCAGCGGCAAGATAAAAGACCGGTTTTGTCAGATATTCGTGAGTCTGGATCAATTGAACAAGATGCAGATATTGTTGCATTTTTATATCGTGACGATTATTATCGGGATGAACGAGAAGATGGAGAAAGCGAACCAGCACAAGAAAAAGATAGTGGTGAAGTAGAAGTAATTATTGAAAAAAAACCGTTCTGGTAGTCGTGGAACGGTTAAGCTGATGTTTTCTAAGCCGTTTAATCGTTTTTCAAATCTAGATACGCATCATCAACTAAATGAATAAAGTGTTGTAAGCGGTTAAATTATAGGATATAATAATTTTTTAGAAAGAAAAATAAAGCGAGGTACAGGAAAATGGCAGAAGAATTTTTATTAGGAAGCATTGAAGCGGGTGGAACAAAGTTTATTTTAGCGGTTGCTGATACTGAAGGAAATATTAAGGCACAAAAGCGAATTCCTACCGAAGATCCAGAAACAACTATCAAAAATACAATTGAATTTTTTAAGCAATACCCAATTAAAGCATTGGGAATTGGAACATTTGGTCCAATAGATATTGATAAAAATTCTAAAACTTATGGTTACATTTTATCGACTCCAAAACCTGGTTGGTCAAATTTTGACTTAAAGGGTAGTTTAGAACGTGGCTTAGATGTACCTGCTTATATTACAACTGATGTGAATTCTTCTGCTTATGGTGAGTATATCGCTCGTGGAAAAGATAATAACAAAACAATTGTTTATGTAACAATTGGAACAGGTGTAGGTGGTGGAATTATTCAAAATGGCCACTTTATCGGAAAAAATGCTCACCCAGAAATGGGACATATGATTGTAAAACGTCATCCAAAAGATACTTATGAAGGTTACTGCTTATTCCATGGGAGTGCTTGTGTTGAAGGGATGGCAGCTGGTCCAACTTTAAAGGCCCGGACAGGAATTCCTGGCGAAGAGTTGAAGCGGGACAATGAAGTATTCGACTTTGTTGCATATTATGTTGCTCAAATGCTTTATAACGTATATATGAGTACTAGAGCTGATGTAATGGTTGTTGGAGGCTCTGTTTTAAATGAAGAGGATTTAAAACAAGTAAGAAAATACTTTAAAGAATTTAATCATGATTATGTTGAAACTCCCGACTTAGAAAAATTAATTGTGCGTCCAGCAGTTGAAAATAATGGTTCAGCTACTTTGGGGAATTTTGCCTTAGCTAAAAAAGCATTAGAAGACTAATAAAATAAGACTCTTGAGAATTCTCAAGAGTCTTTTTGTTACACGTGAAACTATGAACCATCATAAGAGTCAAGAACAATGGGACCATTGGCAGAGTCATTAGATAAAGTTTGTAAAGCTTCAACTTTATGTACAAAGGGAATATGGACACGTGTCCGAGCAATTGCAACAACATCAGAAATGATTTTGTTGGCAATTAAACGAATTTTAGGATCTAAGGTTAAATAAGCATGGCTAAATTGAATGGCTCCCCGTAATTTATTAGCGGTTAATTGATTAAATTCAGTAATGTGTTGATCTTCTAGTGCTGAAAAAAGAGCAAGCCAGAGTGATTCACGTTGCTGACGTGGAATTTGAGTATTCCAACTAATAAAACTATGACGAATAACCCGACTAGCGGTTGTTAAGCCAGGAGCTAATACAAAACCATTTCTAGCAATTTCCCAGCGTCTAGGATCATGTTGGCTCATCATATGGGCCTTACTTTTAACTACAATCGTTCTTTCAGGGTGATCAAGCATCATACCAAAGATAGATCCTTCTGGAACATAAGTAATCATTTTAGGAATAACACGTTGAAATTCAGGCAGAGAGTATGTCTCTTTCATAAATCCAGGCCCATCAAAGCTATAAGCTTTAATTACTCGATCTTGATCTTTAATTGATAGGTTAGTAATAGAGTAACTAGCAAAATTACCACCTTTTGAGTGACCAGTAGTAATAATTTTACTATTAGGATAAAGGGAAGCGATATGGTTCAGATATTCTCCAGCAGTAGATTGACCACCGACTTCAGGTTTGTAACTCATATCAATATCTTCTGTAATTCCAATCATACTTCCATCGGTACCGCGGAAGCTGACTAAAATAACATGCGGAGCAATACGTAAGGTAGCGGCAGTGAATTGGATAGGTGGATTTTTTTGCATTTTATCTGACCAATCTAGAAAGGTAATATCCTTATAGCGATTACTAATTGGAAGAAGTTGCAGTGCTAGGTTATCATTATTACTAAATTGGTAAGGTTTAGCTCTTTTATAGTAGAGACGTTCAGCTGCTTCGCCAAGAGTGTGACCGGCAACTGATTTATCAAAAGGAAGATAGGCTAGTGTTGCAAAAAAAGCAGCATCAAGGCTATTAAATGGATCTACATCAAAAGAGAGATCCCCACGCCAGCGAACGTAGTCTAGTAGTTTTGCCATCAAACCATCCTTTCTTTAAATTTAGACTATTTATATTTAGGTCATGTCTTAATTGTATAATGCAATCGGTTGAAAAAACATCAAAAGGGCTTGTGATTTTCAATACAAAAGACCCATAACAATTGTCATGGATCTTTTGAGTTTATTTTCCGCCTCGATTATAAGTAATTTGTTCAATTGCTGGATTTTGTTCGAGGGCTAAAATGATGTTGTTTTCATCCTTTCGATTCTTAATTACTCCATCAACATGTACTACAATATTTTCTGAATTTAAATTAAGAATTTTGATAGAAACTTGTTCGACTTCGTTTTCTTCGAGTTGTTTTTTTAGATCCTCTAAAAATGTCTCGCTGTATTTTGCTTCAATTTGAACATTGAATCTAACATGAAGAATGATGAAGTTGATGAAATTATCATCGTGAAAAATAATTTGAATTACAAATAAGAAGAATGTAGTTACAACACCTAGAATATATAATCCAGCACCAATTGCCATTCCGATAGCAGCAGTAGCTAAAATACCAGCTGCTGTGGTCAAACCTGAAACTTGCTGTTTACGAACTAAAATTGTTCCGGCACAAATAAATGAGATACCAGTAACAATTTGTGCTGCAATTCTTGAGGGATTTAAGATAATGTTTTGCGTAGAAAGCAAATCATAAAATCCATATTTAGATAAAATCATGAATAAAGCAGCAGCTACAGCAACTACAATGTGGGTTCTCATCCCAGCACTTTTTCTTAAAGTGGCACGCTCATAACCAATTGCGCCTCCACAAAGGGCAGCCACAAGCAAGCGGAGTAACCAGTCTAGCTGTGTGGCCATAGGAATTAATTTATCCAAAAAATCTCACTCCTTTTCTTAGAATACTCTCTATATTGTATCCTATTTTGGAAAGTAAAAACGATTAAATTTAAAAATGGTTGTTATATAATTAAGATTTTAACAATAAAATTTAAAATTATATCTTGCAAATAATTTGGCCTTTAGATATAATATTAAATGTAAAATGTTGCTGACTTAGCTCAGTTGGCAGAGCACGTCACTAGTAATGATGAGGTCGAAGGTTCGAATCCTTTAGTCAGCACTATATAAATTAAAACTCAGTCAAATGACTGAGTTTTTTTGTATAAAAAAAGAAAAAGTAATCAAAACTACTTTTTCTTTTTCTTTTTAGCCTCTGTTCATGAAACTAAATTCTTTAAATAATTATTTTCTTGAATTAGAGCATTAATTTGTTTTCTTAACTGTTCCAGTTCAGTTCTTTCGCTAGAAGAAAGTGATTGGACAGGAGTTTGTTCAAGAGCAGGACGACCACGCTTTTTAGTGGAATTTAATAGTTCTCCCTTATTTAGAAGTCGTTGCCATTGATAAATAATTGATGGACTTGAGATACCAAATTTGAGAGCAGTTGCTTCATAAGTAGCTTCATTATCTTTCTTCCATTGAAGTACTTTTAATTTGAAGTTTTTATTGTAGCCCTTGTGGTTACGCTTTTCTTTTAGAGCACTTGCGCCATGGGCTTTATATTGTTTAACCCAAAATAGTAATTGAGCGTTAGTTCTAATATTGAGTTCATCAATTATTTTTTTACTACTTTCTCCATTTAAGTATGATTTAACGGCGCTAAGCTTTTGCTCATAACTAACTTTACTCAAGTTAAAAATCCTTTCTAAATATTTGTACTTTCTTTTCTCTATCTCTTTTATTAACTTTGAATTGAAATTGATATTATAACTTCGTTTCTTGTATGGAAGTTACTCGATATTTATAATATAAGGGACAAAGGTAAAATAAACGTAAACTTAGAAAAAATAAAAAATAAATTATGAAGATATTAATAGCAGAAGACGATAAAAATATTCAAACACTGTTGAAAGCTTATTTAGAAAATGATTATCAAATTGTACAAGCTATTGATGGTCAAGAAGCTATAAATTACTTGGAAAAGTATCCAGTTAATCTTTTAATTACAGATATCATGATGCCGAAGGTATATGGTTTTGAATTAGTAAAGAAAGTTCGTCAGGCAGGATATGATTTCCCAATTATGATGTTAACCGCTAAAGATTCAATTCAAGATAAAACAATTGGTTTTGAAAATGGTGTAGATGACTACATGACTAAGCCGATTAATTATCAAGAATTAAAGTTGCGTTTAGTGGCTTTAATTCGAAGAGCTAATATTCAACATCCCCAGCAATTAGAAATTAAAGATATAGTGATAAATAAACAAACGTATAAGTTAGTACGTGGAAAAGAAGAAGTGGAATTTTCTAAAAAGGAATTTAAATTGCTTTATAAGTTGCTTTCCTCGCCAGACCAAATTTTTACTAAGGAACAATTGTTAGACGCAGTTTGGGGAAGGGATTCATTCAGTACAGAAGATACTGTTAAAACTCACATTAGTAAATTAAGAAAATTATGCGCTTCATATGAAGATGCATTTAAAATAGTTACTGTTAGAGGATTAGGTTATAAGGGGGAAATCATTGAAAAATAAAAGTACTTCTTTCTCTTTTTTAATAGTTGTTTACTCTGCATTTCTTGCACTGGTAGTAGCACCATTATTTGGCGGTGCAGTGGGAGTATCGGTGTATACGGGTAAAAGTCCCCATATTATTGGCTGGTTAATGATTACTCTATTGTTTGTGCTAAGCTTTATTGTGAATTATCTTGTATTAACATATTTATTTACTTACGTTAATAAACTGACACAAGCAATTAAACAAGTGGCTAATGGTGATTTTAGGATAAGATTAGAAAGAAATAGATTTAATCCATTTGACTCAACTTTTTCTGACTTTAATCATATGGTTTCTGAATTAGATAGCACAAAAGTTATGAAGGAAGATTTTATTAGTAAGTTTTCTCATGAATTTAAAACTCCAATTACTTCAATTCATGGTTTTGCAGATTTACTTTTAAATCAAGAATTATCAAAACAAAAGCAAAAAGAATACTTGAAAATAATTGCAGAAGAATCGAATCGTTTAAGTCAACTTTCAACACAAATAATGAAACTAACGAATTTAGAAAATAAAAAAATAGTAACAAATAAGAAAAAAATAGAAGTTGACGAATGAAGTGCCTCATAATTGTTAGACATAGATCTAACGATTGTGAGGTATTTTTTATGACTAAATATTCTAATGGGTTCAAAATTAAGATTGTTTCTGAATTCTTTAATCATCAAGATTCAATAAAGGGATTAAGTAGAAAGTACAATATTCCTTACTCTATGGTATATAAATGGATTCATCAGGCTGATGAAAATGGCCTTGAATCTCTTAAAATTAAACATAAGAAGATGAACTATTCTCCTGAGTTTAAGTTAAATGTGGTACGCTATTATTTAAATAATCCTAATTTAGGAATAACTCCGGTAGCTGCCAAGTTCAATATAAATTCTTCTCAGGTTTACACTTGGGTTAATAAATTTAAAAAAGAAGGTATGGCTGGTTTACTTCCTAAGCAGAAAGGACATCCATCCAAAATGCCTAAGAAACCTAAAAAGAAACAAGCTCAAAAGATAAAACTTAGTGAGAAGCAAAAATATGAAGAGAAGATTATTAAACAAGAAGCGGAAATCGAAAAATTAAAACTGGAGAATCTTGTCTTAAAAAAAGTGGCTGCCCGTTATCCTCGCTATCCAACAAAGAAAAAACGCTAATTATCAAGGATATTCGGGCTAAAGTGCCAACTGTAAAGCTGAATACCTTATTTAGTCTGCTTAAGCTTAATCGAAAAACATATTATGATAACTTAAAAAATCGAATTAATAAGTGCGATAGATACGCTAAAGTTAAGAAAGAAATTAATCATATTTATTATGATGAAAGTAATGAAACATACGGTTATCGGCGTATTTGGGGCGCTTTAAAAGATACTGGTATCAATCTTGCTAAGGAAACTGTTCGTAAAATTATGCGTGATATGGGTATTAAAACCATGATTTATCATAAGAATACAGCTAAGTACAGTTCTTATAAAGGTAGCGTTGGCAAAAAGGCTCCTAATATTCTTAATCAGATCTTTGATGAGACTATCCCTTATAAGGTCTTGCATACCGATGTAACAGAATACAAATTAACTAATGGCAAAAAAGTCTATATTTCACCAATAGTTGATGAAGCATCTCTGGAAATACTGGCTTGTGCAGTTAGTTACTCTCCTGAGATGAAGACTATTTATAGGATGCTTGATGAACTTGAAGTAAATTTACCAAAAGATGCACGACCAATTTTACATTCTGATCAAGGTTTTCAATATCAAAATGCTGGTTATCAAGCCCGTCTTAAAGAAATGAATATTACACAAAGCATGTCTAGAAAAGGAAATTGTCATGATAATGCGCCAGGTGAAACTATATTCAACCTAATGAAAAGAGAATGCCTAAATCGACTTAAGATTGGCTCTCTTGAAGAGATGAAGCAAGTGTTAAGTAAGTATGTCACTTGGTTTAATAATATTCGTCGTTCCAATAAATTAAAATACACGACTCCTGTAAAATACAGAAATCGTGTATTATCAAGTATTTAAAATTTTATAAAGTGTCTAACTTTCTTATGGCACTTCAGAAGAGTTGCGAAAAGTCCTCATTTCTTTATTTGCGACTATTGAAAAAAAGAAACTTAAGTATAAGGTAAATTTAGAAAAAGTAACTTATTTTACAGATCCAGAATTGTTAAAGGGTGTCTGGGTTAATTTGTTAAATAATGCAATTAAATTTGCTCCTGAAAAAGGAACTATCTTTGTAAGTTGCTATAAAAGAGATAAGCAAGTTGAAGTAATTATTGGTAATAACGGGGAAAAGATTAATGATAAAGAAAAAGAAAAGATATTTGAAAAGTTTTATCAAGGTGATCACCCTAAGCAATCTCTTGGTTTAGGATTAGGTTTAACAGTAGTCAAGCAACTCCTAGAGATTCTAGGGGGGGAGATAGGTGTCATGTCAACATATGATGGTATAGAAGGAACATTTTTTAAGGTTAGGTTAGGATAATGATAAAGTGAAAAATAAGAAAAAATTGTATTCAAGATCAGCAATAGGATACTCAGTAATAATTGCTTTTATAGCAGTAATCATCATTGATCTACTACTATTTTTCTGGGTACTTCATGCGCCCTATGGCTTGATGCCTCCTGGTACAGCACCATTTGTAGTTGGAGCGGTGGCAACCCTTCTTTTGCTTATAGTTATTTTTATTGCAGTTTATTTAGTGCTAAATCCCCTTATTAAGGCTTTAAATAAGTTAATTAAGAGTATGCAAGAAGTAGCTGACGGTAATCTTTCAACTCGTTTAGAAACTAATTCTACTAATTTATTAAACAAGGCTTTTGAAAACTTTAATAAAATGGTAGCTGACTTAAATGGGCTAGAATTATTAAAAGAAGATTTTATTAGTAAATTTTCTCATGAATTTAAAACACCAATTGCATCAATTAATGGCTTTGCTCAATTATTAACAGATCCAAATATTCCAGTTAACAAAAAAGAAGAATATAGTAAAATTATTGCTGAAGAATCAGAGAGGTTAAGTAAATTATCTGGGCAAATAATGTTGCTTACTAACTTGGAAAATAAAACAATTATTAGTGAAAAAGAAAATGTAGAAATTGATGAGGAGCTAAGAAAGGCAGTTATTTCGCTGTTACCAAGTTTAGAAGCTAAAGAACTATCTTATGAATTAAAAGAACTATCTTATGAATTAGATGTACAAAAAGCTACTTTTTATTCGAACGCAGAATTATTAAGAGAGATATGGATTAATTTGTTAAACAATTCTATTAAATTTACGCCTAAAGGAGGAACGATTTTTATAAGTTGTAAAGAAAAAAGAGGAGGAAAAGTTAGTGTAATAATCGGTAATAATGGACCGATAATAGCTGAAAAAGAAAAAAATAAGATTTTTCAAAAGTTCTATCAAGGTAATCATGATCAGAAAAATCAAGGCTTAGGACTAGGTTTAAGTATTGTTAAACAAATTTTAGACTTAGTAGGTGGCAAAATTACCGTTAAAACTAGTTATAAAAATATCTCAGGAACTTTCTTTGAAGTAATTTTGTACTAACCATGCGAGAACTAAAAAATACAAGTCTATTTTTTAAAGTTAAAATTGCTAAAATATCCTTATAATATTTCAAAATTAAGAGAGGATTTTAACAATGGGATATTTGGAATTAGCAATTGCGATTGTAGCAGAAGTAATTGGGACAAACTTCATGAAAGCGTCAGCCGGATTTACTAAATTATGGCCTTCAGTTATTACTGTTATATCGTATTTGATATGTTTCTATGCCTTAAGTCTTTCTTTGAAAACTTTAAACCTAAGCGTAGCTTATGCGACATGGGGTGGAGTTGGAATAATTTTAACTACAATTATTGGGATTATGTTTTGGCATCAAAACATTTCTTTAGCTCAGGTAGTAGGAATTACCCTGATAGTGATTGGGGTAGTAATTACTAATCTATTTTCCACTGGACATTAAAAGCTTTAGCTTGAAAGTAAGCTAAAGCTTTTTTCATCTATTCATTTTAATTAACTGTATTTTTTGAATAGTATCTTTTTACTAAATATAAAATAGGGAGACCAATAATAACCATTCCTAGGAATAAACCAACGCCAGCTGGATCGTTGATAATTTCACTTACTATGATATAAAGACCACCAAGAATAGCAATAATTGGAACAAGAGGATAAAGAGGTGTACTAAAAGGTCGATGATTGTGTTTCTTTCTTAAAATGAAAATCCCAAAAAATGCTAATATGTAAAAGCAGTAGATAGTAAAGACACATAAATCTGAAAGATGATCTGGATCGAAAAAAATCATCATTAAAGTAGCTAGTCCGACAATCAAAGCAGTAGCTGTTAAGGGAGATTTACCCTTTGGAGTTAAGTAGGAAAGAAATTTTGAAAAAGGGATGTCTTTTCTTTCAGCCATGGCATAAACAATTCTAGGGAAGGTGATAATTTTTCCATTTAAAGTTCCCATCATTGAAACGATAATTCCTGCAGTTAGAAGTTTACCTCCAATTTCACCAAAAGCTTTGGTAGCAAGATAAGCAGTCGTATTTTCACCAAGTCTGTGGATCATATCAACAGGAATAAATCGCAAAATCCCCGCAGTAATTAATGTATAAACAATTAATACAGCGGTAATTCCCAAAATAATAGCTTTAGGTAAAACCTTTTGAGGATTTTTCATTTCACCACCCAATGTGGCAATTAAAATCCAACCATCATAACCAAAGAGAGTTGCTAAGACTGCTACCCCAAAGCCACCGCTGGTATGGTTGATTTGGCTAAGTGTTTGCCCAAAGGCGTCTTGTTTACCCCAAAAGATACCAAAAATAATGATTGCTGCAATTGGAATCATTTTCCCGATTGTCGTAATCACAGAAAAAGCAGATCCAACTTTGTTATCAAAAAAGTTAAGAATTCCAATAAAAATAATAGTAATGAGAGCTAAAGGAATACGCCAAGCACTTGAGAGACCAAAAAAGTTAGCCATTAAGATACTCATAAAACCAGCAACTGAAGCAATAATCGCAGGACCGTAGACAATCACTTGCATCCACCCTGCTAAAAATCCAGCAATACGACCGTAGAGACGCTCGATATAAACGTAAAGTCCCCCAGTGTAAGGCATTTGAGCTCCAATTTCTGCAATAGTGAGTCCGCCAGTTAAAGTAATAATTCCTCCCAAGACCCAGGCGAAGATTGTCATTGTAGAAGTTTTAGCACTATCTAAAACAGATGCTTGTTTAAAAAAGATTCCTGATCCAATAATTGTTCCAATTACAATTGATAAGGCTGACCAAAAGCCAATTGAACGCTTAAGCTTATCAGCAGGTGGTTGATTATTCATTTCGATTCCCCCTAAAAACAAAAGAAAAAGCCCAATTCACTACTTCACTTAAAGTGATGAGAGTGAGTTGGACTTAAAAAGTTATTATTTTCAGCACACCAAATCACTCAATCCCATTAGAGGAGATTGAGGAGGAAGATGAATTTACATGATTTATTGTGTAATTCATAAGTGTACCTCTTTAATTTAAAAATCTTATAAGAAAAGAATAGCATGGATGAAATTAGATTGCAATTAACAAGTTGATCTTGCTAAAAGCCCCCCACTTGTTTAAAATAAAAATACTATATAAAGGAGAAGACTAACAGGAAAGAATGAAAATACAAGAATTAATTATTAGTATAGTTGGAGCAGTAGCAGTTATAGTAGGATTAAAATCCCATGCGGCTACATATTATGACCGCATTAATCCATTTGCGGTACAAACAGTTAGCTATGCAAAAGTAGAAAAAGGCACACAAAAATATCATAATGTTCGTATTATTGATCCTGTCACTAAAAAGGTTCGTTCTTACAGTTTAAGTAATGTTGGTGGTTATGATCCAGATGAACAATACATTAAGATTAATCATAAAGGCCAATATGTAAAGGAAATTCGTTACATTTCTAAAAAAGAATTTGAAAAATAATTATGAAGTCTCACTTTCATCAAAGTGAGACTTTTGATTTGTAAAATGATAAGATATAAAAGAAAAGCGAAGATATAAATAGATATAAAAAGATATAAAAGAAAAACAAAGATATAAATAGATATAAAGGAGATACTAGTGCATAATCCATTTAATCCTAGTTTTGGGAAAATTCCCCCAGTTTTATTAGGAAGAAAGGAAATTCAAGAAGACTATTTGGAAGAGTTAGATAATCCGAATACACCGTATCAAACAGCAATTGTTTATGGAATGAGGGGGGTAGGAAAAACAACTTTTTTAACGGAAGTAAGTCAAAAATTATCTAAAAAAGAAGATTGGTTAGTAGTAGATTTAGCAATGGGTAATAACTTGTTAGAGAACTTAATTGATGATTTGTATCGAAAATCTACTAATAAAATAAAAAAGATTTTGGATACATTAAAAGGAATTAGTTTTTCAGCTGTAGGATTACAAATTTCTGCTTCTTTAGGTAAGCCGACAGTTTCAACTTATCAAGGTATCTTGCAAAGCATACTTATGACTTTAACTAATCAGGGAATACACGTATTGATTACAATTGATGAAGTGAAAGCTACAAAAGAATTACGGTCTTTTGTCGCATTTTATCAGTTATTAATTAGGAAAAATCTTTTTGTAAATTTGTTAATGACAGGCTTACCAGAAAATGTTTCTGAATTACAAAACGAAGATGTACTAACCTTTTTATTAAGAAGTCCCAGAATAGGACTTTCAGCACTAAGTCTTTTTGAAATTAATTTGGCTTATAAAAAAGTTTTTTCACAATCTGGAATTGAGTTAAGTGATGAAGTGGCAGAGATGATGACTAAAATGACTAAAGGATATTCATATGCATTTCAATTGCTTGGTTATTTGGCATGGAAAAAAGGAAAAAAAATAGGGAAAGTGACGGCTGACGTGCTGAGTGATCTTCTTCCAACTTACATAGCTGAATTAGAAAAAAATTCTTATACAAAGATTTATCAGGAGCTCTCGGAAAAAGATCAAGAATTTTTGCAAGCAATGGCAATGATGGATGAAAATGTTGTTTCAGTAACAGAAATTAGAAATAAGCTAGGAAAAAGTAGCGGTTATATTTCCATGTATCGTAGACGTTTGTTAGATGCGCAAGTAATTGAAACGAGAGGATACGGGAAAATTACCTTTACCTTGCCGTACTTTAAAGAATTTGTAAATGAGATGGAAAAATTTAAATGGTAATAGGAATAAAACTACTTACAATTCATAAGCAAAAAATTATCTTTTTTTATCATTGATGCGTTAAAGTAGTAATGTAAGATTTTACGCAAAGAAGGTAATAAAATGATTAAAGTCGGAATTATTGGTGCTTCTGGAATGGCAGGAAGTGCAATTTATAAATTAGCAAGTAAGCAAGAAAATCTTGAAGTAACTGGAATTGTTCGTAATAAGGACAAAGCAGTAAAGGTATTAGGAGCAGAAGCCAATTTATTAATTGGGGATGTATTATCAATGGATGCTGCGCTTTTACAGGATTTTGACGTATTAGTAGATGCATTTGGAACTGCCCCAGCTGATGCAGGGGAGCAAGTTACGCTTGCTAAGAAGCTGGTAGATTTAGCCAAGGATCATGATGAACGAGTAATTTTCATCTTAGGTGCAGGAAGTTTACAAACAGGCGACGATCACCACTTGCTGGTAGAAGACATTGAAAAGATGCCTGGAAGTCAAGAATGGGTAAATACACCAAAGCAACAATTAAAGGAATTAGAATACTTACGTGGTGTAAAAGATGTAGATTGGGTAGGAATTTCACCATCAATGGAATTTGAAGCTGGTGCTGAAACCAAGTTTAAGCTTGGACATGATGAATTATTATTTAACGATGCCAAAGAGTCCAAGGTAACTTCTGGAACGATGGCACGAGTAGTAGTAAATGAAATTTTAGATCCTAAGCATCATCAAGAAAGAATTACTGTAGTAAATGAATAATGGAAAAAGAAGCTGAGAGGCTTCTTTTTTAGTAGGAAAAGTAATAAAAGTATATATTAATAGTTTTATGTAAGCGGTTGCATAAAATGCGAAAAAGGAATATATTATAGTTGTCAAAGGGAAATAATTATAATATAGAGGTTTTAAGAATGAATAATAAAGGGAAAAAAGCATTACCAACACTAGCTTTTTCGTTGTTAATGTTAATGACATTTGGTAATTTAGGAACTTCGATGGCATTTGCCCTTCAAAGTTCAAACATGGGACGTATTTTTCAGACATTGGGAGCCGACCCAACAAAATTAGGGTATTTTTTCATTTTACCACCGCTTGCTGGGATGATTGTTCAGCCATTGGTAGGCTATTTTTCTGATAGAACTTGGATTCCTAAACTAGGTCGTCGTTTGCCTTATTTGATTATTGGTACAGTAGTTGCAGTGATTGTGATGTGCTTATTACCAAATTCTGGTTCTTTTGGTTTTAAAACAAGTACTGCTTTGTGGTTTGGTGCAGTATCAATTTTGTTCATGGACCTTTCTTCAAATATGTCTATGCAACCATATAAAATGATGATTTCTGATATGGTTAATGATAAGCAAAAAGATACAGCTTGGTCATGGCAAACAATTTGGGGAAATATTGGCTCAGTTGCGGCAGATTTATTCCCATTTTTCTTAACATGGGTTGGGGTAAGCAATATTGCTGCTAAAGGAGCACTTCCAAACTCAGTTAAAATTTCATTTTACTTGGGAGCATTTATTTTAGTTATTTCATCTGTCTTCACAATTATGAAAGTTGATGAGTATGATCCAGAGACTTATGCAAAATACCATGGTTTAAGCAAGGATGATAAAATTAACGAAAACTTTTTCACAATTGTTAAAAAGGCCCCAAAGGTATTTTGGACTTTAGGTGTGGTAGAATTCTTTGCTTGGGCAGCTTTCCAATACTTAACTACTTATGGTACAGGTGCAATTGCACAAAATATTTGGCATGCTTCTAATCCAGCAAGTGCTGGTTACCAAGCAGCTGGTAACTGGTTTGGTGTATTATCAGCAATTGAAGTTGGAGTAGCAATTATTTGGGGACTAGTTTTAACTAAGTTAAATGATAAGATCCGCAAGCCAGCTTATTCATTTGGAATGTTAATGGGGGCATTAGGCTTTTGGGGGTTATCAGTTGCACCAACTAAATTTTTATCTGTTGTTGCATTTATTGGAATTGGAATTTTCTGGGTTACTATTAACTCTATTCCTTTCACCATTTTAACTAATGCCTTAGATGGGAAGCATGATGGAACTTACTTAGGCTTATTTAACTGCTGGATTTGTTTACCTCAAATTGTAGCATCTGTAGTATCATCTTTACTATTTCAAGTATTTGGTAATAGTTTTTCTCACATGATCTTAGTTTCAGGTATCCTTTGCTTAATTGGTGCCTTTGCAGTTTATATTGTAAAAGAAACTTCAGTAGAAAAAGGAGATATTGAGTAATGGAGTTAGCTGGAATTTATCATCGTCCAGAAAGTGAAATGGCATTTTTGTACGCACCTAAAAAGATGCGCATTAGATTAAGGACGAGTAAAGATGATATCAAAAATGTTGAATTAATTCATGGAGATCCTTATAGTTTGAGAAGTTTGGCAGGTATTGAGCCACCTTTTTATCAAAGTACTTCACGAATGAAAAAGATCTTAAGTGATGAGCTGTATGATTACTGGCAAATTGAAGTAACAGAACCTAAAAAGCGACTGGCCTATGCTTTTAAAGTTACAGATACTGCTGGTAGTGAGTTAGTTTATACCGATCGAGGATTTATCAAAATTGATGATAAAGAGCAACTTGATGATATGAATACTTATTTTAGAATGCCATTTTTTCAAGAAATAGATATGGCTAAGGAACCAGAATGGGTTCGTAAAACTATTTGGTACCAAATTTTTCCTGAACGATTTGCGAATGGGGATGTAACTAATGATCCTCAAGATACTAAAAAATGGGATCCAAATATTAATCCAGGGCGCCAGGATTTTTATGGAGGAGATTTACAAGGAGTTTTGGACCATCTTGATTATCTTAAAGAATTAGGGATAAATGGAATTTACTTTAATCCAATTTTTAAAGCTCCATCAAATCATAAATATGACACTGAAGATTATTATCAAATTGATCCCCATTTTGGAGATAAAAAGTTATTCAAAGAACTAGTCAAGCAAGCACATAAGCGAGGAATTCGGGTAATGCTTGATGCAGTTTTTAACCATATTGGTGACAAATCTCCGCAGTGGCAAGATGTGTTAAAAAATGGTGAAAATTCTAAATATAAAGATTGGTTTCATATTAATAAATTTCCGGCTACTTATACTCCAACTAATAATTTTGAGTTTGCTTTAGATGCGACTTATGATACGTTTGACTATACACCTCATATGCCAAAATTAAATACCGCTAATCCGGAAGTACAAGAGTACTTGTTAGATATTGGGGAATACTGGGTAAAAGAATTTGATATTGATGCCTGGCGATTAGATGTAGCTAATGAAATTGATCACCATTTTTGGAGAGAATTCCATAATAAAATGATTAAATTGAAACCTGATTTCTATATTTTAGGTGAAATTTGGCATACTTCACAAGCTTGGCTTAATGGGGATGAATTTAATGGCGTGATGAATTATGCGTATACCACAGCAATTTTGCAACATTTCATTGAAAAGAAATTAACTACTACTGAATTAGTAGAGCAGTTAAGCACTCAGTTAATGAAGTATCGTGATCAAACTAATCAAATGATGTTTAATGTTTTGGATTCACATGATACAGCACGTATTAAAACTTTGGCCCATAATAATATGGATCTTGTTAGACAAATATTTACTTTTACTTTTTTACAATCGGGAACACCATCGATTTACTATGGCACAGAATACGGGATGACAGGAGAAAATGATCCAGATAGTCGTAAGCCTATGAATTGGTGGCCTAACGAAGAAGAAAAGGATATTTTCAAATTTTTTCAATTATTAATTGAGTTTCGTAAGAAAAATTGGCAACTAATTTCTGAAGGAGAAATAAAGTTTACAGTACTAGATAATGGCTTATTAAAGATAGAAAGAGTACTTAGGAATAAAAAAATTACCGGGTTATTTAATACTACAAGTAAAGAGATTAAATTGATGAAAAAAGAGAAACCAATTATCAGTCAAAATTATCAAGGTAATGCGCTTAAAAGGGATGGATTTGTTATAAGTAAAAGAAAGAGCTAGTTGGCTCTTTTTAATCTTATTTTAATAAAAAACAAAATAATTGAGAGAGAGCAAAAGAAAGTTAAAATTAAGTCAGAAAATCAATGGAAATATACAGGTTGGAGATACCAACATTAGGTAAGAAGTTATGAAAAAGTTTTGGCAGAGATATACAATAGATGCAGCAAAGCAAGTAGAGAGTAAGTATTATAAGCCGTTAGTAATCTCTTTGATTATTTCTTTTATTTTGTTTATGATTTTCACTTGTATGCCTGGAAAAATAGCGAACATGCTTGCGTGGGGATTTGATGGCTGGGTGATCTTTATGTTTGAATATACGATGACTTCATGGTTATGCAGTAAAAGGGTCGTCTTTTGGTTAAGTGCAATAATCTCATTTATCTTAATGATTATTATTGGATTACTTTCGATTGTGTGGATGGTTATTGCAGGAGGATACATAATGAATTAAGTTTTAGAAGAGAGACAGATAAGTTTCTCTTTTTTTTTAATTTATTCTTGGCAAATAAAAAATATTTTGATATACTATTATTTGTTGAAAAAATGCTGACTTAGCTCAGTTGGCAGAGCACGTCACTAGTAATGATGAGGTCGAAGGTTCGAATCCTTTAGTCAGCATTAAATAGAATATAAACTAGGATTAACCTTTATTTGTCGATAGTTTACTAAGATAAATAAAGGTTAATTTTTTGTATATATTAAAACTACAGACAATTATTGCTTAGACTTTTTGTCATAGTTTTGTCTAATTTGATGATAAGGCATCAGTTGAAAAGAAAAGAGAAAGCATGGTATTAACTAATCGTCAAAAAAGAACACAATTAGATTTAATTAGGACAATGGAAAGTTTATTAAATCGAAAAAAATTTGAGGATATTACAATCAATGATATCTGTTCAAATGCCTTAATAACACGAGGAACGTTTTATCGCTATTTTAAAGATAAATATGAATTAACTCAAGCTGTACTAGAATATATTGGTGAAAGAGATCTAAAAGATAATACAGAAGAAATATTTTTTAAAAATCTAGAAGTATTTACACAAAAAAATAGTCGCCTGATTAAAAACATCAATCCCTCGAACCAGAATCGACTAAATTTTTATAATGAATTTTTTAAAATTATTGAACAAGTAATTATAAGTTATGCAAATCAAGAAGAAAAAAGTAAGAAAGCTTTCTTAAAACCTGCCTTGAATAATACTACTAATCAAGAAAAGTTAATTAAATTTATTTCGGGAGGAATAGCGTCTTTATTAATCACTACATCAATAGCTGATGAAAAAGAAAATCTTGAATTTATAATGGATTTGATGAAAAAATTATCCAAATAATACATTTTAAGACAAATGTATTATTTTTATACAAAGACATATTTTGGAGCTGTAATTGACAATTTTTCTATATTAAAATTAAAATCAATATTTTAAGAAAGGAAAGTTGAAAATTATAGATGAATAGAATATTCAGTAAATGGGCAAAAAATATCTTTAAACATTCCAAGTTATATATTGGTATTATTGGAGCCTTAACAGTTATTTTTGGGATTGGATTAAGTAGAATTCAAATGAAAATGGGAAATGATGTTTTTGTTAGCCCTAAGTCAGCTATTTACAAAAATACTCAGACCTATCAGAAAAACTTTGGTGGGGATGCTGCCTATGTAATGTTAAGCGGTAAGCAAAAGAGAATTATTTCTCATAATACTATGCAAAAGGTAGCTACTTTTAGTAAAAATGCTAGTAAAATCAAAAATGTGAAATCCACTACTAGTGTTGTTAGCTTACTAAATGACTTAATTCAGAAATCTGATTTTTCTACTATGATGTCACAAAGTGATTCAGCTAGTAATGAAAAGCTTCAAAAAGACTTATTTGCAAATTTAAGTGATAAGCAGAAAAATGAGTTACAAAAAAATTTACAATCATCTTTGTCGAAAGCGCAACTTGCTAAAGTTCAAGCTTATACTCAGAGTCTTTTAACAACTCCACAGCAAGCTAAAATAGGTGAGCTTGTTCAAGCAGGAACTAATCAAAATCAGGCGTTGCAAGAAACTTTAACTGCTAAGCAAAATCAACAATTGCAAGCATATACGTTATCCTTATTAACTTCAAAACAAAAAAATATTATTGTGGCTAAAGTAGTTAAAATGCTACCTAGCGTGGAAAAAATGTCTACACCATTATTACGAGACATTATGCTAGATAATAATGGGAAAGTGCGTAAGGAGTTTGACCAATTATTACCTAAAAATGGTAAAAACCTTTTAATAATGGTTAACACCACTGATAAAACCAGTGATATGTCGACTAATGTACAACTTAGACAAGATCTTAAAAAGGCTCTCAAAAACACTCACTTTAATTTGGCTTATGAAGTAAATCTTGCTGGTCAACCAATCATTATGGGTGAAATTAAAACCAGTGTAATGTCAACAATGGTTAAAATGGTTATAATTGCTGTTATCTTGATGATTGCGGTTCTTACTATTTTATTTGCAGTCCGCCGTCGATTATTTTCTCTTTTCTTTGTGTTAATTGGAATGATTTGGACGTTTGGAATCATGGGATGGCTTAATATTCCAATTACTTTAGCCACTATGGCTACACTCCCAATTATTATTGGTTTAGGAACTGATTTCGGGGTGCAGTTCCATAATCGTTATGAAGAAGAGTTTCGAAAAGAACAAATTTCTGACCAAGCATCACAAACATCTGCTAAAAATATTGGGCCTGCGGTCGGTACAGCTGTAATTATGATGGCTTTAAGCTTTTTGACGATGTTGTTATCTAAAGCACCAATGATGCAGCAATTTGGGATTACTTTAGCTATTGGGGTAGTGTGTGTTTACTTAGTAGGATTTATTCTTATCTTTGCTGTCTTACCTCTTTTAGATACTAAGACAAAAGTTAAAAAGGTTAAAACTGAAAGACCTAATAAAATTGGTCAATTACTAGGTCGTTATGCCAATTTTATTATGAATCATGCTGGAGTTACATTAATTATTGGAGTCATCATTGCAATTTTCGGGTTTGCAGTTGAAGGAAAGATAACTACAGAAACCAATATGACTAAGTTGATTCCTGAAAATCTTCCCTCTTTAGTTCAAACGAAAAAGCTTCAAAAGAAAGTCGGATCAACTACATACCTAACTTATTTAGCTAAAGCTGATAATATTAAGGATAAAAACACTCTTAAGGAAATTCAAAGTATTGGAAATAAAGTAAAGAAAGACAATAAAGATGTTGAAAGTGTTCAAAGCATTTCAACAGCTTATACACAATTTGGAGGAAAATATACTACTTCTCAGGAAAACATTAATAGAATCATTAATAATTTACCTGCTTCAATGAAGGATACTTTTATTAGTCCAAACAATCATTATGCAGCAATTCAGTTTAAGATTAAAAATAATCTTTCTTCTGATGAGCAGTCGAAATTAATGAATCGAATTAATAAAGAAATTAATGGCCAGCATAAATATGTTAATATCTCAGCAGCTGGAGCTACTATGATGCAATTAGTTGGAATTAAGAATATGACTTCGAATCATTATCTAATTATCGGAGCAGGTTTAGCAATTATCTTTATAGTTTTACTTGTGGTATATAGAAACTGGAAAGTTGCACTTTACCCACTTGTTCCAATCATTATCGTTCTTGGGGCTTCACCTTTAACTTTATGGGCAAGAGGAGGACAATATAATCCAGTAACTGTAACGTTAAGTTCATTAATTTTAGGTGTTGGAATTGAATTCACGATTTTGATTTTAGAGCGCTACCAAGAGGAAATTAAAACACATGATACCAAGGAAGCTATCATAACAGCAATTTCTTCAGTGGGAGCAGCAATTACGGTATCTGGATTAACAGTAATCGTTGGATTTTCAGCAATAATTTTTGCAGATTTTCCTGCTTTAAGTGCCTTTGGGGCAAGCACAGTAACAGATACAGCCTATTCTTTAATTGCAGCTCTTACTTTCATGCCAGCAATTATCTATCTTTTTGGTAAATCTAAAAGTAAGCAGTGATACAATAAACTAATAAGTTTTATAGAGAAGAGGTACAGTAATTTGAGTTTAACCATCAATCTTTACTATACTGGAAAAAATGGTAGTGCACGTAAGTTTGTAAAGGAAATGGAAGAAAGCGGGTTGGCTGATAAGATTCGACATGAACCAGGTAACGAACGCTATGAATATTTCTACCCAGCAGATGATTTAGATACAGTACTTTTAATTGATAGTTGGATTAACCAAGAAGCTATTGATAAACACCATAAAAGTCCCATGATGGCTGAATTGGCAAAATTACGTGAAAAGTACGATCTTCACATGAAAGTTGAAAGATTTATTCCAGCTCCAAAAATTAAAAGTGATGAAAAATTTATCAGAAAGTAGCTAAAGCGAAAAGAAATAAAATAAGACAAGTCCCGTAAATGACTTGTCTTATTTTTTACCAAATATTACCGTATATGTACTTTGTGTACGCTTTCAGTATATTATGATATAAGAAAATTATAAAGTAAAACGACTTACAAGATTTCAGTTTTTTACATTGACTTATTAAAAGTAAGTAGTATTATATAAATATAAATTAAAAGCAGAAGATGTATTAAATACAGTGTAATTTAATAGGAGAAGACAAATGAAAAAATATGATGTAGCAGTTATTGGAGCAGGTCCTGGTGGAATGACTGCAGCATTATATGCTGCTAGGGCCAACTTAAAGGTTGCAATGATTGATCGAGGAGTTTATGGCGGTCAAATGAATAATACAGCTGAGGTTGAAAATTACCCTGGTTTTCCTTCAATTATGGGCCCCGAATTGGGAGAAAAAATGTACCAAAGCACTGTAAAGCAAAATGTAGAATTTGTTTATGGTGATGTAAAGGGACTTAAACTTGATGGGCAGAAGCGCATTGTTCAGATGGATCCAGAAGATATTGAAGCCACTGTGGTAATCATTGCAACAGGTTCTAATAACCGAAAATTAGAAATTCCTGGAGAACAAGAATATAGTGGCCGTGGGGTTTCTTACTGCGCAGTATGTGATGGAGCTTTCTTCAAAGATGAAGATGTAGTTGTAGTTGGCGGTGGAGACTCAGCAGTTTCTGAAGGTCTTTACTTAGCTAATGTAACTGATGATGTAAATCTAATTCATAGACGTGATCAGTTAAGAGCAGAAAAGATTCTCCAAGATCGTGCTTTTAAAAATGATAAAATGCACTTTACTTGGGATAGTGAAGTTAAAGAAATCATTGGTGATGGTGAAAAAATGACTGGTGTCAAAGTCCATAATAACCAAACTAATGAAGATACAGTGGTAAAGGCATCTGGAGCATTTATTTATATTGGAAATGTACCAAATACTGAACCATTTAAAGACTTGGACATCACTGATAAAGATGGCTGGATCATTACTAATGATCGAATGGAAACTTCTATTCCTGGTATTTATGCAATTGGAGATGTACGTCAAAAAGAACTCCGTCAAATCATTACTGCTGTTGGTGATGGTGGAGTTGCAGGACAAAATGCATTTGAATATATTGAAACCCTAAAAGTAGCCGAATAATAATTTTCGATAATATTTCTAATATCCCCCCTTATTGGAAATAACATGCTTACTAAAAGAACTTAACGATAAAGTTAAGTTCTTTTTTGTTATAAAAAGGTTATTAATATAACAATGTTATCGTTATATTAATTCGGATAAATGTTAATATATCAATACTTTTGGCGAAATAAAGAAAATTATAATTTTTTATATAACAGGTGTTGTAATATGTAATTTAAAGTGATATTATAATAAGTGAAGTGAGAGAGATAAGTAAATTTAAAAGATTGGAAAGAAGATTATTATGAAATTACGTAAAACAGTTATTAGCTTAGTAAGTTTATTATCAGTTGGAACTATGGTTGCATCAAACGTAGCAAGTGCTCAAGCTGCAACAGTAGAAGAAAGTTACCCAGCATTAGCAAAGGCAGAAGATGCTCCAACTAACCCAGCAGCAAGCCAAGCTCCAAAGGGTAAACATGTAACAAAGAAGAGTAAAAAGACTACTAAGAAGCACGCTAAAAAGCATGCTAAGAAGACTGTAAAACGTAATGTACGTAAGTAAGAAATAATAATATCTGTTGGTATTCGTAAAGAGTACTATGATTCTTAATTTTCAATTTTAAATATAAAAAAGAGGATTTGTTTTAAAACAAATCCTCTTTTTACACTAAGAGTTATTTTGAAAGAAGTTTAATTAAAGGTTAGCGTGAATATTGAATTTCTTAGTATTCTTGATGTAACGCTTTGCAACACCCATGAAGTGAACGCTAATCTTAGAGTGATCATTTGGTAAATCTGAGAAACTCATGCCAAAGTACTTAGTTGGAGCATCGTAACCCTTAAGAGAACGACAACCTAATAAGTCACCTGCGTGTTCCCATTCAGTGTAGTAAGCAGTGTTATCAGCTTGAGATTCAGTACCATAGTAACCACCGAATAACATTTGTTTAATATTGAAGTAAACTTGACGCTTTAAAGCATACATAGAACGAGTAGAACCAGAGAATTCAGAAGTAATAGGAAGACCAGATTCATCTTCGTAAACTTGACCAGCGTTCTTTAAGCCAGAAGCAACAGCAGCACGAGTAATACCTGCAACGTAGTGATCAGAATCCCAAACGCTACGACCATTGTCATGGTATTGCTTAGCAACTTTATCAGCAAAATCCATAGCAGATTTGTTTAAAACCCAAGGCTTTTTGTTAAGTTGACTACGAGCTGAGTTAATCAAGCGAAGAGCAAAACGGTTGATTTCAAGCTTTTGGCTGGAAGATAACTTAGTTACATCAACCATAACATTTTTGTCAGCATCGTCACCAACAAATTGGTTTTCTTTAACCCCTTTAACAGAAGCGTTAATTAAAGCTTTTTTGTTTTTAGCAGAAATCTTATTATTATCAACTTGAGCAATACGTTTAGCAGTGTAACCACTAGGTAAAGTAATGGAAGTTGATTCAGCTTTTACAGAAGTTGAATTAATTGAAGTAGCAACAACTAATCCAATAACAAATAAAATAATAGTAAATACATTTTTTAATAACAACTTAGTGTTTTTCATAATATTTTTACTCCTTTTGGGGTCATATAAATATAATTTTTTCTTTAATTCAATCTACAAATGCTATTATATCAGCATTAAATGACATTGCAATTTTAATAACATATTTACGGACATAAAATAACCAGTATTTACCATATTATATTAAATAAAATAAGCGCTTACATGTTATTATAATGGGATAAATAACGCATTATTATTTAAATAACATATTATAAGGATAATTTTTTAAAAATAATTTTTGAAGATATTTTTGAACAAGTGTTATTAAATAGAAACTTTACAAACAAAGAAATAAATAGTAACCTACTAATATCTCTTTGAACTAAAAATGGAGGAATTTGATGTTTTCTAAAAATGCCGTTAAAGCAAAACTTTTGGCAATTATATTGGCTTTAGTGATAGCTCTAGGAATGAGTTGGCTCGCAAGTCAACGTGTAAATGCAAGTATTAAAGAAACGGCAATGCATGGAAAGATTATTATAAAGTACTCAGGTAAGGGAAAAGTACATTTACTTAACGAGGATGGAAAGTATATTAAGAAGTATGCTAAAAAAGATTCCAAATGGAAGGTTTATGCTAAAGCAACCATTCGAAAACAATTGATGTATCGTATTGGCAAGAATACTTGGATTCCCGCAAAATATACTAAAAAAGCCTCCACTAAAACTGCAGCTAGTGCTCCAGTTCAATGGAAGGCAAAAAGTAGTGAAAAAGGTTTTTTAGTAAATACAAGTTCTGTAGGAAAAATAATTGGTAATAAAACAACTAAGAAATTTTATTTACCGGGTAAAAAAAATCATAAAATTCTATCTTTAAATATGGTATTTTTTTCTTCTAAAAAAGAAGCTGAGGATGCAGGTTATAAGTTAGCAAATTAAAAAGGTCTACCTTCAAATAAGGTAAACCTTTTTAATTGTTATTTGCTTTCGTAACCAATCATTAAACCACCATTTTCGGCATAGTAGCTACATAAACCACCGCATTTTCCAATGGTGATTTTTGCATCAGGGAATTTACTTAAAAGTAAATTCTCAATTGCTTCAGCACCGGCTAAATTATCAACATGGTCGATAGCAACTTTTCCGCCATTGTAACCATATTCAATCATTTTCTTTACAATTTGACTGTAGGTTTTTTTAGCCCCCCGTGCTTTGCCAATGGATTCAAATTTTCCCTGAACACTAGCGCGCCCGATAACATTTAATTTAAGCATCCCCATTACCTTAGCAGCAGCGCCAGATACACGCCCACTATTTACAAGATTAGTTAAATCTTGTAAGGCAAAAATTAAATTAAGATGTTCTTGGTAATCTTCAATTTTTTTGACTATTTCTTTAAAAGAGAGTCCTTCTTTAATAAGCTCACCAGTTTTTTCGGCAAGTAATTTGACTTGTGGGCCGGCTGAGTGACTATCAAAAACAAGAATTTTAGCTTTAGGGTGAGTAGTATGATATTCTGTTGCGGCTTGCTTAGCAGCATTGTAGCTTCCCGATAGTGCCCCTGAAATGGTAAAGACAAAGATTTCATCACTATCGCCAAAAGCAGTTAGCCAATCATGGATATTAGGACAGGAAGTGGTAGTTTTAACACTATTTTCACTTAGAGCTTCTTTAAGTAAAGTTGGATCAATGTGACCATCATCGCGCCAAGACTTATTTCCCACTTGAATAGTCAAAGGTACGTTTTCATGAGGAGTACCTGAACATTCAGAAGTTAAAAGATTAGCACTGGAGTCTGTAAGAATTTTAGCTGTCATGATTATCCTCACTATATTTAATCAAATTATTATACTTTTATTAATATAAGCTTAGGCAAAAAAGTGAATTGTGTCAATTAAAACGAATGTTATACTTTGTAGTAGAAAACACAAAGTAGAATGGGTAGAAAAATGAATAATCCTTGGAGTAAACTAAAACAAAATGATCTATTAAGACGTTTTTTTGTACTTTTAATAATTGGAATAATTTTATATGAAGCACGAGCGATGATTGATACAATTTTGCTGACATTCATCTTTACATATATTGTGATTCATATAATCAAAAAAGTTCAAAGTATAATTCCTCGCTTCCCGACGAAACTAATTGTGGGGATCATCTATCTTTTATTATTTGGATTGCTGTATTTTGTAGTCACTATTTATATTCCTTTGTTGGCTAAACAAATTACTAAAATTGTACGCTCAATGATTAGTTTTTATCAAAGTCATCAAATGACAGGCATATTAAAAGATATTGAAAAATATATCAACCGAGAAGAAATAGTAAGTTCAGCTCGTCATGGGATGAATTTTATTATTCATACAATTACAAATGTGGGTACTTTAACAGTTGCGTTATTGATGTCAGTATTTTTGAGTTTCTTTTATACTTTTGAATTGAAAAAAATGCATCAATTTTCAAATTTATTTGTAACAGAAGGAAGTTTTAAGTGGTTTTTTGAAGATTTAAAATTTTTAGGACAAAAATTTGCTGATACTTTTGGAGTAGTACTAGAAGCACAATTTTTTATTGCTATCTGTAATACAATTCTGACAATGATTGGACTAATTATATTGAAAATGCCGCAGATTGTGGCTTTAGGATTGATGATCTTTGTTTTAAGTTTAATTCCAGTTGCAGGAGTTATAATTTCACTGATTCCCTTAAGTCTAGTCGCATATTCAGTAGGTGGTATAAAAGATGTAGTTTATATCTTAATTTTAATTTTGATCATTCATGCTATTGAAGCCTACTTTCTTAATCCAAAATTTATGGCTAGCAAAACTCAATTACCAATTTTTTATACTTTTTTGATTCTTTTAGTGGCTGAAAAATTCTGGGGAACTTGGGGGTTAATTGTGGGTGTACCACTTTTTACTTTCTTTATTGAATTAATTGGGATTAATCCGAGAAAAGATAAAAAGAAGAAACGAAAAACAAAAATTTTCTAGTAAAAAAGATATCTGGAAAACAATGAAGTGCCATAAGAAAGTTAGACACTTTATAAAATTTTAAATACTTGATAATACACGATTTCTGTATTTTGATATGAACCCCGAAATTCGGACAAGAATTTCGAGGTTTTTTATTATGACTAAACTGTCTAAACAAGATAAAATTGATATTTATAATAATTGGAAATATTACGGTAAATCTTCTCTTCAATTAGGAAAAGAATATGGAATTACCTCTGATAGTCTTAGATACTTATTTAAATTAATCGATAAATATGGATTAGAAATCCTAGATAAGCCCTATACTTTTTATTCAATAGAATTTAAAGAAAAGGCAATTAGAAGGGTTCTTTCAGGAGACGAAACTATGTCCCAAATATCATTAGATCTTGGTTTACGTAGTAGGGCCATGCTTTACAATTGGGTTCGCAAATACAAAGAAAATGGGTATAATGTCATTAATCATAAGAAAGGTAGAAGATCTAATGCAGAACAAAGACAAACAGATTCAAGAACTTCAAAAGCAAATCAAGGACCTCAAACAAAAGAATTTAGAGCTTACTGTCGAGAACGAATTTATAAAAAAATTAGATGCCTTAGTGGCACAAAGAATCAGAAACCAAAAGCACAAGAAATAGTTTCTGCAGTCACACAGCTAAGGCAAGAACTTCATGTGACTGTGAGTTTTGTGCTTAAAGTGATCAATTCTAAACCTGACCTTCCTCACCTATCTAGGAGTAATTATTACTATGTTCAAGGACATGATGATAAAGATAGGAAAAACCAAAATATCATGGAAAGGATCAAAGAAGTATATGAAGAGCACAAACATCGCTACGGTTATAGAAGAATTACTGCACAACTTCAACGTGAAGGACTTAAAATCAATCATAAGAAAGTAAAACGTCTAATGACTAAAATGCACTTATATGGCATTGCCATTAGACGTAAGCATAAATATTCAAGCTATCGTGGAACTGTAGGTAAGATCAAAAGTAACTTGATTAAACGTAATTTCAAGTCTGTAATTCCAAATAAAAAGTGGTATTCAGATGTGACGGAATTTCATTTGAATGGTGAAAAGCTTTATCTATCCCCAATTATGGACGGTTGCACACAAGAGATTGTCTCTTATACTCTAAGTCGTCATCCTGTTTTAAAGCAAGTAATGGATATGTTAAAGCTGGCCTATAAAAAGTATCCGGCCCTTAATGGTTTAGTATTTCATACTGATCAAGGCTGGCAATATCAACATCCTCTCTTTCAATCATGGCTTAAAAATCATGGCATAACCCAAAGTATGTCACGTAAAGGTAATTCTTTAGATGATGGCATGATGGAGGGTTTCTTTGGCATACTTAAAAGAGAAATGTTTTATGGATTCGAAAATAATTTTAGTAATTTAGATGAGTTAGAAGAAGCCATCAAAGAATATATTGAATATTACAATACTAAACGAATTAAAACTGTACTAAAAAATCGCACACCGATTGAATATCGGAATGCGATTATGAATCAAAGCTAATTAATAATATGTCCTAATTTTAGGGTTCATATCATTTTACAGGAGTCGTGTATTTTAATTTATTGGAACGACGAATATTATTAAACCAAGTGACATACTTACTTAACACTTGCTTCATCTCTTCAAGAGAGCCAATCTTAAGTCGATTTAGGCATTCTCTTTTCATTAGGTTGAATATAGTTTCACCTGGCGCATTATCATGACAATTTCCTTTTCTAGACATGCTTTGTGTAATATTCATTTCTTTAAGACGGGCTTGATAACCAGCATTTTGATATTGAAAACCTTGATCAGAATGTAAAATTGGTCGTGCATCTTTTGGTAAATTTACTTCAAGTTCATCAAGCATCCTATAAATAGTCTTCATCTCAGGAGAGTAACTAACTGCACAAGCCAGTATTTCCAGAGATGCTTCATCAACTATTGGTGAAATATAGACTTTTTTGCCATTAGTTAATTTGTATTCTGTTACATCGGTATGCAAGACCTTATAAGGGATAGTCTCATCAAAGATCTGATTAAGAATATTAGGAGCCTTTTTGCCAACGCTACCTTTATAAGAACTGTACTTAGCTGTATTCTTATGATAAATCATGGTTTTAATACCCATATCACGCATAATTTTACGAACAGTTTCCTTAGCAAGATTGATACCAGTATCTTTTAAAGCGCCCCAAATACGCCGATAACCGTATGTTTCATTACTTTCATCATAATAAATATGATTAATTTCTTTCTTAACTTTAGCGTATCTATCGCACTTATTAATTCGATTTTTTAAGTTATCATAATATGTTTTTCGATTAAGCTTAAGCAGACTAAATAAGGTATTCAGCTTTACAGTTGGCACTTTAGCCCGAATATCCTTGATAATTAGCGTTTTTTCTTTGTTGGATAGCGAGGATAACGGGCAGCCACTTTTTTTAAGACAAGATTCTCCAGTTTTAATTTTTCGATTTCCGCTTCTTGTTTAATAATCTTCTCTTCATATTTTTGCTTCTCACTAAGTTTTATCTTTTGAGCTTGTTTCTTTTTAGGTTTCTTAGGCATTTTGGATGGATGTCCTTTCTGCTTAGGAAGTAAACCAGCCATACCTTCTTTTTTAAATTTATTAACCCAAGTGTAAACCTGAGAAGAATTTATATTGAACTTGGCAGCTACCGGAGTTATTCCTAAATTAGGATTATTTAAATAATAGCGTACCACATTTAACTTAAACTCAGGAGAATAGTTCATCTTCTTATGTTTAATTTTAAGAGATTCAAGGCCATTTTCATCAGCCTGATGAATCCATTTAT
Source organism: Lactobacillus sp. PV012 (assembly GCF_014522325.1). NCBI lineage: Bacteria > Bacillati > Bacillota > Bacilli > Lactobacillales > Lactobacillaceae > Lactobacillus > Lactobacillus sp. PV012. Next base: position 102,770 of record NZ_CP041983.1, read on the forward strand.
ATACCATAGAGTAAGGAATATTGTACTTTCTACTTAATCCCTTTATTGAATCTTGATGATTAAAGAATTCAGAAACAATCTTAATTTTGAACCCATTAGAATATTTAGTCATAAAAAATACCTCACAATCGTTAGATCTATGTCTAACAATTATGAGGCACTTCACAACGACCAGATATCTTTTTAGTTAGCAAAATATTTTAAAATCTTTTCTTCGGTTAAATTATTTCTTTCTTGTCCTGTAACATCTAAAACAACTTGTCCGTCCTTTAAAATTAGGGTGCGATTACCATATAATAAAGCATCTTTAAGTTGATGAGTGATCATAATACAAGTTAAATTATCTTTTTTAACTACTTTATCTGTCAATTCTAATAATCCGCGACTTGTATTGGGATCTAAAGCAGCAGTATGCTCATCGAGCAAGAGCACATCTGGCCGAGTAATAGTAGCCATTAAAAAACTAAGTGTTTGACGTTGCCCACCAGATAAATTACCTGCAAAGGTATTTAACCGATCCTGTAACCCATTAGGAAGTTGGGCGGTTTTTTCTTTGAAGAAGTCCAGCTGTTGGTCAAGTTTTCTTAACTTTAAGGTGCGGCGTTGGCCACGCTTAGTAGCTAGTAATAAGTTTTCAGCTACTGTCATTCTAGGTGCGGTTCCCATTTTCGGGTCTTGAAAAACTTGAGCAATATATTTTGTTCTTTTGACATCGTTTAAGCGAGTAATATTTTTTCCTTTAAGAAAAACTTCACCACTAGCTGGCATTAAGGAGCCATTGATAACATTTAATAAAGTAGATTTTCCTGCCCCATTAGTTCCGAGTAAGGTCACAAAGTCTCCTTGATGAAGAGTAAGATTTAAATTTTTTAGGATCTTTTTTTCATCACTGCTGCCCGCATTAACAACGGTGTTAATATTTTTAAGTTTTAAAATCTCTTGGTTCATGGCTTTTCTACTCCTTTCTTAATTGATTTACGTAAATGAAATTTATTTTCAAAAAGTGGCAACATTAAGCAAATTGCTAAAATGATTGCTGAGAGTAATTTAAAGTCATTAGTACTAAATCCGAGTTGTAAAACAATTAATAAAACAAAGCGATAAAGAATGCTACCGACGACAACAGCAATTAAACGTGCTGTTAACGAAAGATTGCGATAAAAAACTTCTCCGATGATAATTGCAGCTAGTCCAATAACAATTGTCCCGATTCCTTGGTTAACATCAGCGTAACCACTATTTTGGGCGATGAGGCCACCACTTAGCCCAATTAAACCATTTGAAATCATGAGGCCTAAAATCTTCATGTTATCAGTATTAATTCCTAGAGAACGAGCCATTTTTTCATTGTCACCAGTTGCAATAAAACTTTGTCCCAATTCTGTATTAAGAAACAAAGCAACCAAAATTACAATTACTACTGCAGCGATTAAACCAACTGTTACACTGGCAAACCCATCTGGCAAATTAGCTAAAAACTTTCCACTAAAAAGTGTGGCATGGTTTAAAAGTCCAACATTAGCTTTACCTAAAATGTGGAGGTTAACTGAGTAAATTCCTGTCATGGTCAAAATTCCTGCTAGTAAAACTGGAATTTTCCCTTTGGTATAAAGTAAACCAGTGACTGCTCCAGTGATTAAACCAGCAATAAAAGAAAGCAGGGTAGCAACCCAAGGATTAACGCCGTGGACTAAAGAACTCACACAAACAGCTGCACCAAAAGGAAAAGTTCCTTCAACAGTCATATCAGCAATATCTAAAATTCGAAAACTTAAGTAAAGACCTAAAGCTAAAATTGCCCAAATTAATCCTTGACCAATGGTTGAGGTAATTAAACTCATTTAATAATACTTCCTTTCTTTTGTGCTTGTTTAATAATTGCGGTTGGAATTTGAAGATGCAACTCATTTGCAGCTTTTTCGTTGATGATTGTGGAATAGCTGTGGATAACTTTAACTGGAATTTCGCTAGGATTTTTTCCTTTTAAAACTTCAGCAGCAATTTTTCCAGTAGCTTTTCCCATATCAAATTGGCTAACATAAGTTGCAGCAACCCCACCACTTTTTACCATTGCATCAACGGCCGGGAAAACGGGTAGGTGAGCTTGATTAGTGATTTTAATTAAGCTCGAAAATCCTGAAGCTACTGTATTATCAGTTGGGACATAAACTGCTTGAACTTGGCCAGCCATGGTTTGAGCTACTTGCTGGATATCATTGGTTGAAGTAATAGTATAGGGATGCACACGTAGCTTACGTTGCTGGGCAAGTCTTTTGAATTCTTTGAATTCTGAGGTAGAAGAATCATCACTTGAAGTATAAAGAACGCCAATGTCTTTTAATTTAGGAAGAAAAGCTTGAATTAAATCGAGTTGTTGCTTAATTGGTTGCATATCTTTAACTCCAGTAACTTTTCCACCGGGATGTTCTAGACTATGGACAAGTCCACTACCAATTGGATCACTGATTGCTCCCATAATAACTGGTGTTTTTCCTGGCTCATTAGCTAGTGCTTGAGCAGCTGGAGTAGCAATACCAATAGTAACTTTAGCGTTTTTTTGAATAAAACGGTCACTCATTGATTTTAAGTTGCTTTGATCTCCTTGGGCATTTTCAAAATCAATAGTAATGTTTTTGTGGTTAACGTACCCATCTTCTTTAAGTCCAGCAATAATTCCACGATGGATTTCATCTAAAGAGGGATGGCTAACAGTTTGTAAAATTCCCACTATTGGTTTACTAGCAGAATTATTAGTAGCATTATCGTTGGATTCAACAAAAAATGCTGTTATTAAAAATATAAATAAAAGTATGATAGTTGTGACTAATTTTTTCATATAAATAGCTCCAAGTAAAAAAGCATCCCCTGCTAATAAAACAGGAGATGCAGTAAAAGCAAAACCCGCAGCAGGGTAAAAAGATACTCTGTGCGGGTTTAAATTATAAAAGAAAATTACCAGCACAGATACGAAACCTACTTGGGTCGTATCTGTTTACCAGAAACAACCCTAATGCTGGAATTGCCAACGAAGATTTGTTTGAGCTTGCATAGTAATTTTCCTTTCTAAGAAATTGATTTAATATTTGATTTTATTATATCAATTATTTTTTTTAATTCAAATATATTTTAGACTTTAAAGCCCATCTGTTTTCTCAAACTAGCATACAGTGGACGCCCACCTAAGGTTGAAAGAACTACTGAAGCAATAAAGACAGCCATAATCATAGGTAACACTTGCTCTACGGTTCCTACGATTTCTGTCAAAAGCATGATTGCAGTAAAGGGAGCATGAAGACAGGCCCCTAGGTAGGCAGCCATCGATACAATAATAATGTTAGTATAATTTGCACTGGGAATTAAGTGAAGGTGGATTAAAATAGTAGAAAAAATTAATCCTAAAAGCGAGCCTAAAACTAAATTGGGCATAAAAATCCCACCTGGTAAGGAACTGGCATAACAAATCATTGAAAAAATAAAACGTAAAATGAAGAAAATAATTGGAATTAATAACCAGGTCAGATCACCTAAACGTTCTTGTTTAACAATGATGGGATTGTGGTAGAGAATATCGATTAAAGAATGGGATCCTCCTAAGGTCCGAGGAAAAATTAATCCGATGGGGATAACTAAAAGAAAAGGAATAATACTATGATATTGACGTGGAATGATTTTTAATTTGCTAAAAATCCATTTAGCATTGAGCAAACTCCACTGGTATGAATAAGCCAGAAGACCAGCCCCAATTCCTACTAATACTAATGACCAATAAGAAGAAACAGGTAATTTATGGGCGATGGGCAAATAGAGTACGGGGCGATTTCCAAAGAAAATCAAAGTAACTAAATCAGCAGAGGCAGCCGCAGCTAGTGCAGTCAGTACTTCTTTGGGTTTAAACGAAGAAGAAATTTCTTCAACTAAGAAGAAAACACCTGCAAAAGGAGCACTAACAGCTGCACTTAAACCAGCTGCAATTCCAGCATATTGCAGAATTTTAGTATCTTGCGGCGGATTAGTATAAAAGAAATCATTTGCATAACCAGTCGCAATCATTGCTCCCATTTCAATACAAGGACCTTCACGACCTAAGAATAATCCAGGTGCAAGGGCTAAAAGAGTCCCAATAAATTTGCGCCAAAGAATTGTAAACCAAGGCATGGAATTTTCATCTAAGAGCATGGCTTGAAGTTGGGGAATTCCTGAACCAGCCAAATTATTAATTTGTGGCTTAATAATTTGTCCCACTACAAAACAGAGCAAGATGGTAAAGATAATGAATGGAAGTATCCAAACTGGGTGGGAAGATAAATAAGGATACAAAACATACAATAATTTGATACTGTGATCTAATAGAATTCTAAAAATGCTGACAACAAGTCCAATACTCAAACCTATGAAAATACCTTGGCCTAATATTCTTAATATAGTAGAGGTAAAAGGCTTAGCGAGAATTTTTTTCGCAGGTAACACAAAATTCCTCTTTTCTAATGAAATACTTAGAATATTATATAGCGACACCTGTTTCATATGAAACTATTTTTTAAAATAATACTTATTATTTTATTTTTTCAAGTAAGGGTGGTATTGTAAAGATGAAGGCAGAAAGATAAACCTTTTTCCTTCCTATTACAAGCTAGTAATAGTTCATATTTAGATAGAATCCAACTATCTTATTCATATTATTTTCCCCCAAAAAATTACTTTCCTAGTTATACTTAATTAACTATGAAAAAAGGTACTATCAAATCAGATTGATAGTGCCTTTTCATTTGAAATTATAAAATTAATTTTCCCAGTAAGAAGATTACTAAAATAATAAGTAGGGGAACTAAAATATAAGCTGCTATAGAAAAAATTATAATCGCAGCAATTATAAAAAAGACAATTTTAATGATACCAATTCCCAGCTTAAGCAAGAGCCAGATGATCAAAATTGCAAGTAAAAATGATAAAAGAGAAATCATGAATAACTCCTTCTAAATAATGATTTTAAGTTTATTATACAAAAATAGATAGAAAAAAGTTTTAGAAAAAGAAAATTTAGGGCTTTTTAAATATATATCCATAAAAGCATCTCATATATTTTTAATAGATTAAGGAATTCGTAAGAAGCTATAATTAAATGCATATAAATTCCTTAGTTGACTAGAATTAGGTAATATTAAGATACAGACAAACAGAAAAAGAAATATGGAAGGAAAATAATTTATGAATAAAGATTCGGGCTTAAAAGACAAATTAAAAGGCAAAGCAAAAGAAGTTGAAGGAAAGGCACAACAACTTAAAGGGAAAGCAAAAGAAAAAGCAGAGAAGCTTAAAGCAGATTTAGAAAAGAAAAAAGCAGAATTGGAAGAGAAATAATAGATAATTTAAAATTAAAAATTTAAAGGAGGTTCACTATGTTACATTGGATTTGGGTACTAATTGTTGGAGGTCTGATTGGAGTAATTGCAGGAGCAATTACTCACAAAGGTGGCTCAATGAATTGGATTTTGAATATTATTGCTGGTTTAATTGGGTCTTCGGTAGGTGAATGGTTACTTGGTGCATGGGGACCTCAATTAGCAGGAATGGCAATTATTCCTTCGATATTAGGAGCAGTAATTTTGGTAATAGTTGTATCATGGATTTTGAATATAGCTAGAAAGTAGCTGAAAGGCTGCTTTTTAATTTGGAGAAAAAGAATTTCTATTTTTCTATTCTGCGCTAAGAAAAAATAACGAGTATAATATTTTTGAAAGAATTGAAATAAAGTAGGTAAAAATAATGATTTTAATTTCATGGAATATTGATTCTCTAAATGCTGCATTAACCAGTGATTCAGATAGAGCTAAAGAAACACGTAAAGTTTTACAAACTATTACTGCTAATAATCCCGATGTAATTGCAATTCAAGAAACAAAATTACGTTCTACTGGTCCTACAAAAAAACATCAAGAAATTTTGGGACAAATGTTTCCAGAATATAATTATGTCTGGCGCTCATCGGAAGAACCAGCTAGAAAAGGTTATGCTGGAACAATGTTTTTATATAAAAATACTTATACACCGCAAGCCTCTTATCCAGTAATTGATGCGCCAGATACAATGGATTATGAAGGAAGAATTTTAACTTTAGAATTTGAAAAGTTTTTTGTGACGCAAGTGTATACTCCTAATTCTGGTAATGAATTAAAACGCTTAGAGGATCGACAAATTTGGGATCGGCAATATACTGAGTATTTAAAAAAACTTGATGCTCAAAAGCCGGTTATTGCAAGTGGTGACTATAATGTGGCCCATGAAGAGATTGATTTGAAGCATCCCGCAAACAATCATCATAATGCTGGCTTTACTGATGAAGAACGTTCAGGCTTTCATAAATTATTGGAAGCTGGCTTTACTGATACCTTTAGAAAAGTTAATGGAAAAGTGGAAGGACAGTATACTTGGTGGGCACAAAGAGTTCGTACTAGTAAACAAAATAATTCAGGGTGGCGGATTGATTATTACCTCGTTTCTAACCGAATTGCTGATAATATTAAACGCTCAGAAATGATTGACAGTGGTGAAAGAAAAGATCACTGTCCAATTTTATTAGAAATTGAAATATAAGGGAGTAATAAAATGAAAAAAATTGATAGTTTTGCCCATATTTTACCTAAAAATTATTATCAAGAGATGCTAAAAATTGATAAAACGATTCCTCAGAAGTTCCCTTTTATTAATATTCCAGCACTAGTCGATTTAGATGAAAGAATAAAAACATGGCCAGCTAAAGATATAAAACAGGTACTTTCTTTTGCAAATATTAATGCTGAAGATTTTACAGAACCTAATGAAGCAGCACAGTTAGCTCAAGCAGGTAATCGAGAACTGGCAAAGATTATTGAAAAATTTCCGGATTATTTTGAAAGTGGAGTAGGAATGTTGGCCTTAAATAATGTAAAGGCTAGTTGTGACATTTTAGAAGAGATTGCACATTCCTCTTCTTTGGTGGGAGCTCAAATTTTCACTCGTCATTTAGGTAAAAGTATTGCTGCACCTGAATATGAGCCAATTTTTGCAACTGCTGCTAAATTAAATGTGCCACTTTGGCTACATCCAGTATTTGACGTGCGTAAACCAGATAATAATTTAGTATTTTCTTGGGAATATGAATTATCGCAAGCAATGCTGCAATTGGTACAGGCAAATATTTTTGAAAAATATCCCACAATAAAAATTATTATCCATCATGCTGGAGCAATGGTACCATTTTTTGCTGGAAGAATTAATCATATTTTGCCTCAAGAGCAGGCAGTAGATTTTAAAAAATTCTATGTTGATACTGCTATTTTGGGTAATGCGCCAGCTCTTAAATTAGCATTAGATTACTATGGAAGTGATCATGTACTGTTTGGGACTGATGCCCCATTTGGGGTAAAACCAGCAGGTGCAACTAAGATTATTGTAGATGCACTTGAAGAGTTAAACTTACCAGTTACCAAGATGGAGGATATTTTTTATAAAAATTATCAAAAGCTGGTTAGTGGTGAATAGTAATGAAGAAAAAAATATTTTTGCTTAGTTTACTAACTACTATATTAGCTATTTTAACAACTGGTTGTGGAAATCAAAATTTATCAGCTAAAACTACCAAAGTTACTGCAACACCAACATTATTTTTTCATGGTGGAGGTAGCTCTTATCATGCTGAAGAGCAGATGGTTCAAGCTGCAGAAAAAGCGGGAGTTACTCATTCAGTAATTCGAGCAAATGTTGATAAAAAGGGCAAAGTCTCTTTAATTGGTACTTGGTCAAAAAATGCAAAAAATCCGATTGTCGAAGTAAATTATGAAAATAACCGCAATATGAATTTTAAAGTGTACGGACAATATGCTACAAATGTGGTAAAGACATTACAAAAGACATATGGTATTAAAAAGATGAATATGGTTGGACATTCTGCAGGAAATATTTCAATTATCTACTATATGTTACAAAATGGTCAAAATAAAAAAATGCCGCAGCTACAAAAACAAGTAGATATTGCAGGACATTTTGCAGGACTTGATTTTGCTCGGGCTCCTAAGAGTATTCGTCAACCAGCTAACTTGAAGCTAAATAGTGCAGGTAAACCAAATAAGATGAATGCATCGTATAAAGAAATGACAAAAGTTAGAAAAATTTATCCTAAAAACCAGGTTGCCGTTTTGAATATTATTGGTGATATTGGTGGAAAAACAGATGGAACTGTACCTAATGTATCTTCTTTATCATTAAAGTATTTAGTAGCAACTAGAGCAAAATCATATAAAGTTGTTAAGTTTACAGGAAAAAACGCCCAACATTCAAAATTACATGAAAATAAACAAGTCGATAAAGTATTGATAAAATTTTTATGGAATAAATAAAGTGAAATCTCAACTACAGAAAAAGTAGTTGAGGTTTTTTAGAAAGAGACAAGGCTATGGGACAAAAAGATGAATTACTATTAAATACTAACAAGCAAAACATTTGGACTCGTATCAAAGAAGAGCTAAAAGCGGCTAGTTCATTTACTTGGGTAGTAGCATTTATTAGTGAAAATATGCTGACACCACTTAAGGTAATCTTGGAAGATTTAGCCGAAAATAACGTAACAGGCACACTGATTACTGGTAGTTATTTAAATTTCAATAGTCCTAAAGTATTTGAAGAATTACAAAAAATTCCCAATTTAACTGTAAAAATTGCTCAAGAAGATGGTTTTCACGCAAAAGGCTACTTATTTGATCATCCGAATCGACAAACCATAATTATTGGCAGTGCCAACTTTACGCGCAGCGCCTTACTAAAAAATTATGAATGGTCACTAAAAGTAGATTCGTTAGAAAACGAAGTGCTAACCCAGCAACTAAAACAGGAAATACTAAATCTATCGCAAACTTCTATTCCCCTAACAACTAAATGGCTTAAAGAGTATGCACGTAATTGGCAACCGATAAAACAAGTAGCTTTGTCTAAACATACTGAAAAAATTACTCCTAATGCTATGCAACAAGCAGCCTTAGAAAAATTAACTGAGTTAATGAAACAAAAGAAAAATAAAGCTTTGATTGTTTCAGCTACAGGAACAGGGAAAACATATCTAGGAGCTTTTGCAGTCAAAAAATTTCAACCACAAAAATTTTTATACCTTGTTCATCGCCAACAAATTGCAGAAAAATCTCTAACTAGTTTTGAAAAAGTGCTGGATGAAACTAAAGAAAAATTTGGGATTTTTAGCGGAACTAGTCATGATTTAAGTAAAAAATATACTTTTGCGACTGTGCAAAGTATGAGCCAAGATGAAATCTTAGCAAAAATTCCTCCTGAAACGTATGACTATATTTTAATTGATGAAGCGCATCGGACGGCGGCGCCGAGCTACCAAAAAATTATGCGGCATTTTAAACCGAAATTTTGGTTAGGGATGACAGCAACTCCTGAACGAATGGATGAACAAAATATTTTTGAAATATTTGATTATAATTTAGCTTTTGAAATTAGATTAGCAGATGCTTTAAAGCAAGGAATGTTAACTCCATTTCATTATGTGGGAGTACAGGATTATGAGGCTAATGATGAAGTAATTACTGAAACTAGTAATTTGCGTAAGTTAACTTCAGAGGCGCGAGTAAATTATCTATTAAAGGAAATTCAATACTATGGCTATTCAGGAGAAAAAGCAAGAGGTCTAGTTTTTTGTAGTAAGCTTGACGAAGCAGCAGAGTTAGCAAAACTTTTTACACAAAATGGTCACCCAGCATTCGCTTTAACAAATGCTGATAGCAACAAAAGACGTCAAGAGGTTGTTAACCAACTAAAATCAGGAGCGATAGAATATATTTTTACGGTGGATTTGTTTAATGAAGGAATCGATATTCCAGAATTAAATCAAATTATTATGCTCCGCAACACGCAGTCGAGCATCGTTTTTTTGCAACAGCTTGGAAGAGGATTACGTAAATACCCCAAAAAAGATTTTGTAACGGTAATTGACTTTATTGGAAATTATAAAAATAATTATCTAATTCCGATGACATTTAATGAAAAAGCGCAGTTGGATAAAGATCGATTGCGTAATAAGGTGCGTTTTCCAGAAACAATTGATGTCTCGACGATTAACTTTACGCAAATAGCAAGTCAAAAAATTTTAAACTCTTTAGCAAAAATTAAACTAGATTCAATTGCAAATTTACGCCAGCAATATTTAGAAGTTAAAAATCGCCTTGGGCGGGTGCCATATTTGCAGGATCTCTATCAAGTGCAACCATCCCTGCCAATGTTATATGCAAATAATAAATTGTTAAACCACTACGGAGACTTTTTACAAAAAATGGGTGAAGAAGTACTACTAACTGATTGGCAGAATCAGGTATTAACTTTTCTAACTAAAGAATTACTAAATGGAAAAAGAATTCATGAGTTATTGTTGTTAAAAATGCTATTGAAAAATAAGATGGTCGAGTTGGCGGAATTCAAAGCTGAACTTAAAAAAGCCCCAGCTTACTACAATGAAGAAATTTTATCGTCGATAATACACATCTTGTCGCTTAATTTTTTTGATGTCAAACAAGGCAAAACTACTAAAAAACAACAGTATGGCAATCAAAGCTTGATAGAGTTTAGTAAAAATAACTTCTCTTTAAACAAGGAATTAAATGCCAGTTTAAAAAATCCAGAATTTAAAAAATTATTTCAGGATGTAGTAGAAACAGGACTACTATTGAGTAAGGATTATCACCAAACTCAACAATTTACTTTATATCAAAAATATTCACGCAAAGATGTTTGTCGCTTGCTAAATTGGCCAAAAGATGTTTCTGCACCAATGTATGGCTATCGTGTAGATGAAAAAGAGACCCCAATTTTTGTTACTTATCAAAAACAAGATGAGACTAAGAGAAATGCTGTTTATAAAAATAATTTAAGTGATGGCAAAAGATTGCGTTGGTATACTCGCAGTCCGCGGCATTTAAATTCACCAGAGGTTGATAAATTGCTGAATACGCCTAATATGAAAATTCATGTTTTTATTAAAGAAAGTGATGCTTGGGGAAAGCAATTTAGTTATTTGGGACAAGCCACAATAGATAGAGAAACGATCAAAGAAGAAGTAATTGGGCCAAAGAAAAAATCAGTGGTAGGAATGGACTTACTATTAGCGACTCCTTTAACCGAAAGCAAAAAAGAAGAAGTATTGGGAGAAAATTAATAATTTAAAAACACTAACTAAAAATTAGTGTTTTTTATTGCAAAAAAGGTAAAATTATTGAATAATGTATCTATAATTGATACATTTAAATTGGAAAGAAATAATATGAATGATATTAAATTCTCAGTAGCTATTCACATTTTAGTGATGGTAGCTACAAGCTCTAAACCATTAAATTCAGAAGATTTAGCTAAAAGTATTGGGACTAATGCAAGTTATGTTAGAAAAGTTTTAGCCTTATTAAAAAAGGGAGAACTTGTTGAAAGTCACCGGGGGAAGTCTGGAATTAATTTAATAAAGAATCCAGCTGAAATATCACTTTTGGAAATTTATGAAACAGTGGAGCAAAAGAAACCAACATTCTTTGAAATTCACCAAAATTCTAATCCTGAGTGTATAGTTGGAAAAAATATTAAAGAAGTAGTTTTCCCAATTGAAAGTAATTTGGAAAAACAAATTGCCCAAAGTTTAGCTGCAGAAAACTTAGTTGATGTAATAAATCGTTTAAAAGTAATAGTAAAGGATGAAAAAAATGGAAACTAAAGCCGCAAAATTATTTAAAGTTAGTAAAACCAACCCAATTATCAAAATAGTTGAAACACAAGTAAAACCAGTTCAAGCAGATGAAGTCTTAGTGAAAGTACTTAATGCTGGTGTAAATCCAGTTGATAATTTGATTGCTCATGATATTAGTATGAAGATCGCCATGCCTTACAAGTTACCCCAAACTTTGGGTAATGAGTTCGTGGGTGAAATAGAGCAAGTTGGTAGTCAAGTAACAGATTTTAAAGTTGGTGATCGAATTTTTGCTCGTAATCCTTTGGATGATATTGGGGCCTTTACGCAAAAATTAGTTATTAAGCAAAACGCTATTGCAAAAGTTCCAGAATATTTAACCAATTCTGAAGCTGCTGCCGTTCCATTAACCGCGTTGACTGCAATGCAAGCATTAGAATTAATGGATGTTAAACCGGGTCAAAGTTTATTTATTGCTGGTGGAACAGGAAGTTTTGGCGCAATGGCAATTCCACTTGCAGTAGCAAAAGGCTTAAAAGTAATTGTTAATGGTAGTAGCGCTAAAAAAGCAGAAGTTGAAAAGCTTGGTGTAAGTCAATTTATTGATTATAAAAAAGAAAATTATTGGGATGTATTATCCAATGTTGATTTTGTAATTGATGCCTTAGGTGGAGATAATATTGAAAAAGAAATGAGTATTATGAAACCAGGTGGAGTATTAGTTTCGCTCATTGGAACACCGAATAAGGCTTTTGCTAAGTCAATGGGGATTGGGAAAATTAAGACTTTCTTGTTAGGAGCTGCTGGAGCAAAAATGGATCGCTTGGCTAAAAAATATGGTGTTAGTTATCGCTTTATTTTAGTGCGTGCCAATGGTAAGCAACTACAAGAAGCAGCAGAAATTCTTGCGCAAAAGCAGATTCGTCCGGCTTTGGGTGATCATTATCCTTTAGATCAAGCTCAACAAGCTATGCAAAGAGTAGCGCAGGGCCACAATAAGGGAAAAGTAATTTTAGATATTAATGAGTAAATTTAGTAAATAGAAAAAAGTCTGGAAAATTCCAGACTTTTTTAGTTTAATTTTTTCTTTTTCAATTCGGGATGCTCTTCTAAGTAGACTTTAGCGAAGGTTTGCATAGTATTTTTGAAATCATCGGGAATTATTCCACCATATGGCATACCAAAATCTGCCCAAGTTAGGTCTTTGTTAGAGTTCATTCCACTAGGACGTGGATCATCAGTAGCACCTGTTAAGTAATCAAGGGAAGTATTTAATATTTTGGCAACTGCCGCTAAGGCATGAGAACCAGGCTTTTTGGTTTTCCAGTTGTAGATAGAGTTGGTTCCAAATCCTGCGCGAGTGTTTAATTCTCTAAGAGTAATATTTCTTAATTTTGCTAATTCTTTTGTGCGTTCAAATTCAATCATATCAATCTTTCTAAAAAATAACTAAAAAAACTAAAATAATTGTTGACAATTTAGTCTAAAGATATAATAATAGATGATGTCAACGGGATAAATAAAAGTTCTCTTTAATAAAGTACGCAATAAATGTCTAAAAATTACAGTGAGCTTAGATAATTTATGCTTATTTATTATACTTTTATTGTAGTTTTTTTACTTAATAAAGTCAATGCTTTAGTTTATTGCGTTGAAGAAATGATGCATCAAAATTTAGAAAAAGAAGGTAATAAAACTGTAATGAAAATTAAGGATTACATTGAGTTGGTTTCAGCAATTCTATGAATTTAAGTTTAGTAGAGTGGGAACTTTAAGTGGGTGACACTTTAAACATAAGAAGTTGTAGATAAGATTTCTCTTCAATTGCAAAGGATAGGAATGAGATTACAAGTGAAGAGATTAAAGAAATTTTCTTAAAGTAGAAAAAGTAGTTAATTTAAAGAAAGAATGAGGTAATTAAATGAGAACAATTACTAATGCAACAGCAACAAAATTATATGATTTGAATGGGGTTAATCAAGTTGTAGTGCAAAAAGGTAATGTCGGCAGTAAGTACATTTATGCTTTGCAACTTTTGCATAATCAAATTGATACTGTAGTATATCGAGCAAGACCTGGTCAGAATTTCGTAAAATTGTCAGGTAGTAATCCAAGTGCAACAGATGTAGCAAGAGTTGGTTGTCTATACTTAAAAGGAATAACAAATTCTAATGGAAAACAAGCCGCAGGAGGTCATACCCAAACTTGGGAATATGCGGGAACTTCAAACGAAAATAATAACGGTGGCTGGTTTATTGGAACAAAGCCTAAAGTAACTGATGGTATTAAATGGGATACGCAGATTGCACGTGTGCCTTTTCATGCAGCGTATTATACACGTAATACTGAGTTGCCAAGAATTTCAAATTTGAACGCTGCAGGTAGAAATTGGGATATTAATTATTCTGGTGATAACTTAGTACGTGCAGAAGCAGCAGTAGCTCCAGGAATGTCAGGCAAGGAATACCAATGGCTATTAATAGCAACAGTAGATAAAGCTGGTACAGGATACTTTTCATTATATGATTTAGCTGAAATGAATGCGGCTATAAATACAGCGGGAACGTCAGATGTAAATCTTGCTAAAGATGCAATTGGTGGAAGAGCAAAAAAAGCCTTTAAAATTCCAGGATTTGTAGACAAGGTAGGATCAATTCAGGGGTATGATATTGATAAGAATCTAAATATTTATGTGTCAAGTCAGTATGCTCCTAAGGGTAGTGCGACTGCTAGAAGTATTGTTAAAATTCCATGGGGGTCAATCGATAGTGATTCTTGGACTAAGATAGATCTTCGGGATAATAATAGCCTTGATATTAACGGCTTTTACACTGAGTTTGAAGGAATTCAAGTAATTAGTGAAAATAGCCTATATTTAACTGTTGCGTATCATGATGCCAATAGTGGTACTACTAAAAAGAATAGAATCTATCGAGTAAATTGGTAGAACTAAAAGGGATTAAGTGATTAAAAATATCACCTAACCCTTTTTTTGCTATAATGCTAGTAGTAGAAAAAGGAGATAGAAAAATGAAAAGTAAAAAAATAACTTTGGTATTTTTAATAGGCTTATTTTTCTTATTAGTAAGTCCTAAAAAAGTTAATGCTGCCAGCAATACTCTAAAGCTAAATCATAATTCTTATATATACAATAGTAAGGGGAAGCGAGTAGGAAAAACGGTAATAAAGAAAAATAAAAAGATTAATCCAGTAAAAAAAGTTGAAAAAGTAAATAAAGAAAAAAGATACTTTATTTTTATAAATAAAATAGGTGTTGGAGTCTTTGATAAACAATCTTTATATTGGTTACCATATAAAAAAATCAAAAATAATTATTACTACCAAATTGGTGAAAATAAGTATATTAAGTGTGCTAATGTTGAAACGATTGGTAAGTCCTATGTTTATACTAGCGAAGCAAGGATAAAAATAAAATTGTCTAATTATGCCTATAATGATAAAGATAAAAAGACTAATTATAAGGTAAAAGAAAATAAAACGTATATAGTTGATAGAAAAAGGATATTCTCTCATGATATTCTAAGTTCATATCGTATTAAAGGAACAAATTATTGGATTAATCAAGGATTTGTTGAAGATAATCCACGTCAGTTATTACTAAGCGCTGATATATCAAAGACTCCTTACGCAAAATTTTCTGTTTCTAAAACAACTCCAATATATGATATACAAGGAAAACCTGAACAAGGATTAATGGTATCCCCCGGTCCTAGTCCGGTGTATACAACAAAAAAACAACTATATATTTGGAATCCAATTGATAATCAGGGAGAACTATATTATCAAGTTTTGAATGAAGAAATTTATGTTAAGAAGAGTAATGGAGACACTGATTACCTCTTAATTAAAGAAGGATATATTAAAGCATCAAGTGGAAAAATAGTAGCTGGTAGTGAATTATCACCGTCCAACACACCGGAACAAGCTAAAGCAGCTTATGAAGCATCCCTAGCAAAATAGAAAGAGTCTGGGAAAAACTCTTAAATAAAGAAAGTGCTGATAATCTTCGTTTTTTAAACGTTGATATATCAGCACTTTTGTTTTATCTATTTATATAATTTAGGCTAAAAGATTAGTTTTTTACCAGACACTTTTTGTTCAAAATTAACATAAGGTAGAATCGAGATTATACCTTGAAAAAAGTTTTCAAGTCAATGATTTAGCTCTGTTTTCTTTGTCTAATATAATTTTCGATTTTTGCAATATCTTCTGCTGTTGCATCTTTTAGAATGAAATTTTTGGTAACTGATCTTCTATTTAGATATTGCTTTCTACTTTTATTATTATTATCCCACTTTTTATTTGCTTTAATTCTAGCTTCACTTAAACTATTCAATTTATTTTATCCACCTCACTACAAACAATATTAGTGCAATTAACGCTATAACTAATGCTACTGTATTAATATTATTAGTAACTCTATTATATTTTTTTTCTTCATCCATTTTTATAGACCTTCTTAGATAATTTATAGTATAATAAAACACACAAGGAAGTTAAGCCTTGTGTGTTGGATTTAGTGGATTAATCCAACTAGTGAAGCAATAAACATAATTACCGCTGTTATCAAATTGATAATGGCGGTTTTTCTGTTATAACGAGCTTCTCTTGAAACTCGTTTGTACTGCTTTTTCACTTGGCATCACCACCTTGTAAGAATTATGAGTAAAATCTCATTACTTCTTACAATGCATATAATACACTAATATGAGTACAAATACAACAAAAATTATTTGAAATCTATTTTTACTTAGTAGATTTTGTGATTTTAAACATTTATGTGTCAAGTCAGTATGCTCCTAAAGGTAGTGCGACTGCTAGAAGTATTGTTAAAATTCCATGGGGTCAATCGATAGTAATTCTTGGACTAAGATAAATCTTCATGATACTAATAGCCTTGATATTAATGGCTTTTATACTGAACTTGAAGGAATTCAAGTAATTAGTGAAAATAGCCTATATTTAACTATTGCATATCATGATGTAAAGAGTGGCACCACTAAAAAGAATAGAATCTATCGAGTAAATTGGTAGAACTAAAAAGGATTAAGTGATTAAAAATATCACCTAACCCTTTTTTTGCTACAATACTAGTGGTATAAAAAGGAGATACAAAATGAAAAGTAAAAAAATAACTTTGATATTTTTAATAGGCTTATTTTTCTTATTAGTAAGTCCTAAAAAAGTTAATGCTGCCAGCAATACTCTAAAGTTAAATCATAATAGTTATGTATATAATAACAAGGGCAAGCGAGTTGGAAAGACAGTAATAAAAAGAAATAAAAAGGTTAATCCAGTAAAAAAAGTTGAAAAAGTAAATAAAGAAAAAAGATACTTTATTTTTAGAAGTGAAGTAGGAAAAGAGCCTGTGAGAAATATTCCCTCATTGTATTGGCTACCATATAAAAAAATAAAAAATAATTATTATTATGAGATTGGAAAAAATAAATATATCAAATGTGCTAATGTGGAGCGTATTGGGTCGTCATACTTATTTGTAAGCGAAGTAAAGATAAAAATAGATTTAAGTTATGCTGCTGGATCTCCCTATGCTATTACTTCTAATGGAGCAACAACAAATTATAAGTTAATAAATGGAAAAGACTATATTGTTGATTATTTTAGACATTTACCTTACGGAAATTTAGTCTCATACCATATTAAGGGAACAAAATATTGGATTTATAGTACATCTACTGCAGCTAATCCAGGACAATTTCGCCAATCTTTATTAAATGAAAAGTTAGTAAGATATCCTTTTTGCTTTATTAAAACTATAATAGATGAAGTTCCTGTATATAATCGAAGCGGTCAAATAACAAATAATAAACCGCTTGATAAAAACTGGTCCTATAAATCTAAAAAAATATTATATATTTGGAATAACAAAGAAAATAAAGCAGAATTATACTATCAATTGTTAAATCAGAATGTTTATTCTAATTTTACTGATACTGGGAGCTATATTTTAAAGGAGGGGTATGTGAAAGCAAGTGATGTACTAGTTAATGGTAATAAATTAATCCCTTCCAACACACCGGAACAAGCTAAAGCAGCTTATGAAGCATCCCTAGCAAAGTAGAAAAGATGTAGTCGTTCGACTACATCTTTTTAAGTATACTAATAGTAAGGAATTCAGAAATCATAGTATGGGAGAAAAAGGAGATACAAAATGAAAAGTAAAAAAATAACTTTGGTATTTTTAATAGGCTTATTTTTCTTATTAGTAAGTCCTAAAAAAGTTAATGCTGCCAGCAATACTCTAAAGTTAAATCATAATAGTTATGTATATAATAACAAGGGCAAGCGAATTGGAAAGACAGTAATAAAAAGAAATAAAAAGGTTAAATCGGTTAAAAAATTAGAAAAGATAAGTAAGGAAAAAAGATATTTTATTTTTTTAAATAAAATAGGTAGTGGAGTCTTTGATAAACAATCTTTATATTGGTTACCATATAAAAAAATCAAAAATAATTATTACTACCAAATTGGTGAAAATAAGTATATTAAGTGTGCTAATGTTAAAACTATTGGTGAGTCTTATGTTTACACTAGTGAAACAAGAATAAAAATAAAAAAAGGGTGGTCTATTTATACCGATGATAGCAAAGGCAAAGAAATTAACTATAAAGTAAAAGAGAACGAAGAATATACAGTCGATAGAGAAAAGGTTTTGCCTCATCAAATTTTAAGTTCATATCGTATTAAAGGAACAAATTACTGGATAAATGTAGCTTATATTGAAAGTAAGCCACGACAATGGTTATTACCTTTTAGCATAAGCAAATCTCCCTATGCCTTCATTACAATTTCAAAAGATAATACTTTGATATATGATGCATCTAGAAATCCACAACTAAATATTATTTTACCAAGTGATCCGCTGGTAGATTATAGGACACAAAAGAAGGTATATATTTGGAATTCAGTAAGTAATAAGGCAGAATTATATTATCAATTATTGAATACAAAAGTTGAAGGAAGAGATAATATAAATAAGGATAACAGTAAAAATGTTTTTGTTAAAGAAGGATATATTAAGGTCTCGAATGTAAAAATAGAAGCTGGTAGTGAATTATCACCGTCCAACACACCAGAACAAGCCAAAGCAGCTTATGAAGCATCCCTAGCAAAATAGAAAAGATGTAGTCGTTCGACTACATCTTTTTAGTATATTGAGTTAAAATGCTTAACTTCTGTTAATAAATAATAGTATTTATTTGGAATATTAAAGCATTGAGCAAATTGATAGATAGAAGAATAATGGTAATTTCTTTCAGAAGCATAAGAATCAATAAGATTGATTGCAAAAAGATTTGCTTGGCGTTCTTCTTGTGAAATTCCATTGTGTAAATAGATGAAATTATCAGGATTGCCCTCTAAAATATGCCCAATTTCATGTGCAACCATAAACGGAATCTCTAATGGTTTGTAATATTCCAAATTGATAAAAATACAAGGAAACCCATATATTGTATTTGGAAAAGAAAATGAAGGTACCTGAGAAGTATCGGATACGGAATTAGAAATATGTCCAAGTGTATTTTTAATTTCTTGATTAGTGAAGTTAACTACCCTAATGTGATGTTTTGTACAAAAATTATATAAATACTCTAACATTTCATCATAATTTTGTTTATTTGTCCAACTTAAATTCAACTTAATCACTCTTTTCATAGAAATAATCTTGCGTTAAGATCGTATGTTCTATTGTATTGAGTATAGTATATCAGTCTTTAGAATTACTTTCAAATTATTATTTAGTTTTAAGAGAAATAATTATTTGAAAATTTAGGTACTCAAATTCAATTAAGTTGAGTGTTCTAAAAAAATAACTAAAAAAACTAAAATAATTATTGACAATTTAGTCTAAAGGTATAATAATAGATAATGTCAATGGGATAAATGAAATCTCTCTTTAATAAACTACGCAATAAATATCTAAGAATTAGAGTGAACTTAGACAATTTATGCTTATTTTCTATACTTTTGCTGTAGTTTTTTTACTTAATAAAGTAAATGATTTAGTTTATTACATTGAATAAATGATGCATCAAAATTTAAAAAAAGAAGGTGATAAAAACTGTAATGAGAATTAATGATTACATTGACTTAGTTTCAGTAATTCTATGGATTTTAAGTTTATTTGGAGTTGCAATCTTAAGTCGGTTGCACTTTAAACATAAAAAGTTAGAGAAAATTCGTTTGGTAACTACTAACCTCTTAACTAGCTATTTATATCTATATGATACAAACGTGCTAAATAATCAGCAACAGTTAAATGAAGCTGCTAAAGAAGTAGCTGATTACCTGCAAAATAAAGGGATTAAGATCACAGACGAAGAGGTAAAGAAGATTTTTCTGGAAATAGAAGAATCAGTAACAGATTTAAAGAAAGATTGAGGTAAATGACAAAAATGAGAGAAGCTACTAACGTTTCAATTAGTCATACTGCTGATTTAAATACAAATTATATGGCGGTAGCACAAAAAGGAAATGTAGGTTCAAAGTATATTTATGCAGAACAATTAAGAAATAACCAAACAGAAAACCATATCTTGCGTGGTTACGCTGGTAATGTTACTACTCCGGTATTAACTTTATATGGAAGTGCTGGTGGACATAGCCAAACTTGGGAATATTCTGGCAGAAGTGGTAAGTGGTTTGTGGGTACTAAACCTAGAACAGATACTAAAACTCTTTGGGATAAGCAAATTGCTCGTGTAGATATTAGATATAATGGGGGTTCGCATTATTCAAACACTGACTTTCCACGTTTAGCATATTTAGATCGTGCAGGAGCAGATAGAGATCATTGTGGAAGTCCAGAGGATATGGAACGTTCAGAAGCCGCTGTTTCACCATCATATACTAAATTCTTAATTGCTACTGTTGAAACAGATGGAACAGGTCACTTTATTATTTATGATATGGATACCATTAACAATTTGTTAGATGATGCGGAATCAAGTAATGATTATGTGGATTTACGTAATGTTTCATATTTAGAAAGTTTTACTGTCAGGAATTTCACAGGTGATGGGGCAATTATTAACTCTGTTCAAGGATATGATTTAGATGATGCAGGAAATATTTATGTTTCAAGTCAGTTGGCACCAGATTTTGATAAAAATACGGGTAAATATACAGCACACCATAAGCAAATTGTTAAAATTCCTGTAAATAATCGACAAGATGTTTCTCAATGGGAAACAGTTAACTTAAGCTCAGATGGACGTTTAGATATTACGGGACAACATACTGAATTGGAAGGTATTCAAATCCTCAATGAAAACCACTGCTACTTAACAGTTGCTTATCATGCAAATGTTAGTGGCAAAAACAAAACTGTTTCTAATAAGATTTTTGAAATCTCTTGGAATTAAGTGAAAAGTGTCTGGAAAACATTAATTTTGTATAATTTTTGAATAGACGAGTAAATAAAAATGCTGGCATATCAACGTTTGATAATATGAACGAAGATTGTCAGCATTTTTTAGTTTTAAAATTTTCTTTAGACGTTTTCTATGTTAAGCCTCTAGTTTTATTCCAGCCACTTTTGTATTGACAAAAGTTTTTTAAGGCTGATAATTAAGTTAAAACTTAGTGGATTTAGGAATGGAGAAATCAATTATGAAAATAAATAAATTAGTGCTTTTTTCGGGAGTAGCCCTTTTAAGTGCAGGAATATTAAGTGCAAAAAGTGTACAAGCAGATACTACTAATAACCTAGTTACAAAGACAGTAATGCATACCTCTCTTATTTATGATAAAAATGGAAAGAGTACAGGTAAACTTTACAAGGCATATCAACATGTTAAAGTAACCAGTCCAGTTGAGATTAATGGTGCAAAGTACTATAAAATTGGTGACAATCAATATATCAAAGTTTCTAATGTTGATGGAGTTAGTCGAAAAATAACTCATAATGCTTATATTTATGCTACAAGTACTAAACGTGCTAATAAAGTATTACTAAAAAAAGGACAAATAATTAGCACTTATGGTGGATCTTTTAAATTTAAGAATGGTAAGAGCTACTACAGAATTGGTGGACCAACTAAGTTATATGTAAAGGCTTATAACTTGAGTGGAATTGTTGCTCAAAAAGACTCTACTTCTTCAAATGAAGAAAAAAGTAATGCTAATAAAAATACCATTACTACAAATTCTCAAACTTCAACAGGAACTATAATTACTAAAAGCGCCTTAATTTATAACGAGAATGGCAAACCTTTTATGGGAGAAATTAGTGATAGTTCTTCAATAAGTGGAGCCGAAGGGAATAAATTCTTTCGATCTGGAACAAAACTGAGTTTCGAGGGTACAAAAAATATTTCTGGTCAAATTTACTATAATGTTGGTAATGGAATGTACATTAAAAAATCTGAAATTCGAGAAATTGTTGGTCAGGTTTTATTGAAACTAAAAAAAGGTAGTAAAATCTATGATAAAGCTGGAAGTGTAGTTTCAACAAAATTACCAGAAGGAAATGTAATCAATTACACAGGTAAAGTAAATAATATTGATAAAGCTACAAAATATTACTTTATTAATAACGAAGGACAACCACAAGAAATTCCATATGTTTCTATTAAAGGAATTGATTATTATAATCTTGGAAAGTCTCAATATGTCAAAGTATCAGATGTTAATACAGTTAATGGTAATCAGATTTTGACGGATTATCTTACTGTAACTACTACTAAACAAGCTCCTTTGTATAATATGAAGGGTGAAAAAACTAAAGACACTATAGCAAAGAATAAGAAGATTCAAGTAGAAGACGAAGTAACCAATCCACAAAATTTGGAAGACATTGATGATACAGGTTGGACTTATTACTTCTATAAATTAAAAGGAGAAGATAAATTAATTAATGTTGGGGATGTGGATAGGGATAAGCAAAATCCACCATTTCCAGTAATGTATTTTGATGAAAATTCACCAATAGATTTATCAGTAAGTTTTCCAAAAGATACAATTGTTTATAATGAACAAGGAGAAGTGAAGTATAAAGGTTGGGTTCTTCCTCATACTAATGGTGGATCATATCATGTTGTTAAATTAATGTACATTTATATTCCAAGTGAACAAAAAGCAGAACTTTTCTATGAAATGGCATCACATCACTTACGATTAGAAAATCCTGCTGACCATACCGTTATGGCAGGTGAAGATACAGGTACTGTCTATGTAAAAGCAAGTGATACAAACTACTCTGCTGGAATTGCTATCAAGCCATCCAACACACCAGAACAAGCCAAAGCAGCTTATGGAGTAAGTTTAAATAAATAGAATGTAATATGTATGATTTGAATGTTAGCAGAAGTGCGCCCTTATAAGGCTGGTAGAGTTTATAAAATTCGTAGTTGGCGTTATGCTGGCTGGCGTTATCAATAAAAGGAAGGTTTTGACATGCGTCATGCAATACTCGATGATAATGCATATAAAGTAGTAAAGTATGGTTTGATTATTGCTACACTGATTATTTTAGTTTTGCCGTGGATTAATAAAAAGCAGCTAAACTACTGGTTAATTGGGACTTATTTACTTATATTTGGAGATTGGCTAGCTACTTTCTTTCAACATCACTCTGTTAATGTAGTACTAGCATTAGTTCTAGGCTATCTTATTGATATAATTGTATGTGTTGGGCTGCTTTTTTATACTATGATTATTAATGTTTAAGTTGGTTCTAATCACACCAGAACAAGCCAAAGCAGCTTGTGAAGCATCCCTAGCAAAGTAGAAAAGTATCTGGGAAAAATATAAAATAAAAATGCTGAATTATCTTCGTTTATAAAACGTCGATACGTCAGCATTTTTATTTCCACCTTTATTCGGAAATTAGACAAAAGTTGTTTTCCCTAGTACTTTTAAGTATCCAGGTTAAACTGAAATTTTTTCCCGTGGACTAAGAGAAACATGGATTAATTGCAAAGCATTGATTAAAACTACAACAAAACCTGTAATGGCAATCACAGTAAAATGAGGTACGATAAGGCAGAGAGCAAACCCAAGTAAGGTAGAAACAGAAAAAACTCCAATAGTAAATTTTGAAAGTTTAAATTCTTTCTTATTATATGTAGTTGAAAGAGCCAAACCAAAGTAAAAGAGTAAAATTCCACCAAATAAGCAACTTACTGCAAACCAAGATAAAGCTTCTTCTTCGTGAATAAACTTCAAGCTGACTGTAATCAGACTAATTCCAAAAATAATAAAGTAATGTAAATAAATTAGCAAGGTACTGGTGGCATCTGGTTGGTCTTCTTGAATAATCCAATCAAATTGCAGTACATAAGTTAAAAAGAGCAATGCTACCATAATAAAAAGCAAAACAGAGAAGACAGATAAAGTTTGTGGACGGAAATAATCTGCAATGCCAATTATTGTTTCACCAAAAATTACAATTACTAAAAGATTTAACCGCTCTAAAAAATGAGGGAAAATAATTGGATGTTTAATGGTAGTTTTATTCATTAAAAGAGGCATCAGCCAGCTTAGACCTAGACCAACAATTGCGATAATAAATCCCCAAATATTGTCTAAAATACCCCCAATAATTAAACAGATTGCTCTAAAAATAAGAAATCCAAAGTAGGTTTTAGTGATTTTTTTATCAATTTCACTTTTGACTTGAAAAAATGTGATGAGATAATGCAAAGCTAAGGTACTAGATAAACAACCAGCTGAAATAAATAAAACTCGCATTTCAGTTAAATTGTTAGTGTCAAAAGAATTAGACATAAATAAAACAATCATCATATCGACAAAATAAAAGGCAATGTCTAGCCACGAAGAATGCCCGTAGCGATTGGTAAAGGTTGTTTGTACCATCCAAGAACTAATGAAAATAAGCATAATAATTACAAATAATCCAAATGAAATTGGATTCACTAAGCCATGATCTAAATGGTGCATAATTTCTGTTGTTTTGGAAATCATGTAAACAAAAACTAAATCATAAAAAAGAGCTATTTTTGATACTTTTTTCTCTGGTAAATGATTTAACATAGTAAATAAACCAACTTTCTATAAGGTTACTTCTCAATTCTAACATTATTCATACTTTAAAAGTTTTCAAATACAAGCACTAATTATTTGTAAGTGGTATAATTGAATAAATTGGAAAGGAGGGCAAGTAAATGAAACCAATTAAAATAGGAATCTTGAATTTAATGCATGATAAAGAAGATACGCAGAAACGTTTTGAAAAAATATTCAAAAATTCAAAAAATGATATAAAAGTAGAATTCTTTTATCCCAAGACAAAATATCAAGATAAAGAAGTTCCAGAAAATGTTAAAGCCATTTCACAACCACTAGACTTAACAAAAGTTGCTGATTTTGATGGATTTATTATTACAGGGGCTCCAATTGAGCATTTTGATTTTAAAGATGTGACCTACATTGAAGAAATTCGATGTTTACTTTCTGAATTGGATCGAAACCACGTGCAACAATTATATTTATGTTGGGGTGCGATGGCAGCTTTAAATTATTTTTATGGAATTAAAAAAGTACCCCTATCTCAGAAAATTTTTGGTATTTATCCTAATGAAATTTTGAAAGCCCATCCTTTACTAGCTGGGTTAAGTAAAGACTTTTTAGCGCCTCATGCACGATATGCAGATATGGATATTGAACAAATCGCCCAAGATCCACGATTGGAAATTAACAGTCTATCTAAGAATAGAAACTTACTTTTAGTGACTTCGCCTCCATATCCAGAAAGAACATTTTTGTTTGCTCACTTAGAGTATGGAAGAAATGCTCTTAGAAAAGAGTATCAACGAGAAATAAATGCTCATCCAGAAAGAAATTATCAAAAGCCTGAAAATTATTTTTCACGTGAAACACCAAATTTACCAGAATTTAAATGGAAAAATACCCAGGAGCATTTTTTTAAAAATTGGATTAATGAATTAATTAAGGAGAAAAATTATGGCAGAAATTTACAACTCAGTTACTGAATTAGTAGGAAACACTCCCTTATTGAAATTGAATAATATTACTGATGACAACATGGCTGACATTTATGTGAAGCTAGAGTCAAAAAATCCTGCAGGATCAGTGAAAGATAGAATTGCCTTGGCAATGATTGAAAAGGCTGAACGTGAAGGCAAAATCAAGCCAGGTGACACTATTGTAGAACCAACCTCTGGTAATACTGGAATTGGATTAGCCAGCATGGGAGCTGCTAAGGGCTACAAGGTAATTATTGTAATGCCTGAAAGTATGAGTGTTGAAAGAAGAAAATTGATGAAGGGTTATGGAGCAGAATTAATTTTAACTCCTGCTGCTGAAGGGATGAAAGGTTCAATTGCTAAGGCAGAAGAATTAGTTAAAAATCATGGTTACTTTATGCCAATGCAATTTGATAATCCAGAAAATCCTAATATTCATGAATTGACCACTGGTCCGGAAATTATTGGCGCATTTCAAGGATTGGGAAAAAAGATTGATGCCTTTGTAGCAGGTGTTGGTACTGGAGGAACTTTATCAGGAATTGGACGTGCCTTAAAGCAAGCTGATCCTGAAACTAAAGTCTATGCTTTAGAGCCAGCTGAATCACCACTTTTAAAGGATGGTAAGACTGGAAAACATGGTATTCAAGGAATTTCTGCTGGTTTTATTCCAAAGAATTTAGATCAGGAAGTTTATGATGATGTGGTAGAAATTTCCACTGATCAAGCAATGAAAACAGCTCGTCAAGTTGGTCGCAAAGAGGGATTTTTGCCAGGAATTTCAGCCGGTGCTAATATTGCGGGTGCAATTGAGCTAGCTAAAAAATTAGGCGCAGGTCATACTGTAGTCACTGTTGCTCCAGATGGTGGAGATCGTTATTTATCAACAGCCTTATTTAACGAAGAATAAATGAAGATAGAAAAAATCATAATTTCTCATTGAAAGAGGAATTATGATTTTTTTGTTGCTTTAACGCCTAAGTTTACTTGGAGACCAAATTCTTTCATGGCCTGCTCTTTAGAAAGGGGGGAAGTTTTTCTTGCTTCACTTTCTAATTCTTCTAAACCAAGAGGTATATTATTTTTCATTAAGCGAAATTGTTTAATGAGTTCATTCCCCTCGTAGCCTTGACTAATTAAGTCTTTTAATATTTCTTCATCAAAATCAAAAAAGTCATCAGCTTCTACAAATTCATAAAAAATACCCTTTTTAGTTAGTTTAGGTCTAAGTTTTGTCCCAGATGATATATTGAATGCTTTGGGAATAGCAACCATTAATGAATTCCCTTGTTTGCGTACTTGTAAAATTTCCCTTAGTATTCACCTCATAATTATTATAATTTTTGCTTTTTATAATTATAAGTAATTACTTTTTAATAAAATAATTTTATTGCTTTTTTAACCTCTACTTAAAAAAATAGTGGTATTATCTGAAAAAAGGCTAACATTGAGGAAGAGAATAGTGAAAAAAATATCTTTAATCTTAGTATTGTTTCTGGTTTTAGGATTAGCAGCTTGCAGTAAAGCTAAACCACAAGCTGCTAAAAATCCTGAAACTCAAGTAGCAAAAGTACATTTTTCTAAAAAATATCAAGTAAAATCAACGCCCACACTTATTTTTCATGGTGCAATGAGCAATTATCATGCAGAAGAAAGTTTAGTAAAAAAAGCTCAACGCTTAGGTTTTACGAATAATGTAATTCGGGCCAATGTTGATCCAGATGGTAAGGTGACTTTTGTTGGCACCTTGAAGCAAAATGCAATTAATCCAATTGTGGAGGTTAATTATGAAAATAATATTCAATTCAATCTCCCTAAGGCAGGGATGTATGCGGTAAATGTTGTAAAGGCACTTAAACAACAATATAGTATTAAAAAAGTAAATATGGTCGCTCACTCTTTAGGAAATATGTCAGTCATGTATTATTTACTTGCCAGTCAACGAGAAAAATTACCTACTTTGAACAAACAAGTAGCAATTGCAGGACTATTTGATGGTGTTAACCTTCCGGGAGCAACAGAAGATATGGCTGAACCCAAGAATTTAAGGTTGAATGAAGCCGGTAAGCCAAACAAAATGAATTCAACTTACAAACAACTTTTGCAGTTACGTAAATTATATAGCCAAACCCAACTTCCTGTATTAAATATTGTTGGCAATAAAGCAGATAATTCAGATGGGTTAGTTTCAAATGTATCTTCTGAATCATTAAAATATTTAGTTGGTAGTGATCCAAATTATCAATTACAAAAATATTATGGCCCTAACGCAGATCATGGACGTCTAACTTATAATTCGCAAGTAACAACAAGGATTACCAATTTTTTGTGGGATTAAATTAAATAAGTAAAAAGAAATAGCCAATATATCAAGGTTTTAGAAAACCAAGAATATTGGCTATTTGTGATTTAAGAATTTTAGATTCTGTTATTACTTGTTAACGAAAGTATTAGCTTTAATGTGATTCAAAATTTCATAACCAGCAGCTTTACTATTATCTTTACCATTGTAAGTTTGGTTTAAGAACATAATAATTCCGTTTTGGTTATCATAAGTTAATTGAACCCAACTATTAAAGTGAACCCCGTAGATACTACCAAAGGCAGTCTTTAAATTACCATTGTTGTAGAGATAGAGACCACCAGAATAATCGCGATCTTTACTCATTGATGCAAGGTGAGTTAAGTAATGGAAATCACTACTACTTAAAATTTGTCCATTCATCATCCCTTGTAAGATGCGGTAGTATTCGAGAGGTGTCGTAAATAAATTCCCAGCTCCTACAATTTGAGAGGCAACGGTACTCTTAATGTAGTCGGCATCTTGATAGTTTTTATTTTGCCAGATGTAAGAAATAGCATCTGTCTTCCAACTAGGAATATCTTCATAAAGGTAGGTATTAGTTAAGCCTAAACGATTTATAATTCTGGAATTGAAATTACTTTGATATGATTGGTTAGTTTCTTTACGAATAATTCCTGCCAAAAGCATGTAGTTGGCATTGTTATAGTAGTAACCACCTGGTTCATTTTCAGGAGTAGTATTAATCTTGTCGATTATCCAATCAATAGCACCTTGTTCTGAATAATTAATGCCACGATTATATTCAGTTCCTGTGGCCACAATTCCAGAAGTGTGGGTTAAAAGCTGTCCTACACTAATCTTGTCAGCATTCTTTAAGTTAGGGTACCAACGAGAAATCTTAGTGTATTGAGAAAAACTTTGACTAGTATTATTTTTTTCGTTGATTAACTGAACGATCATTGCCCCAGTGATGACCTTTTGTAAGGAAGCGGTAGGGTAAACAATATTTGAGCGTCCATTACCATAACGCTTGCCGTACCAAG
This sequence comes from Lactobacillus sp. PV012, assembly GCF_014522325.1. NCBI lineage: Bacteria > Bacillati > Bacillota > Bacilli > Lactobacillales > Lactobacillaceae > Lactobacillus > Lactobacillus sp. PV012. Next base: position 131,822 of record NZ_CP041983.1, read on the forward strand.
CATAACCATAATTAATAGGTTGGGCAATTCCATCTTTAACTACTAAGACACTACCACGAACCTTATACTTAGCCATAGTGGATCTTACAAAAGTTCTCATTTCTGATTGATCATAGCTTGCTGCTTGAACTGGTTGGCTTGTTTTGCTGTTAAATAAAGTAGCTGCAGGACTAAGACCGAGGGCAAGGGCTGCAGATAAAGCCATAAACTTCTTTTTCACTGTTAATATCCCTTCAATATTTACTTATTTACTTCTAAATTAAACTCAATTAACATTGTATGCTTAATTTTAGCGAAATAGTTAATCGTAACAGAAATTTAAAGATTATTTTTTACTAAAGTAATTTTTCTTAATATGATTCAAGACCTGATAACCAACAGCTTTTTCGGTATTTTTATTATTATTAGTCTGATTTAAAAACATGACAATTCCATTTTTATTGTCATTGCTTAGTTGGACCCAAGTTCCAAAGTGAGTATTTTTAATATCACCATAGGCTAATTTAAGCTTGTCGTTTTGCTTAATGTAGAGTCCGCCGGAGTAGGAACCTTTGCGACTACTTAAGTGAGTCATATTATAGAATTGGGTCTGGGTAAGAATCTGCCCATTGGTTAAACCAACTTGAATCTTGTAATATTCGCTTGGAGTTGTATAGAGGTTACCAGCTCCTACAATTTGGGAAGCAACAGTGTTTTTCATTGTAATACCATTTTGGTAATTATGTTTATTCCAATTATAAGAGACTGCTTTAATTTTGCTGGTAGGTACTTGTGAAGCAACAAAAGTTCTACTTAAGCCAAGCTTATTACTGATTCGTTCATTGAGGTTAGTTGCATAAGACTTGCCTGTTATTTTAGAAATAAGGCCAGCTAGAAGAATGTAGTTAGCATTATTATAGAGAAATTCTTTGTTAGGTTCTTTTAAAGAAGCTGCATTAGCTTGGTTAATTACCCAGTTAACTGCATCTTCTTCAGAATAATTGACTCCACGGTTAGTTTCAGTGTTAGCTACATCAATTCCGGAAGTATGAGTTAGGAGGTTGCCAACAGTGATTTTAGTGGAATTTTTAAGTTGAGGATACCAACGTGAAACAGGTGTGTTTTGGTCAAATTGTTGGCTGGTATTCTTTTTTTCTTCCATTAATTGCATAACCATGGCAGCAGTAATGACTTTTTGAAGGGAGGCAGAAGGATAAACAAGTTGAGCGTTATTATTGTTTATCCGATGGCCCCAGTAACCATAACCATAGGTAATATTTTGTGTTTTACCATTTTTAACAACCAAAATATCTCCACGAACGTGATATTTTTGCATCACATTTCTAACATAGGTACGCATTGAGGTTTTGCTAGCAGCGTGAACAGTTTGAGCATTAGTAAAACTGGCAGCTAGTGGAGTAGTAGCTAATCCAATTGAAGCAGCCAGAGTAATTATCTTTTTATATAAAATTTTGAACATATCCTTCCACTTATAAGATATAAGTTTTCACTATACAAAACCTATTATACTAGTCCCTGTGCTGAAAAGGATATGTTTTCCTTTACAAAAAAATAGTTTTTCTGTTACAAAGTTTTTTCAATCGCAGTAGCTAAAAGGTCGCTGAGTAATAAATAGCCAGCTTCTCCAAAGTGCAAACCATCATTTTTTAAGCCGTGGCATAACTCTGGTAAGTTGCCATGTTCAAGCATTGCTTTAAATAAATCAATATGAGTTAACTGATATTGGTCACACACTTCTATTATTACTTGACTATATTTTTCAACTAATGTATTTGAACGAACTTCTTGCTTGGTTTCATCAACAGCAGGTGGTGAGACAAAAATGACTCGCTTAGGAGAGTAACGCCAGATAATACTGGAGACTAAAAACTGGAGATTAGCCTTAAATTGCTCAAGGGGAACTTGTTTATGAGTTGCTAAATCATTGGTGCCAATTAAAATGACTAAATAATCGCATTTTTCTGGTTGTAGAATTCGTTTATTAGCACTCACGCAAAGTCCCCCACTATTTAGACCAGGGTAAGCGGTATTAATTAGCTTAGCCTGGGGAAACTTTTGAGATAAAAAATGGTTGATTGCAGGTTCGTCAAATTCTTCATGGCGCGCCAAGATACTGTCGCCAGTTAAAAGTATTTTCAAGATGTTATTCCTTTCAGATTTTGCTAGGTCTTAATTTTTGGTCACTATCATCATAGAAGCTAACAAGTAATAAAGCAAATTGGAAAAGACCAATTTTAACTAATAATCAAAAATATCTTCTTAATTATTGCTATAAAGGCAATTATTTTTTTAAAAAAATTAGACCAATTTGTAAAATAGCTCTTAAAGTAGTGTATAATTAGACAACGTTAAGATAATTTTAGGAGGAAATCATCGTGAACGACAGTAGCGAGACACAGATTAAGTTAGAAGAAGATCAGAAATATAATCGGCTGACAGGACTGAAACTCTTTGCCATGACATCTTCCATGGTTATTTCAGTTAATGAACTAGCACCCTTTGGTAAAACAGGTCCAACAGCTTTGTTCTATATTCTGTTAGCAGGAATTTTATGGTTTATCCCCATTACTCAGATGGCAGGAGAAATGGCCTCTGTTAAAGGTTGGGAAAAGGGAGGAATTTTTACCTGGGTAAAGGGAACCTTAGGAGAAAAAACCGGTTGGGTTACCCTCTTTTACCAATGGATTCACATTACAATTGGAATGAATATGATGATGTATGTCATTATTGGGGCAATGTCAATTACTTTAAATGTTCCAGCCTTTAATACTACCCCATGGATTCGTTTTGTATTAATGATGATTATCTTATGGAGTATTACTTTAGTAGAATATGTAGGTGTTAAAAAAATTGGCCGGATTGCAGAATGGTTATTTGGAGTAGGAATTGCCCTGCCAGTTGTTTTATTAATCATTGCTTTCATTATTTACTTAATTCAAGGAAGACCAATTTATTTCCACCTTTCTTTAAGTAATATGATCCCTCATGATCTTTCAGGAGCAACTTTAGTAGCATTTGTTCCATTTATATTAGCTTTTTGTGGGGGCGAAGCGAGTGCACCACACGTGCAACATTTACGTCATCCAAAAGTTTACTCAAAGGTAATGTGGGGCTTAGCTTTAACAGCAATGTGTTTTGACTTACTAGGTAGTTTAGCAATTGGAATGGCTGTACCTAAAGATCAAATTACAAATAGTACAGGCTTTGTTTATGCATTTGGTAAGATTATTGATTCAATTGGCTTACCAGGGGACTTAATTCAAAAGATTATTGGTGTGCTTCTAGCATTAGGAATTGTTGGAGAACTTGGTAATTGGTTGTCTGGACCTAGTCAAGGGATGTTTGTGGCAGCTAATGAAGGTTATATGCCTAAGTATTTTGCGCAATCTACTAAGAGGGATGTACCAATGCGCTTAATTATCCTACAATCATTAATCGTCACAGTTTCAGCAGTAATTTTAACTTTTTCAAGTGGAAGTAATAGTGATTTTGCCTTTAATGTTTCAATGGCATCAACTACAGCACAATATTTGATTGTTTATATTTTAATGTTGATTGCTTACATGAACTTAAAGATCAAGCATGATGATTTACCTCGTAGCTACTATATGAGTAAGAATCGTATTTGGAGTATTATTGTTTCAATTGTAGCTTTAATTATTACCATTATTGCTTTCTTTGTTAGTTTTATTCCAGCAGATGGTACACCAGCTAACTTAAGAATGCTATATATTGGAATAATGGTTGGAATTTGTATTGTGGTAACAATTTTACCGTTAGTAATTTATCATTATCGAGATAAGTATTAGTTAGAAAAGATAACAGAAGAAAGCAAAGAGTGATTAGAAAGCAATTCTAATCACTCTTTTTATGTATAAGTAGCGGTAATACATAGAAAATAAGCAAAAAACAACAAAAAAATAATGCCTAAACAAAAAAATCTCAAATTCGTATAGAAAATAAGTGTTTTTTAATATAGAGTGTTATTTTAAAAATAAAATGAGAATAAAGGATCTATATTGAAAAGAAAATAGCAGTTAAAATAAGTAATTAGCGGTCTTATTATACTAAGACATATATATTTATATAGTGGAAATTAAATTACTTAAAAATTAAAATTAAAATGTCATTTAATAAAATAGTGTTTTTTATTATATATTTTTATTTTATATAGGTATAAAATAACAACAAATCGGTAAAATCAGAATAAAAATACAAAAAATCAAAAAATAAAATAATTTATATAAAACGCTGTAAATCGTTGATACCAAAGAATAATAAGGGTAAAAATAACTTAAAAAATAAAAAACATTTTGAACAAAATATTTTAAATAACAATCGAAATACTTGAAAAAAATAAAAAAAGGTTTAAAGTAAGAACCGTAATGAAATTGATATAACTTTTAAGTCTCTTGGATGTAAGAGAAAGATGAAGAAAGGAAGTTTATTTTAGATGTTATCTAAAAAGAATTATAAAGAACGCTTACGCAAGATGGAAGCAAAGAAAGAACGTTTCTCTATTCGTAAGTTTTCTGTAGGTGCTGCTTCAGTATTAATCGGTTTCTTCTTAACAGGAATCGGTAGTCAACAAGCTCACGCAGCAACTACTGATAATGCTCCAGCAACTGAAAAAGTTGCAGCTAATGCTAATAAGGATGAAAATGTTGCTAGTTCAGCAGCAGTTAAGTCAGAAGCTCCAGCTTCAAGCGCAGCAAGTTCAGCAACAACTGAAAAAGCAAGTTCAGCTGCTTCAAGCGCAAGCTCATCAGTAGCAAGTGCAGCTGTTAAGAGTGAAGCAACTTCATCATCAGCAGTTAAGTCAGAAGCTCCAGCCTCAAGTGCTGCAGTAAAATCTGATGCTAAAGTAGCAACTTCAAACGCAAGTTCATCAGCAGCTGAAAGTGAAGAACTTAAGTCATTAGCTGCTAAGGGTGCTGTAATTGGTAAGAACGCCCAAGGTACTTACGCAATGTTAGATACTACTCAACCTGCTGATCCAGATGCTCCAGTTTACAAGAACTCACAAGATGTTCAAGACTGGGCTGGCTTCATCAGCGCATTGAGCGACGCAAATGTTGATCACATCAACATTACTAAAGATATTACTGTTACTGGTCAGGTAAACGGTACTGCTATTCACAGAAGTGCGTTAGGTTTAGAACAAAAAGTATTATATGCTGGTTCTCAAGATCTCGATGGTAAAGATATTGCTCGTAAAGTTACTATTAGTGGTAATAACAACACCATTGACTTTACTAATCAAAACTTAAACCTTGTTGATAAAAACCAAGGTGATAACCACGCAGCTTGGGATATGACTTTTGAAGATGTAACTATTAAGGCTGATGAATTAAAGGCAGCTAAGTCTCAAACTGATTACTCTTCATATTCACCAATTTCACTTACCCGTGTTAGTGCAGACAAACAAGCTCTTGATACCATTACTTTCAAGAACGTAACTGCAGAAGTTAACGGTCGTCCAGTAATTACTGGTATGACTACTAACTCAGCAGCTGCTGCAAACACTGGTTACGAAAAATACACTTTAGTATTAAAGGGTAACAACAACTTAACTAGTAAAGCCTACACTGGTGGTGCAACCCCAGGTGATGATGGTGATGCTATTTCAGCAGGTTACATTGGAGTTGAAGATGGTACTACTACTGTTAATATGCCACAAACTAGCAGCTACAACTTACAATACGGTGGTGCTGCAGTTCGTGCTAACGGTGACTATGTAAAAGACAAAGCTACTGGTCAATTTACTAAGTCTCCATTAGACGTTAAAGAAGGCGCAACTTTAAACATCAAAGGTGGTAAGGATGTTAAGGGTATCGTTGCTTTAGGTACTGGTGCTCAATTAGTTGGTGGTAGTGTTAACATCGACGGTAACGTTAACATGGACTTAGCTGACGGTCACTCAATCGCTGTTTACTCAGGTAACTTAATTACTGGTAAGACTGGTAACTTAGACATCACTACTAAGATGAGTGCTTACGAAGGCGGTCTTGGACATTTAGCAATGGCTAACTTTAATGGTACCCAATTTGGTGTTCTTTCAATCGGTACTGGTATTCCAGGTGCTGCAGCCATAATTACTAGTGATAACCGTATTGAAGACAACGGTTCAATTAAGATTGTACGTAACACCACTGATAAGGGTGCTAACCCAATGATTACTATGGGTACTGGTGCTTCATCTGGTAACACTACTTTAAGAATTGATGTTAACGAAGGTGCTACCTTAGACTTACAAGATCACGAACAACAAACTGCTCTTGGTATGATCTTTATGCCAGGTTGGATCGGTGGACCAGCTGGTGAAAACTTAGCAGGTTACGTAAACTTCAACAACCCTGAATACGTAAACTTACAACGTTTGAACCCAACTCTTCCAGAAATTGGTGGTTCATTCATCTTCAACCAACGTCAAAAACAACAAGATACTATTACTAACACTCCAGTTGCTCAATGGAACAGAGCTAACTTAAGTGACAACCCTGACTACACTTGGATGATTACCAACTCACAATCACGTGGTCGTGTATCAATGAGTGCTGACGGATTTGCTCCAATCGGCTTTAACCCACAAGCACTTGCTCCAATTCAAAAGGCTGCTTCATCATACTTAACTTCAAACGGTTCAGTTGTGATGGGTGCAACTCAAGGTGCTGGTCAATACAACGGTTCACAAAAGGCTAACGAAAACACTAACCAAGGTACTATTACTGCTGGTGCTAACAGCCAATACTTAAACAGCTTCTTAAACAACTTTAGCTGGTGGACTCCACAACGTATCGCAATGGGTAGCAAGCTTCTTGAAAAGGATTCTCCAGTTAAGTCATCAGACAAAGACTTATACGATCCAGAAGTTCAAACTATCGATGGTACTACCCAACAAAGCTTGAAGAACTTAGATCCTAATAAGGGTATCAAAGATCTTTTAGAAGCTAAGGTAACTACTGACGAAAACGGTAAGCAAGTAATGGGTTCAACTCCAGTGGCTAACTGGCAAGACCTTGTTTCAAGCGTAACTTGGTACGACTCAGCTAAAGATGCTGCAGAATGGGACAAGGAAATGGTTGATGCTGAAGGTAAGCCAGAAGCACAACCTCAAAACCCAACTGGTCAATTAAAGACAACTGATAAATCAGCTTGGGCAAAAGTTACCTACAAAGATGGTTCTGTTGACTTTGTTAATATTCCATTAAATATTACTGCTCCTTACGGAAATGTTTACCAACCAAGTTACAAGGATACTACTGTAACTATTGGTAAGAGTGTTCAAGTTCCTGTAACTATTACTAAGGATGGCAAGACTGTAGATGCTGCTCCAGAAGGAACTAAGTATGCTATTGATCAAACTTACTTAAACGATATTCCAGCTGGAATTAAGGTTGAAGTAAACAATACTACTGGTAAACTTTCTGTTGAAACTACTCCTGATGCAAAACCTATTAACTTAGAAATTCCAGTTGTTGTAAGTTATCCAGATGGTTCTGCAGATACTACTACTGCTAAGGTAAACGTTGTTCCATCTGATGCTAACGAATACCAACCATCATACAAGCCTGTAAATGTAAAACAAGGTGAAAGCGTTGAAACTGGTGTCCCAACTTACACTGACGCAGATGGTAAGACTGCTAAGGCTCCAAAAGGAACTACTTACAAGATTCCAGAAGGAACTAAATTACCAGAAGGCGTAACTGCTAAGGTAGATCCAAACACTGGTAACGTAACTGTAACTACTAGTTCAAACACTCCAGCAGGTCCTGTATTTGTACCAGTAACAGTAACTTACCCAGATGGTTCAAGCGAAACTGTTGATGCACCAATCGCTGTAGGTCCTAACACCTTCATCGGTACTGATTACACTGTAACTGTTACCCAATCATTAAAGAACCTTCACGAAACTACTGCTAACAGCATGTATCCAGATCCAATGTCAACTGTTGATAGCATTATTTGGTGGAACAACAACGATGTACGTAATGGTAAAGATGTAGCTGGTCACAAGATTACTAACTACAGCGATGTTAAAGCTGAATGGATTATTCCAATCAATACTAACGTAGACAAGGCTTCTATGGAAGCTCCACTTCCAGGTGTTACTGAATTAAGTGCTGATGCATCTAAGAATCCATCAATTAAACTTACATTTGGTCAAAACAGTGAATTAATCAAAGAAACTGGTACTAACTTATTTGCAACTCCTGAACACTCATTAACTTTATCAGGTGGTTGGTATGGTCCAGCTATCGAAATGCAAGGTGCTGCTCCAGTTGCTGATGCCGCTTCTAAGAAGGCTGAATTAGCTCCAGCTAAAGCAGGTGACAAGTTAACTGATGCTGAATTAGCATTAATTAATACTACTAACTTAGACAAGTTAACTGCTAACAAGCCTGTATCATACACTTGGGCAAACGACCTTAAGGCTGGCGATACTAAGGGTACTGTACGTATCACTTTCCAAGACAAGGATAAGAATGGTCAACCAACTTACTTAGACGTTGAATTACCAGCAGGTTCACTTAACGTTGTAAATCCTAAGACTGATGCTGACAAGTACACTCCACAAGGCCAAGATGTTCATACTAAGGTTGGTGGACACCCAGAAGCATCACAAGGTATTGCAAACATTCCATCACTTCCAACAGGTACTAAGTACACTTGGAAAGATGGCGAACCAGATACCAAGACTCCAGGAACTAAGCCAGCAACTGTTGTTGTAACTTACCCAGATGGTTCTAAGGATGAAGTTCCAGTTAAGGTTATCGTTGATCAACCAGGTAAGACTTACTCAGAAAACGCAACTGGTACTCCAATTGTTACTCCTAAGGGTGTAATGCCAAACCCATCACAAGGTATTGGTAACAAGGGTGATTTAGATCCTGATACTAAGTACACGTGGACTAACGGTGAACCAGATGTTAACAAGATTGGTAAGACTACTGTTTCAATCACTGTAACTTACCCAGATGGCAAGACTCAAGTTGTTGATACTCCATTAATCGTTACTGGTACTGAAAAACCAGGTGACCCAGGTATCACTAACCCAGATGATCCTGCTTACTCAGACTTGTTCAAGACTGTAACTAGAACTATCGTAACTGAAACCACAAATTCAGATGGTTCTAAGACTGAAGCTACAAGTGTACAAAAGGTAGTATTCGGTAGATCTAAGACTGTTGATAACCAAGGTAACACTACTTACAGTGGTTACACTATTTACGACACTACTACTAACAAGTTAACTAATGATAAGACTGGTACCTTTACTAAGGTTGTTGTACCTCAACACGATGGTTACGTATCACAAGTTAACGGTGTTGAATCTAAAGAAGTTCCAGAAGTAACTGGTGTTACTGCTGAAACTCCAAACTCAACTGTAACTATTACTTACGTTAAGGCTGGTTCAGATGCTGCTAAGTACACTCCAGAAGGACAACCTGTAAACACTAAACAAGGTGTAGTTCCTCCTGCAGAAGATGGTATTAAGAACAAGACTGATTTACCAACAGGTACTAAGTACAGCTGGAAGAAGACTCCAGATGTAACTACTTCAGGTAGCCACCCAGCAGTAGTTGTTGTAACTTACCCAGATGGTTCACAAGATGAAGTTCCTGTAACTGTTAACGTTCCAGCTCCAGAAGGTCAAAACATCAACACTCCACAAGGTGTAGTTCCAAACCCAGAACAAGGTATTAAGAACCCACAAGATATGCCAGAAGGTACTAAGTACACTTGGAAGGATACTCCAGATGTAAATACTATTGGTGAACATCCAGCAGTAGTTGTAGTAACTTACCCAGATGGTAAGACTGAAGAAGTACCAGTAACTGTAACTGTAACTACTCCATCAACTCCAGTTGTAACTCCAACTGATGCTGATCAATACACTCCACAAGGACAAGATGTACCTACTGTAATTGGTACTGTTCCAAATGCAGCAGATGGTATCAAGAACAAGACTGAATTACCAGGTGGTACTACTTACACTTGGAAGGACACTCCAGATGTAAACACTCCAGGTTCACACGATGCAACTATCATCGTAACTTACCCAGATGGTTCACAAGATGAAGTTCCAGTTAAGGTTGTTGTAACTGCTCCAGAAGGACAAGATATTCACACTCCACAAGGTGTGGTACCAAATCCAGAAGACGGTATTAAGAATAGAACTGATTTACCATCAGGTACTAAGTACACTTGGAAAGATACTCCAGATGTATCAACTCCAGGTAACCACCCAGCAGTAGTTATCGTAACTCTTCCAAATGGTAAGACTGTTGAAGTACCAGTAACTGTAACTGTAGATAACCCAACTCCAGAAGGACAAGACATCCACACTCCACAAGGTGTACTTCCAAACCCTTCAGAAGGTATCAAGAACAAGGATGATATGCCATCAGGTACTAAGTACGAATGGGAAAAGAAACCAGATGTTAAGACACCTGGTAAGCACGAAGGTACTATCCGTGTAATCTTCCCTAACGGTGAAACTGTTGATGTTCCTGTAACTGTTGTAGTTGCTCCTAAGTCTGACCGCGATGACATTGCTGGTGTTCACGGCCAAGGTAACGAAAACGGCGATAACAACGGCAACAGCAATGGTAGTGAAGTTGTAGCAGGTGTTAAGGGTACTCACGAAGGTATCTCAACTGGTAACAACGGTAACGGTAACACTAATGGTAACAACTCAGGTAAGTCATACATGGACTCACGTTCTAAGACTTTACCACAAACCGGTGCTAATGACGGTGCAGCAGCAATGCTTGGACTTATGATTGCTAGTGTAGGTGCAATTCTTGGCTTAGCTGTTGAAAAGAAACGTAGAAATTAATATTCCTTTCTTAAAAATTTCATCTAACAAACTTACTCTTTCTAATTAATTTCTATGGAAGATATTAGCGTAGATAACATAAAAAAACGGTTCGCTTAGGCGAACCGTTTTTTTGTATTATTTTTAACTGAAGGCTACCCGATAAGGGATTTTTTTGTTAAAATTAAAAAAATAATAAAATTAGGAGGAAATTATGAAAGATAAAGAAAAATTGTCTACTAAACAATATTTAGTAGTAGCATCAATGATTTTTGCACTATTTTTTGGTGCAGGAAATTTAATTTTCCCCCTTCATTTAGGACAACTTGCGGGTGCTGCTTGGTTACAAGCTGCAGTAGGTTTTCTTCTAACTGGGGTTGCGTTGCCACTACTTTCGTTGTTAGCAATTGCAATTACTCGTAGTAATGGGGTTTATGATTTAAGTAAACCAGTGGGAGGATTTTTTGCTTTAGCATTTATGACCCTTATTCAATTGACAATTGGACCTCTGTATGCCACACCACGTTTAGCAACTGTGTCTTACACTGTCGGTGTTAAAGCACTCTTACCTAAGCAATTTCAAGGAATTGGATTAATTATCTTTGTAGTATTATTTTTTGCGGTTGTTTATGGTATTGCTTTTAAGCAAAGTGACATCTTGTCTAGTTTAGGTAAGGTATTAAATCCTATCTTTTTAGTGGCTCTCTTTTTAGTATTTGTAGTAGCATTTGCTAAGCCACTTGGTAACCCAGCTGCAGCACCTGTAACACCTGAATACGCTCATGGTGCGTTTATTAATGGATTTTTGCAGGGGTATAATACTTTAGATGCATTAGCTGGTTTAGTGTTTGGGGTTGCAATTGTAACAGCTATTAAAACGATGGGTGTGAAAAAGGAAGCCAAGATTGCAGCAATTACGGTGAAGTCAGGGACAATTGGAATGCTAGCAATTGGAGTTATCTATGTTGCTTTAGTCTTAATGGGCGCAATGTCTTTAGGACATTTTAAAGTATCTGCTGACGGTGGTCAGGCGTTCTCACAAATTGTTACCTATTATGCTGGGGTCTTTGGTCAAGCCTTCTTAGCCTTTTTGATAGTTTTAACTTGTTTAACAACCGCAGTTGGGTTAGTAGCTTCATTTGCAGAAGATTTCCAATCTCACTTTGGTGGATTATCTTACCGTGGTTGGTTAACTGTTACTTGCGGATTTTCAGCCTTATTTGCTTGTTTTGGATTAGATGAATTAATCAAGTGGTCAGTACCTGTTTTAATGTTTCTTTATCCCTTAGCAATCGTAGTTATTGTTTTATCAATGATTTCACCATTAATTAAGAAAGATCATGTGGTTTACAAGATTACCATTATTTTAACTTTAATTCCAAGTGTACTAGATTTCATTTATTCTCTTCCAGAACCGCTTAAGAGTAGTAACTTCGTTAAAAGTGTAGATGCCTTCCGCTTGCACTATTTCCCATTAGCTAATTTGGGAATTACTTGGATGGTACCAGCAATAATTGGAATTATTTTAGGAATTTTGGTTCACATTTATCGACGCAAAACTTCCCAAATTTAGTGATTGTCTTTCTTTGAATTTTTTTAGTTTCAGGGCTTATAATGAAACTGAGAAGATAAAAGAAAGAAGGGATAATCGATGTCATTTAAAGAATTGATGGAGAAGCGTCATGCAGTACGTGAATTTTCTGATAAGAAGGTTCGCAAAGAAGACATTGAAGATATCTTAACAGAAGCTAGTTTTGCTCCTTCCTGGGAGAATGCTCAACCTTGGCATGTACATGTTGCGATAGGTGAAGCTTTAGAAGCAATTAAGAAGGAACACTTGGAATTAGCAGATAAAGGAACGATTAGTTGGACAGATATTAAGCCAATTACGCCAGATGATATGGATCGCTATTCAAGTGATAATGTTGGTAAATTTACTGAGGAATTGAGTGATTTTACCAAGGCAGACTATAGCTTTTTTGAAGACCGTCAAAGACATTTATATAATGCGCAAGCTTTAATTTACATCACAGTAGATGAAAAGGCTGTTCCTTATATGTTTTATGACTTAGGAGCATTTGGTCAAAGCATTTTGCTAGCAGCTGCTGAAAAGGGAATTGATTCAATTCCAGCTTATGAAATTGTCCGTTTCCCTGATTCAATTAGAAAGCATATTGATATTCCAGAGCATGAGAAGATTTTCATGGGAATTGCATTAGGATATGCTGATGACGAACGTATAAATGAATTTAAGCCAAGTCGACGTAAGTTAGAAGACTTTGCTAAATTTAGTGAATAAGAGAAAGCATTACCTCAATCATATGTCCTAATTTTAGGGTTCATATCAGGAAGGGTAATGCTTTTTTATTGGCTGTTAGTGTTTATCGTGGCGATCCATCTAGCGCTCAACTAGTCCCACAATAAATGGTGCGATAACCCATGATAATAATTGAATAAAAGAGTATAATAAAATTACAATGATATTATATTCGTCTATCATCAGACGTGAAGGCATTACCTCAATTTAGTGGAAGGGTAATGCTTTTTGCTTTTAGAAAATGAAGTGCCAATACGTTACAATAGAAGTAAGAAGAATAAGTAAAGGAGAGTTTTATGCAAACAGGTTCAAAAATTATTACCTTAGACAATGGTTATCATTTATGGACAAATACTCAAGGTCAAGGGGATATTCATCTTTTGGCACTTCATGGTGGTCCTGGTGGTAATCATGAATATTGGGAAGATGCAGCTGCTCAATTAAAGAAACAAGGTCTTGATGTGCAAGTAACGATGTATGACCAATTAGGTTCCTTGTATTCTGATCAACCAGATTATTCTGATCCCGAAATTGCCAAAAAGTATTTAACTTACGAATACTTTTTAGATGAAGTAGATGAAGTTCGAGAAAAGCTTGGCCTTGATAACTTTTATTTAATTGGTCAAAGTTGGGGTGGACTTTTAGTCCAAGAATATGCTGTTAAGTATGGCCAACACTTAAAAGGAGCAATTGTTTCCTCAATGGTTGATGAAATTGATGAATATGTTGAAGCAGTTAACCGCCGACGTCAAGAAGTCCTTCCTCAAACTGAAATTGATTTCATGCATGAATGTGAAGAAAAAGGTGACTACGATAATCAACGTTACCAAGATGATGTCCAAATCTTGAATATTAACTTTGTTGATCGTAAGCAACCTTCTAAGCTCTATCACTTAAAAGATCTTGGTGGAACTGCTGTTTATAATGCCTTTCAAGGTGATAACGAATTTGTTATTACTGGTAAGTTGAAGGACTGGCACTTTAGAGACCAGTTGAAGAATATTAAGGTACCAACTTTGCTTACTTTTGGTGAAAATGAAACAATGCCAATTTCAACTGCTAAGACTATGCAAAAAGAAATTCCAAATTCACGTTTAGTCACTACACCAGATGGAGGTCACCACCACATGGTGGATAACCCAGATGTTTATTACAAGCACCTAGCTGACTTTATCCGCAGTGTGGAAGATGGAAGTTTTAAAGGCGAATAAGTCAAAAGCAACTTGAAGCTAACCCCTAAAATTGGACGTTAGTTTTAAATATATTTCTAAGGCAAGATTCCAATATTCCATTGGGGTCTTGTCTTTTAATGTATGGCGAATTCCCTCAAAGTTGTAATATCTTAAATATTTTTCATAGTTTCTTATAAATTCAGGAGTAAAGTTAATTTCGGCCATTTTTAATTATCTAATTTTTTAAACAATTCATCAGTAGAGTGGACTGTTTGATAATCTCCTCTTGCATACTCTGCTAATGATTTTTCAATACTATTTTCTAACTCAGGACTCATTTTTACCATCTCCTTATATATAAAAGCATAAAATGTTTTAATTTGTGACCTTTTTGTGATAAAAAATACCTCACAATTGTTAGATTTATGTCTAACAATTATGAGGCACTTCATTTTTGTTTATTCTTCGTTTTCATGTTTTCTAATTTCAAAGATAACCGCAATAATCGTTAAAATGATACCGATGATTGCAAAACAAATTGAGATGGGATGATCAGTACCAGCACCAAAAGGTGATTTAAAGTAACTATCGAACCAGATAGCTGAAATTACACCTTCAAAGATTGCCCAGGCATATTGTCCAGTCCGCATGAAGTAGTAGTAAACTGCATAAATGGCAATTAGTAAAATAAGGTTAACTGGGAAGTACCAAACAGATAGTGGAGAAATAAAAATACTAATAATTAATAAGATGGTAAATACTATCCAAAAAGTGTTCATTGTTTGTCTATTCATATGTGAAGTCCTCCATTAAAATTCTCTACCTTTATCATTGTAACTTTATTTATTAATTTTTGAAAAAATAAGGGCTTAGATTGGTTAAAATGAATCGTTTATTATATAATAATTATATAGATAAATGTAAGCGGTATATTTAATGGATGATGTTATATAATCAAGGAGAAACCTATGGCAAAAAAATGGACAAAATTAGTTGGTAGCATTACTTTAGCTGGTGCACTTTTGTTAACAGCAACAGCTTGTTCCGATAATTCAAGCTCAGAAACTAAGAGCTCGCAATCGTCTACTAGCTCAAGTACAAGTAATAAGAGTAGTGCTAAAAAGACAGCTAGCACTGCTGTAAAAACTGCCCAAATTAAGCTTAGTCAAACTGATGCAATCAATAAGTTCCATGAAAAATATAAGGGAAAAGAAGTTAAAGAAATTTCTCTAGAAAAAGAAAATGGAAGCTATGTTTATAATATTGATGGTTTTGATAAAACCCATGAATATGAAGTAAAAGTTAATGCAATTAGTGGAAAAATCCTTTCAAACAAGACAGAAAAAGCTGATTTGGATGAAATGAATGAAAAAGCTTTAGATGTTGACAACTTAATTAGTCGCAATGAAGCAACTAAGATTGCAGAAAAGAAAGTAAGTGGCACAGCAGATAAGTGGGACTTGAAGCAAAGTGGTAAAAATACCATTTGGGAAATTGAAGTAGTAGATGGTACTACTAAACATGAAGTTCAAATTAATGCTAAAACTAAAGAAGTACTAAAAGTAGAGAAGGAAAATTAATTCTTCCTAGCTAAAATTATTGGTTAACCAAAAAGAGCGTTTTGAGGAACGCTCTTTTTTTGTAGGCAAAAATTTGATTGAAATTTATTTTTTGCGATAACCTGCAATATCAGTATAAGAAAAGTTATAGTCTAATTTTTTTCCATAAGCTTTTTCATAGGCAGCTATTTTTTGCTCATAATCTTTTTGACACATTAATTTAGCGTTTTGCTCAACACTGAGCTTAGGATTAGGATAAATCGTTGGTAAAACATGTAGAATAGTTTGAGTTTTGAAAAAGTTGGGATCACTTTTTTCAATGCTTTTGGTATCTCTAATTTCAGTAAAACAAGAAATAATTGGTACGTTAAGTTTAGCGGCGTAATAGTAGGTACCTTTTTGCATTGGACGAGGTTTGCGATAATTGAACCACATTTCTTGCTCAGGATAAATTAAAATCCAATTATTTTTACGTAATACCTCATTTAAATGCTTAGGAAAGTCTCGCCCTAAATAACGAATGCTGCGACTTAGTGGGATTGTAGGTAAGTGTTTCATGAGAAACCCAATCCAGCTAGGTAAAAGCAAATTGGTGTCTTCAATAACAAAGTACAAATTTTTATGATTTTTGCTGGCAAGGCGGGCAATTGGCAAGCTATCTAGTTGGTTAAAGTGATTTGAAGTGACAAAAGCCCGAGGAATTTTGCGTAAATCTTGAGGATTATCAATTTTATCATTTTTGCCTAGCAATTGAGCTACTTGTTTAAAAAATTGCTTGGTAAAAAAGCTGGTCACTTTATCAGTGTTTTTTTGCTTCGCTTTCCAAAAATCATTCACTAACTTTAAGCTGTCAGCGTTACTAATTTTTGGATCACCAATTTCTGCTTTTGCGTGAAAATCGTTGTTTAAGACATTTTTTTTGATATTTTCAATAACTTTTTCGCGGTTATCGCCAATAATCATAGTTTAATTTTTTCTCCTTGTTGTTTCACTTTTGCCCAAGTATTGGTCTGCTCAATTTCTTTGACACGTTGGGCCATTTTTTCTAAGTCATCACGTTGTTTTTGACGGTCAGCATCAGTAAAATTGGCTAATTCTTGCTTTAATGTTTCATAAAAAGGAGTTTCTTTTGCGACATCCCAGAAGTAGTTACCATATTGTACATCTTCAAAATGCCATGGCTTAAAGAAAAGATTATAGTGGACAATTTTGGGATCCTTGATAGGAGGGATACTTTCGTTAGGCATAGTATCCCATTTACCATCTAAGTGATAAATATAATCTTCACAAATTTCATTCATATAAGCTTGATCAGGATCAAGATTATCAAATTGATATTTGCCTAAGAGATACAAGAATCTGTCGATAAATTTTTTCTCTCTAAAAGCTTTTAAGTTGAACAAAATCACACCGTTATTGATATATTTTTCAGGTGGGAAGATTCCTTGACATTGTTTAATATATTCTTGGAGTAGTGGCATGTAACGGATTGAGAGATCAGGAGCAGAGCCAAACATGTTATTGCCAAGGTCAGTATCATATAATTCAGCAATATCTGTATTGACAATTGTGTCTGCATCTAAATAGATACTTTTATCATATTGTGGGAATAATTCAGGAATAAATAAACGATAAAAAATCGCCATTGTGAAAAATTGTCCCCTTAAGTAGTTTTCTTTGGTATTAGTGATTGGCTTTAACAATTCATCGTCAATATGAAAGATATTGATATGAACATTATCTGTGGCAAGATTCTTGAGTGCTTGCTTGTGCTCCTCACTAATTTCTTGGACTAAAACATAGATAGTGTAATCACGGTTAGGGTTTGCATGGTTAATAAGTGATTGAATTGAGACTCCAGCGTAAGGAGTATAGTTATCAGTAATAGTATAAAAAACTGGAATAGTAGTCATTAACATTCATCCTTTAATATTAATTATAGTTGGGTCAAGAGTACCAGACTAAGGAAGATTAAGCAAGTAGGCTTAGGATTCTTACTTAGTCTATCCTTTAAGTTTGGGTTTTAAAGCTAGATACTTATTCAAAATATCATCATATTCATAAATATTTAAATCTTTGTGGACTTTTTCAACTTGCCAAGGCTTGATAGTAACGGTGTGAAAGTAGGGGAAAAAACGAAAACTAGTAGTAAAGTGTTGAATTACAGTATCATTTTGCAGTCGATGTTGTTCATTATATTTTCGAGGTGCAATTCTTTTTTCAGTAGCAAGTTTATTAATAGCTGCTTGATCAGGTAGTAACATTTCCCGCTTTTTAATTAAGTGACGTACTTTTTCAAAGAGATGAGTTTTCTTAATTTCAGCCATATTTAAAAGTAAAACGCCAGAGTTAACATAGTCAAAGGCTTTGAATTCATCATGGTAAAACCAGCGACCGTAGTAATCAAGTACGCCAACGAATTCTACATTAGTTAAGTCTTGGTTATAGAATTCTGTAATGTCTTTTCGGACAATAATGTCATCATCTAAGTAAAGGATGCGATCAGGTAAATTAGGAATTTCATCTGCATAGAGACGGATTAAGGCATAAGGAGTAAAGCGAGTATTTTGGTTAGCAAGTGGAGGATTTTTTTGGTAAAGATCTGTAATATCAATTAATTCAATGCTACTTTTATCATTTACTTCTTTAAGTTGTTGGTTAATTACCTTAATTGCTTGCATACTAAAAGGACTAAAAGTTTTAGTATCATTTTTAGCTGTCATTGTTAAAACATATAAATGGAGTGGTTTTTGGTAATTTTTTAAAAGAGACAAAGTGGCAATTAAAACTCCGTCTTCGGCATGAGAATCACCGCAAAATAAAATATTCACTTGAAATCACTTTCTAATTTACTTTTTGATAATGATAGTATTGATAGTTACTTGATTTGGCACGCTTTTGCATGACTTGATAAATTTCATCATGTAATTTAGCTTGTTGAACCTTTTTAGGTAATGAGGTATCTGGGAGAAAAGGCCCATCGATATAGACAATAATTTGAGGCTTTTTGCCATGTTTAGGCGCTTGATAAGTTGTTGTCATGACAAAACTTGGTGCCTTAAAAGAAACAGGAAAATTCATACTTGTTTCAGGAAAAGGACGAATCTGGGTATAGTACGGCCAAACATGAGCTTCTGGATAAATGACAATATGATTGCCAGTTTTGATGAGCTTTTTGATAGCATTGATTAATTTAATTGATTGCTTTAGATCATTGCCAACAGGCAAAGCCCCATAAGGAAGGATATGTTTGCCTAAGATGGGAATTCCCCAGTTTGCTTGGTCAGCAATGGCATAGTATTGCTTTTTGCCAAAAAGCAAAATTGGCATAAAGGCATCATTCATTGGTTGAGTATGATTTGCAAAAACAAAATACCCTTGATTTTGATAAGGAACTAGTTTTTGACGGCCAACAATTTTAACTCTTAAATATCCATAGGTTAAAAGAGCTGCAAAATCTTTGGCGAGAGCCCTGACTAATCCATTAGGAAATTTTTGATTAATGATTTGATAATTATCGCTTAGTTTAAAATTTTGTTTTTTACTTTTAACTAGATCATCAGCTAGAGTATGATAATAAAATTTTTTCATATCCTTAATTATAAAGGATTTCTAAAGATAAACATAGTATTGTTGCCGAAATGCTCAAAGATAACAAAAAAGAAGCAAAGACATTCTTTGCTTCTAAAAATAAACTAGGCTTGATTATTTTTTAGCTTTGGCAACTGCTTGTTGACCTGAAAGATTAATAAAGTTAAATGGACGGTCAAAGTTGGGTTGGAATAACATGTCAACCATTGCCATAAAGTTAATTGTATTATGGTTTTGAATCATTACAGAAACGGCATTGGCATACATCGAAATATCATAAGTACTCATGAATTGAGCCCCTAAAATTTGGTTGTTACTCTTATCCCATACTACGGTACCTAACACCTTTTTGTTATTAGGCATAAATTCTGGACGATAGTTATCTTCAAAGGTAACGCTATCAGCATCAAAGCCAGCCTTAAGTGCGGCTTGGAGAGTCATTCCTGTTGAAGACATTGAATTATCAAAAAGTTGTAAGCCAGAGGTTGATTGAGTTCCCATGTAAACTTCTTGATTGCCAAAAATATTAGTTCCTACTAAAATACCTTGACGAACGGCATTGGTTGCCAAAGGAACGTAAGCTTCGTGGTTAGTAGGGTTAAAGTGAACCGCTACCGCATCACCGGCGCCATAAACATCAGGATTAGAAGTTTGCATATAGCCATTAGTTTTAATTGAACCATCTGGATTAAATTCAAGTTGGTCTTTGAATAAAGCGGTGTTAGGACGGAAGCCAATGCAAAGAATAGCCATATCAGCGTGATAAGAATTGTTATTAGTTTTTACCGTAATACCTGTTGCGTCATCTTCAAAGCCAGCAACCATTTCGTTAAATGCTAGTTTAACATTATGTTCTTCAAAATCACGACTTACGATATCGGTGTAACGCTTATCATAGTATTTGCTTAACATGCGATCTTGGCCATCAATCAAGGTAACATTCTTGCTTTGAGTGCTGTAAGCTTCTACTAATTCGACACCAATGTAACCACCACCAATTACAATAATGTTTTTAGCATTTTGAGCTTGTTTAAAGAGCTTTTTAGCATGATTATAATTTTTGCATAGGTAAACATTTTTGCTATTGATTCCAGGTAAATTAGGAATAATTGGCCAAGAACCAGTAGTAACTACTAATTTATCATATGAATCAGTATGTGTTTGGTTAGTGGTTAAATCAGTGACAGTTAAAGTTTTATTCTTTAAATTAACACTGGTTACTTCGTGTTTTAATTTAACACTTGCACCAAGCTTAGTTAATACTTCAGGACTGGAATAAAACATGTCATCAATGTTTTTGGTAATACCACCTAAATAAGTAGCAATTCCACAAGATAGGAAAGAAACATTATCATTTTTTTCGTAAATAGTTACTTCAGTGTCAGGATGATTGGTTAGAATTTGGGTTGCACTGATGGTTCCAGCATGAGTACAACCAATAATAGCAACTTTCATAAAAAGCCTCCTTAAGGAAAATCTGATTTACTTTTATTCTAACAACAAAGACTGAAGAAAAAAATTAAAAAAGTGTAAAATAAAAGCACTACATTCTGTAGTGCTAAAATATGAAGTAGTGGGTGGTCAGGGGATCGAACCCTGGACCCACGGATTAAGAGTCCGTTGCTCTGCCAGCTGAGCTAACCACCCAATTGGATAACCAACAAATATTATTATGCCATAAGAAAATAAAAAAGCAAGAAATTTTTGAGTAAAAATAAAATAAAAGCGTTACCTCAGGTAACGCTTTATCAAAGATGGGTGGTCAGGGGATCGAACCCTGGACCCACGGATTAAGAGTCCGTTGCTCTGCCAGCTGAGCTAACCACCCAATTGGATAACCAACAAATATTATTATGCCATAAGAAAATAAAAAAGCAAGAAGTTTTTAAAATTTTTTTACAAATTTCAAAAAAAGTCGATAAACCAGTATAATAAAAGTAGAAGAAATAGGAGGAAAATCTAATGCCGAAAAAAATTTTAGTGGTAGATGATGAAAAACCAATTTCGGATATCATCAAATTTAACCTTACTAAAGAAGGCTTTGAAGTAGAAACCGCTTATGATGGTGAAGAAGCATTAGAGCGTGTTGAAGAGTATAATCCTGATTTAATGATTTTAGACTTGATGCTTCCTAAAAAAGATGGACTAGAAGTAGCAAGAGAAGTTAGAAAAACACATGATATGCCAATTATCATGGTAACTGCAAAAGATACAGAAATTGATAAAGTCCTTGGATTAGAAATGGGTGCAGATGATTATGTAACTAAGCCTTTTTCTAATCGTGAATTAGTAGCACGTGTAAAGGCCAATTTACGGCGACGTGATCTTAGTCAAAAAGCAACTGAAGATGACGATAATAAAAATATCACAATTGGTAATTTAGTAATTATGCCTGAAGCCTATATTGCTGAAAAAAATGGAGAAAAGATTGAATTGACTCATCGAGAATTTGAATTACTTCATTATTTAGCTCAACATATGGATCAAGTAATGACACGTGAACACTTACTACAAACAGTTTGGGGCTATGATTATTTTGGAGATGTAAGAACAGTTGATGTAACTGTAAGACGTCTAAGAGAAAAGATAGAAGACAATCCTTCTTCACCAACCATTTTGGTAACTAGGCGTGGAGTAGGATATTATGTAAAAAATCCAGCTGATGATTAAGGAAGGTAAGGTCACTAAATTTAGTGGCCTTCTTTTGTGGGGAAAATGAAAAAATTAAAACAAATTGCTAATTCAATAAATTTTAAAATTGCAATGATTTTTATGTTACTGCTGTTAGCCACAATTGAAATAATTGGTGCTTATTTTACTAGGCAGCTAGAGCAAAGTTCTATTCAAAACTTTGAAACTTCTATTCAAGTACCAAGTATCATTAGTAATCAAATTGCAAACCAGTTGAGTCGAGCAAATACTCAAAGTGCTAACAAGCAACTGAGTAAAATTGTTACAAATTACAATAATGATGCAATTAATCAAATGATAATTGTGGATAATAAACAAGTAATTAGAGCAGTTTCTAATGTTAATGATCAAGCACGTGTTGGTCAAAGAGATACTAGTAACGAGATTAAAGATGCGATTACCAATGGAAAACAAATTTCACAAGTTGAAAATGAAAATGGTAATAATATGATTCAAATTACGCCTCTAACTGCAACTAATGGTACTAATACTAATGTGGGGGCAATTTATGTTCGGGCTAGTATGCAAAGCGTGTTCAATAATATCCGCAATGTATCTTTGACTTTTTTAACTGCTTCTTTGGTGGCGGCGTTATTAGGAGCAATCGTTTCATTAGTAATTTCACGAGCCATTACACGGCCAATTGAAGAAATTCGCCAGCGGGCGATGCGAATTGCAGATGGTGATTATTCAGGGAAAGTAAAAGTTTATGCAAATGATGAGCTAGGACAACTTGCTAAAGCATTTAATACATTGTCAGTTAGAATTGAGAAAACGCAAGAAGCAACTGATAGCGAACGTCGGCGCTTAGACAGCGTCTTGTCTCATATGACTGATGGCGTAATTGCAACTGATCGTCATGGAAATATTACTATTATTAACGAAACGGCTTTGAATTTTTTGGAAAAGCCTGAATCTGAGGTTATTGGAAAATCAATTATTAAGGTCTTAGGTTTAAAAGATATCACGATGCAGGATTTAATGAGTAACCAGCAAGAGCTAATGGTAACAATTAATCCTAATAGTCCTGATGAATTAATCTTGCATGCCAACTTTTCTTTAATTAAAAGAGTAACTGGCTTTGTTTCAGGGATGGTGTGTGTTTTACATGATGTAACAGAACAACAAAAAAATGAACGTGAGCAGCAACAATTTGTTTCAAATGTCTCACACGAATTAAGAACGCCCCTAACTAGTCTCCAAGCCTATGTAGAAGCTTTGAATGATGGAGCTTGGAAAGATCCAAAGATTGCCCCACATTTCTTAAAGGTTATTCAAGATGAAACCCAGCGAATGATTAGAATGATTAATGATTTGCTCAGTTTATCACGTATGGATCGTGGAGTAGCTAAGATGGATCTTGAATGGGTCAATATTAATGACTTTGTAAGCCATATTTTGAATCGGTTTGATATGATGATCAAAACTGATGAAAAAAATGATCATCATAAAAAATACACAATTAAGCGCGAGTTGAATAATCAAGATCTGTGGGTTGAAATTGATACAGATAAATTAATGCAAGTAATTGATAATATTATGAATAATGCAATTAAATATTCACCTGATGGTGGAGTAATTACAGTGCGCTTACTAAAAGCTAAAGATCATATTATTTTAAGTATCTCTGATCAAGGATTAGGAATTCCACGCAAAGCCTTAAATAAAATTTTTGATCGTTTCTACCGGGTTGATAAGGCTCGTTCAAGAAAGCAAGGAGGAACGGGCTTAGGATTGGCAATTTCTAAAGAAATTGTTGAAGCTCACAATGGTAGAATCTGGGCTGATAGTGCTGAAGGTCACGGCTCAACTTTCTACATTTCACTACCATTTGAATCAATGGCAGAGGAAGGAGACAATTGGGATGAAATCTAAAAATAAAATTAGTGATCATGCGTTAACAATTGCATTAGTTGTTATGATTCTAACTTCACTTGGCTTATCTGGCTATATTTGGAGTTCAGATTCTAGATTTACAAAAATTGAGCAAACTTCTAATCAATCTCCTAATAAACAGGTGGGACAAAAATCTCTGCGAGAAATTTATATGCCAACAAAGATTATGTACTATAAAGGTAGTCAACTTTATCAAGTATATGCAGGGCGGGGAAATTTACCTTTGCAATTTTCTAATATGACTCAAAGTCTAAAAAGTGTAATCCCAGAAAAAATTGGAAAATCAAAATCTGAATATGATGACTTACTAAAAAATCAAAATTATGTTCAATTAACTTACCCAGATCAAATTACAATTTCTTTATTTTTAACAGGATTAAAGAAGATAAACAATGGCCAATTTAATCGTTTTTTTGTTCCAGTTAATGGTCAGAAATATATTTATTTAGGTAATGACGCAGATTATTGCTTATATAAAATTCCAGTTAATAAAGTAAAATTTGATAATTTTTATCAAAAGATTCGTGAAACGAAAACTCAGTTGCCAGTTAGTCTCTACCGTCTGGATAACATGTATTTAACCTTTTTTGAAAAGTCAACTTCTTTACCAATTTATAGTTATTTGACTGATCACCAGGCTGACTCTTATTTTGTCTATCGCTTATTAGGAACAGGCTCAATTAATCAAAGAAATTCTACTAATTCAATTACTTATTCAAATGGAGTTTATGAACGTTTAATTGCTTCTAAGAAAAATAATGACTACGAATATGTAAACTATGGTGAAACAAAGAGCCCGAAATCGGTGACAGATAAATTGACTTCTAGTTTATATTACGTAAGAAAAATTGGCTTGAGTGAACCAGATTTACACTTTTTTGATGCTGATAATAATGTTTTGATTTATCAAAATTATGTTGAAGAATACCCAGTCTTTTTAACTGGTAAATATAATTCTCGCGCTAAAATTAATTTTGCGACGAATGGTTTAAAAATAAACTTTAATAGTTTAGACTTACAAATTCCAATTCCAAATGATGGCAGTAAGAAAAAATTACAGCCAACAGCAGAAGCATTAAATCAATTAGAAGCAGCTGGCTATGATAAAAGTAAAATTTCTCGTATTATAGTCGGTTATACCAGTAAAGTAGATAATGATAAATCTGCCCGGTTGGTAACTTTGACACCAGCATACTACGTTAAGATCAACGGTAAATGGCAGTCAATAAATGAATGGATCACTCAAGCTCAAGGAAAGGAGTAAGAAAGAATGGATTTTAAGCGAATAAAATGGATTTTCTTGATTGTTTTTATTGGAATAAATATCTTTCTTGGAGTCGAAATTATTCAAGCACCGAAATTACTTTCTAATACTCCTAAGTATAATTTAAAAAATTCAACTACTTTGGCTAAAGAACTGCAAAATAATAATATTAAAGTTCCAGCTACTAATAATCAACAGTCAGGTGGCTATTATTTGGCAGCTTCTAGTGATAGTAAATGGATAACTCAAGCTAAAAAGCAACTAGATGGTGAAGCTTTGATACTTGCCCCAAATACTAACGAAAAAAGTTTGACAGCAAAGTTGGCTGAACCAATTGAGGTCAGTAAAAATAAAAAAGAAGCTTTAAAAGAAATAGAAAAATTTAAAGACAATTCTCAGTATGTTTATAATGGGAAAGATTATGTGTATGTAGCTGATTTATCCAGTAAACAAGATTATGTTTTTTTACAAAAAACGCCTTATGGAGTTCTTTATGCAAACCGAGCAAGACTTCATATTAACTTAAAAGATAATCAAATTGTTTCCTATTATCAACGCTACACTAATAAAGTATTTCCAGTTAGAGAAAGACAAACAACGATTAGTTCTCAAGCAGCGATTCGTTCTTTGTATACATACAGTGAGTTGCCAAATAATTCCAAAGTATTGTGGATTAAATTTGCTTATACGAAGTTAGTCCAAGTACGTGGAAGTGTGATTTTTTTACCAAGTTGGGTAGCGGCGATTGAAAATAACGATAATAAATCAGTTACTTACAAAAAAGTAAACGCCTTTACAGGGGCAATGATTAATGATCAAAAGGGAATGTAGAATTGAAAGTTTCTGTTTTAGCTAGTGGATCAACTGGCAATGTAAGTTTAATTCAAACTAAGCAGCATAATATTTTGATGGATGCAGGTCTTTCTGGAAAAAAGACAAAACTACTTTTAGAAAAAGTAGGAGTGGACATTAAAACAATTGACATGGTATTTCTGAGCCACGATCATCATGATCATTCGGGAGGACTAGGAGTGTTAATGCGCCGTTATCCTCAAATCAATGCTTATGCTAATTCTGGGACATGGCAGTACTTAAATGAAACTGGTAAGATTGGGAAATTGCCCGTAAATCAAATTAATGCTTTTGAACCAGGAAAGACCAAAACTTTTGGGGATCTAGAAGTCACTAGCTTTGCTACAAGTCATGATGCAGCTCAACCTCAATATTATGTTTTTAAAAGTGATGGTAAAAGATTTGCCTGCTTGACTGATACTGGTTATGTTTCTAGTAAAGTAAAGAGTGAGATTGCTGCAGCAGATGGTTACCTGATTGAATTTAATTATGATGATGAATTATTACGTAATGGTCCATATTCATGGGATTTAAAGCATCGAATTTTGTCAGATGTAGGTCATTTATCTAACCAGCAAGCTGGTGAGGCACTTTTAGATGTGGTGAAGCCTAATACAGAACACATTTTTTTAGCACACCGCAGTCAGGAGAATAATACAAAGTTTAAGGCTCATGATGCAGCTGAAAAGATCTTAGTTCAGGGGGATGCAAATTTACCTGCTGATGTCGAGATTATTGATACAGCTGTAGAAACTCCAACTAACTTAATTGAAATTTAAAAAAATCGGAGAAGAAATTCACTATTTTTTCAAATTTAGTTCTTAAGCTATATAATTAAGAAAAACGAGGAAGAAGATATTTATGACTGAAAAGAAGACAAATAATTTAGTAAAAACAGGAATTATCGGTGTAGTAGCAGGACTTTTAGGTGGTGGAGTTGCTTATGCTGGGTTATCACAAGTTAATAATGATAGTGCTAGTCAATCTGGTACTCCAATTGTAAAAACTGTTAAAAATACTAGTAAAAATTCAGGTGAAATGACAGCGGCTTACAATACAGTTAAAAATACTGTTGTTTCAGTGGTGAATTTAAAGCGTCAAAGTTCTACTAGTAGTTCAGATCCTTTTGGAATTTTTGGTGATTCTTCAAGTTCTTCTAAATCAAGTTCTAAATCAGATCTTGAAACTTACAGTGAAGGCTCAGGAGTTATCTACATGAAATCTAATGGTAAAGGTTATATTGTAACTAATAATCATGTGGTTTCAGGTAGTGATGCTTTACAAGTAATTTTAAGCAATGGTAAAAAAGTAACTGCCAAAAAAGTTGGAGCTGATGCTGAAACTGACTTAGCTGTTTTAACAATTGATGGCAAATATGTAACTCAAACTGCTCAGTTTGGTAATTCAAAAAATCTTGAACCTGGTCAACCTGTAATAGCAGTTGGTTCTCCTTTAGGTAGTCAATATGCAAGTAGTGTAACTCAAGGAATTATTTCTGCAAAAAGTAGAACAATTGATGTAACTAATTCAAATGGTCAAGTTACTAACCAGGCGACAGTAATTCAAACAGATGCTGCGATTAATCCTGGTAACTCAGGTGGTCCTCTTGTTAATGAATCAGGCCAAGTAATTGGGATTAACTCAATGAAGCTTTCTTCATCAGGCGATGGTACTTCGGTTGAAGGAATGGGTTTTGCAATTCCTAGTGATGAAGTAGTAACGATTATTAATGAATTAGTTAAAAATGGTAAGATTACCCGTCCGCAATTAGGAATTAGAGTTGCCTCAATCAGTGAGTTAACTGATTATGCTAAGAAACAACTGGGTGTATCTTCCAATGTAAAAAGTGGTGTTTTAGTAGCTTCAGTGACCAAGAATGGCACTGCTGCTAAAGCAGGGATTAAAGCTGGAGATGTAATTACTAAGGTTGATAATAAAAATATTAGTGATGTAGCAAGTCTTCACACTGTGCTTTATGCCCATAAAGTTGGCGATCATGTTACAGTACAAGTTATTCGTGATGGTAAAAATAAAGATATTAATGTAACCTTAAATTAGACAGTTAAAAAGCTACAAAGTTTTGCTTTGTAGCTTTTTGTATAAATTTTTAAAGAAGGAAAGAAGAAAAATTGAATATTAAAATTGTTTGCGTTGGTAAGCTCAAGGAAAAGTACTTTAAAGATGGAATTGCTGAATACTTGAAGCGGATGGATCGTTATGCCAAGATGCAAATTGTACAAGTGCCGGATGAAAAAGCTCCCGAAAAGTTAAGCCCCGCTGAAATGGAAAAAGTAAAAGAAATTGAAGGAAAGCGAATTTTAAGTAAGATTAAGGATAAAGAATATGTTTTTGTAACAGCGATTAAAGGTAAAGAAAGAACTAGTGAAGAATTTGCTAAAGAAATTTCTGATTTAACTACCTATGGTCATTCTGATATTACTTTTGTCATTGGAGGAAGTTTAGGCACTAGTAAGGCTGTTAATAAACGAGCAGATCAATTAATTAGCTTTGGTAAGTTCACGATGCCTCATCAATTGATGCGGTTAGTACTTAGTGAACAAATTTATCGGGCCTTTATGATAAATAACGGTAGTCCGTATCATAAGTAAAATTTTGTACAAAAAATAAAAAATATTTGGATAAAAAATAAAAAGAAAATAAAAATAAGCCAGTCTTTCCAAGTGAGAGGGATGGTTTTTATTTTGCTACGTTTTGAATAACGACCAAAGCTGTGAGCTAACATTCCTTCACTTAATTCTTCACTATGAGCTAAGGCAGGTAGGATAGCTTTAAAATATAAACTTGGTGACCACCAAGAAAGATTTTGCCCCCGCATTAAAGCTGCAACTTTAATTTTTTTGAGTTCTACTTGCATTTGGGGAATAAAGTTGAAAGCAGCTAGCCAGCCATAAACAAGTTTAGTAGGGAGATGAAAGTTTTGCTCTAATGAACGAGCGAGCGTAAGAGGAGGAGTGGTGTTAATTAGGATAACTCCTAAAAGGATTAAGACATACATTCTTGTAAAGAGTGTCCAAGCTGCTATTAAGTTTGGCTCATCACTAAACCAATAAAGGGAGCTAAAGATTGCAAAGGCAGCTGGAAAGGCAAAGACAATAATGAGAGCAAGTTTTTTGAGAGAATATTTGCTTATAAAAAGATAAAGTAAAGAACCTACCAAAAAAGTTAGGTTAATAACCAAATTGGGGATAAAAGATATTTCAAGAGAAATTATTAAAAATAAGAAGAATTTTAAACTAGGATTCAAGGTTAAGACTACTTTCAAAAACTAAATTTTGATCTTTTAAGTGTAAGTGATAGTTGATAATTTCACTTAAAGGACCAACTTGATGACTAATAATTACAATATTTTTAGAGCGAGCACTTTTTTTGAGCCACTTACAGACAAGTTGTTGACTATCGCAATCAAGTCCAGTCAAAGGCTCATCTAGCAAAAGAACACGATGATTTTCTAACAACATTAAAAGAATTTGGAGCTTCTTTTTTTGACCGCCTGATAAAGTATAAATGGATTGATCTAAATCAGGAAGGTTGAGTTCTTTAATCATTTGGTCAATTTCTTTTTGTGAAAAAAACTTTGTTTTTCGTCTAGCTGTAGCAATTTCTGCGGCAGCAGTAAGCTTTAAAAATTGAGGAGTGCTATCAGTAAATACTTCACCAACTGTGGTGAGGTATTTTTTTTGCCGTAATTTACGGACTTCTTTTTCTTGGTAAAGTAAGTGGCCTTGGTAAGGCATCATTTTAATGAGTGAATTAAAAAATGCTGATTTACCACTACCATTTTCACCTGTGAGAAGGGTGATTCCCTGCGGGATGTAGTTAGTAACGTTGTTTAAGAGAGTTTTTTGAGATAGGGATAAAGAAAAATTACTTAAGGTAAAAATTTTATTTTTAGGGGTGGGGAGGGAGAGCGCTTTTTTAGAGAGTTTAGCCACAGGGAGAGCGAAAGGAGTAAAGTGAATGCCTTTGTTTTTGATAGTTAATTGGTGAGTAACGAGATTTTCATAACCTTGAGTTTGGTGATCAATGGCGACAATTGTCGTTCCTCTTTTTTTGAATTCGAGTAATTGCTTTAAAAGTAGCTTGCGGCTTGAAGGATCACAATTACTAAATGCTTCATCAAGTAAGAGTAAGTCAGGTTCCATAATGGCTGCAATCGCAAAACTGACACGTTGCTTTTCCCCAGAAGATAAAGTCTGTAAAGGTTGGTTAAGTAGGGAAGTAAGATGTAAGGCTGTAGCTACTTGGGTGATCTTTTTTTTAGCATGGGTAGGACTGATATTGAGATTTTCTAAGCTAAAAATTAATTCTTCTAAAGCAGTTGGCATGACGAAATGACTAGTTGGATCTTGAAAAACCATAGTCCAATTTTTGGGTCGTACAATTGCCTTTCCAGCCGGTAATAAATGAGCAATTAACTTTAAGAGAGTGGATTTACCACTGCCATTACTACCAGTAAGTAAGGTAAAAGAACCAGTAGGTAAGGAAAAATTAACGTCTTTGAAGATGTCTTTTTGATGATAAGCAAAATTGAGATTTTTAACTTTAATAGTCATGAATAATATCAGCTTTCTGAACTAATTTGAGGATTTGGCTAACTAAGACAGCACTAAATAAAAATAGTGAAAACCAGCGCACAATAAAGTAGATTATTAGCCTGGAAAAAGGGAAGAGGTTATAACCATTTTTGAAATAGTCATAGACAAAACTAAAAATGGTAGTTGTGGTAGCTGATAGAGTAAGCGTAAAAAAATTGTAGTATTTATAGCCAGTTAAGAAAAATCCTGCTTCACTACCAGTTGCTTGAACAAAACCAGAAATAATATTTGCCATTCCCCATTGTGCCATAAAAAAAGTTTCCATTAAGCTACTTAAAAATTCTCCTAAAAAGCTACTACCAGGTTTTCTAATTAAAAATCCGGTTAAAGGCCCTGCCATACACCAAAGACCGAGCACAATATCGTTAGCTAAAGGCCCAAAACCGACAGGAGTTAGGGCTAAAGTAAGGAGATTATAAAGGAGATCACTTGAGGTGTAAATAAAACCCCAGATAATTCCTAAAAGACAAATGAAAATGATGTTATTAATAGTATAAAATTTAAATTTCATAGTTATAACTCACAAAATAAGGGTAAATTCTAAAAAAATTATGTTGTTAATTATTTATATAATAAAAATAAAACAAAAAATATTAAATAACATTAAATTAATGGTATATCAACAAAAATCGAGGTTTTTTAAATTGATAAAAAAGGGATCAAAAATAGTTGATAGTTTAATAAAAAGTGTTATTATATTTACGAAGATGAAATTTTGTAATTTAATATATTGACTTTTAATCAACAAAAATTATTTTTTTCCTTAATTTACATTTTTATTAATCACAACTTTAAAATAACAAAATATTTCGAATTATAAGTTAATTATTAAAGCCAATTATTTAATTACAATTTGATCTAAATTTGTTGGATTTGTTATAAGAAAGGACGAGAGTGAATGTTGTCGAAGAATAATTTTCAAGAACGACTTCGCAAAATGGAGAGAAAAGAAGAAAGATTCTCCATTAGAAAATTAACTATTGGTGCTGTATCTGTACTTATTGGAGTAAGCTTTTTCGCAATGCATCCCCAAGATGTAGCAAAAGCTGATACAGTAACTCCAAATTCTTCTTTAGTTGAAGATGCAAAGATTTCAGTAACGCAACCAACGCAAAAGACTGAAGAAACAGTTAAAGTAGCTGAAAGTCAAAGCGAAGCACCCGAAACTACAAAGACTACTGACCAAAAAGCTACTAGCCTTTCTGATGCAACTGCTACTCAAAGTAGCGCAGCAGAGGTCAAAAATGATAGCAAAGCAAGTTCAGCTAGTGAAAATAGTGTAGCTTCTTCTGCTGTAGTTGAAAAGCAAACTAAAAGTAAAAATAGCACTGCCCCTACAGTAACTAGTGCAGCTACTAAAGAAAATATTACCACTAATGAAGTGCAACAGTCTTCTGAAAATGTAGCTCCAGCTTCAGCATCAGTTGCGAATACACAAAGTGTTGCAGCTACTAGTGCACCAACACAAAGTGATACAAATGGAGTAAATTCTAAGAATTCTAATACTGAAGTAGCAACAACTTCTGCTCTTGAAAATGGTATCAAAAATAGTGATAATTTCACTACCTTAAATCTTGAAAAGGGAGAAAATCTTTTAACTTCTGTTAATACTTTAAAGAACACTCCTGTCGTAACTAATGATGAATCTAAAAAGAAGGCTCTTTTAGCATCTGCCTTAAACACTTCTTTGGTACAAGATACTGCTCATACTGCTAATGTAGGAAATTTTGCGGATCTTTCAAAGGCTATCGTAAATAAAGATATTACTACTATTAATCTTACTAATGATATTGACTTAACCAATATGACTGAAGCAGAAAGTCAAGTTGATGGTGGATTAGTATCTGGTGGTACTGGTCGGAATGGTGATAACTGGTTACAACCTTATGAATTAGCTGCTAATAAGACATCAGACAGTCCATACCAAGGAATTGCTCGTGATGTAACTATTAATGGTAATGATCATACCGTTAATATGGGCAAGTGGTTTATTTCACTATGGAATCAAAATCAAGATAATAATAATGGTTGGCACTTAACTTTCAATGATATGAAAGTTGAAAATAATTCAACTAGTACCCGTTATACACCAATTTATTTCGGTAACATGAACGGAACTAATCTTAATAAAGTTAGCCTTACCTTCAATAATTTCCAAGCGGATTTAAATACACCATTGACTAATGATGAAGAACCTGTAGATGTTATTTTTAAAGGTAAAGATGTAATTAACGTTTCACCTTTAAAAGATAATCTAACTGGGTCAATTCAATCAGGTGCAGATCGAAATATCATTTTTGCCAAAAATGTTTTAATCGATGATAACGCAGATGTAAGTATTACCGCTTCAATGCTTTCTAGTGGTAGTATTATAAGCTTTGATGGTGTTCAAGATGAAGAACACAATGTAATTAAGCTGGATAATACCAATGATGCTAATGCCGGAAGTGTAGCAGTTGGTAAAAATGCAAAATTAACTATTGATACTAACGGTATTGATGGTAAAGGGAGCACTACTAGCTTACGTGGTATCGCATCACGTAATACAAACGGTACAATGACCTTAAATGAAGGTGCTACTGTTAATATGACCTTAGGTACAGGTCACTCATCAGCAGTTCTATTAAGTAATTTAATTTTAGATAAAAATTCAACACTTAATATTGATACTATGCAAGACAACAGTGGCTATAGCCAACGTAGTTCGGGTGACTTAGGTGCTAATGGCTGGTTATATGCTCCAATTGGATTAGGGGTTATCAGTTTTGCTCAAACTGATAAGGCTTCATTAAAGGTTGCTAAAGGTGCTACCTTAAAGATGACTCGTGGCAACGTTAAAACTTCTACACCAATGATTGCCTTAGGTGGATCAAAAGTAGGAAATGGTAACTACGACGTTGACTTTGAAGACGGGTCAACAGTTGACATTCAAGATGCTTCTCAAAATAGAGCTTTAACTGGTCTTATTCCAACTTCTGCGAGTCAAGCTTATAACCCATTAATTTTAGTTTATAAGTCAAATGATGTAATGAAGATTGGACAAATGAAATACCTTAATCTTCAAAGAACTAATCCTAATGGCAATTCAGCTGGAAACATGATTAATGCCAGTGCTGGTGTAACATTAAATGCTGGTAATTACGGTGGTGTTGATGTCAAACAATGGGATAAGGGTAATACTGGTGATAATCCAAACTCAACTTGGCAAGTAGAAAACTTTGGTTCTGGTTCGAACGGTAAAATGAATACTGTTGGTATGGCACCAGTTGAAGATGACAAACAAAGTGACTTTAAGAGTAATTTTAATCTACAAGGCACTGAACAACGCGTTGTAATGACTTCAATGGATCTTGAAGCTTACAACTACGATGCACGTTACCAAGATTCAACTGCTAAAGTTGGTGAAACTATCAATATTGATACACCTACTTTCTACCAAGTTGGTGAAGATGGCACTCTTAGTCCAGCTAATCCAAATCCTGCTCTAATTGATAACACTACTTCAAGTCATCCATATCAATTAGGTTGGGCAAAAACTGGTAACGTAAATATTCCTCAAGGTGCAACTATTGATAGTGCAACTGGTAAGATTACTTTTGCTGCTAACCAAGGACAAGTTGGTACTGTAGTGAACATTCCTGTAACTGTAACTTATAAGGATGATTCTATTGATGAAGTTATTGCTCCAGTTTATGTAGAAGGTGATAACTACACTCCACTTTGGCAAAAAGATGCTAATGGTAATACAACTGGTGTAGTAAGTCTTCACTATAATGGAGATAATTTACCAGAAACTACTGATCAATCAGCTCAAGTAGCAAACATCGCTAATAATTACTCTTTAACTTATTACAATATTCCAACTGAAGATGATATAGAAGTTGCTCCAGTAGATCTTACCAACTACGGTACAGTGACTTGGGCAAAGACTCCTTCTACAGTAGTAGATACTCCAAGTGATGAAACAACTGTTTCAGTTCCTGTAGCTATTAACTTTGATTCAAACTCAACAGCAGTTAAGAATGGATATGTAGCAGCTGGTACTCAAAACACTGATTTAAACTTAGATTTAACTGGTGCAGAATCTAAGAAGAATGATCCTGGCTTTTCAAAGAAGAGTATTGAAGATGGTTTAACTCAAACTCAATTTAAGCGTTTAGTTGATACCAGTGCTTTAGACAATGCAGGTATTAATTACACTTTAAGCTGGGCAGATACACCAACTACTAATGCTCAAAATAATGGTACAGTTCGTGTAACTTATCCATCTGTAATGCAAGGTGATGGTACTACTCCAGCTTACTTAGATGTTCCAGTTCAATACAAGGTAAATGACCCATCTCAAACTGCAGATGATATTGATGTAACTTATCCAACTACTACAGTTGAAAGCGATAAGCCAGCAACTATTTCCCCAGTTATTACTGATAATGATGGTAAAACAACTGAAGTACCAGCAGGTACAAAGTTTGAAATTGACGGAACTAATCCAGCTGGTGCAACTATTGATCCAACTACTGGTGTTGTAACTATTCCAGCTACTAATACTACTGAAGTAACTACTGTTCCTATTAAAGTAACTTACCCAGATGGTTCCACAACTGATACCACTGTTAAGAGTGTATCTGTTGCAACTAATGATGATGTGAAGAATCCAACTTCTCCATATGACATTATTAAAGACCCAAGCAATTTACCAGCAGGTACAAAGGTAACTTGGGCAGATGATAATACTCCTACTGCAGGTGACAATGTTCCAGCTAAAGTTATTGTAAGCGTCCCAGGGTCTACTCCAATTGAAGTAACTGGTACTGCACATTACGATGATAGTGTGATTTACACTCCTCAAGTTAAGAACCCAGTTCAAGCTACTCCAGAATCATTGCCAGATGCAAGTGATCAAATTTTGAATATGAAAGATTTACCATCCGGTACTACTGCAGCATGGCAAGATGGACAACAAGTTCCAGTTACTCCTAACCAAACTATCCCAGGTACAATTGTAGTAACTTACCCAGATGGTTCTACTGATACTGTTAAAACAACTATTACCACTTCTGGTATAACTGATGCAGATGAATATACTCCCGAACCTGTTGCTGATTTAACTACTGAAATTGGTAAGCTTCCAGAGCCAGCAAAGGCAATTAGCAATGCTAGCGAAATGCCAACAGGAACTACTTACACTTGGAGTAAAGAACCAGATGTAAATAAGGTAGGCGATACTACTGGTGAAGTAACAGTAACTTATCCAGATGGGACGACTGATACTGTAACAGTACCTGTAGCTGTAAAGGGTGCTGACAAGACAGATTTACAAAAAGCTGTTGATGAAGCTCCAACTGTAGAAAAGACTCCAGCCTATGAAAATGGTAGTGATGAGGCTAAGAAAGCTTACGATGATGCAGTTTCTGCAGGGAAAGAAGTCTTAAATAACCCAGATGCAACACAAGCACAAGTAGATGATGCAACGAAGGCAATTAATGATGCTAAAGCTGGTTTAGATGGTAAAGTTACTGTAAAACCTTACTACCCAGCAACTTCAAGTTCCGCTTCAGTAGCATCAAGCGCAGCAGATGTAGCTAAGGATAATGCAGACAAAGCTAGTTCAGCAGCAAGCAGTGCCGCAAGTGCAGCTAGTGATGCATCAAGTGCTGCAGAAAAGAACTCAGCAGCTAAGAGTGCTGCAGAAAAGGCAAGCTCAGAAGCAAGCGTAGCAAGTTCTGCAGCTTCAAAAGCATCAAGTGCGGCTTCAGTAGCAAGCAGTGCTGCAAGTGATGCAGAAGTACAAAAGAGTATTGCAAGTGAACAAGATTCAATTGCAAGTTCAGCAGCCTCAGCAGGAGATAGCTCAGTAGCAAGTGATGCAGAATCAAAGGCATCAAGCGCAGCTAAGAAAGCTAGTGAAGATGCAGATATTGCTAAGAATGCCGCAAGTGATTCTTCAACTGCAGCATCAACAGCAAGCTCAGCAGCTAGTGAAGCTTCAAGCGCAGCTAGCGATGCTAAATCAAAGGCAAGCGAAACACCAAGCTCAGCAACTACCACTCCTTACTACCCAGCTGCATCAAGTTCAGCTTCAGTAGCAAGTAGTGCAGCAAGTGAAGCAAAGAGCAATTCAGATAAAGCCAGTGAAGCAAACAGCAAGGCACAAAGTGCAGCCAGCGATGCATCAAGTGCTGCAGAAAAGAACTCAGCAGCTAAGAGTGATGCAGAAAAGGCAAGTTCAGCAGCAAGCGTAGCAAGTTCTGCAGCTTCAAAAGCATCAAGTGCGGCTTCAGTAGCAAGCAGTGCTGCAAGTGATGCAG
This sequence comes from Lactobacillus sp. PV012, assembly GCF_014522325.1. Lineage (NCBI taxonomy): Bacteria > Bacillati > Bacillota > Bacilli > Lactobacillales > Lactobacillaceae > Lactobacillus > Lactobacillus sp. PV012. The sequence continues at coordinate 168,910 of NZ_CP041983.1, forward strand.
AAGTACAAAAGAGTATTGCAAGTGAACAAGATTCAATTGCAAGTTCAGCAGCCTCAGCAGGAAATAGCTCAGTAGCAAGTGATGCAGAATCAAAGGCATCAAGCGCAGCTAATAAAGCTAGTGAAGATGCAGATATTGCTAAGAGTGCCGCAAGTGAGTCTTCAACTGCAGCATCAACAGCAAGCTCAGCAGCTAGCGATGCATCAAGTGCAGCCAGCGATGCTAAATCAAAGGCAAGCGAAACACCAAGCTCAGCAACTACCACTCCTTACTACCCAGCAACTTCAAGTTCCGCTTCAGTAGCATCAAGCGCAGCAGATGTAGCTAAGGATAATGCAGACAAAGCCAGTTCAGCAGCAAGCAGTGCCGCAAGTGCTGCCAGCGAAGCATCAAGTGCAGCAGAAAAGAACTCAGCAGCTAAGAGTGATGCAGAAAAGGCAAGTTCAGCAGCAAGCGTAGCAAGTTCTGCAGCTTCAAAAGCATCAAGTGCCGCTTCAGTAGCAAGCAGTGCTGCAAGTGATGCAGAAGTACAAAAGAGTATTGCAAGTGAACAAGATTCAATTGCAAGTTCAGCAGCCTCAGCAGGAGATAGCTCAGTAGCAAGTGATGCAGAATCAAAGGCATCAAGCGCAGCTAATAAAGCTAGTGAAGATGCAGATATTGCTAAGAGTGCCGCAAGTGAGTCTTCAACTGCAGCATCAACAGCAAGCTCAGCAGCTAGCGATGCATCAAGTGCAGCCAGCGATGCTAAATCAAAGGCAAGCGAAACACCAAGCTCAGCAACTACCACTCCTTACTACCCAGCAACTTCAAGTTCCGCTTCAGTAGCATCAAGCGCAGCAGATGTAGCTAAGGATAATGCAGACAAAGCCAGTTCAGCAGCAAGCAGTGCCGCAAGTGCTGCCAGCGAAGCATCAAGTGCAGCAGAAAAGAACTCAGCAGCTAAGAGTGATGCAGAAAAGGCAAGTTCAGCAGCAAGCGTAGCAAGTTCTGCAGCTTCAAAAGCATCAAGTGCCGCTTCAGTAGCAAGCAGTGCTGCAAGTGATGCAGAAGTACAAAAGAGTATTGCAAGTGAACAAGATTCAATTGCAAGTTCAGCAGCCTCAGCAGGAGATAGCTCAGTAGCAAGTGATGCAGAATCAAAGGCATCAAGTGCAGCTAAGAAAGCTAGTGAAGATGCAGATATTGCTAAGAGTGCCGCAAGTGATTCTTCAACTGCAGCATCAACAGCAAGCTCAGCAGCTAGTGAAGCTTCAAGCGCAGCCAGCGATGCTAAATCAAAGGCAAGCGAAACACCAAGCTCAGCTTCAAGTGATTACGCAAGCCAAGCATCAAGTGCTGCAAGTGAAGCAGGAAGTCATGCAAGTGATGCTTCAAACTCATCAAGTGCTGCCTCAAGTTCCGCTAGCGAAGCAAAGAGCAATGCAGATAAGGATCCAAACAATTCAACTGCTAGCTCAGCTGCTTCAACTGCATCAAGTGCAGCAAGTGTTGCAAGTTCAGCTGCATCAACAGCAAGTTCAGCAGCTAGCGATGCATCAAGTGCAGCTTCAGTAGCCTCAAGTGCACAAAGTGCAGCCTCAAGTTATGCAAGTGAAGGTAACTCAAGTGCAGCAAGTGATGCCGAATCAATAGCTTCAAGTGCTGCAAGCACAGCTAAGAGTGACGATTCAGTAGCCAGCTCAGCTGCATCAATAGCAAGTTCAGCAGCAAGTGTGGCATCAAGCGCAGCCTCAGTAGCCTCAAGTTCAGCTAGTGAAGGTTCATCTTCAGCTACTCCAAGCTCAGCTTCAAGTGACTACGCAAGCCAAGCATCAAGTGCCGCAAGTGAAGCAGGAAGCCACGCAAGTGATGCTTCAAACTCATCAAGTGCTGCCTCAAGTTCCGCTAGCGAAGCAAAGAGCAATGCAGATAAGGATCCAAACAATTCAACTGCTAGCTCAGCTGCTTCAACTGCATCAAGTGCAGCAAGTGTTGCAAGTTCAGCTGCATCAACAGCAAGTTCAGCAGCTAGCGATGCATCAAGTGCAGCTTCAGTAGCCTCAAGTGCACAAAGTGCAGCCTCAAGTTATGCAAGTGAAGGTAACTCAAGTGCAGCAAGTGATGCCGAATCAATAGCTTCAAGTGCTGCAAGCACAGCTAAGAGTGACGATTCAGTAGCCAGCTCAGCTGCATCAATAGCAAGTTCAGCAGCAAGTGTGGCATCAAGCGCAGCCTCAGTAGCCTCAAGTTCAGCTAGTGAAGGTTCATCTTCAGCTACTCCAAGCTCAGCTTCAAGTGACTACGCAAGCCAAGCATCAAGTGCCGCAAGTGAAGCAGGAAGTCACGCAAGTGATGCTTCAAACTCATCAAGTGCTGCCTCAAGTTCCGCTAGCGAAGCAAAGAGCAATGCAGATAAGGATCCAAACAATTCAACTGCTAGCTCAGCTGCTTCAACTGCATCAAGCGCAGCAAGTGTTGCAAGTTCAGCTGCATCAACAGCAAGTTCAGCAGCTAGCGATGCATCAAGTGCAGCTTCAGTAGCCTCAAGTGCACAAAGTGCAGCATCAAGTTATGCCAGTGAAGGTAATTCAAGTGCTGCAAGTGATGCCGAATCAATGGCTTCAAGTGCTGCAAGCACAGCTAAGAGTGACGATTCAGTAGCAAGCTCAGCCGCATCAACAGCAAGTTCAGCAGCTAGTGAAGCTTCAAGCGCAGCTAGTGAAGGTTCATCTTCAGCTACTCCAAGCTCAGCTTCAAGTGATTACGCAAGCCAAGCATCAAGTGCTGCAAGTGAAGCAGGAAGTCACGCAAGTGATGCTTCAAACTCATCAAGTGCTGCCTCAAGTTCCGCTAGCGAAGCAAAGAGCAATGCAGATAAGGATCCAAACAATTTAACTGCCAGCTCAGCTGCTTCAACTGCATCAAGCGCAGCAAGTGTTGCAAGTTCAGCTGCATCAACAGCAAGTTCAGCAGCTAGCGATGCATCAAGCGCAGCTTCAGTAGCCTCAAGTGCACAAAGTGCTGCCTCAAGTTATGCAAGTGAAGGTAACTCAAGTGCAGCAAGTGATGCAGAATCAATGGCATCAAGCGCAGCAAGCACAGCTAAGAGTGACGATTCAGTGGCAAGCTCAGCTGCATCAACAGCAAGTTCAGCAGCAAGTGTGGCATCAAGCGCAGCCTCAGTAGCCTCAAGTTCAGCTAGTGAAGGTTCATCTTCAGCTACTCCAAGCTCAGCTTCAAGTGACTACGCAAGCCAAGCATCAAGTGCCGCAAGTGAAGCAGGAAGTCACGCAAGTGATGCTTCAAACTCATCAAGTGCTGCCTCAAGTTCCGCTAGCGAAGCAAAGAGCAATGCAGATAAGGATCCAAACAATTCAACTGCCAGCTCAGCTGCTTCAACTGCATCAAGCGCATCAAGTGTTGCAAGTTCAGCCGCATCAACAGCAAGTTCAGCAGCTAGCGATGCATCAAGTGCAGCTTCAGTAGCCTCAAGTGCACAAAGTGCAGCATCAAGTTATGCCAGTGAAGGTAATTCAAGTGCCGCAAGTGATGCCGAATCAGTAGCTTCAAGTGCTGCAAGCACAGCTAAGAGTGACGATTCAGTAGCCAGCTCAGCTGCATCAACAGCAAGTTCTGCAGCAAGTGTGGCATCAAGCGCAGCTTCAGTAGCCTCAAGTTCAGCTAGTGAAGGTTCATCTTCAGCTACTCCAAGCTCAGCTTCAAGTGATTACGCAAGCCAAGCATCAAGTGCTGCAAGTGAAGCAGGAAGTCACGCAAGTGATGCTTCAAACTCATCAAGTGCTGCCTCAAGTTCAGCAGGCTCAGCCGCAAAATCACAAGCTTCAACTGCTGACACGACTCCATCTACTAAGACAGTTCATACAGAAACTGGATCTCTTCCAAAGGCAAGTGACACTGTAAGTAATTTACCAGAAGGAAGCTCAGTTAAGTGGGTTAAGAAGCCGGATGTATCAACTCCTGGCACCCATACTGGTGTGGTTGAAATTACTTACCCAGATGGTCATACTGAAAAGAAGACTGTTGAAGTAATTGTACGTCCACATGCCACTAATTCAACTAATAGTAAGAGAAACAGTCGTGCAGCATCTCGGAATAGATATGGTAACAGCAACGCACAACGTATCCAATGGCTTAGAAACCATGGCTATGAAGTAGTTGTAGGACCACATGGAGAAATTATTTCCTATGCTAAGACAACTAATAATGAAGAAAATGCTACTAAGGATACTAATGGTAAGGATTCTGTAGCTCCTGTTAAGGGTCAACGTTTACCACAAACCGGAGCAAGTCAATTAGATAACTTAGCTGCAATCTTAGGATTAAGTTTAGCAAGTCTAGGATTTATTTTCGGACTAGCAGCCGATAAAAAGCGCAAAAAGAACTAAGCAACTTAGTTAAAAAGTGATACCGAAAGGTATCACTTTTTTGTTAATCATAAAATTAGATATTGTGAGTTAACAATTTGTAAAATAATAATAAATAAAACAAATTAAAGGAATTAGACATGAAATCAAAATCGACAATAAATATGTTGAAAAAAATCTGGGATACGAGTCCTAAGGATATTAATGGAGAGGTTCCAATTCCATCAGCTTCTCAAGATACCTCATTTTATAATATATTTTTAGAAAAAAATTCTTCTTTCCCAGCCAATTATTCTACTCAGCAAGCTACTCTATTAATGGTTGTGGGAGGAGAAGCGAAAATAGAGGTAGATGGGAAAATACTAAAGATGAAGGCCGGCACGTTGCTGACTTTAAAGCGAAAAATTAAATATCGGATTTTAAAGTTAGAAACTACCTGCTATTTAGTAAAAATTAAATTTCATATTAGTTTTAAGTGGATAAAATTCATTCATGATTTACATTTAAGGAGTACAAGAGAACAAAAGTTGGCTGAGATATATTCAAAGCGGATGTTAGATAAGGGCTATTTTTATTTTTTAAATTCGGCTAAGTCTCTTCCAAGTAAACTCTGTGTACAGTTGCTGCATGAATACTGGGAGTCTAATTTATTTACTTGGAATGTAGGTGTATATTTTACTCAACTAATTTTAGTAAGTTCTTTAGAGCGATTAAGAGCAGATAATACTGAATTGCCAGTTTTGAACAAAGAAAATCTAATCGATTACATCGATGAAAATTACGCCAATATCAATCTTACAGTTGCTGCTAGACATTTTGGCTTTAGTAGTAGTTATTTCTCTAGACAAGTAAAGAAGATAATGGGAACAACCTTTATTCGCTTAGTAGAGAAGCGACGGATTGAAGAAGCAAAAAGACTAAGAATAACAAAAAAGTATACAATTAATGAAATAATGCAAGAAGTAGGCTATGCTAGTAAGTCATTTTTTTACAAAAAGCTAAAGGAAGAAATAGATAACATAAATTAAAGTTTAATTTTTAAGAGTACTCTTTTTATCCTTCTTACGGTAAAAATAGTACTCTTTTTTGCTTTCATAAAAATAAGTAAGCTTGTTATATCAACTGATAACAACAATATTTTAAGTAGGAGTACTTATTTTTAAGAAGGTCAAATAATTGGTTAAATTCTTTAAATTACCGTACAATTACCAATGATAAGGCTTTCAAAGTATTTAAATATAGTAATTGTAGAAATTAGGAAAAATATGCTATCAAATAAAATTGTAAATTTTAATCAATATAAAAATCAACATAGCACTAATCACATACTTAAAGTAGCTGACTTTGATCAATTTACTCAAGCTTTGGTAAATCCTAATATAAGCAAAATCATTTTTGTAGATAATGTAAGTTCAGCAACAGGTCAAACTGCTTTAAATGAAAATTTATTTACTGGTGAATTAAGTGCTAATACATTAAATATTTTTAGTAACCAATATCATAATATTGCCAGAACTCTTGTCATTGATTTAAACAATTATGAGTTAAATTTAGACCATAATTATATTAGTTTTGCAGATCGTAATTATGGTGATAAGGCTTGGAATATTACTTTGAAAAATGGTGAATTAACTGCAAACAGTGAAATGAATAGCTCACCATTTTATTTCAATAATGTGAGTGAAAGTAATCAAGCTAAGACAAAATTTATTTTTGAAGATACAGTAATAAACCTGGATGGTCCTGAAATTTTTCACGGCGAGTTTGTAGATGTATATTTTGCAGGTGAATCATCATTTGATGTTTCCTTAGCAAAAAGTGGCACTAAAGGTTTTCAATCTAAGTATTCAAATGGGTTAGCTGTAGGAAACTTTTTTGTTAAACCAAATGCAGAAATTATGATGAGGGTAAACACTCCAAATTATATTGGTGAAAACTTTTCCGATACTCATCTTGAAAAGAATAATAATATGATCTGGCTTCAAGGAAGTAATAAAAAATATGGAAAAACAATTATTGGAGCTGGAGCAAAAGTTAGCTTAGAATCTACCACAGCTGATATGCGAGGAATAGTAAGTTCTAATTCACATGCTCTTGTTACGCTGCAAAAGGGAGCAAAACTTTCTTTAAAGCTTGCTACAGGACATTCTATGGCAATTGCAACTGGAGATTTATTACTTGAAGAAGAAGCTAGTTTAAAAGTTATCACTAGCCAAGATAATAATGAACAGAATTTGGTTAATAACATTTTAAATATTGATGATTATCACTATGCACCAATTTCACTGGGATTACATGCAGAAATGACTAATCGTATCCATTCACTAAAATTAGCAGAAAAAGCTAGTTTAAAAGTTATTCGTCGTCAAGTTAACTCAATTACGCCACTAATTTCATTTGGTTTAGGAAAAAGCAATGAGCAGCAAGATTATGTACTTGAGCTAGGTAAAGATAGTAGCTTAGAACTAAGAGATGAAGCAGCTGTTAAAAATTACTTAGTAATGGACCAACAAAAGAGTTGCAGTGGCTTAATTACAATGTATGGTACAGAATCTAGAAACAGAGTCATTTTTAATGAACCTCGATACGTAAGTTTACAAAGAGAAGGTACTTTTGGTGGAAATTTATTAAAGCTAGAAGGAAGTAAAAATAGTATCAAATTAAATGGAAATAGGATTGATGGGATGCCAGCTTCTCATTATCAAATTACCCAGACAATGAGTAATGGGGTTCAAGATAACTGGGAAGTTGCAGATTTAATTACTGTAGACAAGTTAAGTAGTAAAGTTTTAGTAAGTCCTACTAAGGCAGGAAAGGGTAGTTTTAGTTATAATGACAAAAAAATCAATACCCAGGCACCTTATAAGACTGGTGGGAACTATTTAGCTGAAACAAAGACCTTAAATGATATATTAGAACACTTTAATTGGCAAACACCAAATCGTTTAACTTTTGCTAATTACGCTTTAGAAAATAGTAAGTATATACCTCAGTTTGAAACAATGGTAGCTGTTTATAACGCTGCTGTACCTAATATTTCACAAACAATGGCAGCAATTACTTTTGTAGATAAGAAAAAACAAAATGTTACTGCACCAATCTTGAATGAAAAACTTGGAGATGGATTTGTATTAGGACAAGGCGCTCCTAAAAATGCTATTATCAATGCCCAAACAGGGGCTATCACTATTACTCCGACAGCAGCTGAGGTAGGGAAGACAGTTTTAGTACCAGTGATTGTAAGATTTAGAGATTACTCTCAATTAAGAATAATGGTGCCAATTACTGTAATAGGTGTAGGAGAAGATAGGAAAAAGCAATTAGGAAAAGTAAGTGAACAAAGTGAAAAAATTATAACTTTTCCAACTTATATTATTAGGATAGAAGAAAAAGACGACGAAAAAGTTGCTTAAATAAGAGAAAGTATTTAATTAAAACAAAGTACAAAAAGAACTTAACGATAAAGTTAAGTTCTTTTTTGTTATAAAAAGGTTATTAATATAACAATGCTATCGTTATATTAATTCGGATAAATGTTGATATAACAATGCTTTTAGCAAAATAAAGAAAATTATAAATTTTTATATAACAGGTGTTGTAATATGTAATTTAAAGTGCTATTATAATAAGTGAAGTGAGAGAGATAAGTAAATTTAAAAGATTGGAAAGAAGATTATTATGAAATTACGTAAAACAGTTATTAGCTTAGTAAGTTTATTATCAGTTGGAACTATGTTTGCATCAAACGTAGCAAGTGTCCAAGCTGCAACAGTAGAAGAAAGCTACCCAGCATTAGCAAAAGCAGAAGATGCTCCAACTAACCCAGCAGCAAGCCAAGCTCCCAAGGGTAAACATGTAACAAAGAAGAGTAAAAAGACTACTAAGAAGCACGCTAAAAAGCATGCTAAGAAGACTGTAAAGCGTAATGTACGTAAGTAAGAAATTAACTAAAAAGTAGTAAACCAAGATGGAGAGCTGCAGAACTTAATTTCCAATTTTAGAGAATATGAAAAAGCCACTACGAAAGTAGCGGCTTTTTTGTTGAATTTACATATTCTCTAACCGTTTAATGCGGTCTTCAGTAGGAGGGTGAGTATCAAATAAATGCCCATGTTTATGAAAAGGATTTTCGATATACATCCCTGCGCTCGAAGAGTCAGCTTTAGTCATCGGCTGGGAATTAGATATTTTTTTTAAAGCTGAAATTAAGCCATGAGGATTTCTAGTCAATTTGACTGAACTAGCATCAGCAAGGTATTCCCGATTACGTGAAAGAGCCATTTGAGCTAGTGTAGCAGCTAGTGGTCCTAAAATTAGAGTAAAGACAATTGCAATAATCTTAAAAGCAATTTCAAAAGGACTAGTATCTTTATCGTCACTTTTTGAAGAGCCACCCCACCAGATAAAACGACTGGCAAAACTTGAGATAAAAGAAATGACAGCAGCTAAAGCGACCCCGATTGTCGATACTAAAATATCGTAATTTTTTACATGTGATAATTCATGACCAAGTACGCCCTCTAATTCTTCCCGGTTAAGTTGCTGACGGATACCTGTTGTCACCGCAACAGCGCTATGTTTAGGATCACGTCCAGTTGCAAAAGCATTGGGAGAAGGATCATCAATAATGTAAACTCTAGGCATTGGTACCTGGGCAGCTAAGGCCATATCTTCAACAATATGCCATAATTCTGGATCATCCTGCTCATGAATTTCGGTTGCATGATTCAATGACATAACTAGATTAGCAGGGTTACTTAAAGTAATCAAAAGATAGATTGCACTTCCGATTAAGGCCCAAATGATGCCAACATATGGCTTTCCACTAATTAAGTATCCTAATCCTGCACCAACTAAAACTAGGATTAGGACAAAGATAATTAATAAAAAAGCTGTTTTGCGTCGATTACGCGCAATTTGTTGGTAGAGCATTAAAATTTAACCTTTGGCACAGCCTTTTCTTCAGTTGGTGTTTGAAGGTATTCAATCTTTTTGAAGCCGTGCATTTTAGCAACAATATTTGAAGGAAAAGTAAGTAGCTTCTCATCATATAGTGCAGCTGTAGAGTTAAAGAGTTGACGTGAATAAGCGATTTTGTTTTCTGTATTAGTCAATTCTTCTTGTAAAGCAAGGAAGTTTTGGTTAGCTTTTAAATCTGGATAGTTTTCAGCTAAGGCAAATATACTTTTAAGTCCAGTAGTTAATTCATTAGAAACTTCCATTTTTTCAGTATGATTACTATTTGGAATTTGGGTTAATTGATTACGTAATTGGACAACTTTTTCAAAAGTTTCACTTTCGTGTTTTGCATATCCTTTAACAGTTTCAATTAAATTAGGAATCAAGTCGTTACGGCGTTTTAATTGCACATCAATTTGACTCCAAGCTTCTTGTGCATGAACGCGAGCTTTTTGTAAACCATTGTAAATTCCAATGTAAATGGCAACAAGTAAAATAAGAATTATGATAATAATCCAAAGTAATGACATGAATAAATTCCTTTCTCGATATAAAATTGTATAATAATTTTATCAGATTTTTTTGTTTTCGTATAGAAAAAAGCTAACTTTTAATACATTCTTGATAAAGAAAAAGAATTAGCTTGTTAAGCTAATTCTTATAGGACATAGTCTAAAATCAACCATCCCAAAATTGTTAAAATTATTAACCCAATAAATTCTAAAAAGGTAAATACCCAAAAGAATTTACGTTTGGAGACAGATGCATTTTCAATAAATGTTTTGAAAACTAACATATTTGCCATTGATCCAACAATAGACCCAAAACCACCAATATTTGAACCTAAAAATAGGGCTTCGGCATAATTGGTAAATTTACCAACTAAGATAGTTGATGGAACATTTGAGATAAATTGACTTGAAATTATTGAAGTCAAAAATACTGAATGTTCTGAGAACATGGTTTTAGAAATTAAAGCTACAACTAATGGAATTTGTTGGATATCACTAATAAAAAGAAAGAAACATGTGAATGTTAAAAGCAAAGCGTAGTCAATATGGAGCATAATTTTAGGATTAATAATCAAGGCCAGCATGATTGCGACTAAGGCAGGTGCGTATGGTGGCACTAAATTAAAGACCCCAAAGAAAAAGAAGAATGTAACTACAATTGTTAAAACTGTTGGTCGAATACTAATTTTAATATCTTTTAATTCAACTTCAGGAATAGGATCAGGTTTAATAAAAAACAAAAAAACCACTAATAATAACAAGCTAGCAATTAATAAAGGAATCGACCAAGAGAAAAACTTAACTGGTGAAACGTTATAACGGCTGACCACAAAAATATTATGAGGATTCCCCCAGGGAGTAAATGCTGCTCCAATATTAGCTCCCATTCCAATCAAGGTGACTGGTAATATTTCAGCGAGGTGATATTTTTTAGCAATTGTTAAGTATAAAGGAATTAATGTCAAAACAGTAATATCATTTGTTAAAAACATCCCTGAAACAACAGATAAAAACGTAAAAATCGAAGCAAGCCAACGGGTATTTTTAGCGTAACTAGTAAGTTTGTATGCCAAAACATCTAACACATGCAAATAAGCAAAAATTTGAATGATAGTTAGCATTGCTAGGATGGAAAAAAGTGTGTGGAAATTAATATCTTCCACGCGAGGTCTCCCAAAAAAGAGACTGATGATCGTTATGACGACTGTAATTTGTAAAATCCGGTCTTTAGCGATATTTTTGAAGACGGTCATTGAAAGTCCCCTCTTAAATTTAATCAACAATTACTATTTTGAACTGTTTTTGAGCAATTGGCAACGCTTTTTTTAAGATTAGGACAAATTGAAATAATTTTGGGCAATAAAATAGCTTTAAACTGTGCAATAGGATATACTAAAAATAGTAAAGGCACTTATTTTTTGTTAGGAGGTTATTCCAATGTTAGATCCAAAAAATGTAACTTTAAAAATTAAACCAGAAGCTGAAAAAATTATTGCTAACAAAGTTAAACCTGGACAAGTTGTGATTTTAGCGTTAAATGATGGTTCAAATGGTTATTCAAAATTAGGTGGAACTTGTACAATTGGAGCAAACTTCCAATTGGTGATCTTAGATAAAAAAGATCCAGAATTTTCAATTCCAGTAAAGAATAATCTTGATTTAGAGATGTATACTTCTCCTGCAGAACTTAGCTTTTTAGATGCTGGTTTGATTTTAAATGCACGCAATAGTGTATTAGCCTTATCTGATAATGAGGGAATTGTAGATGGTGCGGTAACGATTGAAGAATTTACTGGGAAAAAGCTATCTAAAGAAGAAATGGAAAAATTAGGTGGTAAAATTTGCTAATTTACGATTAGCCTTGAAATTACTTGCTTTTTCGTGATATGATAATAAAAGATTTTCGAAAATTAATTTGAGAGGAAGATAAAGACATGTCACACAACATTCATACTGGTATTAATCCACACCGTAGACCAAAGAACAAGTCTAATTCAAAGGCTCGTGTTGATCACGCTGCAGAAGTTGTAGCTTTCTTAAACAAAGCTAAAGAAGACGAAAACAAGTAATTAAATATTACACTGGAAGAAATGCATTTGCATTTCTTCTTTTTTTCAAAAGGCTTGCGAAAACTTTGAAGATTTGCTAATCTAATAAAAATTTAGATTTTGAGAGGAGATATATTATGGGATTACATGCTTATATTCAAGGTTTTGATAGTTTAGAATCAATTGATCGTGCGCCAGGATACTTTAAGTACCAACATCATTCAGTGGCTGATCACAGCTTTAGGACAGCCCAACTTGCTCAGATGATGGGTGATATTGAAGAAGTCGTTGGGAAAAAGAAAGTTAACTGGAAGGCTCTTTATGAAAAGAGTTTAAATCACGACTATACTGAACGCTTCATTGGTGATATTAAAACACCAGTTAAATATGCAACCCCTCAATTACGTAAAATGATTGGGGATGTTGAAGAAAAAATGACGGCTGAGTTTATTAAAGATGAAATTCCCGTAGAATTTCAGGAAATTTACAAAAAACGTCTTAGTGAAGCAAAAGATGATACTTTAGAAGGTAAAATTTTATCAATTTGTGATAAATTAGACCTACTTTATGAAGCTTACGGTGAGATTGAATTGGGGAATCCTAACCCAGTTTATATGCAGATGTTCAAAGAAAGCTTGGAAACAATTAAGAAATTTGATGATTTAGCTTGTGTACAATACTTTATTAAAAAGATCTTGCCAGATTTATTTAAGGGTGATTTTGCTGGTAAAGACAAGATGCAAAGAATTGCCTTTGATATTTTGCTGACGGAAGAAGGATCAAATTGAAATTTGAATGTAGTGCTTGCGGCTTGCGCCTCAATAGTTTTCACTTCAAAAAAGAGGGACTACTTAATCCACAATTAACAAGTATTTGTGATATTTGTCTAATGCGCAATTTAGACCCAGAAGATTATGAAAATCCTGTGATACAAGAAATTGCCCAAAATATGCTCTATGGTTTTTTAGGAAAAAAGAGCGAAAAAGTTAATTTAGCAAAAAAGCACTATTTGGTAAAAAGTAAATTACGAAAAAACTTTGAAAGTTTAATTCAAGATTTTGATGCTAATGAAGTTGCCCAAAAGCAGATTAGTCGTCAAGATTTCAATTTAAAAATAATTGCTAGCGAAGATGGAGAAGTTGAGAGACCAATTTTAAATGGAGATTTGGGGGCAAATTTACAAAAGATTGGTCTAGAAGCAGATTTTTCTCTAAATGAAATAGATTATATAGATCGCGAACGAATTCGTCATAAGTATAAGTATCGCTGTCAATATTGTGGACGTCGTGGTACAAGTGTAGATCATAAAGATCCAGTTTCACTCTCAGGGAATAATAATTTAGATAACTTAATTTTGGCATGTGAAGAATGTAATAAAATTAAATCTAATATGTCTTATAAACTATTCGAAGAATTAAACCAGGAAGTAACTGTCTTAAATAAAAAATTAGTTGCTTATGAAAATCTTTTAGCAAATCTAAAAGAAAAGTTTGAAAGCAATAAACGCTATATTGCTGGGCAAGTCCATCTAAAAGGTATCATTAACGATCCAGAATTAAATGCCTTACGTAAACAAAATAAAAAGCTCCAGGATGCAATTGATGGGCTAAGTAGTGATTATGCTAGCTTGCGAAAAGTACGCAAATTACACTTTGAAAATGGCTGGAAGTTGCAACAATTACAAGAAGAGCAAGAAATTATCTAATGATAATGAAAAAAAAGAGGACCAACTCGGTCCTCTTTTTTAGTAGAAGAGTTAATTAACTCAATAATAAATATGAATTAGTCGTTCTTGCGGTATCCAAAGTAAAATTGAATAATTGCAACTACAATGTTAATCCAGTTCATCCAAATGAATACTGTAGCAAGTGCGCCTGGTTGGTGACTTACACCATAGAATACCCAAAATCCAATAATGATGGCAGCGACGTTGATCCATGCAAAAGTCTTTTGAATGGTTTGGTTATTAAGTACAAACCACATCCAAATTACATTAACAACAAACCAAATTGCTAAAATCCAAAATACGAATGAAAACATAATAACACATTCTTTCCAAATTTAAAATCTTTAAAAAAACTTAAATCTTCTACACACTCTTATTGTGAAACTTTGGCATAAAAAATGCAATTATTTGAACTTAAGAAAAATAAAAAATGATGCCGAAGCATCATTTTAAAATTCATTTTTTCTAAAGTTACGTAAGAATTTTTGAGTTTTTTCTTCTTGAGGATTTTGAAAGATTTCTTCTGGAGTTCCTTGTTCAGTGATATAACCATCGCTCATAAAAATTACGTGGTCAGAAACATCTCTTGCAAATCCCATTTCATGAGTAACGATAACCATTGTTAACCCAGATTCAGCCAATTTAGTCATCGTATTTAAAACCTCTCCTACCATTTCAGGATCAAGGGCACTGGTAGGTTCATCAAATAGTAACACTTCTGGATCCATAGAAATTGCTCTAGCAATAGCTACACGTTGTTGTTGACCACCTGATAATTGTTGCGGTTTGGCAGTTAAGAAAGGATCCATTCCAACTTTTTTCAAATTTTTGATGGCAACTTCTTTAGCTTCTTCTTTTGAACGACCTAAAATTAATTGTTGACCAATCATGCAGTTTTGTAAGACATTTTTATTATTGAAGAGATTAAACTGTTGAAAAACCATCCCCACTTTAGAGCGGTATTTATTACGGTCATAAGAGTGTTCTAAAATGTTATCACCATGGAAAAGGATTTCTCCACCAGTTGGTTCTTCAAGCAAATTGATACATCTAAGTAAAGTTGATTTACCACCACCAGATGGACCAATGATTGTAATTGCTTCTCCTTGATTGATATCAAAAGAAATATCACGTAAAACTGTGTGATCACCGTAGCTTTTTTGTAAATTTTTTACACGTAAAATATGTTCTTCTTTATTGCTCATGTTCTAAACCAGCCTCCTTTGGATCTTTAAGTTGTAATTGGTTAGCCATCAAATTGTAATTCTTTGGACCTTCTAATTTTCTTTCAATAAAGTTAAAGATACGAGTAATTGAGAAAGTTAAGATTAAGTAAATTACTGAAATAATGAAGTAAGTTTGGAAGAACTCGAAGGTTTGACTTGCGACTGTAGTTCCGACAAAGAATAATTCAGAAACAGAAATAATACTTAAAACAGAAGTATCTTTAATATTTACAATAAATTCGTTAGTAATTGATGGTAAACAATTTTTAATAGCTTGAGGTAAAATAATATGCCACATTTGTTGATTATGGCTCATTCCCAAAGCACTAGCTGCTTCAAATTGACCTTTAGGAGTAGCATTAATCCCACCACGGATAACTTCAGCTAAGTAAGCTCCGGTATTAATAGAAACAATAATTAAGGCAGCTAAGGTACGGTTAATATTTAAATGCCAGAGTTGGGCAATTCCATAGTAAATTACAGCTGCTTGAACCATCATTGGAGTTCCTCTGAAGATTTCAATATAAGCAGCTAAAATCCAATCGATAATCTGTAAACCAAACTTCTTGCCTTTTGAACGAGGAGTAGGAATAGTACGAACAACACCAACTAATAAACCAATGAAGAAACCGACAATGGTACCAACTAAGGCTAAAAGTAAGGTCATACCAACCCCACTCAAAATCATGGAGCCGTAGCGACGCATAATTGAAACAAACCAGTTTTCCTTCTTGGAGTTTGCTTGAGGTTGTTCTTTGACAGCAGTAGCCATTAATTGGTCACGCTTTTTTTGAGAAATGCCTGCTAATACTTGATTTACTTCATTTAAAAGCTTGGTGTTACCTTTTTTAACACCAATACTTGTAATTGAGTCATTCTTATCAATGTTAAAGCCAGACATTTTATTTAAATTAACCGCAACAATATTTGGATTAACTGTTTTGTAAGATTGATATTCAATATCTTCAGCTACATATCCATCAATAGTACCAGATTGGAGACTTTGACGCATAGCAGAGAAACTACGCATAGCAGGTTCACGTTTTGCACCTTTTAATTGCTTAATTAAGTCATAGTGCAAGGTACCCTGTTGGGCAGTAATCTTTGCATTTTTAAAATCTTTTAAACTAGTGGCTTTGGCATATTTACTGTCTTTGTTAGTAATAACCACAAAAGTACTTTTACGGTAAGGCTCAGAGAAGTTAATCGCTTTTCTTCTAGCAGCTGTAGGGGTCATTCCAGCAATAATTAAGTCAATCTTGCCAGATGTTAAAGCAGGTAACAATCCATCCCATTCAGTTTTTTCAACAACTACTTTACGATGGAGTTTTTTACCAATAATTTTAGCAATTTGAACATCGTAACCATTAGCGTATTGCTTAGAGCCGTCAATTGGAACAGCTCCATTTTCATCGGTAGTTTGTGTCCAGTTGTATGGTGGGTAATTTGCTTCCATTCCGATTTTTAGAACCGGATTAGCAGCTTGTACTTTTTGATGACTAGTATTTAAACCAATCACCAAAGTTAAAACTAAAGCTAGAAAGGCTGATAGCCATTTTAATTTTGACTTCACTTTGAAAATCCTCCAAAAATTAAGCCAACACAATAAAAGCATAATAAAACCTCGCTGTTACAAAACAACGAGGTGAAAAATCATCAGTATTTAAACCAAATCAGATAGCGCTCCCTGAAGCTAAGCCAGGACAGTCTACAAGATATTCTCTTGTAGCCCAACTAATTATTAACACGACTCAATAACTAATTTCGGCAAATATCCTAAAAGAAATCTTCTTTGCTAGTCGTGAGCTCTTAAATCTTTCGTGATATTTGCAACCTCTATTGTATTGGAGATTATTTAACTGTGCCAAATAATAACGGATTTTTTAACTTTTGTCAAATCCATGGGAAGTTTTGATTTCTTTTTTCTTAATATCTGAGATAAAAGGATTACCTGCAACGATATAACGTAACTTTTTATTAGCCCATTCAGGATCAGATTGATTAATACCAACTCGGGGTAAAGCGAGGATTTTTTCAATGGGACGCTTAGAGGTTAGATCAATAGTAAAAGGAGATTCTTCTAAGGAAGCAAGATCCCACTTACGGCTATGGATGCCAAAAGCCTGCATTAATTTTCCTGGGCCATTAGTGACTAAGGCACCATTTTTGCCATTACGATTTTTAATCATTGTTGTAAGTCCAGCAGTTGGTTCAATTGCTCGTACTAAAACTCCTTGGGGATTATCCTTTTCTTGGGTAGCTACATCAAAGAAAAAATATTGGCGTTGGGAATAAATATATAGATGTCCTCCTGGACAATATAAGCCTTCATTTGCTTGACTGCGTCTGCCATTATATGAATGGGCAGCGCGATCTTTGGGCCCTAGGTAGGCTTCAGTTTCAACTATTGTGCCAGCTAAAGTTTCTTGGCCATTATCAAAAGAAAGAGTACGACCTAGTAGGTCTTGAGCAATTTCTTCGGTTGGACGATTGGTAAAAAACTCACTATAATTCAAAGTAAACAGTCCTTTCAATACTGAGATGATTAGATTAATTAATGGAAAGAAAAATGAGTGAAATTAAAGTAGTTAGAATTTATGATAAAAATCAGCCAAGCGGTTATCGAATTTTGGTAGATCGACTTTGGCCTCGAGGAATGAGCAAAGTGCGGGCAAAATTAGATTTATGGGATAAGGAAATTGCCCCTAGCAGTGAATTGCGTAAGTGGTTCAATCATCAAGATGAACGTTGGGAAGAGTTTTATAAAAAGTATAAATTAGAGTTAAAGAAAAATCCCCACTTTCAGGAATTTACTGAACTTGTAACTGAAAAATTAGCAGCTGGGGATGTTCTTTTCTTATATGGTGCAAAAAATCTTAAGCATAATCAAGCAATTGCTTTGAAAAAAATAATACTAGAAAATAAGGTTAATGATGACGATTAGCTGGACGCAAGTAGTGAAAAATAATTGTTCCACCCACTGTTGAAAAAACGATTAGCGCAAAGATGCTATCTGGGACTTTAAAATTAAGTGGGGGAAGGGAAACCAAAAGCTTAAGGGCAATAATTGTAATTAAAAGATAGGCCATGGTTTGGAGTTCAGGAATAATTTTCATTAATTTAATAATGATTTCTGCGACACCACGCATGCATAAGATTCCAATCATTCCTCCAATTAAAACAACCACAGGATTATTAGACATTGCTAAAGCCGCTAAAACAGAATCAATTGAAAAAACAATATCCATTGATTCAATTGAAATCACAGTTCGCCAGAAAAGTGATAAGTGATGTTTATGTTTGCCACTTGCAAGTAATTTCTCTTTTTCCTTTTTTTCAAGAGCTGCTTCTTTTTGGGCGGTTTCTTTAGGATGTTTAAGTTCATAAAAATATTTATAAACTAAATATAGAAGGTAAAGGCCTCCAAGTAATTTAATTTCCCAAAAGTGGATTAAATATGTTCCCACACCAATAACGATAAAGCGGAAAAGATAAGCACCCCAAAGGCCATAAATAAGGGACTTTCTTTGCTGCTCTTCATTAGGAAGTGCTTGAGTTTGAGCAGCAAGGACAACCGCATTATCTACTGAAAGAAGACATTCCATTAAAATTAAAGTTAAAATCATTAGCCAGTCGCGTCCACTGGTTAGGACATGAGCCCAGTTATTTCCATCAAAAAAAGGCTGATAGAGATGTAAAATTTGCATTTTGGTGTCCTTTCTTTAATTAGTACAGAAATAATTTTAGAGCAAGTTGTTCCTTGACTCAATCTGAAATTAAAGAATTTTCTTAAAAGTAGAAGATCTTTCTAAAGAAAAAAGCTGTAAATTGTTGTAAGATTATTGATAAAGAAAATGTCTAAGGAGTTTCTATGAACGAATTTTATATACTTTGTGATCTTGCTGTAATTGTTTATACGATCTATAGCTGGTACTGGCAAGCGATGATTGAAACCAGGGCAAAATATCGTTATTCAGGTATTGTCTGGGTAATAATTATTTTAATTATCGGTTATAGCTTTAATTATTTTGCTCAACCAACTTTGATTACTAATGTATTTATAGCAGCGATTATTACGATGAGTGTAATTGATGGCTTTTCGGGTTTTGCAAAAAAAAGATTAGTAACAGCTGGCTATTTTAAACGTACTTTAAAGTATAGTGAGATTGCTCAAATTACTTTAATTAGTGTACCAACAATTGGGAAACCAAGTGTAATGGCAATTTTTCAAACTAAAACGCGCCAAGCATATTCCCTTCGCTTTAATAAGGGAGTTGAAGAAATTATTGGTATTTTGCGTCATTATGTAGAACCAGGAACTAGAATTGAAGTAAGGCAAATAATGTAAAAACATCCCTCTTGAAAAAGGGATGTTTTTTCATAGGATTGGACTTAATAAACGAGAAAATGCTTGTTTAAAGCGTAACCAACGAGACCAGCTTGCAGTAATGGCAGGAGTAAGCTGAGTGCAAATTTGACTGTCTTTAATAAAGATTTCTTTTAATTTACGAGTAACGCTGCGATTGTAAAAAAATGCATCACATTCAAAGTTGAGAGTGTATGAACGAAAATCTTGGTTCATTGAACCGACTGCACAAAATTTATTATCAACCATAACGGTCTTAGCATGGATAAAACCATTATTGTAAATGTAAATTTTAACTCCCTCATTCATTAAAAATCTTGCATACCACTGAGTAGCGCGGTAAATAAAGGGATGGTCTGGCATGCTGGGAATCATAATCCGAACGTCTACTCCAGAGTGAGCGGCAGTAACCCAGGTCGCAATCATGGGATCGTCTGGAATTAGGTAAGGTGTCTGAATCCAAAGTGTTTTTTTAGCCATTAACATCATTTTCATCATGCCGTTACGCAAGTAAGGAAGCGAGCGATCGGGCCCATCGCTAATGATTTGAGTAGCTACATCTTTTTCAGAAAATTTATTCTCTTTAATTGGAGGAAAAAGCTTAGGAGAAAATTTGATAAGATTTTTATCATCTTTGACTGATGCATTCCAATCCATTACAAAACGTTCTTGAAGCATCCAAGCAGCAGAACCAACTAAACGCACGTGAGTATCACGCCAAAAGCCAAATTTTTTTGAACGATTAAGATACTGATCTCCTACGTTAAATCCACCTGTCCAGGAAATTTTACCGTCGATAACTACTATTTTGCGGTGGAGGTGGTAGTTCATACGATATTTGGTAACCATATTTTGAGCAGTAATAAAAGCAACTACTTCACTACCTAAATCAGTTAACGGCTTAAACCAAGTTTTACTAGCGCCTGGTGACCCCCAAGGATCATAAATTACCCGGACTTTAATTCCTTGCCGAGCTTTGTTGATTAAATGATCTAAAAATTCGTTTCCAATATCATCATTCATAAATGAGTAGTATTCTACATTAATAGTTTCTTGAGCATTTTCTATGTCTTTAAAAAGATTTTCAAATTTTTCATGCCCTTCTGTATAAAATTTAACACGATTATTTTTTGAAAGAGGAGCTTCTTTTTGAAAATTGAAATATTGAATTAAATTTTTTGCTTCGTTAGAAGTATCACTTTTACCTGCTTGAGGAGGATTTTGTGGAAGTAAACGATTGAGCTTTTTAAGTCCAATGTGGTTTTGTTTATTAATGGCAAAAAGATTTTCATCGGATAGTTCTCGTCCCATAAAGCCATATAAAATAAACCCAATGATTGGCATACTTAATAAGACGATTAGCCAGGCCCAAGAGGTGGCTACAGAACGCTTGCGGTGAAAAACAACATAAAAAGCTAATACAGTGTTAACAGCCCAAATTAGGCGAATTAGGTCATGGGGTGAAAGCATAGCTTATTCCTTCCTAATGTGAGATTTATCTTTGATTTTAAAAAAATGAGCAATTGTTTCCATCACTAAAGGATCATCATGCATCATGCTATGTTCTCCCATTGGACCACGAATTTCTAATTCTTGATAACTTTTAACACGTGGAGCAAGAATATAGCGAATAGACTTGGCTGAGGTTACGGAAATGAAGCGATCGGTGTTAGTTTTGTCTAACACATTACCGTAAATATTTAAAATAGAAGCGTGAGGATTAAATTGCTTTTTTTGACGCAATAAAGCAAAGTAAGCAGAAGTTTTGAAAGTAGGGCTACTTTTTTCCGTTAGTTGATTAACGTTGGGGATATCTCCAAGATACATTACACCATCAAAGGGACCTGCTATTAAAGCAGCCTTGTCTAAGCGTGGAAAATGTTTACGGTGTGCAGTTTGTATTTCAACTTTAATGATGGAAGGTGCTCCTAAAGAATGAGCAACGGTATCGTATTTATCAAAATTAAATTCTTTTGCTAAAAAAGCCAAGCTAAAGCGTAAGTAGTAGCAAATAGCATATAGCCCAACTACTTTTTGTTTAAATACGAGTTGAATAATTGGGTGTTCATCATTTGTCCACGTTCCTTCTAAAGTAAGGTTACCAAATAAATCAGCTGTAACTTTAAGATAGCCAGGATTATTTTTACGTTCAGTCATATCATCAACTAATTTTTGGGTCGTATACTCTCCACCACGAAAGCCATGAATATAAATAATTGGAATTTGTTTTTTAGGAGATTTAGGCTTTTCATAGTTGAAGTTACGAATAATTTTCCGCTTATGCAGGCGCATTAACCAACGAGTTGGAGTAAAAGTGGCCAAAAGTCCTAACGATACTAAAGTAGCAAAACTTGGATCTTTTTGCTTTTCGGATTTTTTACGACCACGTTCAGCCGTTTGAGTATATTTTCTATGATTAAAAAACAAAATAACCTCCTTTCTACACTTAAGGATAAGGAACCGCTATAATTAATGATACACAATTAATATGTTAACATGATGAAACTAAGAAAGAAAAAGTGTGAAAAATGAAATTTTATGCAGTAAGAAAAGGAAAAAGACCAGGAATTTATACAAGTTGGAATGAAGCAAAGGAGCAAGTTTCCGGATTTTCAGGAGCAGTTTATAAATCATTTACGACTTTGAATGAAGCAGAGGAGTTTATAGATAAGAAAGAAAATCAAAAAGAAACTAATCCTGGTGAGTATTTTGCTACGATTTTTACTGATGGTGGCACACGTAATACAGGTAATGTTCGCGGAGGACATGTTAAAAAGACAGATAAAGCGGCTTGGGCCTATTTAATTGAAGAAAAAGGTGGCAATAGATATGATGGTGCAGGTGGAGTTTATGGGGCCACAAACAATCAAATGGAGCTAACCGCCTTTATAAATTCCTTAGCTGCTCTAGTTGAACTCGGATTTAATAAAGAAAATTTATTATTTTGTCTTGATTCAAAGTATGTTTTGGATAATATTAGTCGAATTCCTGGCTGGAAAAAAAGAGGTTGGAGAACAACAACTGGTCCAGTAAAGAACCAAGAATATTGGCAGCGAGTAGAAAATTTACTGGCATTATTTCCCAATCCTCACTATAAGTGGGTAAAAGGTCACGACAAGTCAGCAGGTAATATTTATGTAGATCATAAATTAAATAAAGTGATGGATGAAATGCCTAAGAAAGAGTGAGGAATATTCCTCACTCTTTTAGAGTTTAAAAATTGCTGTACTACCAAATACACCCTTGAACCAAGAAGTAATTGAATCAATTAATTGTTGGAACCAGTTGCGAGTATCAGGAGTGTTTAATTTAGAAAAAATATTTTTAGCTCCTGCTTGAATTTGGTTGCTAACTTTATTGGCCTGTTGGCCAAAACTTTTATCTTTTAAAGCGCCGCTGTCTTTAATTTGAATTAAAATATTAATAATCTGTTGTTTTTGATTATTAGTAATTGTATCGCCAAGATGATTAATTTTTATTTGATTATTTACAATATCTCGAATTTGACTGTTAGAAATATTTTGACCTTGTTTAGCCATTTCAGATTTTGCACCAGCAACTGCATTATTTAATTGAGCATCACTGTAACCGGATTTTTCATCATTGGCTTGAGTAATTTTACTTAAAGTTTCCATTTCGTTTTGAGCGGCATTGATTTGGTCTTGATCAAGTTTATCGCCATTTTTAGCATAGGCAGCATAAACTCCTGCTAATGCACCTGAGCCGTCAATTGGAACTGGTGAAGTAACATAAATATCAGCATCGGTAATTCCAGCTGTTAAAGCTGCATTTTTGTATTGGTTAGCAGTGATAGTTGTGATATTATTGTGCCCATTATAAGAAAGAATGTGGACGTTAATTCCACTTCCACTAGCAGTTTTTTGAATTAGAGCACTAGACCAGACGCCGGAGTGGGAAGTAAAACTAGCGCCAGAAGGATTGAGATATTTGACTAAATCATTTCCAGTGACTGTGATTGTTTTATAAGATGCGCCATTTAATGGTGCAATCAAAGTATCAAGAGTACTCTGACGCTGGGAAGATGTTAAAGAACCTCCTAAAGTAACTACAGGAGTGTCACTGTCGTCGGCTTTAACTAAATGGGGCTTAAGCGTAAAAGTTAAACCAAGTAAGGTAACAAAGAAGATGATTGGAAAAATGCTTAATAATTTTTTCATAGTTTATAAGTTCCTTTTATTACTTTAAAAATATTATTAGACTATATTATAGCGCAAAAAGATAAGGAAATTAGTTAAATATTTGTGAAGATGATATAATTATGTCGAAAAGGAGAGGATATTTTGTTGCGACAGCCGCTTTTAACCGTAATTATGCCGGTTTATAATATGGAAAAATATCTTGGCCGAGCTTTAGATGCATTGGCAAATCAAGACGATTTAAATTTTAAATTATTAATTGTTAATGATGGTTCAAAAGATAACACTGCTGCAGTAGCAGAATCTTATCGAGACAAATTTCCATTTTTTGAAATTATTAATAAAAAAAATGGTGGACTATCTGATGCAAGAAATGTAGGGATGGATCATGTTGATACTCCTTATTTTACCTTCCATGATGGGGATGATTGGGTTGATTCAGGTTATACAAGCTTTTTTATAGATGCTTTTCAAAAAAATCCCCAAGTAGGGATGGTGTCTTGTGGTTTTTGGATCGATTCACCGCGAAAAACTATTAGCAAGGCAATCGGAATCAAAAAAGGTGCAGGATTATTAACCAAAAAACAAGCCTATATGTTAATTACAAATGTTTTTAACTCTCCAGTCAAAGGTTACACTTGGAATAAGGGCTATCGTACAGATATTGTACGAAAGTACAAGATGCGTTTTGTAGAAGATCTAGCTTTTATGGAGGACCAAATTTTTAATGTGAAATATGTTTCTCTTACAAATGGATTTTATTTTATTTCACATCCTTATTATCATTATTGGCAAAGATCTGATAGCATGGTTCACGACTTAAATCCTAAAAAAATTCCTGATAATTTTAGAGCAAACTATCGTGTCTGGCACGTAATAATTAAGAGTTTAATGCATGAAAAGAAGGTTCAAGCACAAGAATTAAAGAAAAAAGAAGCTAAAAAAGCTTCTTCCTTTCAAAAAGTAAATATTAAGGATTAGATTTTTTCTTTGATGTGATAAGCAGTGCCAGTTGATTTAGCGGCATCTGCGTAATAAACAGCGTAAGATCCACTTTGGTCATTTTGAGCAATTACAAGTTGTCGACTAGTTGGTTTTTCTGCTTTAAAGATTTGTGCACTACGTCTTAATTGAGTAAAGTCATGAGAAGCAGAAATTGCATCTCCAGGGTTAAAAAATACGGATTCGTTTGTCATTATTCACATCTCCTTTGTTATTTTGATAACTATATTTTACCAAAAATAGTTAGTTAAAGGCTAGTAATTTGCACTTATAGGGGAGAAATTTATAGTAATGAGAGTCAGCATCAATAATGTTGAATTATATTATCAAACTTTAGGTGATGGTCATCCTTTAATTTTATTGCATGGACATCATCAAGATGGAAGTGTATTTGATAAGTTGCTTTCGCCATTATCACTTTATTACACACTTTATGTGCCGGATATGAGAGGTCATGGTTTATCCACTGGTAAGCCTAGTGAACATTATCAAAACGAGGTAAAGGATATTGTTGCCTTCATTAAAAAATTAAATCTTAGCAAGCCTTACATTTTGGGATATGGGGCAGGTGGAGTTGATGCCCTTTGGATTGCCAGAAAATATCCTGATCTGGTTGAAAAGGTAATTGTCGTCGGCAGTTACGTTAATGGTAATGGGGTAAGTGCAGGACATATTTTATCTAATGGGTTTAAACGCTTCTTTCAAGGTGATCAGGATAGTAAAGTAGCTTTGAAAGAAACAAAAATTCCAGTAGACCAGTTGAAAAAAATAAATATTCCTGTGTTAAGTATTGTAGGAGAAAAAGATTGGGTAAAAGTTGAGCACGTTCGTTGGTATAGTGGCCTTATTCCAAATTGTCGCTTGATTGTTATGCCAAGACAAACTCATGAAAGTTACGTGGTCCATAGTTTAAAATTATTAGATGTAATCAAAGACTTTTTTAGCTAAATTAATTAAAGTTACCTTTTTAGGGAACATTTTGGTTATAATTATTAGAGAATAGGTATTTTCTTAAAGAAGGGCTTAAAAAATGAATAAAGAAGAACTGCATCAAATGTTACACCCAATGAAATTAATTGGACTTGGTGGAAATCAAGTTTTAGCTGAAAGAATTGCTGGGGCTTTGGATACTCCTTTACTTGAAACCGCTGTGCATCACTTTAGTGATGGTGAAATTCAAGTAAATATTACAGAAAGTGTCCGTGGTTGTGATGTTTACGTCATTCAATCAATTCAAGATCCTGTAAACGAAAACTTTATGGAATTAATGATCGTCTTAGATGCTTTGCAACGCGCTTCAGCACACTCAATCAATGTAGTTATTCCTTATATGGCTTATTCACGTTCTGATACTAAGAATCGTTCACGTGAGCCAATTACTGCAAAGTTACTTGCTAACTTATTACAATTACATAAGATTGATGATTTAATTGTAGTAGATTTACATGCTTCACAAATTCAAGGATTCTACAATATTCCGGTTGACCATTTACACGCAATGCCAATTTTAGCACAATACTTTTTAGATAATGGAATTGCAAGTAAAGATGAAGAAGATGTTGTAGTTGTCTCACCTGATCACTCAGGCGCAAAACTAGCAAGAACTTTCGGATCATACTTTAATGCACCAATTGCTATTGTAGATCAACGTGGTGCACGTTATGATACTGAAGTTCATGATATGATTGGTGATGTTAAGGATAAAACGGTAATTATCGTTGATGATTTAATTGATACAGGTGCGAGAGTATCTTCATCAACTAAGTCAGTTTTAGCTGCAGGTGCAAAGAAAGTTTATGTAGCTGCAACTCATGCTTTATTATCTAAGGATGCTATTGAGCGATTAAATAAATTACCAATTGAGCAAATCGTGGTAACTGATACTATTAAGCATAGTAAATATCCAGATCGAATGGTACGATTATCTGTTGATCGTTTACTTGCAAAGGGAATTGATTATATTTATAACGATAAATCAATTCACCAAATTTTTGATGAACAAAATAGAATTAATGATTAAGCAAAAAGCTTGGGATGAAAATCTCAAGCTTTTTCTTTTAGAAAAATTTGTTTCTTGCCTTATTAATCTCTATAATTAAACTATTACACTAACAAAAATATAGTAGGAAGGTGAGAAATACATATGGCTAAAAAGGAAACTCAAAAATTAAATCGTTCCCTGAAAAGCCGTCACGTAATGATGATTGCAATTGGAGGGGCTATTGGAACTGGGCTGTTTTTAGGCTCGGGTTCAGCCATTAAAAGTAGTGGACCTTCAATTATTTTATCTTATTTGGTAGTAGGAATTATAACTTTCTTTATGATGCGTGCCTTGGGAGAATTAATTCTTTCTTCTCCTAATCAATCGTCATTTATTAGTTCAATTAAGACCTATTTGGGGGACAGAGTAGAATTTGTAGCTGGTTGGACCTACTGGGCATGTTGGCTCAGTTTAGCGATGGCAGATTTAACAGCAACAGGAATATATTTAAAATATTGGTTTCCTGATTTACCTCAATGGGTGGGACCGTTAGTAATTATTTTAATTTTATTATTAATAAATCGTCTAAATGTTGGACTCTTTGGTGAGCTAGAAAGCTGGTTCTCCATGATTAAGGTATTAGCAATTGTAGCCTTAATTGGTGCCGGACTAATTATGATTTTGCTTCATATGCATGTTGGTGGAAATACAGTATCTTTAACTAATATTGTTTCTCATGGGGGATTTTTCCCCAAGGGATTCAGTGGCTTTTTAACTTCATTTCAAATGGTGATTTTTGCCTTTGTAGGAATTGAAATTGTAGGTTTAACAGCAGGTGAAACTGCTGAGCCGGAAAAGGATATTCCTAAGGCTATTAACAGTTTGCCACTTAGAATTGGGCTCTTTTATATTGGTTCAATGATTGCAATTATGGCTGTGCAACCTTGGAATACAATTAAGACAACTTCAAGTCCGTTTGTTCAAGTATTTAGTGCGATTGGAATCCCAGCTGCTGCAGGAATTTTAAACTTTGTGGTTTTAACTGCAGCTATGAGTGCTACTAACAGTGCTATTTTTAGTACAAGTCGTTCTCTGTATGCACTTGCTTATAGCGGTCATGCACCTAAAAGATTAGGAAAAATAAGTCGTCATGGCGTTCCTGACCGTGCGCTTACCTTTTCTTCATTAATTTTATTTGTAATTGTCATTTTGAACTACGTTATGCCAGGAAAAATATTTGATGTTGTTTCTACAGTGTCAACAATTAATTTCATCATGGTCTGGTTAATTATAATGTGGTGTCACTTAAAGTATCGAAAAGCAAAAAGAAATGAATTAGGCCAATTTCAGATGCCAGGAGCACCGTTTACTGATTGGCTAACAATTATTTTTTATGTGGCAATTTTAGTGATTTTATTTGTGATTCCAACTACAAGAATTCCTTTAATCTTATCTTTAGCTTTCATTATCTGTTTAGCAATAATTTTCAATTTTGTTAAAAAATCAGGAAATGTAAAAAAATAAGGCGTATATATAGCTATTAAAAAAACATTGCTGATATAATGTTACTGATTAGAAATTAAGAGAAATGAAGGGGATAAAGTATGGCTAGACAAAAAAATATGCAAAGACGGAGAACTATTCTAAGAAATACCTTCTCACTTTTACGTCAAGATGGTTTAAAAAATGTTTCTTTGCAAATGATCGCAGATGAATCTGAGATTTCTAAATCATTACTTCAATCTTACTATCCACATAAAAGTAAATTAATGAATGAAATTGTGACTAGTTTTATGTCAACAATTTTAAAAGTGGTTAATAGTGAAAAATTTGCAAATGTAAGTGTTTATGCAAAAATGAAATTGTTTATCTATATTTTGCTTGAATTAGGTGAACGAGATGAAGGAATTTCACGCCTACTAAATAATGTCCTTAAAAGTGATGATTCCCTTGAAAAATGGGGTCAACTACTTGATAGCTGGCTAATTGAAGAAGGTGTGAAAGACGAGTTAGG
Organism: Lactobacillus sp. PV012; assembly: GCF_014522325.1. Classification (NCBI taxonomy): domain Bacteria; kingdom Bacillati; phylum Bacillota; class Bacilli; order Lactobacillales; family Lactobacillaceae; genus Lactobacillus; species Lactobacillus sp. PV012. Next base: position 197,268 of record NZ_CP041983.1, read on the forward strand.
TACTGATCACCAAATTAAAATTGGACTCAATTTTATTGTTAGTGGTGGTGGAAGTATTTTTCTCAAGCAAAAGGAATTACAGGTAACTCCAGAAGAAATTTCAGACATCATGGTAAAAACTTTCATGTCAACTTTCTTGGATTACCCAGATGTTAAGACAAAAGAAGCTTTGGAACAAGGTAATAAAATTATTGAAAACTTTGATATGGATAAAGTTTTTGAAGCTATCAATACAATGTTTACCGAAAAGTAATTAATAAAGGGGTCAGCAGATGCAAGTAGGTTCGCGTAGTGAATTACGACGGATCAATCACGCTCAAAATCTTCATAATAAAAAATCGCTTATTTTATCATTTTTTATTTTATTGACATTAATTTTTAGCTTGGTAACTTTTATGAATCCAAGCTTTATGAAAAAACAACTCGCTAAAGAAAATAATAGTGTAGTGGTTGAACGTTATATCAATGATAAGTTTGATAATTTTGCCAATTCAATTAATGCCAATCGTAATGGAGATACAAGCAACATTCTAACTACTAAACAAACCAAGCCAATTGCAGATGCAATGATCGATTATACCTTGGGCTTTCATTTGTTTAGGACAGAAACGGCAAGTGTTGCAGAAGAAATTAAGACAGTAATTTTTACTAAAATTAATGATAATTCTTCAACAGAAGCGCAATCCGTTAAAAAGATTTTAAAGAAGAATAATACGCAGGGGATATATGCAATTATTACAGGATTTAATCTATCCAACCTTACTTTAGCTGCAAATATTGAAACTTTATTTGTTTTAGTAAATGTTTTAATAAGTGTATTATGTATTATTTCTTTAATTGCTATTCTAAAAGATATGATGCTTCACCTTTCAGGCAAAGGATTTTTCCATACTTTAAGTAGTGCAGGAATGTGGACAGGAGCACTGAGCATTATTATTTACGGTATTTTGGCTTTAACTCCAATGCTGTTTAGTGTGGAAAGTTTACCTTTAGCAATTGGATATTGGTTAGAGATTGCTAGTGGTATTTTCTTAGAATTGGTAATTATAGGTGTGGGATTATTTATTATTAGTACAATTTGCTGGCAACTAACAAGCTCAAATTAAAAGCATAGATTCAGTTAAAACTGAAGCTATGCTTTTTTCTATATTAAATTATTCGTTAAAGAGACAGGTTGTTTTATCCATTGGTTAGGTCCTAAGTAATACCAAGCTGTATTCCCAATAATAATACTTTGGCCATAAGGATAACTCCTTCCAGGAGTTAAATGAGTAAAAGTAGGATGTTGCAACATTAAATAAGGACTTGAATAAACTGTTGTATCAATATTGTTTGTTCCAATTGAAATTACTCCAGCTTTAAGCTGAGGATTCGATGTAATATAAAAGTTTCTATACCATTGGTTAGTTCCTAAATTATAGTATTTTGTTCCGTTTTGGTAAGAACGACCAAAGACCACGGGATTAAGTTGTCGCTTATTATTTAAAGTATCTCTTAATTTATCTGCTTCTAAAATTAAGTTTGGATCAGTTGTAATAACTTCTTCATTCAAAGAGGTAGAAGTTTGATCATCATTAGATGAGTTGATATTAAAAGTTGGTAAAGCAAAGTTCATGTCAGTTGATGAATTTGTATCATTACGTGGCAAAATACCGTTATTACCAGTAGAAGAAGAATCAGAAGTATCAGTATCACTTTGATTTTGGTTTAAATCTACTTTAGGAATAGGAGAGATATTGTAATTAGGTGCTACATTATTAGTAGCAGAACTTGGTGTTGAAGTAGGAGATTCAGAAGAGGCAGCTCCTAATTTAAAAAGCTTAAAGGTATAATTTTCAATTCCGTTTATCTTTACGCTGTAAGCATGTCCATTGACCAATTTAATATTACCAGGGAAATAAGTTAAGATAGTAGCAAAATTACCATATCCCTGACTAGAATAATTATGGACTTTAGTAGCAGCTGAGCTAGAACCAGTGTCTAGATCAGTAATAGTGATTTTAGGAGTTTTACTAATTGTTTGATCAGATAAATATAAAGACCAAGCAACATTTTCTCCTTTAAGAAGTTCGATTGGGAAGACACCAGCACTTGGATAGGTTACAGAAGGTGCACTAGGTGAGTTAAAACTGTCAGTTGCATAAGCTACTTGTTGAACAGAATAGCGATAACCATTGGTTCCATAAGCGGCTCCTAATCCAGTTGTAGTTAAACGTGTAGAAAGTAGCCAAGCGCGGTGACCAGTGTCGCTGCCATCTAAGTTATAACTATCGGTGATTAAATCACGAATAACTTCTCCAGGAGATTGATTAGCGACATTAAAATTTAAATTTGAACTAGCTGAAATATTTTTGGCGATTGACCAATACATCTTACTAATAAAATTGGGGCGTTTATCACTTGGTAAACCATGTTGGTTTACGAAAGGATCTGCATTAATTGCGGCCATTACACTAGCCGTAATTTGGGCATTTTCATTGTCAGTAGGATTACTAGTAATAGAAGTTAAGCCAAATAAGCTACGATAAAAATTAATATAATCTAATTGGGTTGAAAGATAAGAAGAATTTAAACTACCGGGTGAAAAGGGCTTAGTTAAATTAGGAGCACTTGCATAAAGATTACTCTTTGAATAAGCTTGCTTAGGAAGATTGGCATAGCTTTGTTGAAAAGATTTAATTTTATTATTTTCTGCTTGGGTAAAAGTAGCCGCATTTACTTGAATAGTAGGGGGTTTTACTGCTGGAATAAGGAATGCAGCACTAATTAAAGTAATAGAAATTGCTCGCTTAAATTGCATCTTAAATCAACATCCTTTCATGTCTTAATTATAGTTAATTTTTAAATTTTTTAGCAAGAAATTGAAATATTTTTTGACTTTTTTAGAAAAAATTATCACTCTGGTAACTTGGTTATGTATAATAAGGATTTAGGGGCTAATAAGGAGAAAAATTATGTCTAATAAAATTAAAGTAGGGTTGATTTTTGGAGGGAATTCTTCAGAATATGAAGTTTCCATTATGTCAGCTCATAATATTTATAACGCAATTGATACTAATAAATTTGATGTTTATCCAATGTGGATTACTAATGATGGCTATTTAGCGGGAGACGAAGATTCACGCAAGGTACTTGATGATCCAAAGATGACCGTTACAAATCCACATCAAGTAAAAAATATTTCTAATTTAATTCAGTTAGAAGATCGTCCTGAAATTGATGTCTTTTTCCCAATTGTGCATGGAAACTTGGGTGAAGATGGTTCATTGCAAGGTCTGTTTAGAGTAATTGATAAGCCATTTGTTGGAGATGATGTCTTAGGTGCTGCAATAACCATGGACAAAGAAATGACCAAGATCTTAGCACAACGTGTTGGCGTAAAAGTAGCAGACTGGATTAGTATTAGCCGTTATGAATATGACGACAAAGAAAATAAAAAGCTTGATTATAACTATGTCTCACAAAAATTAGGAAAAGATTTGTTTGTTAAACCTTCTAACCAAGGCTCATCAGTAGGTGTGCACCATGTTTTAAATGCGCAAGAATATCAAGCAGCATTAAAAGATGCTTTTAAATACGATGATAAAGTCTTAGTAGAAGAAACTGTTCATGGAAGCGAAGTAGAAACTGCAGTTTTAGGAAATGATAAACCGATTGTTGCTGGAGTGGGACAAATTACTAATGCTAAAGATTCATTCTACACTTATGAAAATAAGTATGATGATAATTCTACTTCACAATTACAGATTCCAGCCGATTTGCCTGAAGGAATTGTCGAAAAAGTTCGTTCGAATGCCTTAAAAGTGTTCCAAGTTACAGAGTGTAGCGGTATGGCGCGGATTGATTCAATGCTACGTGATGGTGATAATGAAATTATTTTGACCGAAGTAAATGCTTTGCCTGGTTTTACAAATATTTCAATGTACCCTAAGTTATTTGAAGAAGTAGGAATTCCTTACACTGAACTAATTACAAAATTGATTAATCTAGGAATTGAACGTTATAATCATAAGAAGACATTACTGCATAAACATGAGTAAGAAAAACGGGGGAGAAGATGGCAGAAAAAGATAATAATTTGGAAGGCTTTGAATCACCTGCTCAAGCTGCTAAAAGCTTGGGTATTAGTGTAGCGACGCTGCGTAAATATTCATTACTTATTGAAAAAGTTACAGACAATAGAGATTACTATCAACGTACAAAACAAAAAGCACGTTTATATAGTAAAAAGAATCTAGAAGAATTACATAAGTTACAAGAATTATCTAAGAATGATGATTTAACGCTACAAGAAGCTGCTGAGCAAATTTTTGAAGTTAATGGGAAAACTACCAAGTCTGAAAAGAGCAAGAATTTACCCGATAACAAAGTAAACACTAAAACAATGGTAGATGCTCAAGAAGTTATTAAACTTTTAATGATGGTAAAAGAGACTATTACTGGTCAAAATGAAGCAATTCAAACTTTGCAAAAGCAAGTAACTCGTATTGAAGATCAAAATCAAAAGTTGATTGCGGCTACAAAGCAGTTGCCACAACCTGAAGAAAAGAAATCTAATAAGGTTGCTTCATCTCAGACAGTTTCTAGTTCACAGACAGCTAATACCACTTCAGCAGAAAAGGTTAGTCCTAAAGCTGCTGAAGAAGATGCCTTAAAGAGCTTGGCCCATGTGAATCGAAGTTTAGCGCAAATGCAAATGAAGGTTAAAAAGAAACATTGGTGGGAAAAATTATTTAAGTAAAAAGCATCACGCATTATATTGCGTGATGCTTTTATTCTTCTATGTAATCTTCTAGAGTAAGGGATTCAGCAATTAAAATTTCATTGTAAAGTGTTAAAAGACATTTTTGATATTTACTTTCCTTTTGAGCAATTTCTTCTAAATAATTACGTTCAATAGCAAAGACGCGGTAATAAGCTAGACGCTCTAAATAGCGCTCTTCTGAAGATAAACTGGGTTGATCAATTGTACGAAAGATTTGACGAAGAGAATCAGGGGTATTGATAGCTTGTTTTTGTAAAAGTAGGCTAAAAAGGATATGACGCTTTACTTTTTTAGGTAGGTACATATGGTGAACAGCAATGATTGCCTGTTTAACCATTTCATTTCTAAACTTGATAGTCATTCTTTGAGATTCATAGTCACTAAGTTGGTGAGGCAGAATGAAAGGAAAAATAATAGTTGGAATAATCATACTAAGCAAAATCAAAGTAGCTTCAGACATCATTAATAAATTGTAGTTTGATTGCCCGAGAAATTTTTGAGAAATGGTGAGTGCCAAGGCTAAAGTTACCGCTCCATGAACACCACCTAAGGCAAAAATTGCAGCATTTTTACTATCAAATTTCATGATAAGAAGGCTGTATAAAAATCTAACAATTAAATTAGCCAAGTAAATTATTGTTCCTACAGCTAACCAAAGCCAAATCTGAGAATTTAAAATCCGGTTGTATCCAATGCGAATAATCATTAAACCTAAGATTACAAAAACAATACTGTTAAAAATTTCTGAAATTAGACTCTGAAGATTGCTACCAATTTGAACTTGTCGTGGATTAAGTAAGACAGAATACTGTCTTTCAGCATTATGAAATAAACCAGCAACTACAACAGCAATAATTCCTGAGACGCTAAGTTCTTCTGCAATTGCATAAATTAAAAAAGGACTTAGTAAGTAAATAATATTTTGAGCATTGAGAGCATTAAATCGAGATCTAGTTAAAAATTGCCGAAACATAATAAATATCCAGCCGATTACAAAACCAATTGCGGCTCCCCCAAGAGAGGAAAAAAGAAAATTTTGGAGAGTTTGGCCGTAGTTGATAGTGCCATTTTCAAACCATAGTAAGGCCATGTCCAATAAAATAATTCCAGAGGCATCATTAAAAAGTGACTCAGTTTTAAGTGAACCTTCTACCTTGTGGGGTAAAATCAAATTATTAGTAACCGATTCAGTCGCAGTTGCATCAGTTGGAGCACTGATACTGGCAATAATAAAGGAAAGAGCAATGCCAAGATTGCTTAAATAATGGATACTAAATCCCGCAGCAATTACCGCAAACAACACCATAACAACGGTAATTCCTAAAATACTCTTAAATCGATTGCGAATATTGTAAAGTTGCGTTTTTTGCCCCTCAAAAAATAGTAAAGGTGCAATAATTAGTTCCATAAATGTTTCAGAATTAAATGGCGCAACATGATGATTTAAAAATGGGACTAATGCAAAAATAACTCCAATTAGCATACTAATGTAATTGACGGAAATTTTTTCTAGTGCCTGTGCAATGATAATACTAATCGCAGCTGCAAAAGTCAGGTAAAAAGTAGAGATCATTAATTCCATTTTTATTTAAACCTTTCTTTAATTGTTCATCAAAAATAATAGTAGCATAATGGAATTGAGAAAAAAATAAAGGTGTAATTTAAGATGCAAAAAAAATATCGTTGGAGTTTAGTCATTTTTCTAGTGGGAATTATAATTACAGGAATTGTTTATTTTACCACTGCTTTTTCTAGTCAACCAATTGGAGAAATAATTACTAAGCCTAAAGATAGCTTAATTAATAAAACGGAAGATAGTTATCAAAATAAGGATGAGCTGCGCCAACAAACATTTAAAATTCGCATCCTGAACGGAAAAAATAAGGGAAAAGTATATTTAGTGGAAAATGAGTATGCAAAATCACAAGTTATTACCCAAAAATACTATTCTCATCAGCGAGTAATTGTTGCTTTTTTAAAGGGAAAAGCAAAGGTGTTATCTCCTAAACGAGACTGGGTTTTCTGTTTAGCATTAACGGTTGTAGTAAGTTTAATGTTTGCAATCATGGGCAAATCTGCAAAAATGTTGCTCTTATCACTTTTGCTAAATGCAATCATTTTTTACTATGTAGTAAAGTTAGATATTGCTACAAATGGGGTAAAAGTTTTGTGGATTTATAGTCTAGCTAGTATAATTTTTACCTTTTTATCACTAGTGTTAGCTCAAGGCTTTAGTAAAAAAATGGTGGTAACCTTTGTAGCAACACTTTTAGGGGTCTTTGTGGCTTTTGGCTTAAGTTATGTGATTATGAAATTAACTAATGAAAGTGGGATGAAATATGAAGCAGTAGAATATGCTACGCAGGATCCCAGAACAATATTTTTAGCTCAAAGTTTATTAGGAGTCCTTGGAGCAGTGATGGATGAAGCAACCGATATTGTATCAAGTCTGTATAATTTAAGCTGCCACAAGCTAAATTTAACCTTAAAAGAGCTTGTCTTAAGTGGCCGAACACTTGGACAAGAAATTATGGGCCCCTTAATTAATGTCTTAGTGTTAATCTTTATGGCTGAAGCTCTCCCAATGGCAATTTTATATTTGCGAGACAATAACACTCTCAAGTACACTTTTGAATTTGCCCTCTCTTTAGGGATTATTCAGAGTCTAATCTCTGCGATTGGAATTGTACTAACTGTAGTTTTTGCGACATTATGTAGTACAGTCTTTTTAAGAGAAAAGAGGGCATAAAGGTGAGTACTTTAGTAGCTTTGTTAATTTTTTTACTAGTATTAATTGTGTTGGTAGGAGGAAAGACAGGCCTAAAAAGTTATTTAAGCATTGTAATTAATACTTGTTTAATAATTTTAGTGGGTCTCTTGATTTCCTGGGGCATAAATATTTTTTGGATTGGGGTAATTTTTATTCCTTTAAAATTATTGACAATCATCTATTTGGGTACTCATGATTATTCTTTAGCGAAGAATTCGTTTTTAACGGCGTTATTTGTAAGCTTAATTGTAATTGCAATAATTTTAATATTCCAGTCCTTGGCCCAAAGCGCTGGTTTTGGAGACCAAGCAAGTGAAGAATTAGTGGGATTATCTGTTAATGTAGGAATAAGTTTCCCACAAATTGCGATTATTGTAGCTATTTTTTCAACTTTGGGAGCAATTGCAGAAGCAAGTGTAGCAATCAGTGCAGGGTTGCTTGAATTAAAGCACCATGATCCAAGCATAAATCGGGATGAAATTTTAAAAAATGGTAACTTACTTGGAAAAGATGTTTTAGCTACTGCCCTCAATACAATTTTATTTGGGATGTTTGGAAGTTTTTTACCACTATTTATTTGGTATATGCGGCTTAATTATTCCCTTTTTGAAATTTTAAATGATAAACTTTTTATAAGTGAAAGTTTAATTATTATGTATTCATTTATTGGCGTTTTGTTAACAGTTCCGCTGACAACCCATTTGCTGGCTCACACTTTAACACAAACTAACAAAAAGTGAGGTAAATATGGAAGTTCAAGAATTAAAGCTAACTAATTTTAATAACCGTGAATTTAGCGTTACCTACTATCAATTACAAAAAAATCCTAGTTTGGTAATGAAAAAAAGACCATTAATGCTTATTTTCCCTGGTGGATATTTTACCCATCTTTCTTTAAGAGAAGGAGAACCTGTGGCAATGGCCTACGCTAGTTATGGGTTTGATTGTGCGATAGTTTCGTATAATTTATTAACAGATCCAGGAAAAATTTATCCTGATGCTGCTTTAAGTGGCTTAACTGCTTTGAAATATTTCCGAGAGCATAGTGAAGAATTAGGTATTAATCCTAATCAAATTATAACGATTGGTTTTTCAGCTGGTGGTAGTGTAGTAAGTGCAATGAATGTAATGGCGGAAAATCCTAAATGGGGCAAAAAGTATGGCTTCACACATGAACAAGTAGCACCTAACGCTACCATTTTGGGTTACCCTCTGATTAATATCAAAGAAGTTAGTGTGCCAATTACCCCGGAAGCAGAAACTAAGCTGCCTACAGATCCAGAATTACTTAATACAGCTTTAGGTGTTACTAAGCAAACCCCACCAACTTTTATTTTTCAAGCAGATAATGATCCTGTAGTTTATATCAATAATTCAATTGAATACATTACAGCTTTGCGTAATCATAATGTGCCTTTTGAAGCCCATTTATTTGATCATGGCCGTCATGGCTTTTCTTTGGCTCGACCAGACTTAGAAACACAAGGGAAAAGTTGGCAGGTAAATTCTCATGTAGCCCATTGGTTCAATTTAAGTATTGAGTGGCTAGAAGATCTAAAAATCAAGTAAACAAAAAACATGAATCTTTGGAAAAGGATTCATGTTTTTTGCTTTAATCTTTAGCAGTGAAGAAGAAGATTTCTTTAGCAGATGCATAACCATCTGTAGTAAGTAAAACACGCAGTTTAATTGCTTTAGCACTTAGATCGCGCATTCCAATTACTTTGTTTTTAGCGTCATTAGGCCAATTAAATTCTTTACTAAAGTCTTCAAAGTGTTCGCCGTCTTTAGAAATGGCATATTGAACACGTAATAAATGTCCTTTATGATCTCGTGAACGCGGAATGTAAACCATTCGGCTAAGTTTGTAGAGATTATCAAAGGTAAAAGTTAATTCTAAGGGATGGTCAGGAGAAACTTTTTCACTAGTTAACCATTCACTACCTAAGCGAAGATCAGTTAAGTTAGCTAATGGAAATTCATCTTCAGAAGCTAAATTACTCTTTACCTGTAGGTTTTTGATAGCATAATCAAGTTGATCGGGCTTAGTCATCGTTCCAAAATACTCAGTCCAGTCAGACACTTTGTTGCCAATCTTGTTTCTAATGCGGAAACGATAACGTGTATTTGGCGTTAATTCATGGAAAGTGAAAGTATTACCAGTAATATTAGTGTGAATAATACCATTAACTTCAATATCAGCCATTAACTTATGATTACTATTAAATTGCTGATTAATCCAAGAGACAGTAATACTCCGCGAAGATAGACGATCGGTTAAAATTGATGCACTGCGTGGCGCAACCATCGCAGAATCAATAATGGCATGGTTTTCTAATTGATTACCATAGTTAAAATTATCTACTTTAATGGTGATTTCATCTTCGGAAATATCATGACTTTTGACTTTGATTAAAAGTGCAGGTTGAAGTTGACCAGTAAAGTTGCCAAATTGTTTAAATGGCATGTAATCTTGCTTAAAGAAATAGCCTGTTGAAGCTTCATGGAAGTCGGCTTCATTTTTGTATTCAGGAAGGTCGATCAAAGTATCGTTAATGTAAGCTTCTACATGTCCTGGGTAATGATCGGCCATAATAGTTAAGGCAGTTGTTTGACTAAGAGCAAGTTTAGAATAAGAACCAGTAGTTGGTTTAACTACAACTTTTAATTTAACGCCATCAAGTTCACTAGTAACTTGAGTTTGAGCAGCTTCGCCTTGTTGGTATTTAGTACTAATGCCGTCATCATCGTAAAGGATATTAGAACTCTTGCCTTGAGGAAAGATCATCATTTTGCGCAAACTTTGTTGAATAATTGCCCCTCCACGAACAAAAACAGGTAAGTGCCATAAAGGATAAACAAGTTGTGAGTAATAACGTCCACCAAGAAATTTTTGACCAGTTAAGGCATCTACCCACATTGTACGGTGATTAGGAAGGTAAAGGTCATCTTTAATTGAATTACCATTTCCATCTTCACGACCATTGGTAATAGGCGCAATTAAGAAATTATCCCCGAGCATAAATTCATGTTTTATTTGACTGGTATAATTAATTTTTTCATGTGGAAATGATAAAAAGAGAGCTCTAACTACTGGCATCCCATTTTGGGCCTGCCGAGTTAGTGAGTATAAATAAGGAGCAAGTTGTATGCGTAGCTTAAGATAAGCTTGATTGATCTTAGAAATTTTAGAATTGTAGGCAAATGGTGTTTTTGCGGTTGTTCCATCCCCATCGATACTAAATAAAAGAGGAGTAAATACTTTCCATTGTAAATCACGTACACTAACTTGAGCGTTCCCACCGCTGAAGCGTCCATCAATTGCACTTCCGATATTAGGTTGTCCAGAAAGGGATAAGCCAATAAAACTACTTATCTGGGTAGCGATTTGTTCCCATTCACCACCTACTCCTCCCAGGTAAGTGGTGGCTAAAGTTTGAATTGCACTCCAGCCATTAGTGGCCATTACCCAAGGACGACCATCATCATTTTTTTGGACTAAGTTGTTGCTGATTTTAGCGATATTTTGGAGTAATTTGCTGTTGCCAATTTTGGGAGAATCAGTTTTTGCAATTACTAAATCAGGATTAGCCCCCTTTGGTAAGTGATTATAATATCCTACAGTAATCCCCTTTTCTTGGGCAAAGTCGCTAAAGCTTTTAACTTGTTCTTCATCAAGGGGACTGTCGCTTTGATAGTCAGGAACAATCCATTTTAACGGAAGATTTTTGGCAAGATAGCGTTCAATCATTGCTCGAGCAGAAAATTGATAGTATTGGTTACCATTAAGGTCGGCAGGATAAACTTTTTCACTATCATCTTTACTTGCTCTTTGGTAATTAATCCCATCTTCAAATTTAATAGCACTCCGTTCTTTAGGATCAGCGCTTTTCCAAAAAGTATCAGAGAAATTACCAATATAGCCCAAGCCAAGGGCGTATTTAGGTAAAAAGAGTGGGGTACCAGTTAAGACGTAATATTGTTTGATTAGATCAGCAGGTGTATCCCCAATTAAGTAAAAGGTATCATAAATTGGCGTGTTATGGGTGATAACGGCTTCCGTGTCATCATCAGCTCCAAAGTTGTAAACACCATTTTTCCAAGTGTTGCGCAATTCCGCAAAACCAGCATTGGACCAAAAGAAACTTTCAGGTAAGGCTACTCCATCTGGACCTGTTAAGTTGGTATTAGCTATTTCAATTTTGTGGCCTTTATGACTAAAGTGACCGTTTTGCATTCCACCTCCGTAATAGAATTCATTTTTATTTTGAATTAAAATTTCGGTACTTGAATGAGGTCCGATTTGCAAAGGCATTTTTTGTCTTAAACGGTAACGGTGAAGATTATCATCAAAAATGCTGAAAAGAGCAGGATTTTTTTGAAGACGAAGTGAATAGTGGGCGCTTTTTATGGTAAAAGTTTCATCAGTGGTTAATAACTGTGATTCTTCAAAGGGTGTCAGGCTAAAATCCTTGATTGGGATAGTTAATTCAGGATCTAAGGGAGCAAATTTTTCACTTGGATCTAAAATTAGACGAAATATTCCATTGCTTACAATATAGAGACGCGCCTTTTCTCCAGAGGCAAATTGTAATTCATAAAAACGTGTCCCTTTGGCGACACTAACTAACCGACTAACAGAATGTTCTTGTAGATTATTTAATTCAGACATAATTTTATTCCTATAAAACTAATTTTTTCTATAATTTCAAGTATTTATAGTTCCATTATAGCGGAAATCAAAAAGTATTTCTTTTTCGTTTGACATTCTTGGAAAAAATAGCCTATTATTTAGTTAAAAGGTCTATACCAAAGATATAAGTGAGGGAAAATAAATGTCATATTATATTCATGCAGATAAATTCTTTTTGGAAAATCGGACTGAAAGTGGAGGGTACCTAGAAGTTCAAGATAATGGCAAGTTTGGTTTTTACTTGCGTGAGGATCAAAAGCCACTGACAGCAGAAATCAAAGAATTTCCAGGGAAATGGGTCGCACCAGGGTTAGTTGATACTCATATTCATGGCTCACTTCATGAAGATGTTATGAAAAGCAATTGGGAAGGGATTAACAAAATTTCAGAAGGATTGCTGAGCGCAGGGGTAACAAGCTGGCTACCAACTACGGTAACGGCAGCAGATAGTGAATTAACTCGCGTATGCAAGATGTTTGCAGACCATCAAGGTCAAGAAACAGGGGCTAAAATTCAGGGGATTCACTTTGAGGGTCCATTTTTTACAACGGAACATGCTGGAGCAGAAAATCCTAAATATATGTTAGACCCCGATATTGATTTACTAAGAAAATGGCGTCAGGCATCTAATAAGATGTTGATTAAGATTTCACTAGCTCCTGAACGCAAGGGTGCACCTGAGTTTGTTAGAGCTGCTGTTAAAGAAGGCATGGTAGTTGCTCTAGGGCACTCAAGTGCTAGTTTTGAAAAAGCAATTGCCTGCGTAGAGGCAGGAGCTAGCGTTTTTACACATGCTTATAATGGAATGGATACGATGAGCCAACATGCTCCTAGTTTAGTGGGAGCAGCCTTTAGTTCACGTTTGACTACTGCGGAATTGATTTGTGATGGGCATCATGTTCAAGAACCAGCTGTTAGAGCTTTGATTAATGCTAAGGGATGCGAACATATTGCATTGATTACTGATTGTATGGAGGCTGGGATGATGCCAGATGGTGATTACATGTTGGGAGAATTACCAGTTTATGTAAAAGATGGCATGGCTCGTTTAAAAAATGGTGATAATTTAGCTGGTAGTATTCTTCAATTAAAAGATGGTGTAAAAAATGTAGTTGATTGGAATATTGCAACTGCTGAAGATGCAATTATGATGGCAACTTATGTGCCTGCCAAAAGTAGTAAGATTTTAGAAAAATGTGGCTCAATCATGCCTGATAAACCTGCTGACTTTTTAATTCTTAATCCTGATTTAACTTTAAAGCAAACTTATCTAAATGGAGAATTAAGATACCAAGCATAAAGAAAAGGAATAGCTTTGAGAAAGCTATTCCTTTTAATCTTCTCTTTTAATAAACTGCACCATCGTAAAAGCCAAAGCGAGGTTGATTAAAATTGAAATCTTTTAAATCACTCATTTTAATAATGTTGTCTGCTACTCCCCAGCTCATTAGGTTAATTGACTCGCCAAATAAGTCGTCTGGAATTACTAAAAGAATGTATTTACCTTGTCCATGTGCATAGCCAAGTTCCATTCCTAAACCAACATCTTCTTCTTTAGGTACATAAACTCCAAGCATCACATCACTAGTTTTAATTCCGATTAAATCACCATTGTAGGTTGCTTGAGCCCATTCTTTATCATGAAGGTATTCTGGGTGTTCATCAACGCGAATACCTTTGTATTGGTTTTGAAGAGGTACATAACTATTTTCTAAATCAATAGTAGGATTTTCCTTCAAAGCTTTCATTGCATCGTTGTATGCCTTGTTTTGAGTGTCAGTAAACCAACCAGCACCAAAATAAACAGTTTTTTGGTTAGACATGAGTTTAAACAACCTTTCTTTTAATAAAACTAACTTTAGTATCAGCATAACAAAAAAATTTTAGAGATAATAGACTTGACATTTTTTAGGTGATTTTTCGATTTTTTAATTAACTTAGATTATAATGGATAAGAAAAGAGAAGTTTTTAATAATTTGAATAAAAATCTAATATAAGGAACCAATTTTATGACAAAAGAACTTTTTAGTAAAGACGCTGTATTTGTGAGTGAAAAAGAAAACCAGAGTGAAGTTTTTAAAGAAGTCGTACCAAAATTACAAAAACTTGGTCTGGTAAAAGAAGATTTTTTAGAAAATCTATTAACTAGAGAAGATAAATACCCAACTGGAATTTCTTTGCGACCACTTTCACGCCAATTACCGAATATTGCAATTCCTCATACTGAGGGGAAATATGTTAATACTTCAATGATTATTCCAATTGCCTTGAAGAAAAATATTGAATTTAAAAATATGGTTAATCCCCCTGAAGACTTGCCTGTTAAATTTATGTTTATGATTTTAAGTGAAGATTCAGATATTCATGCAAAAATTTTGGGTGATATTATGGATTTTTTATCAGAACAATCAGCTGAAGATTTAATAGAGTTGTTTAATAGCAAAACTCCAGCAGAGGTTTATAACTATCTGAAGAGCAACTTCAACTTTAGAAAGAGTGTGGAAGCGATTGGATAAGTTAAAAATCTTAGTAGCAACTGGAGCAGGTCAAAAAGCTAATGAGTGGATTAAAGAAGTTGTAGAAGGAACTTTTAAGCAAGAAGTTTTAGTGGATACAGCAGATTTTTCAACAGTAACTGAAACTGTACTCAACCATTACGATGCGTTTTTAACTGCTCCTAAACATGTCTTTAAACTTAAAACTCAGACTCCAATTGTTGAAGCTAGCGGAATTTTATATCGAGTGCCATCACTAGGTCGAGCTTGTTTAGAGGATATAGCTGAATTGCTCAAAAAGACAGAAAAAAAGCGTTCGTCAAACTAAAGACGAATGCTTTTTAGTTATTTTGGGGATAATTAGGACTAGAAAAAACTAGAGAAAAGGCATCCCAGCGAATGTAAGCCACATGATAATAGAGCGGGGTAGAAGTTGTTTGAGAAACAATTGTTTTTTCTTGATTAACTACTAAAGAAGAAGGTTCAATTTTTAAATTTGCACTTACTTCTTCAGTAGGATGAACGATAGTTAATTTATCGGAAAATGGTTCATCTTCTAAATGGATGTTTAACTTATTCTTAAGTAAGTAAAAGATGCTCTCAAAATTATTTTTATCTTTTAAAAGATCGTCTTCTACTTCATCAGCAGGAAGATAAGTAAAGTAAACAGCAAATGGTTGTCCCTCTTTGTAACGAATACGCTTAACAAGATAGTAGTGATCGTTAGGAGTTAATTTTAACTTGTTAAGGATAGTGGGATTGTTGCCTTCAACTACATCTAAAACTGTCATTTTGTCATAAGGTTCTTTTTCTGAGTTGATGCTATTTCCACGAACACTTAAATGCACCAAACTACCACCTAAAGAATAAGAGACAAAGGTCCCTTTACCTTGGTAGCGAACTAAGAATCCTTCTACAACTAATTCTCGTAATGCGCGAATTACTGTGATTGAAGAGACATTAAATTTGTCTTTTAGATCGGCTTCACTATAAAAACGATCACCATATTTAAACTTACCACTTTTAATTTCTTGTTTTAATTTATTTTGAATTTCAACATACTTCGGCATAGCCATCGTATTAAATTACACTTCCTTAAGATAAATTCTTCTAAGATCCATTAGATCTGTTGTACTTAATTTCATAACGTTACGTAGATAATCATGGATACTACCATAGTTAGTGTTAATTACACTAACCGCATGGTCTAAGTATTCAGGATGTACTGATTGAATATCATGAATTGACTGTAAGACTCCTGCTGCTTGACCTTCTTTTTTAGCTTCTTGGACCATATTATTAATGAAGTCTTTTGTAGTAATATTAGTTAAAAGGTAGTCTTGTTTAATAGTTGATAAAGGAACCCCTAAAGCTGATAAAACTAGGAAGGCACCAAAGCCAGTTCTATCTTTTCCAGCAGTACA
Source organism: Lactobacillus sp. PV012 (assembly GCF_014522325.1). Classification (NCBI taxonomy): domain Bacteria; kingdom Bacillati; phylum Bacillota; class Bacilli; order Lactobacillales; family Lactobacillaceae; genus Lactobacillus; species Lactobacillus sp. PV012. The sequence goes on from NZ_CP041983.1 coordinate 213,416, forward strand.
GTGGAAGAGGAGAACTTCATTTTCTTTATCATTGGCTAGTAAATAATCAAAGAATTTTCGATAAGCCTTTTGGGCATTGTCACTATTGATCATATCTTCATATGCTTTAAACATGTGCTTAAAGCCAAATTCAGGATCTTTTTGGGCACTTTCTTTTAAAGTGAAAATTCCTTTTGAAGCATTAGTTAAATCTTCACTAAAAACTGGATTGAATTCGTAGTGAACATTATTAGGTAAGCGATCAGGAGAGTCATTTTTCTCTTTTGAGCTTCTAAAGTCAATATCATATTTAAGACCGTAATCGGCTAAAAGATTGATATCTTCTTCACTTAAAGTAGCCAAGTTACCTGTTCTGAGGAGTTTGTTGTATTTGATTTGTTGGCCAGTATTTGTTCTGTAACCACCTAATTCACGGAAATTGCGGCCAGAAGAAATTCCAATCAACTTTGTATCGTAATTTTCGCTCATATTTTTGACCTCTTTTGTATAATATATGATGTTACTAAGGTTAATTGTAGCATGGATTTATTAAAATATATAGACATATTATTGTTGAGGTTGTGTAACCGTTTTTTTGGAAATTATGTTAAAATAAACCTAAATATATCGAAGTAATATAGGGGATGACAGGTATGGAAGATTACAATAACATTTTAGTACCAGTTGATGGTTCAGAAACTTCAGAACGTGCTTTTGATAAGGCAGTTAAGATTGCAATTGATAACAATGCTCATCTTGATCTTTTGAACGTAATTGATACGCGTCAATTTATGGGAGAAATGCAAGATACTTTAGTTTCGGGTGATACTATTTATCAAATGACTCAAGATTCAGAAAAGTATCTAGAAAGTTTAAAGCAATGGGCTAAGGAAAACTTTGATTTTACTGATATTGCCATTCACATTCGTTATGGTTCACCTAAGAGAATTATTGCTATTGATTTTATTCAAGATCATGGTAATGATTTAACTATTATGGGAGCTACTGGTATGAATGCTTTAGAAAGAATGTTAATGGGAAGCGTAACAGCTTATGTTAACCAACATTCTTTATCTGATGTGTTAATTGCTAAGACTGACATGGACAATCAAAAAGTTGCCAAGAAAAAAAGAAAATTATTTAAATAAGCAAAAACTACCAAGATTTAATCTTTGGTAGTTTTTTAGATTTAGCCTATTATTTTAGTGAGGTGATAAAATTGATTGAAAAAAATGTAGAATTACAATTAGCTTATGAACTTGAAAATTTACACCATGTAGTTGTTCAGGCTGCTGATGTAGGAGCAAAATATGTTTATGCGCTCCAGTTATTACATGGTCAAACAGATATTATTGTTTATCGTACTGAGCCTGATGGCAAACATGTCATCTATAATGAAGACGCACCAATTTTATATTTGACTGGTAAAGCAGGGGGACATACTCAAACTTGGAAATATAGTGGAGAAAGTGGCTGCTGGCTAGTAGGAACTAAGCCCAAGCCTCATGGCAGTATCGCATGGACAAGTCAAATTGCGCGTGTACGTTTAGATGGAAGTGGACAACAATATACTTCTAATACCCAATTACCTCGTTTATCCTACTTAAACCGAGCAGGATCTGGTTTTGGCGATAACAGCACTGTTTATCCGGGCGCGGAACTTGAAAGAGTAGAAGCAGCTGTGTCACCAGATTATAGTAAATTATTAATTGCAAGTATTGATGTTCATCATACGGGATATTTTGCTTTGTATAATATGAATGAGGTTAATCAGGCTTTAGATGAAGCAGAGCAGACAAGTAGTGATGTCAACATCCAGAATTTTAATTGTTTAGGTGCATTTAAGATTCCTAATTTTAATAGTGAATATATTCCTTCAATTCAAGGATATGATCTTGATGAAAATGACAATATTTATATTTCTTGTCAACCAGGACCAACTAAAAGCTTTTTAGGTTTTGCTAAGCAAGGTAAACCACGCGAAATTGTTAAAATTCCTTGGGGTGAAACTGATCCAAATAATTGGGAAGTTGCCAATCTAGACCATAATTTAACGGTAGATGCTTTGGGATACTGTACAGAATTTGAAAGTATTCATGTGCATGATAGTCAAAATATCTTTTTAACAGTGGCTTATCATGAACGTGATGGCTTAACGACCTTGATGAATCGAATTTATAAAGTCACCGGCTTTAGCAATTAAGCTAAGAAGTGTCTGGGAAAAAAATAATCTTTTAGTCTAAATTGTATAAATAGATAAAACAAAAGTGCTGATATATCAACGTTAAAAAAACGAAGATTATCAGCACTTTCTTTAATTTAAGAGTTTTTTCCCAGACTCTTCCGGGCAATTTTCATTAAAAATTATTTTTCGAGCGTTTGCACATTCTATCAGATTTATCTCCTCATTTAACTTCTTCTTTTAAAAGCTCTTTTCTTTGCTTTATAAAGTCTTCTAAGTCTTCTAAATCTTTTGGTTGAGCATAATTAATAATAAAATTTTTGGCCATTGATTTATAACTATACTTTTTAGCCTTTTCTTTATTTTTGGCGTTCCATTTGTTGCGTGCCCGTTTCTGTGCCTCAGTTGCCATAATATCCTCGCTTTTTCTTATATAAGAAAGGGCAAGCCGTTTTGATCCGCCCCGATCCTCATCGCTTACGCTTGAGAATTGTAGCAATTAAAGCTATAATCATAAGTAAAGTTTGAGGGTCAAGAACAATTTTAATCGTCATAGTCTTGCCCTTTCTTAATTAGCCGAGGGTTCCACAAAGCCCTCGGCTTTGTTGTTCCTCGGTAGGGTTTCAGTTTTACCATTGCTTCTACCCTACATATATTATTATATACCTTTTAACGTATAAACCTCAACACTTAATTAATATTTTTTGGAAACAGATAGGGCGCAAACCCTATCTGTTTTATTTCTTTCTTACACTTGATATCAATAGTTTCTAACATCAATCTGTCAATTAGGGAGTTGTCTCCGTCCCTTAAGAATTTTATCTATTGCTTCCAAGGTGGATCTGGAATCTTTGGTTTTTAAAATACGCTTCCATTTCGGTAAGTATCTTTCTAATAAGCCATCTTGTTTATTTTTACTTGATTTTTTGTAAATAACGACATATAATATTTTGTGTCGAAAATGACAAAAATGAAAGGCGGAAATAAAATGGCAAACTTAAATCATATGGATAAGAAATTTAAAACTTTAGATGACTTTATTGGAACTCACTTTATTTATACTTATGATAACGGTTGGGAATATGAATGGTATGCAAAAAATGACCATACTGTAGATTACCGTATTCATGGTGGGATGGTTGCTGGTCGCTGGGTAAAAGACCAACCAGCTCATATTAATATGTTGACTGAAGGAATTTATAAGGTGGTTTGGACTGAACCAACTGGTACTGATGTAGCACTTGACTTTGTGCCAAATGAACACAAGTTAAATGGGACTATTTTCTTCCCTAAGTGGGTACAAGATCATCCTGAAATCACTGTCACTTTCCAAAATGAACATATTGATTTAATGCACGAATCACGAGAAAAATATGATACTTATCCTAAAATGGTTGTTCCAGAATTTGCGACAATCACTTACATTGGGGATGCAGGGGTAGATAATGACGATGCAATTAGTCAAGAACCTTATGAAGGGATGACTGATGATATTCGTGATGGTAAGTTTTACGATGAAAACTATAAGCCATTGAAAAAGAATTAATGGTAGAATAAACCTATCTTATAAACTTAAAGAAGGATAGTTAATGCCAAAGAAAAGAATACTTCCATTTATTATTTTGGGAATTTTAAAACAAAATCCTGGTTTTACTGGAAAAGAAATCACCTATCAATTTAAAAATGAAATTGGTGAATTTTGGAAAGCATCCCACAGCCAGGTGTATCCAGAATTAAAAAAGATGGAGCAAGATAACTGGATTACTAGTAACCAAAGTGAGAAAAATGAGAAGGAAATCTATTACTCAATTACTGAGAATGGTGAAAAAATTTTAAATAGTTGGATTAACGAGCCAATTACTCAAATTCCAGTTAGTCGAGATTTGTTTTCTTTAAAAATGTTTTTTATTAGTGATCCTACAGACCCAAGAATTAAAGAATTGGTTGAGGAAGAATTAGAGCTTTTAAAAAAACAACTTGATCATTTAAAGAAAAGAGAGAAAGCGGTCTTTAAGAATAAAGAAGATAAAAATTTGCATTATGGGCACTACGTAATTTTAAAGAGGGCAATGGCTCGACTACAGGGACAAATTGAATGGTTAAAAACTATTAGATAAAAAATGCGTTAAGATAATTTTCTTAAGGCATTTTTTTCTTGCACTAATTCAAAAGATATGCTTAAAGTAGGTAGAAAAAAGAAAAAAACTTGCTTTTTTTGTTATAATAGGCATTGTATTTCAAGGAGGACATTATGGATAATTTGACAACCATGACTTTAACTGATGAATTAGCTACTAAGCAAGATGAAATTATCAGTGGTCAAGAAAGTCTTAATCTTTCAAAAATTTATGATGAAATTAATAGTTTAGGAATTTTAGCCAAGCCAATTCAAGATTATTTTGAAATGACACAAGATGAGTACTATAATAGTGAGTCTGATGGTAAATTAAATTTACTTCAGTTAAATGAAAAGTTGGGCTCATTAAGTGACCGTATCTTGACCAATCACGTGGATGGGTATGTAGATAAGGATGAAATTAACTTCACCTATAACCATGAAAATCCAACTACAGATGGAATATATGACCGAAAAACTGACTTTAATGTTTTACTTTACAGTTTGAAAGTAATTGGCGCAGTTAGAGCAATTGCACCTAATGAATTAAAAAAGGCTCTTTCAAAAGATGCTGTTTTATCATTAGGTCTTGCAGCACATGCTCTAGCAAATAATTAGTTGCTTGAGACTGAGAAGACCTTTTAGATAAGAAGTGTGCTTATGAGTATAATTAAAAAAACTAATGGAATAATTGACAAAATTTCTGGCGCTACAAAGAAGTTTATGCGTCCAAAGTCAGAAATCTTGTTTGATCCATTGCAACGCTACATGACAGTGGGCCAATATAACGTTGGGAAACAAGAACAAACTCCTAATGGCCGTGATTATATTTTAATAGTATATAAAGATGATGAAGGAACACTTCATCAAGCTTTACGAGATCCTAATGCGTCTGATTTGGTTCCGGAATATATTCGAAGTTATGATAAGCGACTTGATCGTTTTCGAGCTTTTGTTAATAAGAAAACAGGCCGAAGATATATTGTAGAACAATATTTAGAGGAATTTTCTGATCGCGTAAAAAAGCATACTCGACAGGGAGAAAATTCAATTAATATTGGAGTAATCACTGATACTCATTATAAAGATACAGATTCGGTTACTTTTTATGGCGATAACGGTTTGCAGCATGTGAAAGAATTCAACTATCTTGAAGATTTAGGGTTACTTGATCTAAAGGCTCATTTAGGAGATTGGATTGATGGTTCAGATGCTGGATTAGTTAGTGAACAAGAATTGTACTCTTTAAGTCACGCTTTTAAGTCTAAAAAGACTAATTTTGCCATTATTAAAGGTAATCATGATGAAAATGATAAATTTGACGAACATCATAATCTAAAAGCAAGTTTCCCTGAAAATGAGTTTGAAGATATCATGTGGCCGGCAATGTATGCACAAAAGGGAATCAACTATATTTCGCGTAATCATGGAGTAGTGTATTTTGATAAAGGAGATTTACGAGTTATCACTGTAAATACTTCAGATACACCTTATCTTTTGAACGAAAAAGGTCAAAAAAAATATGATAGCAAAATTTCTTTAGCACTTCGCGAAGATCAGATGCAAGAAATTATTGAAATTCTAGAAAGTTCTAGCAATAAAAAAATTATATTTATGAGTCATGGTAGTCCTATTACTCATAAGGGAAGTAATGCCTTAAAGTATAATGGACGTTCTCTTCATGAGTTACTGGTTGCCTTTAATCAAAAAGAGAAGGGTTATCTTAACTCTAACGATGTACCGGCACAGTTTACTTTAGATAATGATTTTGATTTTACCCAAGTTAAAAATTCAAAGATTATTGCTTATTTCTGTGGGCACCGTCACATTGAAGACCAATTTAGAATAAATGGAATACAGTATATTTTATTTAATTGTTCAGCATTGATGGGTTCTAAACATGCTTTAACAACTCATTATAATAAACGCTGGAATCGAAAAATTGACTTACCCAGTGAATATGCTGGATATGTTGTAAATGTTGATTTGAAGCGTAATTTGATGCAGATTTTTGGCTATGGAGCCGCTTCAAAGAGAAGAATTTATCGAATATAACACTAGATTTTGCATATTTGAGAGGGAAAATTATATGTGTGGAATTTGTGCAATTTTTGATCCTAGTTTAAAGGATAAAAAACATGCAGTTAACGAAATGATGGATACTATCAAACACCGTGGACCGAGTTCAGATGGAATGTATACTAATGATGAAGTTGCACTTGGTTTTAGAAGATTATCAATCATCGATCTTCGCGGTGGTAGTCAACCAATTTTTAATGAAGATAAAAGTCGGGCAATTATCTTTAATGGTGAAATTTACAACTACAAACCATTAAGAGAAGAATTGATTGCAGCAGGACATACTTTTACTACAAAAGCTGACACTGAAGTTTTACTTCACGGTTATGAAGAGTGGGGTATGGATGGCTTATTAAAGCGTGTTCGTGGTATGTTTGCCTTCATTATTTGGGATGATAATACTAAAACTATGTATGGAGCACGTGACTTCTTTGGAATTAAACCAATGTACTACTGGGACCATGACGGCAAGTTATTAGTAGGTTCTGAATTGAAGAGTTTTTTAGCTTACCCAGGCTTTGAAAAGAAGTTAAACAAAGAAGCTGTTAAGCCATACTTAATGAACCAATACAACGATTTAAAAGAAACTTTCTTTAAGGGCGTTTATCGTTTCCCAGCAGGTCATTGGTTTGAATATAAAGATGGGAAGATGAAGACCCATAAATACTGGGATGCAGAATATGTAGAAAACTCATTGAGTTTTGAAGAAACCTTAGAAAAAATCAACGAAGATTTAAAAGAAACAGTTGATCTTTATCATAATGCCGATGTACCAGTAGGTGCCTTCTTATCTGAAGGGGTAGATTCAAGCTTTGTAACAAGTTTACTTGACCCAGAAGATGTTTTCTCAATTTCATTTGATGATGCAACTTATGATGAAGCATCAAAAGCTAAAGCTTTAGCTGACATTAAGGGATGGAACTTCCATGCTGATAAGGTAAAAGCTGATGAAGCAATGAAAGATTTCCCAGAAATGCAATATCATATGGATGAACCAGATGCTAACCCATCAATTATTCCTCTATGGTATTTATGTAAGCTAGCTAGAAAGCATGTTACAGTAGCTTTATCTGGAGAAGGTGCTGATGAGTTATTTGCGGGTTATGTTAACTACGGGATGCATACTCATAACAATGTCATCAAAGTCTTTACTTCTGGTTTAAAGAAGTTGCCAAAAGGTGCTCGTGTGAAATTAGCTCATGGCATTAAAAAGATGCCTAATTTCCCAGGAAAAGTTCATATGTACACTAATTTGGCAGAACCAAGTGAATTTTATGTTGGCCAATCAGTAATTTATGATATGAATTATCCAACTATCTTTTCTTCAAAAGATGCTAATGGCATTTTACAAAAAGATTATCAAAATGATTTGACAGTAAATGGAATTTATCAAGAAGACTTTAAGAAGGTCAAAGATATTGATGCAGTAAAGCAAATGCAATATATTGATTTGCACCATTTTATGTTAAATGACATTGAACAAAAAGCTGATAAGATTTCAATGGCTCACTCACTTGAATTACGTGTTCCATATCTTGATAAAAAGATTGCAGAACTTGCAAATTCAATCCCAACTAAATATTTAATGAATCGTCATGATACTAAGTATGCTTTAAGAAAGGCATCTGAAAAAGTTTTACCTGAAGAATGGGCAAAACGACCAAAATTGGGATTCCCTACTCCAATTAAACAATGGTTAAAAGAACCAAAATTTTATAAGCAAGTCAGAGAACTATTTACAGCAGATTTTGTAAATGACATCTTTGATCAAGAAAAGATCGTGAAGTTATTGGATGATAACTATAAAGGTGACGGTTCAGCACGTAGACAAATCTGGGCTATCTACACTTTCTTAGTATGGTACAAGTTATTCTTCGTAGATTACGAAAACACAGTTAAGAAATACCAACATGTTCAACCAGAAGTAGCAAACTTAATTGCTAATGGTAAGTTAGTGTAAGAAATAAAAAAAGGAAGTACTAATTTTGCAATCTAAATTTACACCAATTCTTTTAGGTAGTGACATCAATGTTTATGGGATGGCACGCTCATTTAATGAAGCATATGGAATTAAAGTTCAAGCTTGGGCAGCAACTCAACTAGCAGCAACTCGCTATTCAAAAATAGTAGATGTTGAAGTTCATGAAGGCTTTTCAAGTGATCCAGGTTTTATGAAGGTCATGAAGCAAAAAATTGCTGAGTACAAGGATCATCAAGAACCTGTAATTTTAATTGCTTGTGGTGATGGTTATGCGGAGCTTTTAGCAAAGCATAAAGAAGAATTGGAAGAAGCTTTTATTGTTCCTTATATTGATTATGACCTCTTAGAAAAATTGATTTCTAAAGAAGGATTTTATGAAATTGCTGAACAATATGGCTTACCATATCCTAAGACAAAAATAATTACAATGGATGCTTATAAGAATAACACTTATCTAGATGTACCTTTTGATTTCCCAGTAGAATTGAAGCCTGAAGATCCAGTTTCTTGGCTTAAGTGTCAATTTGAAGGACGAAAAAAGGCATTTACTATTCATGATGAAGCTGAATTGAAAGACATTGTAAATAAAATTTATACTCATGGATACACTGAAGATTTAATTTTGCAAGATTTCATCCCTGGTGACGACTCAAACATGCGTGTATTGAATGTTTATGTCGACAAGAATCATAAAGTTAAGATGATGTGCTTGGGCCATCCTTTATTAGAAGACCCAACACCACAATCAATCGGAAATTACATGGCGATTTTACCTGCTTATAATCAAAAACTTTATGATACAGTGCAAGCTTTCTTAGAAAAGCTTGGTTACACTGGGATGGCAAACTTTGATATGAAATATGATGAACGTGATGGTGAATTTAAATTCTTTGAAATTAATTTACGTCAAGGACGTTCAAGTTTCTACGTTACCTTGAACGGCTATAACTTAGCTAAGTGGTATGTAGAAGATTATGTTAACGATAGCTTAGCAGCTGCTCCAACTGTTTATGGTAATAAAGATGAAAGTAAGTATGTTCTTTGGTTAGGAGTGCCAGTTAAGATATTTGAAGAATATGCTTATGATAATCCGGCTAAAAAGTTAGCAGAAAAATTAATCAAAGAAGGCCGTTATGGCACTACCGTCTTTTATAAGAAAGATAGTAGTTTAAAACGTTGGCTTTTAATGAAATATATGTTCCATAACTATAAGAAGCGTTACAAGACCTACTATCAGGTAAACAAGGGACAATATTTTGAAGCTAAAAAGTCACAAACTTCTGAAAAAAATTAGTCTAATGAAAAGTGTCTAGAATTTCTAGACGCTTTTTGTATATTTGAAAAAATGTTAAACTAAAGACTAGTCTAAATTGTAATAACTGGAGGAATTATGCACTTTAAAAAGCAGCCGCAACCGGCTGATGAAATTAAACTTTATTGGTTGTTATTAGGAGAATTATTAACTTGGATTGGTGCCAGCTTCATTTGGCCCTTAACGTCTGTTTATTTAAATAAGAGACTTCATGTTTCCTTAGCGATGATTGGAGTAGTTTTACTTTGTAATTGTTTAGGAAATGTAGCCGGCTCTTATATTGCAGGTAAAGCCTATGACAAATTAAATCCTTACTATTTAATTATTGTAGGAGCTGGATTAGATGCCCTAGTCTTATTTGGGATGGGACTTAATCATACTTGGCCTCTATATTGGTTTTGGATGATTTGTACTGGTATTTTAGGAGGCTGGAATGGTGCCTTAATTAATTCAATTGCTACTAGCTTAAAATCAAAACCGGGACGTTATGTCTTTAATATGATTTATTTCGCCCAAAACTTAGGAGTGGTGCTAGGGACTTTAATTGTGGGTTACTTATATGATTATTCAGTTACCCTCTTATTTATGATTGCAGGAGGACTATTTGCATTTGTATGTGTAAATGCAATTATTAATTATCGACCAATTATTAAATACCACCATGAGCGAATGGCAAATAAAGAAGAAGGACAGAAACAGACCATTCAGCCAATGCCTAAGGCTAATTTAAAGTTAAGTATAGGATTTTTTATTACCTTGGCAATAATTTGGCTGATGTATATGAACTGGGAATCAAACCTTTCAGTTTATATGGTGTCGTTAGGGATTCCTTTTCATCTTTATAGTTTGCTATGGACTATTAATGCGGGAATTATTGTTTTAGTACAACTATTTTTGAGTCGGTTCCCTAATACCTTTAAAAATCTATTTCATCAAGTTATTTTTGGAGTTAGCATGTTTGCAATTTCTTTTGTGACACTGGTGTTTGCAAAAGATTACGCCCATTTTGTTTTTTCAATGGTCACTTTAACTTTAGGAGAAGCAACTTCAATGCCAGCGATTCCTGCTTATGTGAATGACTTGTCTCCAGTTTCAAGTAAAGGAAAATACCAGGGTCTTACTTTATCAACAGCTTCAATTGGAAGAGCTTTTGGTCCTTTATTTGGGGGATTAGTAATTGATAAATTTGGCTATATTGATTTCTTTATTGTAGCAGCGATTGGAATTTTCTTAATGATCGTAATGTTAGTGCCACTTCATGCTCATTTAAAAGCACGCCTAAAAGTTTTCCATTAAGCGCAAAATTTGGCAAAAAGATATTTTTAGGTAAAATAATATAGTGAAATTAGAAAATTATTAGAGAGGAAGATAACCATGACCAACTTAGATATTCGTGGCGGTGCTGGTGATATTACTAAGCCAGATGTAAAGGTACGCCCACAGGATAACTTATACTTAGCAGTAAATTCGGAATGGCTTGAAAATAATGACATTCCTTCTGATCGTTCACGGATTGCTCGCTTTGATAAAATTGATATCGAAATTGAAAAGAAACTTATGCAAGACTTTGCCGACTTTGCTAGCGGTAAAAAAGAAATTCCAGCTGTACCTAATTTAGAAAAAGCGGTTGAATTTTATAAATTAGCAGCAGATTTTGATAAAAGAAATAGTGATGGGGCAGAACCAATTCAAGAAGATTTAAAGAGATTAACTTCTTTAAATAGTTTAGCTGAAATTGGCACAAAAGAATTTTATACTAATATGTTTGCTCTACCATTTAGTTTTAGTGTTAATCCAAATATGAAAAATACTAAAGAAAATATGGTAGATTTCAATGCACCAGGATTAATTTTGCCCGATACAACTAGTTATCAAGATCCAAGTTCTGAAAAATTATTGGCTGTGTACAAGCAACAAGCACTTAATTTGCTTAAGATGGCAGGAGTAGCTAGCGAGCAAGCGCAAGAATATGTTGAAAATGCGCTAAAGTTTGATGCTCGCTTGGCTAAGGTGGTTAAATCTAGTGAAGAAGCTGCCGACTATACTGCTAGTTATAATCCAACTAAGTTAGCAGATTTTACCGCCAAAATTAATAATCTAGATATCAAACAACTACTGACAGATCTTTTTGGAAAGATGCCAGAAGTGGTTAATGTTATTGAACCACGTTACTTAGAGCACTTTGATGAACTAGTTAATGAGGAAAATTTTGCGGAAATTAAAGGCTGGATTATTACTCACTTCATTAATAGTGTCGCTAGTTATTTATCCCAAGACTTTCGTGAAGCAGCTTTTCCATTTAGACAAGCCTTAAGTGGACAACCAGAACTTGCTAGTCAAATTAAACAAGCTTATAGAATGGCTGATAGTAGTTTCAGTGATGTAGTTGGCGTTTACTATGGTCAAACTTACTTTGGTGAAGCAGCTAAGAAAGATGTAGAAGACATGATTCATAAGATGATTGATGCTTATGAATCACGCATTAAAAATAACGACTGGCTTTCTGAAGAAACTAAGCAAAAGGCAATTGTAAAATTGCGGGCACTAATTTTAAAGATTGGTTATCCAGATAAAATTGAAAAAATTTATGATAAGTTACAAGTAAATCCAGCAAGTTTATATGAAACTGTTAAAGCAAATAATACTAAGGCAGTAGAAGAGAATTTAGCTAAACTTTACAAGCCAGTAGATCGTACGACTTGGCTAATGCCAGGGAATTTGGTTAATGCTTGCTATGATCCGCAAAGAAATGATATTACTTTTCCAGCTGCTATTTTGCAGGCGCCATTTTATGATGTAAATGCAGATCGTGCAACTAATTATGGTGGGATTGGAACAGTTATTGCCCATGAAATATCACATGCTTTTGATAATAATGGGGCAAAATTTGATGAATTTGGAAATCTAAATAATTGGTGGACCAAAGAGGATTACGCTGAATTTAAAAAGCGTACCCAAGCAGAAATTGATCTTTTTGATGGGATTAAATTTGGCAATACAGTCTTAAATGGGAAGCAAATTGTTTCTGAAAATATTGCTGACCAAGGTGGTCTTACTGCTGCAATTAGTGCAAATAAGAGTGAAGGTGGAGACGCTAAGAAGCTCTTTGAAAACTTTGCACGAATTTGGGGCGGTAAAGAATACCCAGAATATCGTAAAATGATTGTTTCAATCGATGTCCATGCTCCAGGTCCAGAACGTGCTAATGTTCAATCACAACAACAAGAAGAATTTTATAATGCATTTGATGTTAAAGAATCAGATGGCATGTGGATGGATCCAGAAAAGAGAGTAATAATCTGGTAAAAAGAATTCCCGTTTTGGGAATTCTTTTTTGAAAGGAAGTAAAAGATGGAGTATTTTGAAGTTAAAGGTGAAAAAATACCAAAGTTAGGTTTTGGTACTTACGATATTGCGCCTGCAGATACTAAGCAAGCAGTTAAACAGGCTTTAAAGCTTGGTTACCGACTAATCGATACAGCGCAATACTACCGCAATGAAGCTCAGGTAGGAGAAGCAGTGCGTGAAAGCGATGTAAAACGTGAAGATATTTTTATTACCACTAAGGCAATGACAGATGGTTATGAAGCAACTAAGTTAGGAATTGAAGAGTCCCTACAAAAAGCAGGATTAAGCTATTTTGACTTAATGATTATTCACTGGCCGATGGAAGATTCACTTGGCACTTATCGCGCAATGGCTGAAGCCTATCATGAAGGGAAATTGCATCATATTGGTTTGTCTAATTTTAATATCAATCAGACAAAAGAAATAATGGCCAATAGTGACGTAAAACCATTACTTGATCAGATAGAGACTCACCTGAACTTGCAGCAGGGAAAGATGCATGAATTCTTAACTAGAGAGGGAATTATCCACGAATCTTATAGTCCTTTAATGGAAGATGCGCCTGCTATCTTAAAGCACCCAGTTTTGCAAAAAATTGGTAGAAAATATGGTAAAACTGGCGTCCAAGTTATGTTGCGCTTTTTGACTCAGGAAGATATTATGGTTATTCCCCGTTCTGTTAACCCTAAGCATATGCAAGAAAACTTTGAAATTTTTGATTTTACTTTGACACCAGCGGAAGTAGCTGAAATTAAAGAATTAGATAAGCGTCAGCCAATTGATGGCTGGCCAGCAACCATGAGAGTGGACGAATAAAAAAAGAATTCTCAATTTTGAGAATTCTTTTTGTTTGTTTTAAAGCTTGTCTTCTGTGCGTAATTTACGTTTTAATTTTTCAAAAGTTTTAGGTGGAATTCGTTTAATTCCCACGGGATGTTGATTTCCTAAAATTAATGGTACGCGTTCGATTACAGTGTCTGCGAAGTCTAAACCAAACCAAGAAGCTGGATTAGAAGACATATTTTGTAAACCAACACGAGCTTCTACAAGCCATCTTTCATAGCCACGGAGTTGCGTTTGTGGGCTGATCACATCATTAACAATAACAAATGAAAAGTCACCAACGTCTCGCCCTGGAGTAGTAGTGTATTCTTGTGGTTGTGGTTCAATTGTTCCATCGGCAATTAAGTCATGGACAATTTGACGTAGGTAAACATTAACCCGTTGTTGTTGCTTGAACCCTAAGAATAGTTGTACATTAATTACATTTTTAGTCTCATAAGTATTAACTGCGTATTCAGCAGTAAATGGTTCGTTAGTGACATTTACTGTTACAAACCAATAAGCACTGGCACGTTTAGGACGTTTATCCAAAATTGAATATAAGATTTCACGTTTAATGAATTTATTATATTTAACTTTAGCCATGTAAACCAAGTTTGTAGCATAAGTTGGGTAGTCTTCATCGTGGCTTAATGCAGTTAACATATCGATATATTCATCTAGACGAACATAAGCGTTACGTCCTTCGCGTTTATCACGAATTTTATTACCGTAGAACCAGATGTACATTACGATTCCGATTACTCCGGCAATAATTAATGATACATAACCACCATGAGTAAATTTGCTTAAACTTGAAAGCATAAACATGATGTCTAAAAAGCCGAAGAAAATTAAGAAGATCCAATTCCAAATTGGATGTACTTTTTTAACAACGAGCCATTCGTAGAGAAGGATTGTTGTAGCGAGCATTGAAATCGTGATTGAAAGTCCATAAGCTGCTTCCATGTGAGCAGAAGTGCGGAAGAGTAACACAATTGCAATTGTAGCTACGCAGATCATTTTGTTAACAGCTGGAATATAAATTTGTCCTTTTTCTGTTGAAGGATAAATAATATTCATTCTTGGTAAAAATTTTAATCCAGTTGCTTCAGCAACTAAAGTAAATGATCCTGTAATTAAAGCTTGTGAAGCAATAACTGCTGCAATAGTAGCTAAAACGATCGCAGCTAAACGGAGGTTAGAAGGAATCATTTCATAAAATGGGTTAAAGTCACCAGTGGTGTGGTAATTTGGATTGTTTAAAATCCAAACCCCTTGACCAAAGTAGTTAAGGGCAAGACAAACAAATACGAAAGGCCAAGAGCCGATAATATTTGCTTTTCCTACGTGACCAACGTCAGAATAAAGAGCTTCTGCACCAGTAGTTGCTAGGAAAATTGATCCTAGAATAGCTAAACCTGCCTTATTATAAGGACTAAAGAGCACTTTAATTGCATAATAAGGGTTAATAGCTTGCAAAATTGACCAGTCAGCCGACATGTTGATAAAACCCATAATTCCAAGGAAAGCAAACCAAATGAACATAATAGGTCCAAAGGCTTTACCAATGATGCTAGTTCCCATCCGCTGAATCCCAAAAAGAATTAGTAAGATGATGACGGTAATTGTAATAACCATTCCTTGCGTGGAGACAGGGACATTGCCAGCTCCAAACTCAATTCCTTTAAGTCCTTCAACAGCTGTTGTTACAGTAACAGCAGGAGTTAAAGTCCCATCTGCTAAAATAGCGGCCCCACCAATTAATGCCGGCAGGACAAGCCACTTAGCACACTTTCTAACCAAAGTATATAACGCAAAAAGTCCACCTTCACCATGGTTAGTAGCTTTAAGCGCAATTACTACAGTTTGAAGAGTAGTTAGCAAAGTAACAGTCCAAAGTACTAATGAAATTGACCCAATGATGAAATCACGGCTTACATGGCCAATTCCACCATTTCCTTCAACGATTGATTTCATAACGTATAAAGGACTTGTACCAATATCCCCATACACAATACCAATAGCGATTAACAGCCCGGCCGCTGTTGCTCTATTGCGCGTTTTTTCTTTCATTATTTTTAGTACTCCTTGAATAAAAATAGGAAATTAAAATTAAAAGAAGAATGATAGCCCCTCTTCTTTAAACATAATTAATTTTCGACTATTTAAGCACCACTTGCAAGCATTTCAAAGAAATAAATGTAAAATATTTTGTGTATAGAGAAGAAAGTAATTGGTTTTAAAGAAAAAATGAAAAAATTAATTAAGTTTGTTGACATAGTTTATTAATCTTGTTAATATAATTACAACAAAATATTAAAAAGCAATGAGAAGATGAGTAGTCATTTAACCTTTTTACAGAAAATCGGAAGTTGATGAGAGCCGGGAGAAGAAGTGAGTGATGAAGATGGTCTTTTAGCTTGTATACAAGGTGAGCATTTTTGTTAGCTGAGTACGTTTAATGCACGATAAGGCATTTGAGTATTCCATTTTGGAGCACTTATTGAGGATCTTGCTATGAAGTAAGATTAAATTTGGGTGGTAACACGTTGTAGACGTCCCTGAAAGTCAGATGACTTTTAGGGGCGTTTTTTGTTTAAGTATTATATTAAAGGAGAAATTTATTATGGCAGAAGTTGAAAGTTTTACATTAGATCACACAAAAGTTAAGGCACCTTACGTTAGATTAATTACTGTTGAAAAGGGCAGCAAAGGGGATGAAATTAGTAATTTTGATTTGCGTTTAGTACAACCTAATGAAAATGCCATTCCAACAGCTGGTCTTCATACAATTGAACACTTACTTGCAGGTTTATTAAGAGATCGTTTAGATGGTGTAATTGACTGCTCACCATTTGGTTGCCGCACAGGATTCCATTTGATTACTTGGGGAACCCCATCAACAACAGAAGTAGCTAAAGCACTTAAGTCTTCTCTAGAAGAAATTGCTAATAAGATCCAATGGGAAGATGTTCAAGGAACAACAATTGAAAGTTGTGGTAATTATCGGGATCATTCACTCTTTTCTGCAAAAGAATGGTCAAAAAAGATCCTTAGTGAGGGAATTTCAGATAAACCATTTGAACGCCATGTGGTTGAATAAATAGGAGAATAAAAATGAAAAAATTATTTAAGAATTTAAAAGAAAAGTTGTTAACGCCAATTGTAAATCAGAGAAAAGCAGGAAATAGTTTTCACAAATTGTATGTTAGCCATAATTAGGTGATAAAGATGCAGTTTAGACAAAAAAGAATCCGAAGACGCATTGCCTGGATTAGTTGTGCGATATTAATTTTGATAGCTGGCTGGTTTAGTTTTGGCCCTAGTCCTCAAGCAAAACAAAATAAAGAAGTTGTAATTGCAACCGTTGGGGAATCAGATGCAGATGCTAAATTGTGGAAGAGCATTGCAGAAACAGCGAAAGAAGATTATGGGATTACAATTAAAGTAAAAGATGTGACTGATGCGACCGCATTAAATAAGATGGTGGCTAGTGGAGAAGTGGATATGAATGCTTTTCAGCACTATGCTTATTTGAAGAGTTGGAATAAGGCTAATCACCAAGACTTAGTAGCAATTGGTAAAACTTATATTGCTCCCCTTAATTTATATTCGAAGAAATACCAGAGTTTGAGTGAAATCCCAGATGGTGCAACAATTGCAATTCCAAATGATGCATCAAATGAATCAAGAGCCTTGTATGTTTTGAAAAATGCAGGCTTGATTAAAATTAAACCTCATCAAAGCTTAGCTACTGTAGCGGATGTAACAGATAATCCTAAGCATTTAAAGCTAAAAGAAGTTTCTGGTGATCAAAGTGCCCGCATTCTTTCTAGTGTAGCTGCAAGTGTAGTTACCAATACTTATGCTGTACCAGCTAAATTAGAGCACAATATTATCTATCATGAAAAGTTGGATAAGGATTCTGCACCTTGGATTAATATTTTAGTCACGCGTAAGAAGGATAAGAATAAGAAAATATACCAAGAAGTTGTGAAGGCTTATCAGACTCAAAAGACCAAACAACTTACTAAAAAATATTACAATGGTACTCAGCTTCCCGCTTGGGATACTAAGCTAAAATAAAAAGACTCCCGTTCGGGAGTCTTTTTATTAAGACATTGTTTGAGTAATTTGGTTACGTTGGTCATCGTACCAATTATCCCAGTCAGCATAAGTTTTCATGCTTTCAGGATCAGTATTAGTCTTTTCTTTAATATTAGCTAAAATGTCTTTAAAGCGGTCTGCATGAACATTTAAGATGTGCTTGATCAAAGTCTTACGACTAAAGATAGCATTATTAGTAATGTAGATGTTAATTTCAACTACATCATGATTACCATCAAAGGTATCCATGATTTCAAGATCGCTTTCTTCGAATTTGGAAATGTAAAAGTTAGCAAACACCTTTAGGTAATCTGGTTGTTCAGGATATTGAACAGCAGGCATTTCTACACGTTCAGCTTCTGGAACAACTACCTTAAATTTGTCGTCTTCTTCTACAGCTTCTTGCTCGTTTTTAGTGTTGTTTTGAGTATCTTCAGTCAAAGTTAAGAACTCCTTTACTGTGGAAATAGTGTACAAAAATTCAATACTATGTTACAGGGAAAATAGTAAAAAATCAAGTTATCTATTTATTATAGTTGTCAACGTCACTTTGAGTGTAAGAATCAATAGTTGTGTGACCAGAGTTAGCAGCACTCTTCATGAAATTAATTACATCTTGATCAGACCATGAAGAAGTATCAGCACCAATATCATCTAATTTAGCACGGACTTGATTGATAGTACGTGAAGTTACAGCTTGACCATCAATTGTGTCATCACTACTGTTAGTTGCAGAAGAACTAGATGATGAGCTATCTTCACTACTTGAACTTGAAGAACTTGTTGATTCTTCACTAGAAGACTTAGATGATGATTTGTCTTTAGCTGAGCTAGAAGAAGTTTCGTTATTATTACTTTCCTTCTTAGCTTTATCTAAAATATTTTGAGCTTTAGCACGAATATCAGTGTAGTATTCCTTGTATTGCCCATCAAGATATGGTTGAGAAAGAATTTCAGTCGCATACTCTTGAGCTTGGTCGTAGTTTTGGCTATCTAAAGCAGTTTGAGCCTTCTTATAAAGTGGAGTAAGTTCATTATCTAGGTTATTTTGAACTTCTTCAGCAATTCCATAAAGCTTCTTAGCTTGGTCGGTCATAACAGAGTAACCGCCCTTTTGGCCAATAGCTGAGTTTAAGCTACTAAGAGAACTTTCGTAGTTATAATTATTAATACTTGTCTTAGCCTGATCTAATTGGGCAGCTTGTTCAGCGTAAGCTTGAGCTTCTGTAGTATTTTTAATTTTACTTGCTTGATCAAATTTTTCTTTTGCTTCATCGTAGTTTTGAGCTTTGGCAGCCTTTTTACCAGCGGCCATTAATGCAGTATAGCTGCTAGAGTTAGTATTTGGAGCAGCTTGGTTGCTGCAAGCAGTAGTGGTAAGCATTGCACCTAAAGCTACAGTTGCAGCTAATAATTTAGCTTTTTTCATAATTAAAAGATTTCTCCCTTCATTGCTAAATATTTTGCTCTTCTATTATATCAGAGTGTCTAGGAAAAATTCTCATAAGTCAGAATTACATTTGAAATTTTCCATTAGTAACAGTGTATAAAAATATTAATGTTTGTCGCAGAAGTAAGCAAAAACTTTAGGAAATATTAAGGGAGAGGGTGAAGTATAAACTATAATATAATAGGAAAAATAATCTAAGAAGGAAATTTTGAGAATAAAAAGGCGAAATCTTTAAACTTTTGCAACGTTATTGAAATATAAATATAGAATATGAAGAGAAAAATAAGAAGCTGTAGTTGCTGAAAGTATGCGCTATAAAAGGATTTAAAGAGAAAGTAAATAACAAAAAACAATATTACACATAGATTAAATAGTAAAAAAAGGCTTGTTAGCCTTTGAATTTGGGCGAAAACAAGATATAATGTATAACGTGGTAAGTAATAGGAGGGATGCTTCAGGCGTGTGCCTGTACAGCATGCTAATTGTTTATCTTAAAATGACTACCTCGAAAAACACTATTTTCGATTTAAGATTAAATGATTTTGTACATTATAGGCAAATCCACAAATGAGCCTTTATCCTATTACATTTTATTGATTTATCAAGGAGGAAAAGACCACATGAAGAAAAATATTAAAATCGCTAGCGTTACTGCTGCTGCTTTATTAGCAGTTGCTCCAGTAGTTGCTACTGGTACTGCTAACGCTGCTGTTACTGTTAATAACACTACTGCTACTCAACCAGCACCTACTCAAACTGCAGGTACTGTTACTGTAAACATTTCATTAGATGCTACTGCAGGTAAGACTACTGTTGGAGAAGCTACCAAGAGTGCTAAAGTTACTGTTGATGGTGCAACTGTTGCTAATAGTGCAACTGTTGCTAATAGTGCAACTGGTACCGGTGCTTACAAGGTTGAAATTGCTAAAGCTGGTACTACTACTGCTTTAAATGATGCAACTAAGTTAGAAGCTAACCAAGCTTACGTTGTTTTAGTTAACGGTATCAAGCTTAAAGGTTTAACTACTGGTAACACTTACTCAATCGCAGGTGGTACTGTTGCAGGTAAGACTACTCAAACTGCAGAAGAATTAAACGCTAACAACGGTGTAAACTTTACTAGTGACTCTTTCTACGTATTTGACAAGAGTTTAACTGGTACTCCAGTTGTTACTAACAACGACAACAAGATTGTTTCAAGTGGTTCTATTGCTTTAGGTAATAACACTACTGTTGCAAGCTTAGCAAAGGCTATTACTTCTGCGTACAAAGTTCAAATGCCAAGTAGTGGTGAAAAAGTTGCAAAAGCTTTAGATTGGTCAGCATCAGCAGTTGAAAACTCTGTAAGATCAAGTTTAAAGAATGCTAACGTAAATGTTGAAAAGGATGGTAGCTTCACAGCACCAGCAACTAACTTTACTGTTAACTTAACTGGTTACGCTTCAAACGGTAAAACTGTTTCATTCCCTGTAACTGTAACTGTTGCTAACTCAACTACTACTGCAAGTGATGCACCAGTATTTAGTACTACTAACAATGATTACAAAGCAGTTGCAAACAGCACTAACGCTTGGAACTTAAGTCTTCAACTTAACTCTGCAACTAACGCACAAGCTATTGCAAATGCATTTACTGCAAAGATTGACGCAACTTCAAACCTTACTACTAGTGTAAAGGTTGATTCAAGCAACTTAAACACTGCTGTTGCAGGTAAGTACACTGTTGTTCTTTCAGCTACTAACCCATCAAACAACAAGACTACTAAGGCTACTGTAAACGTAACTGTTGGTGACCCAGGTGAAACTAAGACTGTTCAAGCTGGTTCAGAAACTGCTAAGGTAGTTACTATTGATGGTAACAAGGTTACTGAAACTTCTACAACTTTAGCAAACGATTCTAAAGTTGCAACTTTCGGTACTGTAACTGTTGATGGTGTATCATACACTCGTCTTAACAGCTCAAGCTCAAACCAATTCGTAGCAACTAAGTATGTTGATGGTTCAATCAAGGAAGAAAAGAAGACTGAAAAGACTATCATGCACAAGGCTCTTATCTACGATAAGGATGGTAAGGCTACTAAGGAAAGCATCGGTGCTTACAACAAGGTTACTGTTTACGGTGATATCGTAACTATTAACGGTGCTAAATTCTACAAGCTTGGCGAAAACCGTTTCGTTAAGGTTGGTAACATCGATGGTACTATGCGTACTTTGAAGCACAACGCTTACATCTACAACAACAAGCTTAAGCGTGTTCAAAAGAACACTGTTCTTAAGAAGGGTTCAGAAAAGAGAACTTACGGTAGTGCATTCACTATCAAGGGTAAGAAGGTTTACCGTATCGGTGAAAACCAATACGTTAAGGTTGCTAACTTCAAGTAATTTTAATTAACTAATTACTCTCAAAAAGACGATACATTGTATCGTCTTTTTTTGTGCTCATTTTTATGTGAAAGCAGAGATAAATTACACTTGGAGTAAATAAGAAAGAAAAAGTTGTAAAAGAATATCCAGGAACTAAAATAAAAAGAATAATGTTATTTTATTTTTATTCTATTTCTGGAATTTAAAAATATTTTAATTAAGAATTATTTTCTTCTCACCTAATAAATAACCAAAAACTTTGAAACAATAGGTTTTTTAGTGGTTGGCAAATCCCTGGAAGAAAGCTGTTTAGCAGAAATTTAAAGTAAAAATTTGAAAATAATTAATAACAAAATCGCTTACAATCGAAAAAAGTGTTATTAAAAATTTAAATTTTCCTTTTTTTGCGTTACACTGTATATAACAAGTCTGAAAAGATGTGGGAATAAAAGTAATAAATTACAACTAAAAGTTTATTTAATGTTTCTAAAATATTACTTTTCTGTTTCAAAACATGTGTTTGGTTGTATATTGACTCAGACGACTATATGATATAAATGTGTGTAAAAAAGAGGAATAAAAATTGAGTAAGAAGACATTAACAAGCATTGCAACTGCAGCTTTAATTACAACTGCAGGTATAACTGCTACACACCATGTAAAAGCTTTAAACTCCGATAATGATAATGTGGTTAAGGCAGCTACAAATCAACAAAATCAACAGTTCATTAATAAAGCAGCATCAGCTGCGGTAGAATCATCATCTAAATATGGAACTTATACTTCTGTAATGATGGCTCAAGCTGCTGTTGAATCTGGGTGGGGACAATCCAGTTTATCTCAGAGTCCAAATAATAATTTATTTGGTATCAAGGGAAGTTACAATGGTCAATCTGTAACGGTTAAGACTGGAGAATACATTAATGGTAGTTATAAGACGGTTAATGCCTCCTTTAAGAAGTATCCTTCTTACACCGAATCTTTTAATGACAATGGTTCATTAATTCGTAAAGATATGGGTTCAACGTATTCTGGAGCATGGGTAGAAAATGCATCAACCCCTGAGCAAGCTACACAACAAGGCTTGCAAGGCAAGTATGCAACTGCACCTAACTATGCAAGTACTTTGAATTCAATCATTGAAGCTAATAACTTCAAACAATATGACCCGGTTACTACTAATGTCAACGAAGTTAAGAAAGTTGTCAAAACAACCCCAATTACTGATGCACCCGTTGATAGTGACGTTGGAAAGCAAATTGGTACAGCTCGTGTTGGACAACAAATGACAATTAGCAAGTACATTACTTATAAGAATGGTGTAACCCATGCTTTAACTCAACTAGGATGGGTTAATAATTCTGCTTTTGGTGCAAGTGCCACGGTAAAGACCACCACTCAAGCTACCAAAACAGTTGTACAAAAGCCAAAGAAAAAGAAAAGTTATACTTATATCAAGACTAGTGAAGTAGTTAAGATTACAAATGCCCCGACAGAAGGAGCACCTGTTTTGAAGAGTCCAAATGGTAAGAAAAACGGGAAAACTTTACCACTAAATAGTACTTGGAAAGTAAATGGCTATGCAATTGTTAAAGGTGTTCGTTACAATCATATTGGTTCTAAGCAATGGCTAAGTTCTATCTATACTAATCCTGCTAAAGAAGTAAGCCAGGCACCTAAAGAAAAGGAAGAAAGTACTGTAAAGAAAACGACTTCTAAGAAGACCAAAGTTGAAAAAGACTACGAAAAGGTTGAAGGAAGTTTCATTGTAACTGCAAAAAATATTGAAGTTTGGTCAGCTCCAACTGGTAAGAAAACAGGTCAATTACTACCAAAGGAAAGTGATTGGAAGATTACTGGTAAAAAAGAAATTAAGGGTAAGACTTGGTATCGTTTAGGTAAAACGAAATGGATTCAGTCTACTGGAATTAAAGTGGATAACTTGAAGAAAGTAGCTGTAAGTCAAGCACCTGCTAAACCTAAGACAAAAGTTGAATATCCTGTTTATAAGTCAACAGGGGTAGTAACAATTAATTCAAAACCAAATTACGGTGTTCCTGTTTACACTAAGCCTGGTGAAGATGCTACAAAACGCATTCTTTCTAACGGTACTAATTGGAAGTTTTTCAAGATAGCCGTCATTAAGGGCGAAAAGTGGTATAACTTAGGTGGAAACCAATGGGTACCTGAGAAGTATGTATTGGTTCGCTAATTAAGATAGTAAATTTAATTATGGATAATTTTTGCGGAGGATTTCATGCGTTCAGCAAATAAGAAATTTTTAAGTGCCTTAGCTTGTGCGGGTATGATGGCAACTACAGCAGTTGTTGGAGTAGGTAATATTGTTACTTCAAAAACTACAACTGTTCAAGCTGCAAAGTCTAGTGTAAGCAGTCGCTCTTACGGAGTGGATGTTTCTAGTTTTCAAAGTACCGACCTTTCAAAGCATGCAAATGCAGGTTCACAATTTGCAATTGTAAAAGTTAGTGAAGGTACATCATATCGTAATCCTAACGCTGCTGGTCAAATCGCTAGTGCGAAGTCAACTAATATGATGCCAATGGCATATCACTTTGCAACTTTTGGTGCTAACAGTAGTGCAGCAGTTTCGGAAGCAAATTGGGCTGTTAAATCTGCTCAAGCTACTGGATTACCTAAGGGTTCATACATTGCATGTGACTGGGAAACTGGTGATGGAAATGTAGTTACTGCAGGTAAAGATGCTAGTGCAAATGCAATTGTAGCTTTTATGAACAAAGTTAAAGCAGCAGGTTACAAGCCACTTTTATATTCAGGAGCTTACTTATTAAAGAGTAATATTAATACTGCAACGGTGTTAAATTCATATCCTAATTCTCTTTGGGTAGCTTCATATGCTACTATGGGTCGAATTGACAATCCTGATTTTAATTATTTCCCAAGCATGGATGGAGTAGCAATTTGGCAGTTTACTGATAACTGGCGTGGATTATACGTTGATGGTAACATTTCCTTATTACCACTTTCATATAATGATGCAAGCACCCAAGCACCTACTCAATCTAAACCAGCTACTAGTTCAAGTGCATCATCTAAGCCAGCTACTAGTTCAAGCTCTACTAAACCAGCATCTACTACTACCACTACTAATACAGTTGTAACTACTCCTAAGACTATCATGTATAAGAGTGTGATTTACACTGAAAAGGGTGAGTCAACAGGTAAGTTCTACTCTGCATATACTCCAATTAAGGTTATCGGTGGTGTGGTTAACATCAATAATAAAGCTTACTACAAGATTGGTGATAACCAATATGTACGTGTTTCAAATGTAGATGGTGTATCTAAGAACTTAAGTCATAATGCTTATGTTTATAATAGTAAAGGCCACAAGACAAGCGCACCAACCATTAAGAAGGGTAGTGCTTTGAAGGTCTATGGTAGATCTCGTGTTATTAATGGAAAATCTTACTACCGCGTAGGTAAGGGCCAATACGTTAAAGTTGCTAACTTTAAGTAATAATAAGTTTAAATAAAGTCACTAGGAAACTAGTGGCTTTTTCGTTTGGTATAATTGGGGTGGAAAAAGAAATCAGGAGGAATTAGCTTAGATGATTTATACTTTAACTTTGGATACTACTGAAAATGTAATGGGAAAGGGAATTGATATTTCTTTAATTTTAAAAAAATTAGGAATTGATTCTCTTGCAACTGGTATTATTCAAGAAAAGAAAGCCAAAATTGAGAAAGAATTAGCAAATGCAGAAATAAGTAGTCATTTTATTGATGCAAGTACAGAAAGTCCTGTTACTGCTAAAAGTCAGCAAGCTTTGTTAGATTACTTAAAGGGAGAATTAAAAGCAGGAGATATAGTAGTAATCGCTGGTAAATTCGCACCAGGAATTGCGCCAACTTATCTCATTGATTTGGCAACTTTAGCCACCAAAAAATCAGCATATCTAGTAATTGATAGTCCTTATCAAGAAGTTCGAGATGTTTTACCACTGCATCCCCTTTTACTTAAGCCAAATGAAACTGAAATCAAGGCTTGGTTTGATCAAACAGATAAATTATTGACTACTAAACAATTGTTAGATTTAGCTCATGATTTAGTAGCTGATGGTGCCGATCATGTTTTGCTTTCCTTAGGAAAAGAGGGAGCAGCTATTGTAAATATGACGCATGCATTTATGGCTCATGCACCTGAGGTTGAAGAAGTAGATCCTGTGGGTGCTGGTGAAACACTTTTAGCTACTTTTTTAGCAGGGATGATGAAGAACTACAGTCCTGTCCGTAATTTAGCTGATAGTATTGCAGCGGCAACAGATACAGTGCAGGTAAAGAGATTAACCAATTTTGAAACTACGCCAGCTTTACAACGTCAAATTATTTCTCGAAAAATAAGTTTTGAAGATGAACAAGGTAGATAAAGAAGAGCAAATTTTGAAGATGAGAATTTTTTTGGTATGATTTTCACATAATAAAACTGTGGAAGGAGTCATGGGAAAATCATGGGACAATTTTCAATTTTTGTAGTTTCTTTAGCTGCCTTAACGATTCCAATAGTAATGGCTCGTTTAAAAGTTACTACAATTCCCACAGCTGTTGCTGAAATTATAGTAGGGATTGTCTTGGGACATTCCGCCTTAAATATTGTTGAAGAAACAACAGCCGTCAATTTGTTATCAAACTTAGGGGTTACTCTTTTGATGTTTCTATCAGGGATGGAAATAAATTTTAACCTATTTAAGCGAGATGATACCCAAAGCAAAGCGCAAGTCAATCCTGCAAAAATAGCTATTTTATCTTATATTTTAGTAACTATTACCGCAGTAATTTTGGCAGTAATTTTGCATTTTACTGGTCTATTTAGCGATATAATGCTGGCAACCATCATTTTTATGACTGTTGCCTTAGGAGTAGTTATTGCTACCTTGAAAGAAAAAGAAATTTTATCACGACCTATTGGACAGACTATTTTGTTAACAGCTGTCTTAGGGGAAGTAATTCCTTTATTGCTTTTAACAATTTATGCCTCAATTAATGGTGGCAATGCTGGTCAATTATGGTTGATCATTTTACTTTTTGTAGTAGCGATAATTTTATTAAATCGCTTTAAAAAGCCATATGAGTGGTTTACCGAAATTTCTAAATCTACTACTCAGCTTGATGTACGCTTAGCCTTCTTTTTGATTTTTACCTTGGTTACAGTTGCTGAACGCGTAGGTGCTGAAAATATCTTAGGGGCGTTTTTAGCGGGGATGGTAATGAAACTATTACAACCTAGCGAAGCCACCATGGATAAATTAACCTCAATTGGGTATGGGTTCTTTATTCCAGTTTTCTTTATTATGACTGGAGTAAAACTCAATCTTAAATCATTATTTGCGCATCCCAATGCCTTAATGTTGATTCCAATTTTGGTATTATTCTTAATTTTAGCCAAGCTGCCAATTCTGTTGGTATACGGAAGAAATTTTGTTAAAAGAAATGCAGTCGCTGGTACATTTTTAATTGTTACCACTATTACGATTGTATTGCCTACGTTAGAAGTAGCGCGTAAGTTAAAGGCGATTACTTCAGTGCAATCTGATGCTTTCATTTTAGCAGCGGTAATTGTTTGTATCTTTGGTCCGATTTCGTTTAATTCAATTTTTAAATTAACCAAAGAAGATAAGATTAAAGAGCGAGTAACTATTTTTGGGGCCAATGTAGTGACAGTACCTGTAACGCAGGAACTATATGATAACTGGTACAATATCACCATGATGACCAATATTAAGGACAATTACAATACCTACAAGAGTAGATTGCCGAAATTAAAGTTAGTTGCTAGTTTAGATGAGGAACAGTTAAAGGCAGCTGGAGCTTTTAATTGTGAGATTTTTGTAGCAGGGCTAGAAAATGATACCTTGAATCGACGGTTGGGTTTACTAGCTAAAAGTAACGGTGTTAAAAGGGTAATTGTAATTCAAAAGAAGGTCATTGAGTCACCAGAAATAGAAGAATTGCGTAATGAAGGAGTGGAAATTTTCAATGCCTTTAATGCCGAAACTTCTGTTTTACGTTCAATGATTGAATCCCCATCAATTGTGGCAATTTTACGCAATACTAAGAATGGACTTTATGAAATAACAGTCCGCAATCGTAAATACACGGGTCGCAAATTAATGGATTTACCATTTATTAATAAGATTACGGTAAGTTACATTTTACGTAAAAAGCAGTGGCTTACGCCTCATGGTAATACAATTATTGAACCGGGAGATCGATTGATTTTTACAGCTCCAATAGAAGAGGTAACAAAGATTAGGAAAGAACTAGGTAAAAAGAATTAACGAGTAGCTGGACTAATAAAGATGTTCAAGATATAATTGTAATGTAAAAGATTATCTGGTCTTTTCTTGCCGAAAGGCAGTTATAGTATAGAAACACATAACTCGTAGAAGGTAAGGAGTTCCTTACCTTTTCCATAAGAAAGCACTCTTTTTCAATAAGTGAGAAAGAGTGCTTTTATTTTTAGGTAGTAAAAAAGATTCCGTTACGGAATCTTTTTCTATTTATTTTTGCTTACTTCAACAGCATTTTTAGAAATCTTTTGTGGGACAACTAAATTCTTATATTGACCAAAGTCATCGTAGTTTAAGTTCCAAGTGAAGTTAGCGTTATTCAAGGCAGTAAACTTAGCAGAGAAATTCATTGAAACAAGTTTTTTATCTGATTTGTTGTAAACGTATTGAATCTTTAAATTGTTAAGTTGAGCTACATTGATTGCACGAACAATGTTCATGTTTTGGCCACCAGGACTGTTCATACTATCAACTACTAAGATATTCATTGCCTTCCAGATTTCACTACTAGTGCCAGAGTAAGTTACAGTGTAAGAAGAATTATTCTCTTTAACTTTAGCTTGCTCTTTCATTAAATCATTAAGCTCACTAAAAGTATCAGGGTCAAAGCGACGAGTTACTTGACTACTATCAAAGTTATTAGCATCAGAACTAGTTACAATCCATTTTCCATGGTTACCTTGTAGTAGCATGTAAAGCTTTTTGTCAGTTAACCAAAGTTGCTCAGTCTGCGTTTTTGACTTGTTAGTAATTTTGTAGCTTGCGTAAGTAATTTGATCAAAATTATAATTACCAGTAAGACTAATTGCTTGCTGTAGCTTTTTAGACTCAAGGTTTTGTTCAAAATGACCATTTTGAATGCTTTTACTAAAGCTGCTTTTATCACCAATTAGACTTTTAGCGGAAGGTAAGGTAGAAGTAGAAGAACTGTTTTCCTTTTTTCCACAAGCGCTTAGTACTAATAAGCATGAAAGAACAGCAAATAATAAGAAAAATTTGTTTTTGTGTTTCATAAATACAACTCCATTAAAAAATATTACATCTATAATTTTACACTTTTTTGAGAAAAAAAGTTTTTTCTAGGAATATCTATGATTTTTTTTAAGAAAGCGTGTAAAATAGTTAGTGAAAAAAGTTTTTAAAGGAGAATTCATTTATGTCCAAATTAGTATTAATTCGTCACGGACAAAGTCAATGGAACCTTTCAAACCAATTTACTGGTTGGGTTGATGTTGATCTTTCCGAAAAGGGTGTAGAAGAAGCTAAGAACGCTGGTAGATTACTTAAGGAACACGGCCTTGAATTTGACCAAGCTTACACTTCAACTTTAACTCGTGCAATTAAGACTTTGCACTACGCACTTGAAGAAAGTGACCAACTTTGGATTCCAGAAGTTAAGAGCTGGAGATTAAACGAACGTCACTACGGTGCACTTCAAGGTTTAAACAAAGAAAAGACTGCTGAAAAATACGGTGATGACCAAGTTCACATTTGGCGTCGTTCTTACGATGTTTTACCACCAGCTATTGATGATGATTCAGAATACAGTCAAGCACATGATCGTCGTTACGCTCACCTTGACCCACATGTAGTACCGAAGGCAGAAAACCTTAAGGTTACTTTGGAAAGAGTTATTCCATTCTGGGAAGATGAAATTGCTCCTAAGTTACTTGATAACAAGAATGTTATTATTGCAGCTCACGGTAACTCATTACGTGCTTTAACTAAGTACATCGAAAACATTTCTGATGAAGATATCATGGATGTTGAAATGAAAACTGGTGAACCAGTTGTTTACACATTTGACGAAAACTTAGATGTTGTTAACAAGGAAAAGCTTGACAAGTAATCTAAGATAAAAGGTTAAACCGCTTGAGGTTTAGCCTTTTTTAGTGCTTAAAAGTCGAATTTTAGCTTGTATCGGCATATAATTAAAACTAAAAGGGGGTTTTAAAATGCATATCAATTTAATTTTAAAGAAGTATGATGATTCAGAGAAAGAAATAGTTTTCAGTATTCCAACTGATTTTTCATTTCATACTTATCCCCATTATTTAATTCATCAAATGAAAGATGGTCGCATTCTTTTAATCCCATATATTGAAAATCCCTATACTTCGGAAATGAAGTTTGAAGGAATGGAAGATAGAGAGCAAGATGATTGGGAAAATCTTGGTTTAGAAGAGTTTGGTAAGGAAGAGTACGATGATTAGATTTAAGCAAGGAGATATTGTTTGGGTGGATTTTTCTCCATCAGTTGGACAGGAGATGCGAGGAAAGCATCCCGCAGTAGTTATCTCTTCAAATTCATATAATGAAAAGACACATTATTTAATGGTTTGTCCCATTACATCACATGGGAATGATTTTCCGACTTATGTAGATTTAGAAGGATATGCCGTTCATGGACGAGTAAATGCAGCACAGATTCAAACTTTTTCTCGTGAACGTTTGCTTGATGAAAAACCAGCTGGCCATTTGCGGCCAGAAGATTTATTTCGCGTCCAACACATGCTTGAGTTTGCTTTGCAACTTGATTAATAATTTTGAATATGAAAAAAGCCGATAGAAATCAATTAATCTCTATCGGCTTTGCTTTTATTACCAACTTGCTTTTTTAACGCCAGGAAGTTGTCCCTTGTGAGCTAATTCTTTGAAACGTAAACGAGACATTCCAAATTTACGCATGTAGCCGTGTGGACGTCCATCTTGTAAGTCACGATTGTGGTAACGAACTGGACGAGCATTGCGAGGTAATTTAGCTAATGCTTCAACATTTCCAGCAGCTTTTAATTCATAGTATTTTTTAATTAATTCACGTTGCTTTGCAGCTTTAACAATTTTTGATTTTTTTGCCATATATCTGTCCTTTCATATTAAATTTGATATAGCTCTTATTTTTAGTAAGTCTATTATAGTGCCTTTTGATTTTTTTGTCAAAAATGAGCAGTGTTTCCACTGCTCATTTCCCAGGAAATTATTTTCTTTTTTGATAAACAAGCTTAATAATAAGCCAAGAATTACTAAAACAATAGTAAAGTAAAAACCGTAGTGAGCCCCATTAGTAAAGGCAACTGCCTTGTTAGTTGTATTAGCTGCTTGTTGTCCAGTAGCTAATAAGATAGTAGCAATAGCGGTAGCAATTGCTCCAACAATTTGTTGTAAAGTGTTCATAATAGTACTACCATCAGCAGATTCAGGTCCTTGAACAGCATTAAGCGCATATGTTTGAGCTGGAGACATTGCAAGCGGAGCGCCGATCATTAAAATAACTTGGGCTACGATGATGTACCAAATTGAAGAAGTTGTAGTTGTGAAAGCCAACATTAAAGCTCCCACTAAGGCAAGAATAAAGCCAATAAGAGCTGGGAATTTAGCACCAATTTGGTCGTAAATGCGACCGGCAATGGCAGAAGTTAAAGCATTGATTAAGCCACCTGGTAACATAATAATTCCTGTTAAGGCTACTGGAAGCAAACGTCCACTTTGAATGTATTGGGGTAAAAGATACATAGCAGAAAGAATGATTGCAAAATCTACCATAACAATTAAGGCTCCAACCCTAAATTGCGAAATTGAAAAAATCTTCAAATTGAGAATTGGATTTTCAAGGTGAAGTTGGCGATGAGTGTAAAATGCTAGCACAATAATTGCTCCAATAATTAATACCCACACAAGAGGTGAAGTAAGCCCCATATCGCCTGCTAAGCTTACCCCACTAACTAAGGCAGCAAATCCAACAACTGATTCTAAAATAGAAACGAAATCAATTCTAGGTTTAGTAACTTCATTGAGGTTAACTAAGCTAGTAAAGGCAAAGATTAATGCTACTACTAAGAAGGGAACAAACATCCAGAAAATCCAATTCCAGCTTAATTTACCTAAAATTAACCCAGTAACCGTTGGACCAATAGCTGGTGCAAGCATGATAACCATGGCACAGGCTCCCATTGCCGCTCCCAGTTTTTCAGGTGGGAAAATTAACATTGCAGCGGTAAACATTAATGGTAAAACGATTCCAGTTCCGATACCTTGAATCATTCTTCCAGTTAATACGATTCCAAAGTTTGGTGCAATTGCAGAAATAATCGACCCAATTAAGAAAGCAAAAAGCCCAAAAATAACTAATTTTCTTGTTGAAAACCACTTGGTAAGTAAGCTAGATAGTGGAAGGACGATTCCGATTACTAGCATATAACCAGTAACTAACCATTGAATAGTTCCTGTTGGGACTTTAAAAGCTTGCATTAATTGGGGAAGGGCAATGTTAAGAGACGTTTCAGATAACATTCCTACAAATGCTCCTAACATAAGGGGTAACATCGCAAGCCAAGGATTTTTAGTTTTTACAATGGCCTGATGAGATTTTTCATTATTCAAAAAAATTCCTCCTAATAAATACCTAAATTTTTGCGTCGCTGATTATCATATCGTATTTTAAAAATTTTCGTAAGTATTTTTTTAGCAGTCTGATATTATAGAAAAGGAATTAATATTTTGAAGGTGAAAAAATGAAATTTTTAAACACAGTCAGCAAGCAAAAGATTGTTGCCAGTTTGCTAGGGATAGTCACTGCAGCTTTAATTTATTTCCCTTATTATGCTTTAACTGATAATCATACAAAATTAAACTGTAGTGTCTTTTTAATTTTGGGGATAGTTTTACTTTGGGTGCCTACAGAAAGTTTGGCAGCTTTGTTTGCAGTAGATCTCTTTTTTGAAATTGGTCTAGTACTCTTACTAGTATTTATCTCAACAATTACTTCTTTACATGCCTGGCCAATCTATTTATTAATAATTTTAATTTTAGCTGTTTGGATTGGAATGGTTTTGTTAAAAAATCAGTCCTTGACGTCAAAAAATAGACAGGTAGTAGCAATTAGGCTCATTAGTATGTTAATATTTGCTATTTTGGCATATTTAAGCGGATTTTACGCTCTCCTAATGGCGAGCCCAGTTGGTCTAATGGTGTCGGGGATTACAATTTATATTGGTATAGGATTATTTATATATTATTTAATTTTAGCAGCAAGTATTTGGCAAAACTGGTTTAAAGGAAGTATTTCCTGGGTAATGATAATTATTGCAATTGTCTTCCATATGTTTTTTGCTTATAATCTTTCTCCAGAAACGATGCTAATTCCGGGGATTTGCGAGGTAATTATTGTCTTACTTTTACTAAGAATGAACATGCTTTTGGAAAAATAATAAAAAAGTACTTGCAATCGCTTACTTGAAGTTAGTATAATTAATTATTATTTGACTATGTAATTTTAGGAAGGTAACGATTAATGAAATATATTCTACTCTTTATTCCAGCAATTGGTTGGGGGCTAATGCCACTAGTAATTGCTAGTATTAAGAAAAGTACTGTATATAACCAAATCGTAGGTACAGTTGCAGGTGCTTTTATATTTGGTGTAATTTTAATGGCAATTGTTCGCCCAACAATTACTTGGCCACTATTTTGGATTTCAGCGCTAGCCGGAGCACTCTGGGTAGTGGGGCAAGTTGGACAGTATATTTCCTATGAAAAAATTGGGGTTTCAGAGACAATGCCAATTTCCACTGGATTACAGCTGATTGGGGTTCCTTTGGTAGGAATGATCTTTTTTGGCGAATGGGCTAAGACTCAACAAAAAATCTGGGGCTTTTTAGGAATTATTATTTTGATTATTGGGGTTGTGTTTACTTCTTTAACAGATCAAAAGACTGAAGAAGGTAATAAAAAGAACCAAGTAGCAACCATTATCTTACTTATTGTTACTAGTTTGGGTTATATCTCATCCAGTTCTTTACCACAAACTCCAATTGCAGTTCAAGGAGATAGTATTTCCTTCTTCTTTGGCCAAACTGCTGGAATGCTTGTAGCAGTATTCATTTATACCTTAGTGACTGGCAATGTTCATGCCTGGGTTGAAAAGACTTCTCTTCAAGGAGGAGCAGCGGGATTGCTTTACGGAATTGCGCAACTTGCTTATGTATTTTCTGTTAAAGATAATGGTGTGAACCTATCCTTTGTTATGTCTCAACTTTGTGTAGTAATTTCTACCTTAGGTGGTATTCTTTTCTTAAAGGAAGCAAAATCAAGAAGAGATCTTATTTTTACAATTATTGGTTTAGTATTAATTATTGCTGGTGCAGTAATTACAAGAATCTTTTAAATTAGAGCATCCGTAAAGGGATGCTTTTTTTGTGGTTAAAAGTTTGTGTTTGACAGTAATAAAAATACGTGATATTTTCAAATTGAGAGAAAGTTAAAGAATTTATTAAGATAGTTGTTACTTTTTAGATATTAAAAGGGTTAACAAGCTAGGGGTTAAAAAATTAATGTTAATAATAGAAAATAGTCAATTTGAAGTTGGAATTAATGAAATGGGAGCACAGATTACCCATTTTGTCCAAAAAAGTGATAACTTCGATTGGATTTGGAATGGAAGTGAATGGGCAGAACATTCGCCAATTCTCTTTCCAGCAGTTGGTAAATCTTATAACAATCAATATGTAGTTGATGGAAAAAAATATAATATGCCTGTTAATGGCTTTGCCAATAATTATCAATGGACTGTGGTAGACAAAGGTGATGATCGAGTAAGTTTAATGTTGATGGATAATGAAGAGACATATAAAATATATCCATTTAAATTTTCTTTGATGGTCACCTATGCCTTAGTTGCCACTGGTTTGGAAGTCAGTTTTCATTTAAAAAATTTATCTGCTTCTCCAATGCCGTATGCTTTAGGAATTATGCCTGCTTTTAATCTATCAGTTAGCAATGAAAAGCTAAATTTTGATGATTATGAATTAAAATTTATACCAGAGACACCAAGTTTAACACAATTTTCAGTAAATAAAGAGGGATTAAGAGCTGCAAATGCGACTGAGGTATTGGGACTTAAGGAGAGTACCTTAGCTTTAAGTAAGGCGGTTTTTGATTATGGACATCTTTATATTAATTCTCCTGGATTAACCTTAGTCATTTTGTCGACAAATAAGAATAATATAGAGAGAAAAGTTTCTATAAGATTAGAAGACTTCAGTGGGATTGAGTTGTGGAAATCCCCGGAAACCGACCAATTTTTAGCCATTGCACCAATTAATGGATTTCCAGATATGGAAGAAAATAACCCAAGTTGGAGTGAAAAATTAGGTAATAAAATTTTAGAACCAGAGCAAGAGATTGATTTAAAGACTACCATTAGCTTGAATTAATTAGTACAATGTGAGAAACCACATTGGCTTTTTTTCTTAAGAATTTTAAAGACTTTGCCACAAAAGAAGATGAGCCGCCTATCTTTGGTATAATGGTTTTGTTTTTGAGAAAGCAAAGGAAAATTATATGGATAATGACAATAAAAATCAAAAATTACCAACTCGGCAAGAATTAAGAGAGCAACGTGAAAAGAATCAACCCAAAAAGCATCATCTTGTTGCCTGGGTTGTAGGAGTGTTAGCTACAATTCTTGTGATAGCTGCTTGCTATGGTGGCTATGTTTACCATAAAACCAAAAGTGCAATTGATGAAACTTATGATCCTACCAATAAAGTTACGCAGGATAGTTTTAATGGAAAAGAAAGTTTTTCTATTTTGTTATTAGGAACTGATACAGGAGCATTAGGAAGAACAGATGTCCGCGGTAATACTGATACAATGATTATTGCGACAGTTAATCCAAAAACAAAAACTTTCAGTATGATGTCAATTCCACGTGATACAATGGCGCAAATGATTGGTACGCAAAACTTTAGTGTCCATAAGATAAATGCTGCCTATAATATCGGTGGAGCAGGTATGGCTTTAAAAACAACATCAACTCTTTTAGATGTTCCTTTAAAATACTATGTTGAAGTTAACATGGGAGGATTAGAGAAGTTAGTGGATGGTGTTGGCGGTGTTGATGTGGATGTACCGTTTACCTTTTCATATGGAGGTTACACCTTTAAAAAAGGAAAGATGCATTTAAATGGTAAGCAGGCCTTAGCCTATTCAAGAATGCGTTATGACGATCCAAGAGGAGATTACGGCCGTCAATTACGCCAACGCCAAGTAATTATGTCTATATTACAAAATAGTATGTCATTAAATACATTGAAAAATATTAATGAAGTGACTGACTCTGCTTCAAAAAGTATCCGTACTAATTTGACTTTTAATTCAATTATGAAGATTGCGAAAAACTATCGTGATTGTATTAAAAATATGAAGAGCGACTATCTTCATGGTCGTGGCGCTATGATTGGGGATGCTTCTTATCAAGTAATGAGTGACACTGAGTTACAAAGAACTTCAGACATTGTACGTAAAAGTTTGGGCTTATCACCAGTTAAATTAAATAATAACGAGACTTATCAAAATTCAAAAAATACTGATTTTGATTGGAATAGTAGCGATAGTAATCAAAAATACTATGTTTACGAACCAAATAGTGATGATTGGTGGAATGGCGATAAATTAGAGTCATAGGGGTAGTTTAAGTGAATAATTTTTGGATGTATTTTTGGTCAATTATAATTGGCTATGGATTTGGTAATATTTTATTTGCCATGATTATTGGAAAAGGTCTTTTGCACAAAGATCCTACTAAGTTTGGCTCGGATAATCCTGGAACAGCGAATATGGGAGCCGTTTTAGGCAAAAAGTGGGGAATTTTAACTTGTATTGGAGATTTAGCTAAGACATTAATTGCTTTTCTAATTGTAAGTTTTCTTTACCAGTGGAACTGGTTAGCAATTTGTTTTTGTGGTTTGGGGCTTATTTTAGGCCATTCATTTCCCATTTGGAATCATTTTAATGGGGGAAAAGGTGTTGCCGTTAGTGCCTTGTGGATTGTGTACTTCAATTGGAAACTAGGTTTTTTATGGCTAATTGTAGGATTGATTTTAGTAATTCTGATGAAGAATTTGACAATTCCACCACTTGTTTATATGTATGGGTTTAGTATAAATATTTGGATCCTTAATGGTTGGCAATATGGGGTGCTTTTCTTACTTGGAAGTTTGATTATGACTTTTAAATTTAGAAAAGACATCGTAGATTTCTTTGCTGGCAGAGGAAAAAGGGTAGATATTTTGACCACAATCAAGAAAAAATTAGGAAAAAAGGGATAAATTTGAAATAATCCCTTTTTCTTTATAAATATGTAATAATTTTAAGCTATAATAACTTAGTAATTGTCCTGAGATGATTAAATTTTAATTATGGAAGAGAAAACATGGATACAAAAAAGAAGAACACATTAACAGTGGGGCAATTTTTTGCTCTTTTGTTAGCCACATTTATAATGTTGGCACAAATTTATTCTTTTGGCGGTAGTTTAGCACGCTTTCCTTTAGGAAGTATTTTGAAATTTATTCCTACTACTGCAGAGAATGCCACAATGATTTTTGTACCAATGATTTTTGGTGCTGTTTATAGTAAAAAGAAAGTTCACCCAGCTGAAGCTTTTAGATACTGGATAATGGCTGTGGTAACTTTGGTGATTTTTTATTTAGTTTATTTCTTTAAGTCACCAAGCTCATTTACCATGTGGAAGTTATGGGGAGTATTTTTCCCAGTCTTAACTAGTACCTCTGTTTTATTAGCAGGGTTAATTTTTAGTATACTTGCGCAGCCATATATTTATGAGTTGCAAAGAAAATTAACAACAAAACAAAATGTTCTATTATTGGGATTGTTAACTTTAGTTGGCTTTGCGACTAGTGCAGGTACACTTAACTTTAAATACTCCATTTTTGGCTTATATTTCATTTTATATTTTGCCTGGGGAATGTTTTTAGTAAATACCCCCTTAAGTCAAAAAGCTAAGATATGGTCAATAATTAGTGGAATAATTTCATTTTTTGTTGTAATTATTGGGGTAGCTGGCTTTAATGGTGTTTACTGGTATCAACTTCTTTCTGGAAGAAGTGGTGGCGGATGGAATCGAAACTTTCTTAATAATCCAACCTCACCATTCTTATTTTTAGTAGTATTAGCTGTATTTTTGATTTTTATTAAATTAATTAAATCATTTACAGTTAGAGAAATGCGCTACTTAATTCCAGTAGTAGTCTTCATGCAAGCACCAATTTCTAAGAACTTTATGCTTAGCTTTAGATTTACTGGAAGTGCTGGTATTAATGAATTATTAATGATCTTATTCATGATGCTAGCTAGCTTAGGATTAGCTGTTTTATATGAAAAA
Organism: Lactobacillus sp. PV012; assembly: GCF_014522325.1. Classification (NCBI taxonomy): domain Bacteria; kingdom Bacillati; phylum Bacillota; class Bacilli; order Lactobacillales; family Lactobacillaceae; genus Lactobacillus; species Lactobacillus sp. PV012. The sequence goes on from NZ_CP041983.1 coordinate 251,670, forward strand.
TACTTGTACCAAGTACGTCCAATTAGAAGAGTCTTAATTGATTTAAGTAAGCAAGATAATTTAGCTGAAGTTATTCAATTGGCTTGGAAGAACTTTACTAATTGGATTAAGCAACACCATGTAAAAGTTCTTACGTGGAGCTGGTTCTACATCTTGAGTTTCCTTTCATTTTTAATTGAATCTGATAACTTAAGAATTCAAATTACTACTGCAACTGATATTAATGCAGTTATTTTCTTACTAGGAACAAGATTCTTTGCAATTATTTTAACAACCATCTTTTTAGATGCCTTGTTTTCAATTTTCTACTTTATTACTACAAGATATTGGACTTCCACTATTTTAGTAAGTGTAATTACAATTGGTTGGGCTATTGCAAATAAGGTTAAATTAAACTTACGTGGAGAACCAATTTATCCAAGTGAATTAAGTGAGGCAACTAACTTTAAGACTTTAGCACCAATGGTGGGAAATCAATTACTAATTGTAATTGGAATTGCCTTGGTAATCGTCATTGCACTGGATATTTACTTAGAAGTTAAACATCCAATTAAGAAAAAGGGATCCTGGAAGAGACGTGGAATTTGGGCCTTACTAAGCTTATTACTCTTTTTGACTCCATTACGATTTAACCATGATGGTGGAATTATTTACTACATTAATCGTGGTTTTGACAACAAACAATCTTTCAGAAACCCAGAAAGAGATATCCAGATTAATGGACCTGTTTTAAACTTTTTAAACTATATTGACCTGCAAGTAATGAATAAGCCAGAAAATTATTCTGCCGCTACAATTCAACACCTAAATGAGAAGTATAGTAAAGTTGCAGCTGAAATTAATAAGACTCGTAAGAATGATTTAAGTAAGCAAACTATCGTCTTTAATTTGAGTGAAAGTTTTGTTGATCCATATACAATTCCAACTATTAAGATTGATAAGTCAGCACCAAATCCAGTGAAATTTATTCAATCAATGGAAAGCAGAGCTACTTATGGTAATATGCTTAGCGCAGGTTATGGTGGTGGTACTGCCAATATGGAATGGGAGACTTTGACTGGACTTAATATGGGGATGTTCAAGACAACATTGACGCCATATGTTCAAGTTGTGCCTAAGTATAAGTACTATCCAACAATTGGAATGGACTTTGGTATGAAGTCAGCAATCCACCCATTTATTGGTAGTTATTACTCACGTGTCGAAGACTATAAACGCTTTAAGTTTGATAAGTTTGCTTATGTTGGTTCTAAGTACAAGATTATTGATCAAAAGAAACTTGGTAAAAGTACTTATAACTCTGATTTCACCACTTATGCTAATGGAATTAAACAGATTAATTCTGAAAAGGGTGGACAATTCATTAACTTGATCTCTATTCAAAACCACATGCCATATAATAACTGGTATCCAAATAATGAATATATGGGTAAGATTTCAGGTGAGTTATTTAACAGTAGTGCTGTTAAGGAACAAATTGCTACCTATGTAAAAGGTGTTCAATATACTGACCAGGCAGTTAAGAAGTTTATTGGTCAAATTGATAAGATTAATAAACCAATTACTATTGTCTTTTACGGCGATCACTACCCAAGTATTCTTTCACAAAGTTATACTTCGAAGTACCCAGTTCAAATGCACTCAACGCGTTACTTTATTTACTCTAATAAGTACGCTAGAGAACATGGGGCAAAAGCTAAGTTAACTAATAAGACTAACTATGTAAATACTAGTGATTTCATTGCATTGATGCTAGAACAAACCAATTCAAAGGTTACTCCATATCAAGCGCTCTTAACCGAAGTACATGAAAAATTACCTGCAATTACAATCAATTATGAAGGTGATAAAGGCTTTGAATTAATTGATCAAAAAGGTAATAAAGTTGATCCGAAGACTTTGACTTCAGATCAACAAGCACTTTTGAGAGATTATGAAGAAGTTCAATATGATATGACAGCTGGTCAAGCTTATGGCTTAAAAGCAAAAGGTTTTTATAAATAGAAAAAGATGATTTGTCATTCGACAAATCATTTTTTGTCATTCGACAAATCATTTTTTGTTATCTAGTTGACTAATCTTCAAAAAGTAAGTAATATCATAGTTATAGAAGTAGTTGCTTGATTCAGAGTTCAGAGAACTAGCGGTAGGTGAAAGCTAGGCAGGTCAAGGTTTAAACGAAATACGATGGAGTTGTTTCCTTAAAGACAGATGAGAGGCATAGGTAATATGCAAATGTGGGTGGTACCACGGCTAAATTAGTAATTAAGTCGTCCCTAGTCTATTCGACTAGGGACGTTTTTTATGGAGGAAATTATGGCAAAATTTGATATCTTAGAAGACTTACAATGGCGTGGAGCTATTAATCAAGAAACTGATGCAGAAGGATTACGTGATTATTTAAAAGAACATGATGATTTGGCCTTATACTGTGGAACTGATCCAACTGGTGATTCACTTCACATCGGTCACTTAATTCCCTTTATGATTTTGAAGAGATTCCAATTAGCAGGTTATCACCCAGTAATTATTATTGGAGGGGGAACTGGCGCAATTGGTGATCCTTCTGGTCGTAAAACTGAAAGAACTCTTCAAAGTGCAGAACAAGTTCATAAAAATGAAGAAGCTTTAACTGCTCAAATGAAGAAGCTTTTTGGTACAGAAAACTTTGAGATTGTGAACAACAATGAGTGGCTCGGTAAGATGAATTTGGTTGACTTTTTACGTGATTACGGAAAGTATTTCCAAATTAATAACATGTTAAACAAAGATGTTGTGGCTTCTCGTTTAGAAAACGGAATTTCGTTTACTGAGTTCACTTACCAAATTTTACAAGCGATTGATTTTTACCACTTAAATAAAGACCACAATGTTCAACTTCAAATTGGTGGTAGTGACCAATGGGGAAATATTACTGCTGGGATCGATTTAATTCATAAATTAGAAGGAAATGATAAGAAGGCTTTCGGCTTAACAATTCCATTAATGCTTAAAAGCGATGGTACTAAATTTGGTAAATCTGCTGGTGGTGCGGTATGGCTCGATCCTGAAAAGACAAGTCCATTTGAATTTTATCAATTCTGGCTCAATCAAGATGACCGAGATGTAATCAAATACTTGAAGTACTTTACTTTCTTATCACGTCAAGAAATTGAAGAGCTTGAAGAAAGTGTAGAAAAGGAACCTTGGAAGCGTAAAGCTCAAAAACGCTTGGCAGAGGAAGTTACAAAGTTTGTTCATGGTGAACAAGCGCTAAAAGAAGCTCAATATATCACTGATGCTTTATTTAGTGGAGAAATTAAAGATTTAACTACTGAACAAATTGAACAAGGATTTAAGAACGCACCGAGTGTAGAAGCAGAAAATGAAAGTAAAAATTTAATTGATTTCTTAGTTGATACTAAGATTGAACCTTCTAAGCGTCAAGCTCGTGAAGATGTAAAGAATGGTGCAATTTATGTTAATGGGGAACGTATCCAAGATATGGATTACACTGTAAATCCGGCTGATAACTTTGATGGTAAATTTGTAATTATTAGAAAAGGTAAAAAGAAATATACTTTAGTGAGAATTAAATAATAAAAAAGATTGGAATTTTCCAATCTTTTTAATTTTCATTTATAAAAATCTTGTTTATTAAAAGTTTTTAGCTTATACTTACAATAAGATTAAAAAATAGATAAAAATTAATAATTTACAAGAAAGGGGTTAGTAAGGATGAGACCCAAAAAGCTTATTGCCAGCATTGGTATATTGTGTATGGCAGCAATTGGCGTAAGTGCGTGTAGTTCTTCCAATTCATCAACAAGTAGTAAGAAACAAGAAATAACATGGATGGATGCAGCTGAAATTCCAACAATGGATATTTCAAAAGCTACTGATAACACTAGTTTTAATCAATTAAATAATGTTATGGAAGGATTATATCGCTTAGGAAAAGATGAAAAAATTGAGAATGCTTTAGCTACTAAAACGCAAGTATCACAAAATGGTAAAAAGTGGGTCTTTACTTTACGTAAGTCTAAGTGGTCTGATGGTAGTCCTCTAACTGCCAAAGATTTTGTTTATTCTTGGCGCAGAACTGTAAATCCAGCAACTGGGTCACAATATGCATATCTATTTGAAGGGATTAAGAATGCTACAGCTATTACTGCAGGTAAAAAGCCAGTTTCGAGTTTGGGAGTAAAGGCAGACGGTAAATACAAACTTGTAGTAACACTTGATAAACAAATTCCTTATTTCAAACTTTTGATGGGATTTCCATTATTTTTCCCACAACAAGAAAAAATGGTAAAATCTGCTGGTTCAAAATATGGAACAGCTTCAAAATATCTTGCCTATAATGGACCTTTTGTGCAAAGTGGTTGGTCAGGATCTAACTTATCTTGGAAGTTAAAAAAGAATAAGAACTACTGGGATAAAAAAGCTGTCAAGCTAAATACAATTAATTACTCAGTACAAAAGACAACTTCAACAGCGTATAATATGTATCAATCTAACTTGTTAGATGCAACTGCATTAGATTCGGAACAAAGTAAGCATTTGAAAGAAAATCCTGGTTACACAGTACGTAATAGTGCTTCAACATTTTATTTACAATATAATCAAGCTAAGCTCAAAGCTTTAAGAAATGTTAAATTACGTCGTGCTATCTCAATGGCTATCGATCGTCAAAGTTTAACCAAAATTTTAGGTGGAGGTAATACTGCAGCAAATAGTTTAACAGCTAAAAATTTGGCTAAAGTTGATGGAGTAGACTTTTCATCTACAATTTCAGATAATGGTTATGATTCGTACAATCCAACTAAGGCTAAAAAATTATTTAAGCAGGCGCTAAAGGAATTAGGAGTAAAAAATATCAGTTTAACAATTCTTTCTGATGATACTGACTCAGCTAAGAAGACAACTGAAACCCTTCAAAGTCAGCTTGAATCAACTTTATCAGGATTAAACATTAAAACCCAGAATGTGCCTTTTAAGACTCGATTAAGTCGTTCAACAGCTGGCGATTTCGATATTGTCGTTTCAGCTTGGGGAGCAGATTTTGCAGATCCAATCTCTTTTGATGATTTATTTACTTCAAATAATGCAAATAATAATGGTAAATGGAAAAATAAGGAATACGATCGCTTAATTGAGGCTTCTAAGAATACTATTAATCAAAAACAACGTTGGCAAGATCTAAGACAAGCAGAAAACTTATTGCTAGATCAGCAAGGAGTTTCTCCACTTTACTACCAAGGTCAAGCTTGGTTAGTACGTCCAACAATTAAAGGGATTATTTACAATTCTGCTGGAGCAAAGTATAATTTTAAGAATGCGTACGTTGAAAAAAATTAAACTGACACTGTAAGAAATTAGGACTAGTTTTCTAATTTTTCTTAGGGTGAGGATTAATTAAAGGAGAACTTATGGCAAAGTTTATATTAAAACGTGTATTTTATATGTTTCTAACACTCTTCATTGTAGCTACGGCAACTTTCTTTTTGATGAAAGCAATGCCTGGCTCACCTTATGCCAATGAAGCAAAAATGACTCTCACCCAGCGTCATATTATGGATGAACAATATGGTTTAAATAAACCAGTAATTGTTCAATATTTAATTTATTTAGGTTCGATGTTCAAAGGAGATTTTGGAACATCTTTCCAATATGCAAATCAATCAGTTTCAAGTTTGATCTTTCCAAGATTAGCTGTCTCTATGCAACTTGGATTGCAAGCAATGGTTTTAGGTGTGGTAGTAGGAGTATTGTTAGGAGCTATTGCTGCTATTAAACAAGGGACTTGGGCTGATTCAGGTGCAACAGTTTTGGCTATTATCGGACGCTCTGTGCCTAACTTTGTTTTAGCAGTTATTTTACAATACTACATTGGATTAAAACTCGGTTGGTTCCCAATTGCAGGTTGGGGCTCATTTTCACAAACAGTTTTACCTACAATTGCTCTAGCAGTGGCACCAATGGCCGAAACTGAACGATTTGTTAGAACAAGTATGGTTGATAATATGAATCAAGATTATGTTGAACTAGGTCGTGCAAAAGGTTTTAGTAGAATGGAAGTTGTCCGTAAGCACGTAATGCGTAATAGTATGATCCCAATTGTAACTTTACTTGGGCCTTATACTGTGGCTTTGATGACTGGTTCAATGGTTATTGAAAATATTTTTAATATTCCAGGTATTGGTGAACAATTTGTTAAGTCAATTTTGACTAATGACTATCCAACAATCATGGGAGTAACCATGGTATATTCAATTGGTTTAGTAGTAGTATTATTGATTACAGATATCATTTATGGATTAATTGATCCACGTATTAGATTACAAGGAAACGAGGGATAAGTAATGGAAGATAATCAACATTTAGATGCCGATTCTTTTGCACCACTTGCACCAGAGCAAGCACAAAGCAATGAAAATATTGTTGGTCCATCTCTTACCTTTGGTCAAAGTGTGTGGATGGAATTAAAGAAAAGAAAGTCTGCAATTATATCTGGGATTGTAATTATTGTAATGGTACTAGTAGCCTTTGGTTCAACCCCTTTTATTAATAACAATACTTTAGTTAAATCCCAACCGCAATATGCTAACTTACCGGCAAAAGTTCCAGGTTTTAATGCCATTAACGGTCTTAATGGTAAATTAAAAGAAAATGGAAAATGGGTTGATGTATATGCTGAAAATGGAGTACCAAAGAATAAGTACTTTATTGCAGGAACAGATTATTTAGGACGTCCACTTGCTCCAAGAATTATTTATGGGACTAAGATTTCTTTAATCGTAGCCTTTGTGGCAGCAATTTTTGACCTAACAATTGGGGTTATCTATGGAATAATTTCCGGTTGGAAAGGTGGCGCTGTTGATAATACTATGCAGCGAATAATTGAAATTATTTCTTCAATCCCTAACTTAGTTATTGTAGTTTTGATGTTAGTCGTTTTAAAACCAGGGATGATGTCAATTATTTTGGCAATTGCAATTTCATCTTGGACAACGATGGCGCGACAAATCCGGGCTGAAACCCTAACTTTGAAAAATCAAGAATACGTTTTAGCTGCCAAAAACTTAGGACAATCTGGCTGGAAAATTGCCTGGAAACACTTAGTTCCAAACTTATCAAGTTTAATTATTATTCAAATGATGTACACAATCCCAACCGCAATTTTCTTTGAAGCATTCTTAAGTTTCATTGGGATTGGTATCTCCGCTCCACAAACTTCATTGGGAGTTTTGCTTAATGAAGGACAAAAGAATTTCCAATTCTTACCATATCAAATGTGGTTCCCAGCAATTGTATTATGTATTTTAATGATTGCATTTAACTTATTAGGTGATGGATTACGTGATGCATTTGATCCAAAGACTAGAAGGTAGGTAAAAATGGCTGAAAATGTTTTAGATGTAAAAAATTTAAAAATTAACTTTAATACATACGCTGGTAAAGTAAAAGCCATTCGTAATGTTTCTTTTAGCTTAAAACCAGGTGAAACCTTGGCAATCGTAGGTGAATCTGGTTCTGGTAAGTCAGTAACTACTAGAAGTATCATGGGTTTACTTGCCCCAAATGCAGAAATCGCTGGTGGTGAAATTAATTTTCATGGGAAAAATCTTTTAGAAAATAAAGAGAAAGATTGGCGTCATATTCGTGGAAATGAAATTGCAATGATTTTCCAAGATCCAATGACTTCCCTTGATCCGACAATGAAAATTGGCCAACAAATTGCCGAGCCACTAATTAAACATAAAGGCGCAAGTAAAAAAGAAGCTTGGGCTAAGGCTTTGGAAATGATGAAAGCAGTTGGTATTCCTGATGCTGAAAAAAGAATTAATCAATATCCGCACCAATTTTCAGGTGGGATGCGTCAAAGAATTGTGATCGCAATTGCTTTGATTTGTGAACCAGAAATATTATTAGCTGATGAGCCAACTACTGCTCTTGATGTGACAGTACAAGCAGAAATTTTGGACTTAATGAAAGATTTACAAAAGAGAGTTAAGACTTCAATTATTTTTATTACCCACGATTTGGGAGTGGTTGCTGGAATTGCAGATCGAGTAGCAGTAATGTATGCCGGCGAAATTTTAGAATATGGAACAGTAGAAGAAATCTTTTATCATCCACAACACCCATATACTTGGGGATTAATGAACTCTATGCCAACTCTTGCAAGTGAAGAGCTAGAATCAATTCCAGGGACCCCTCCTGACTTACTGGATCCTCCTAAAGGAGATCCTTTTGCACCAAGAAATAAATATGCAATGAAAATTGATGTTGAGAAAAAACCACCATATTATAAAGTGACTGATTCTCATTATGCAGCTACTTGGTTATTGCATCCAGATGCTCCTAAAGTTACCCCGCCAAAAGAAATTTTGCGTCGCTGGAAAAAATACGACGAGAAACACTCTAAAAAGGAGGAAAGCTAATGGACGAGAAAAAAAAGATTTTAGAAGTAAAAAATTTAAAGCAATACTTTAAGTCTGGTTCAAACACTGTTAAAGCAGTTGATGATGTTAGCTTTCATATTTATGAAGGAGAAACTTTTGGTTTAGTAGGAGAATCTGGTTCTGGTAAAACTACTACAGGAAGAAGTATCTTGAAGTTATATGAACCAACTGCTGGAGAAATCATTTTTGAAGGTAAGAATATTCATGACTTAAAAAAACGGAAAGATCTTCTTTCATTTAGAAGGGATGCACAGATGATTTTCCAAGACCCTTACGCATCTTTAAATCCAAGAATGACTGTTGAAGATATTATTGGAGAAGGTCTGGATATTCATGGTTTAGTTAAAAATAAGGCAGAACGTCGTGCACGTGTTGAAGCTTTACTAGATGAAGTAGGATTAGATAAAAAACATGCCACTAGATTTCCTCATGAGTTCTCCGGTGGTCAACGCCAAAGAATTGGGATCGCACGTGCGTTAGCTGTAGAACCTAAATTTATCGTAGCTGATGAACCTATTTCTGCTTTGGATGTTTCTATTCAAGCCCAAGTTGTTAACTTAATGAAAGAATTGCAGCAAAAGCAAGGACTAACCTACCTCTTTATTGCCCATGATTTATCAATGGTTAAATTTATTTCTGATCGAATTGGAGTCATGCGTTACGGAAAGCTACTTGAAGTAGGACCTGCTGATGATGTTTACAATAATCCTCTTCATCCATATACACAAAGTCTCATCTCAGCGGTTCCGATTCCAGATCCTGAAATTGAAAAAAATCGCAAACGAATTGATTATGATGGTAATTTGGAAAGTGATGGCCAAGAAAGAACGCTTCATGAAGTAGTTCCTGGTCGATTTGTTCGTTGTACTGATGAAGAAGTAGAGCATTATCGTCAATTAGCTTTGAATAACTAAGAATCCATCCATGAAGATGGATTTTTTTATTATGTGGTAAAATATAGGTGCTGCTTTAGCTCAGCAGGTAGAGCACCGCCGTGGTAAGGAGGAGGTCCCCAGTTCAAATCTGGGAAGCAGCTTTGAAAGAAGGAAAGAAAATGAGACATGAATTATCTTTTGAAGAAATAGCACAATTTCAGCAAGATTTTGAGGCAAGTAAGCAAAATAAACTTGCTACTTTGGCTGTAGTAAATAATGGTGTGAAAAAGGCTAGTTTGAATGAAGCGGCTGTAAGGAGTTTAAATCGAACTTTTTCAATTGAAATTCCTACAGATAATGTTACTGATCAAAAGCAATCCGGAAGATGTTGGCTTTTCGCTACTTTGAATGTTTTGAGACATCAATTTGCCAAAAAATATCAAGCAAAGAATTTTACCTTTTCACAAGCTTATTTATTTTTCTGGGATCGTATTGAGCGCGCAAATATCTTTTTTAATAATATTATCGCAACTGCTGATAAAGATTTAGATGATCGTACTGTTCATTCTTATTTTCAGGCACCAGATACAGATGGTGGTCAATGGCATATGGCGATTTCTTTGATTAGAAAATATGGATTGGTTCCTACTTATGCTTATGGTGAAAGTTTTACTGCCAATAATACTGCTAGTTTTAACCAAGCTTTGAATATGAAATTACGTGAAGATGGTTTGGTGTTAAGGAAATTAGTTCAAGCTGGAAAAGATAAAGAAGTAGAGCAAAAACGCCAAGAATTCTTGAGTGAAGTCTATCGGATGGCAGTTATTGCTTTTGGCGAACCAGTAAAAAAGTTTGACTTAGAATTCAAAAATGATAAAGGTGAGTACCTTTTTGAGGAAAATTTAACTCCTCAAGATTTCTTTAGAAATTATTTGATAGATGATTTGGATGACTATGTCGTCTTATTTAATGCTCCTGATCATGAATATGATAAATTATATGCTTTACCATTTGAAGATAACGTTGAAGGTGGCACTCCAGTGCAGTTCTTAAATACTAAAATTGAAAATCTTAAGGAGGCAGCAATTGCTCAATTGAAGGCTGGTGAAACACTGTGGTTTGGATGTGATGTAGGTAAACAAAGTGACCGCCAACAAGGAATCTTAGCAGCTGATCTGTATGATACTGATTTAATATTTGATATTGAGACTAAACTTTCTAAAAAAGAGCGTCTCCAAACGGGAGCAAGTGGTTCAACTCATGCTATGACTTTTGTTGGAGTAGATGTAGTTAATGGCAAGCCGCGTCAGTGGAAAGTAGAAAACTCCTGGGGAAGTAAGGTTGGTGATAAAGGCTACTTTGTTATGAGCGATAATTGGTTTGATGAATATCTTTTTAAAGTTGTAGTTAAAAAGAAATTTCTTCCAAAGAAACTAGTAGAAATCGCTCAAGGACCAGCCACAGCAGTTAAACCTTGGGATTCAATGGCATAAAGTGAAGTAAGAAGTAAAAGTAGGAAGTAAAAATGAAAAAGAATTTATATGGTTGGGGTGTCTTAATTTTAATGCCACTTTTTTTAACAGGATGTGGTAATAAACAGGCAGCAACTTCACCTCAAGTTTCTCATTCCAGTAAGGTTAATAAAAAAGCCACTACTAGTTCGAAGCCGGTAAAAAGTGTTGCCAAAACTTCATTTGATAGAGTAGTGGATGATACTCTAAAACGACATAAATACTCTGGAAAAATGACCAAAGAGGATTTTACGGTTAGCCAAATTGGTAATCAATTTGATGTACAAGAAAAAGAAACAGGAACAATCGTTAGCCACTATATTAAGAAAAATGGCAAATTATATTATCAAGATGTAACCACTAATAAACTGGAAGAGGTCAAATAATGGTCTATTTTCAAAAGATGACGCCACAAGGTTATCAAGAAATTGAGGAAGAAATTTCAAGATTAAAAAAGGATCGGCCGCGGCGGATTAAAATCCTCCAGGAAGCTCGTAGTCTAGGAGATTTGTCAGAAAATTCTGAATATACAGAAGCCAAAAGAGATTTAGGTCACTTAGAAAGTAGGCTCCGTTATTTAAATAAACAATTGAAATATGCCCAAGTGATTGAAAAAAATGACAGTGGAGAAGTAGATCTTGGTTCAACAGTAGAACTTTTATTTGAAGGCGAAGAAGAAAGTGATACTTATCAGGTTGTAGGGCGCATGGAAGCTGATCTTGAGAAGGGAAAGGTATCATTTGATTCACCTTTAGGACAAGCGATCATGAAACAAAAGGCTGATACACTTGTGACAGTTGAGGCCCCAGCAGGAAGTTATCAGGTTAAAATTTTAAAAGTTGAGTAAACTTAAAAGTATATATTAATTTATACTTGTAAGCGCTTGAAAAAAGTACTATGATTAGCTTGTTGTTAAAGTCTGTTATTTAACTTAAAAGACAGAAATAATTACATGGTCAAAATTTTTGTTTCGATTTTGCTTATGATTTATGAGTAGAAAGTTAGTTTGATAGCTCAGGTTTTGCAACATAGAATTTCTACATTAGGAAGCATATGATATGAATAAGATAGGCTGATAAGTTATGTAAGAAGTAGGGGGAAATATGTAACTTAATGCCTAATGTGGAAAGTTATATAGTTAAAATTAAAAAGGTGACTGAAAGTAGTCACCTTTTTTGTTTAATTGAAATTATCGTTATAAAGAATAGTATAAGTAACATCATCAAATTTATTTCTAATAGTTGAATAGTTAATAGGTTGGCCAGTACTTAGCCAAATAATCTGCTCCAGCTCTAAAATTGGATCATTTCTTTTTGCATTAAGGTAAGTAATGTCATTTTCTTCAGTTTTGCAGGCACGAATACGGCGATAGGAAGTAGCCAAAGTTAAGTGTAAGGCATCAGTAAAATAGTCATATAATGATCCAGAGAGAGCTTCTTTGTTAATTTTAGGGACGATGCTTAAAGGGATAAAGAGATGTTCTAAAAGCAAAGGGTTATTTTTAAACATTCGTAAACGCAGAATATTATAAACGGGGTCATGATCTTGAATGAAAAGGTTCTCTTGAACTTCTTGATTGGGAAACTCAATTGAAAAATTAATAAGTTTAGTGGAAATATTTTCTTGCCCAAATGTTTTATCAATATCGTGAAAACTATTTATTGGGTGGTCATTCTTTCTTTCAATGGGCACCTCACTCAAAACTACTGTGCCATAACCAGAACGCTTATAAACATAACCTAATCGCTCCAAGTAATCAATAGCTTTCTTTACAGTTAAACGACTAACATTCAGTTCTTGGGCCAGCGCCTCTTGATCAGGAAGGAATGCCTGAGGAGGATAAACTTTATTTTTAATCCGCTCTTCGACGATACTAGCAACTTGTAGATATTTGTGAATAGCCATTTTAAACTAAACTCCTTTGAATTAGTAGATTATAAATTTGCATTAACATCAAAGTAATAAGCAATGAATTATACTATTAAAGTATATAATTATTGATAACGTTTTCATTATACAACAATTAACTCAATCTACTAAGTTTAGAAGGTAAATTTCCGCTAAAAGATATATATTTTTTAAAAGCAATGAAATTTTTACTAATTGACTAGTTATTTTTTGCTTCAAAATAAGCAATAGAACCACGTAAAATAGCTTCATCGTTTAAAGTGGATAAATCTAAAATTGGAGAATGAGTAAAATGATAAGTGTGTTTTAAAGTAGTAAGTTCGTCTTCCAGTAATGGCAATAATTCTGGATGTTTAGTAATTGCACCAGTAAAGTAAATTCGGGCTGGATCTAAAGTGTGTTGTAAGTTAAAGATACCTTCAGCAAGGATGTGGAAGAATTTTTTAACAACTTCATTAGCTTGAGGATCACTAGTATTACCCAAATCAAACACTGTATTAGCATCAAAGTCTTTACCAGTGAGCTTGTTGTATTGTTCTGCCATGACATCAGGAGCCCCAATTTTTGACCAAGGAGCGTCATTAATTAAAAGTTCACCAACTTCTCCTGCAACTTTATGTGCTCCTTGCCAGAGCTGGTTATTAATGATAAAGCTACCGGAAATAATATGTTCAATTGATAAAATAATACTACTTGTAATAGGTTCTTTTTCTGACTTAATCAATCCTAGGGCAGCACTATCACTATCACTGCTTAAGGTTACTGGTACGTCGAATTCTTTTTTGAAATTATTAACTAGTGTTGTATTCTCAAGATATGAAATTCCACTTCCACCAGTGATAGTACCAGTTTGATAGTCAATAATTCCTGGAATAGAAAGAGCAATTCCTGAAATTGTTGAAGACTTTTTAATATCATTAACTGCTAAAGTAATCAATGTGTTGAATTCTTCAAGGGTTGTAGGGGTAGGGAAACTACTACTTAAGGTCAATTTATTATTTTCCCAAGTTCCAACTTTAATTTCTTGATCATTAATTTGAATTGCGACTAACATGTTAGCTCCGCTCCTTTTATTTCTTAATATAATTTCATGCTAGTTTTAAAAGTAACGAGTGTCAAAAATTTAGTCTTAAAAAATTAAGTGAAAAATGAATTTTTTGTTATAATTGAAAGATACGGGAACAATAAGGGAAGTGACAAGATTGGATCCAAATACACCTCAGTCTAAACAAGGTAATTTGGTTAGATATTGTGTATATTTAATTATTTATTTATTAGTGATTTTATGTAAAACCTGGGCCATTTGTAAAAATAAGTTTCATATTATAGGGGCAATATTTTTTATAATTTTTGGGTTGTTTGGACTGTGGTTTTATATTCGTCGCTATAATCGAGAACAAGAATTTTTTGAAGATCGAGTTTCTATTTCTTTATTAGCAGATTTTGGATTTAGTGCTGGAGTAAGTGTTATTGTAATTGGATTACGCTTTTTAACTTCCTATTGGCAAGCTCGTCACCGCTTTCCGATGACATATGTCCAAACAATGTTTTCTAATCAAGAATCAACGATTTTATTTTGGTTTTTAATTCTTGCTTTTGGAGTAATTTTACCAATTTTGCAGGTCTATCTAAGTGTTGGTTTCTTCTTTAATTATTACTTTAGAACTCAAGATATAGTTAGTTCTGTTTTTGGAATAATGGCGTCAGGAATATTTTTTGCAATTTTAAATGGACAATATTCACTTTCTTTATTTGTAATTAACAGTTTATGTGGGATGTTAATTGCCTGGTCTTATCTTTATACCCAAAATATTTTTACTCCAATATATTTAGCCATCTTGAATGGAATTTTTATGATTTTACTTATCTAAACAAAAAAGGATTACACTTTATAAAGTGTAATCCTTTTTTGTTTAAGCGGATAGCGTGAATCGAACCCGCATCTTCAGCTTGGGAAGCTGACGTTCTACCATTTAACTATACCCGCGTAACGCATTTAGTATATCATAGCTAACTTCTGCGTTGCAACTCAATTTTATCTAAAGCAGGTGGAGTCTGATCCAAAGTAGCTGTAATATCTTGAGTTAACCAGGTGTTTAGCTGGTCGGGATTAAGTACAAGGGGCATACGGTCGTGAACTTGGGCATAACTTGGAGTTGGTTTGGTAGTTACCATGGCAAAGTCTTCTTTATTTCTAATTCCTGCAATAAAGGTTAAAGGAAAATCATTGTCTTTAAAGCTATATTGATCTTTGTAAGTTTTACCATTGCTTGCTTCATAGCTAGTTTTGCCAGCTTCAAAAAATTGATTGGCAACGATAATGCAGCGTCCCTTTTTAAAAGATTCATACCACATTGAATTTGGCCCAGCAAATACTTTTTCAATACGGGCGTTAATTAAAGGACGCTTTGGATCAAAAGGATTAGAATAACCCCAGTTTTTTGGAACAAAGCCCCATTTGCCAGTTGAACTTTTGGCTAAAAGTAAAGCTTGTTTTTTAGGAAAAATTTGTTGAGGAATTTGAAAATCTTCTTGGAAGTCTTGTGAAGCAACGGACAAATTGAGATCATCTTTTAAGATTCTTTGAATTTGTTTAATTGCAGGTTGTTCATAATGATTGCACATATTTTTTCCTCCATTTCTAACTTAATTCTAACAGGTTTTGTGATAGTTTAAAGAATTTGTGATTTTTGCTAAAATTAAGATTAACAGATAATTGTTGTGAGGAGAAAATTATGGCTAAAGAAATCTTATTAACTGGGGATCGCCCTACAGGGAAATTACATATCGGTCACTATATTGGTTCATTAAAAAATCGAGTAAAGCTTCAAAATGAAGATAAATATGATCCATATATCATGATTGCAGATACGCAAGCTTTGACTGATAATGCACGTGATCCTGAAAAAATCAGAAATAGTTTAATTGAAGTAGCACTTGACTATTTAGCAGTAGGACTTGATCCAGCAAAATCGACTATTTTTGTTCAATCACAAATTCCAGCACTTTTTGAATTAACTGCTTACTACATGGATTTAGTAACTGTAGCTAGATTAGAGAGAAACCCAACTGTTAAAACTGAAATTAAGCAAAAAGGATTTAAAGATTCTATTCCAGTTGGATTTTTAAATTATCCAGTTTCTCAAGCAGCAGATATTACAGCTTTTAAAGCTACTTTAATTCCAGTTGGGGATGATCAAGAACCAATGCTTGAACAAACTCGTGAAATTGTTCGTACTTTTAATCGAGTTTATAACACTGATATTTTAGTTGAACCTAAAGGTTATTTCCCACCTAAGGGACAAGGAAGATTACCAGGGCTTGATGGAAATGCTAAGATGTCTAAGTCACTTGGTAATGCAATTTATCTTTCTGATGATGCAAAGACAGTCCAAAAAAAGGTAATGTCAATGTACACTGATCCAAACCATATCCATGTTGAAGATCCAGGACAAGTTGAAGGAAATACTGTCTTTACTTACCTAGATGTTTTTGCTCCTGATAAAGAAAAAGTTGCTGAACTTAAAGCTCAATATCAAAAGGGTGGCTTAGGTGATGTAAAGATAAAGAAGTATCTTAATCAAGTACTCGAAGATGAACTAGGACCAATTAGACAACGACGTGAAGAATTTGCTAAGGATCCTGAAGCAGTTTATGAAATGCTATTAGAAGGATCAAAGAAGGCCAATGAAGTAGCCAATGAAACATTGCAACAAGTTCGAGATGCAATTGGGTTGAATTATTTCAAGAATATTTAGAATAACTGTGAAAAGAGTACAACGACTAATTTTAACTTTAGTATTTTTGGGATTTGGAGTTTTAAGCTTAGCAGCTAAGAACTCTGTGGTAAGTGATGAATTAGCAGTTTTTGATCAAAAAACTACTCAACTTTTAGCCCAGAGAAATACAAGTTTCCAGCGTCACCATGAAAAAGTTCATTTTGTTTTGCAAAGTAATAAAAAGGCTAAGGCGATTAAGCCCCAAGAAAATGAAATGATAATTTTTGTTACTAAAAAGGCAAACAAAAGGAATGTAGAAATAAGTATGGGCAAAAACTTAGCAAGAATAATTCCACTTACTAAAAGAATGCAGATACTTCAAGCTACTAAGCAGCAACTGCGTTCAGCAGATAAAGGAATTTTTAATAGGGGTGTGCAAAGATTAATTAATATCAGTGCAACCTTAATTAATCGGCATTATCATGTAAAAGATAAAAATGATATAAGTGTGCGGCAATTGAGTAAGCTAAATACTTCAAAAAATATGAAAATACTTTGGTCACTAGCTGTGGGAATCTTTGCAATTGTTGCACTTGCATGGTACCAAAATTTTAAGATTAACCACTAAAGGGGTTGACGAATACAGCTAGAGCCTATAAAGTATTTGTATAGAAATTAATGAGCAAATAAACTGTTAGGTGAGACTCCTACGTGAACATATGCTGTCGCCCAGCAACATCCAGAGATGCCAACGGGTCAAACAGGGATCGTCGATTTAAGGCCCTCCCCAGCCAGCTAGACTTTTCTTACGTCACGTAGTGTTAAAGCTGAACGACGAGTAAAAATCGCTTGGATTTAAGACTAATACAGTTTGTGTATTAGTCTTTTTGTTTGTTTGCTTGGTCTAGAAAGGATTTTGAGTGGTGTTCAAATTCAATACGACTAATAAGAAACAGCAGGCAAATACAAAATTAGTAAAAAGAATTGCAGAAGAAGACAAGTTTGCAACTTTACAAAGGTTGAAGACATCTACCAGTGGCCTTACGCAGAGGGATGCAGAAATTCGCTTAGCCCAGCAAGGGCCAAATGAGGTGGTAACAAATCAAAGAAATAGCAAAATTCAATCTTTGATAAAATCTTTTTTTACCCCTTTTTCCGTTGTGTTAATAATTTTGGCAATAATTTCTTTTTTAGCAAATTATTTTTTAGAGCCAGTTGGTGAAAAAGATTTTAGTACTTCGATTATTTTGGCAATCATGGTCTGTATTGCAGCAGTAGTGAGATTTGTACAAGATCTAAAAACTAGTGATGCAGTCGAAGATTTGATGGAACTAGTTTCTGTTACAACAAATGTTAAAAGAAATCGAAAAAATGTAGAACTACCAACTCAAGATATTGTAGTAGGAGATATTATTAATCTAGCCGCTGGTGATATCATTCCAGCAGATATGCGGCTACTAAGAAGCAAGGACTTGTTTTGTTCTTCTGCTTCTTTAAATGGAGAATCACAACCCATTGAAAAGATAGCTAATAAAAAGCCTTCTGCTACTCAAATTAACAATTATTTAGAGTATCCTAATATTCTTTACGAAGGAACCACAATTGTTTCTGGCTCAGGGATGGGTGTTGTATTTGCGACAGGAGATAACACCGTTTTTGGCAAATTAGCTCGTACATTAACTAAGACAAAAGTTAAACAAACAAGCTTTGATATTGGAATTAGGAAAATTTCCACATTACTTTTACTAATGACTTTAATTATCGCACCCTTAGTATTCTTGATTAATGGAAGCATTAAAGGTGATTGGAGCAATGCCCTAGTTTTTGCAATTGCAATTGCAGTTGGGTTAACACCTGAAATGCTACCAGTAATTATTAGCAGTAACTTAGTGCGAGGATCACTTGAATTATCCAAGCATGGCACAATTGTCAAAAAGATGAATTCCATTCAAAACTTTGGCTCAGCAGATATTTTGTGTACTGATAAGACAGGGACATTGACACAAGATAAGGTGGTTTTAGAACGACATTTTAATTTGGCCTTAGAGGAAAAAAAGAAGGTACTGGAATTAGCTTATTTAAATAGTTATTATCAAACAGGAATGAAGGACTTAATTGATAAAGCAATTATTGAAGCAGCCGCTGGAGAGATAGATACTAATGACATTCAATATCGCTATACTAAGATTGATGAAATTCCATTTGATTTTACTAGACGTCGAATGAGTGTAGTAGTTGCAGATGCAGAAAATGAACACTTACTTTTAACAAAGGGAGCAGCTGAAGAAATGCTGGCCTGCAGCGATCGAGTAGAGATCGATGGCAAAATTATGCCTCTTACTCAGCAATGGCAAGAAAAAATTCGCCACGAGATTAAACAGATGAATGAGGATGGTTTCAGAGTAGTTCTCTTAGGATATAAAAAGAATCCAGCACCTGTAGGTGAATTTGGGCCAGAAGATGAAAAAGAATTAATTTTAATTGGCTTCTTAGCATTTTTAGATCCACCTAAAGAAAGTGCCAAAGAAGTATTAAATAATTTACGTAAAGATGGAATTAAAGTAAAAATTCTAACTGGAGATAATGAAGCAGTTACCCGAGCAGTTTGTTTACAAGTGGGACTAAACATTGAGACAGTATATGAGGGTAGTGATTTTGAAAATAAGAGTTTTGATGAGATAAAAAAGATGGTGGAGGAATGTGACATTTTTGTAAAAGTTTCTCCAGAAATTAAGGCAAAAATTATCAATGTTTTAAAATCAAATGATCACACTGTTGCCTATCTTGGAGATGGAATTAATGATGCAGCAGCTATGCGAGTAGCAGATGTTTCAGTGTCAGTAGATGATGCAGTAGATGTTGCTAAGAAAACAGCAGATATTATTTTATTACGGAAGGATTTAAGGATTTTAGAAAAAGGGGTGCGAATTGGACGCCAAGTATTTGGAAATTCGATGAAGTATATAAAAATTACCTTGTCTTCGAATTTTGGTAATATGCTTTCAATTTTATTAGCATCATTATTTTTACCCTTTTTACCAATGTTGCCGTTACAAATTGTAGTATTGGACTTACTTTATGGGGTTAGTTGTCTCTCTATCCCATTTGATACAATGAATCCTAATTACTTGGAAGTACCACGAAAATGGCATGTAAAGAAACTGCCAAAGTTTATGCTTACTTTCGGTCCTGTTTCTTCGCTATTTGATATACTTACTTTTGGCTTTTTGTTTTATTATCTTTGTCCAAAATTAGTGGGACACTCTTATGCAGCAGCTAGTGTAAGTGAAAAAATTAGTTTTATGGCAATCTTTTGTACAGGTTGGTTTGTTGAATCATTATGGACGCAAGAAACTGTAATTTCAGTTTTGCGTGATCCACGTTTTCCTTTTTTAAAACAACATGCTACTTTACCGGTAATAATTGCTACTTTTGGAGTGGCAATTATTGGAACAATTATTCCATTCACACCACTAGCAAAAATTATGAATTTTGGCTTTGTACCACTTGAATATTTATTCTTTGTAGCTTTAATGTTAATTTTGTATATTGGATTAGCTAGTCTAGTTAAAAAATGGTACATGAAGAGGGAAAAATACTTAATTTGATGGGATTTTCTTTTACTGAGAAAATCCTTTTTGCTTCCTTGCATGCTATACTTATAGGTAAGAATTAAAGGAGGCACTATTAACATGACTAAAGAAAACAAAACATTTTATATCACAACTCCTATCTATTATCCTTCAGGTAAATTAACGATCGGAAATGCTTATACTACTGTGGCAGCTGATAGTATGGCTCGTTATAAGCGTGCGCGAGGTTATGATACTTTCTTTTTAACAGGTACTGATGAACACGGTTTAAAGATTGAACAAAAGGCAGAAGCCAAAGGAATTAAGCCACAAGAATTTGTAGATGAAATGGCAGATTCATACAAAAAACTTTGGAAGATGTTAGATATTTCTTATGATAAGTTTATTCGTACAACTGATAAAGAACACGTTGCTGCTGTCCAAAAGATATTTGAACAATTATTAAAGCAAGGTGACATTTATTTAGGAGAATATCAAGGCTGGTATTCTGTTGAAGATGAAGAGTATTTTACTGAATCACAATTAGCAGAAGTTTATAAAGATGACAATGGTAAGGTAATTGGGGGTAAAGCTCCATCAGGACATGAAGTTAAATTAATTAAGGAACCTTCGTATTTCTTTAAAATGAGTAAATACGCAGATCGTTTGTTAAAGTATTATCAAGAGCATCCTGAATTTATTTTGCCTCATTCTCGTGAAAAAGAAATGATTAATAATTTTATCAAACCAGGCCTTGAAGATCTTTCTGTCACTAGAACTACTGTGGATTGGGGAATTCCTGTTCCAAGTGACCCTAAGCATGTTGTTTATGTCTGGATTGATGCACTTTCCAATTATATTAGTGCCTTGGGTTATGGAAATGAAAACGATGAATTATTTAAGAAGTTTTGGCCAGCTGATGTTCATTTAGTAGGTAAAGAAATTGTTCGTTTCCACACAATTTACTGGCCAATTATGTTAATGGCACTTGGAGTACCACTTCCTAAGCAAATTTTTGGCCATGGTTGGGTATTGATGAAAGATGGAAAGATGTCTAAGTCTAAGGGAAATGCAGTTTACCCAGAGATGATTGTTGAACGTTACGGCTTAGATGCTTTACGTTACTACTTGATGCGTGCTATTCCCTTTGGCAGTGATGGAATTTTTACACCTGAAGATTTTGTAGAAAGAGTCAACTTTGATTTAGCAAATGATTTAGGTAATTTGCTTAATAGAACTGTTTCAATGATTAATCAATATCAAGAGGGATTAGTTGCACCAGTAAGTGAAGAACAAGATGAATTTGGTGAAAGCTTAAAGAAAGCTGCACAAGAAACTATTGCGACCTACTATGAAAAAATGGATGCTTTGCATTTTTCACAAGCTTTAGATGCAGTTTGGAAATTAATTTCTCGTGCTAATAAGTATATTGATGAAACTACACCTTGGATTTTAAATAAAGAGGGTAAAAAAGATCAGTTATCTGTTGTAATGACCAATTTAGCAGAAACTTTACGCCTAGTTGCACTTTTGATTAAGCCAATTATGACCCAAAGCCCAATAGAAATGTTTAATCAACTTGGACTTGACTTAGATGATCCAGCTGCTAATGAACTGGTTTGGGGAAGCTATGGTTGGAATAATACTGTAACCACTGATCCTAAGCCAATTTTCCCTCGTCTTAAAAATGATGAAGAAATCAAATATATCAAAAAGCAAATGGCTAAGGCTAAACCTAAGAAAGAAACTAGAAGCCAGCAAAAAGATAAGACCAACAATAAAGCTATTACAATTGATGACTTTGATAAAGTAGAAATTAAAGTAGCAAAGGTTTTAGAAGTAGAACCAGTTAAGGGTTCAAATAAATTATTATCTTTTAAGCTTGATATAGGCGAAGAGCAACCTCGACAAATTTTGAGTGGGATTGCTAAGTTTTATCCAGATTATGAAAAATTAGTCGGTAAAAAATTACTTGCTGTTACTAATTTGAAACCTCGCAAGATGTTGGGCCAACTAAGTCAAGGAATGCTTTTATCTAGTGAAAAGGATGGTAAAGTTAAATTGGCAATTGTTGATCAAGAACATGAAGTAGGAGCACGTTTAGGATAATGGAAATTTTTGATTCTCATACTCATTTAAACGATGAGCCTTTTAGAGGTAAAGAGGAAATTTATTTAGAGCGTGCAAAGAATTTAGGTGTTACTAGAGCAGCAGTTGCAGGACAAGATCCTGAATTTAATCAACGAGCAGTAGATCTTAGTGAAAAGTTTGATAATCTTTATGCAATTGTTGGATATTGTCCAGATGTAGCTAAAGATTGGAATCAAGAAGCTGCAGATCAGTTAATTGAGCAGTTAAAGAAAGAAAAGATTGTAGCATTAGGCGAAATTGGACTTGATTATTATTGGGACGAGTCTCCCCGAGAGATACAAAGAAAAGTTTTTGCCGAGCAATTAGAAATCGCTCATGATTTAAAAATGCCTGTAAATATTCATACTCGTGATGCTTTTGAAGATACCTATCAAATTTTAAAGGAAAGTAAGGTAGGAGAGTATGGAGGTATTCTCCATAATTTTAATGGTAATCCAGAATGGATGAAGAAGTTTTTAGATCTAGGATTAATGCTTTCTTACTCTGGAGTTGTTTCCTTTACTAAAGCAACTGATGTACATGCAAGTGCCAAAGTTGTTCCTTGGGATGCAATGTTAATTGAAACTGATGCTCCATATTTAACACCCAAACCTTACCGTGGTAAACAAAATGAAACAGGATATGTTTATTATGTGGCCAAAGCAATTGCGGAGTTGCGTGGTGTAGAAATCGAGGAAGTAGCAGCTCATACGAACCAAAATGCGAAAAAAATTTATGGAATCAAATAAAGAAAAAAATTTTAATGCGGTGGTTATTGTTGAAGGACGCGATGATACTAAACGTCTGAAACAATATTTCCCAGGAATTGAAACTATTGAAACTAATGGGTCTGAGGTATCAAAAGAAACTTTAGCAGAAATTAAAAAATTGGCTCAAACAAGAGAAATTATTATTTTTACAGATCCAGATTTTAATGGGGAAAGAATAAGACGCTTAGTAACCCAAGTAGTTCCAAATGCTAAGCAGGCTTTTATTACTCGCAAAGAAGGTGAGCCGACTAAGCGGGGGAATAGTTTAGGAGTTGAACATGCATCTAAAGAAGCCTTGATGCGAGCTTTAAGCGATTTGCATGAAGTAGAAGAAACAAAAAGCGATTTAACAAAAAGTCAGTATAACGCTTTGGGGCTAGGGATGGGTCCAAATGCAAGAAAACTACGTGAAAAAGTAGGAGTTAAATTGAGTATTGGCTATGGGAATGCCAAACAGTTTTTTAAGCGTTTAGAAATGTTTGGAATTAGTTATGAAGAATTGAAAGAGGCGGTTGAAAGTGTCAAATAATATGCCAATTGCCAATCCAGTAAGGACTAAGGCGATTGTTAATCGGTACTTTGTGCATGCAAAAAAGAATCTTGGACAAAATTTTTTGGTAGATTTAGCTGCAATAAAAGGAATTGTGACAGCAGCAGATATCCAGCCAGGTGATCAAGTAATTGAAATTGGACCAGGAATTGGTTCTTTAACAGAACAAATTTTGTTAGCAGGGGCTAAAGTAGCAGCGTATGAAGTTGATACGGATTTGCCTGAAATCTTAAAAAATGAATTACCCGCTAAGATTGATGGGCAAACACTTGCTGAACGTTTTAAGTTAATTATGAAAGATGTTTTAAAAGCTGATTTTAAAGAAGATATAGGAGATTTTTTTGATTTTAATCACCCAATTAAAATCGTAGCTAACTTACCTTACTATATCACGACGCCAATTTTATTTGACTTAATCAAAAGCGATTTGAATTTTGTAAGTTTAACTTTAATGATGCAAAAAGAAGTTGCAGAACGTTTAGTAGCCCATCCGAAGACTAAAGAATACGGCCCTCTTTCAATTGCAGTACAAACTAGAATGAATGTAACTTTTGATGAAGAGGTAAAAAGTTCTTCTTTTATGCCTCGGCCAAAAGTTGATTCAGCAGTAGTTACTTTGAAACCACTAAGTAAAAAATATGATATTAAAGATTATAAATATTTCGATCACTTAGTAAAAATGAGTTTTTCTCAAAGGAGAAAGACTCTTAATAATAATTTAAAGCCTTTAGTTAAAGATAAAGATGAACGGGAAGAAATCATTGAGTCTTTGGGAGTAGATTTAAGAGTACGCCCAGAAGAATTAACAATTCCGCAATTTATTGAATTAGCTCATCTTGTTAGGGAGCACAGTATAAATTAAATGTCAATAATTAAACTTGATGTTTTTTACTTTTTTTGGTATAATCGAACCTATGCAAAGGAGTGACGTCGAGTGCCAATGACATTGATGGCTATTAAAGAAAAGTTAGACGCTCATATTGGAGAAAGTCTTATTGTAGTTGCACAAGCAGGACGCAAGAAAGTAACGCGCAGAAAAGGGACACTTAAAGAAACATATCGCGCTATATTTGTAGTAGATCTAGATCAAAATCAAAACAAATTCGAACGTGTTTCATACAGTTATACTGATGTATTAACTAAGAATATAGAACTTGAATTTAGTGAGTTCTAATTATAAAATTAATATTAATACGAACAATCACTAATGTTTTAGATTTAAACATTAGTGATTTTCTTATATTAAGAAAGGAGTAATTATGAAACGTTCAGAGCGATTAGTAGATATGGTGAAATATCTGATTGCGAGACCTCATACTTTGATCCCACTTCCTTTTTTTGCTAAACGATACGGAGCCGCAAAATCATCTATTTCAGAAGACTTATCAATTTTTAAAAAAACTTTGGCGCAGCAAAAAAATGGAATTTTGGAAACTATTCCAGGAGCAGCTGGAGGAGTTAAATATATTCCTTTTATGGGTGAAGAAGAAGCAAGAGAATATTTAAATAAATTAGCAGCCCAGATTCAGGATCCTGATAGAATATTACCGGGAAATTTTGTTTATCTTTCAGATATTTTAGGTTCTCCCGAGCAATTAGCCAAAATTGGACAATTAATAGCTACTACTTATGCCTATAGCAAAATCGACTATGTGATGACAGTTGAAACAAAGGGAATTGCTTTAGCACAAGCAGTTAGTCGTTACTTAAATGTGCCTTTTGTTATTGTTCGTCACCGTCCTAAAATTACAGAAGGAGCAACTATTTCTGTTAATTATGTTGCCTCATCAAGTGAACGTGTTGAAAAAATGGAGCTTGCTAAAAGGAGTCTTCCAGCCGGTTCTAATGTCTTAATTGTCGATGACTTTATGAAAGGTGGAGGCACATTAACTGGAATGGAAGAATTAGTTAATGAGTTTGGCTGTCATGTTGGGGGAATGGCAGTTTTGTGTGAGACACAATATGCATCTCAGAAAGTTGTTGATGATTACCAATCATTAATTAAAATTACTAGTGTCAATCGAGTACATAAAGTGATTGAAGCAGAACCAGGAAATATTTTAAAACAAACGAATTTTAATCGCTTTTAATAAAAAATGGTATACTTGTAGCAGTTAAGTTAATGAAGGGATTTAACAATGAATAAGTATGTAGTTATTTTAGCTGCGGGTAAGGGTACTCGTATGAAGTCGAAGCTTTATAAGGTTTTACATAAAGTAGCTGGTAAAAGTATGGTAGAACATGTTGTAACAGCTGCTGAAGGAACAAATCCTAATAAGATTATTACAGTTGTAGGAACTGGAGCTGCTAAAGTTAAAGACGTTTTAAAAGATCGTTCTGAATTTGCTTTTCAAAAAGAACAATTGGGAACTGGCGATGCTGTAATGGCAGCTAGTGAATTATTAAAAGATTTAGAGGGAGTAACATTGGTTGCTACTGGGGATACCCCACTTTTTACTAGTGAAACTTTTAATAATTTATTTAAAGAGCATGAAACTAGTGGTAATAGTGCGACAGTTTTAACTGCTAAGGCCCCTAATCCATACGGTTATGGAAGAATTATTCGTGATGAAGCAGGAAACGTATTGCGAATTGTTGAACAAAAAGATGGTAACGAAGCAGAATTAGCTGTTGATGAAATTAATACAGGTGTTTTTGCTTTTAATAATAAAGAATTGTTCGAAGCTTTAAAGCAAGTAGGCAATAATAATGCCCAAGGTGAGTATTATTTAACGGATGTGTTAGAAATTATGCGTAAGGCTGGTAAAAAGGTGGGGGCCTACCAAATGCCAGACTTTTCTGAAAGTTTAGGTGTTAATGATCGAGTTGCATTGGCACAAGCAACTAAATTAATGCGTAAGCGAATTAATGAAAAACATATGCGTAACGGCGTTACTTTTGTTGATCCAGAAACAGCTTATATTGATAGTGATGTCAAAATTGGAAATGATACGTTAATTGAAGGTAATGTTGTCATTAAGGGTAATACTGAAATTGGATCTGAGAGTCATATTACATCAGGTTCAAGAATTGTAGATTCTAAAATTGGTAATGGCGTAACGGTTACTTCTTCAACAATTGAAGAGGCAGAAATGGATGATAATACTGATATTGGTCCAAATTCACACTTACGTCCAAATGCAGTAATTCGCCAAGGGGCACATATTGGTAATTTTGTAGAAGTTAAGAACGCTGAAATTGGTGAAAACACTAAAGTAGGACATTTGACTTATGTAGGGGATGCCACTTTAGGAAAAGATATTAACATTGGATGTGGAACTATTTTTTCAAATTATGATGGGGTGAAGAAATTCCATACTAATGTTGGCGATCATTCATTTATTGGTGCA
Source organism: Lactobacillus sp. PV012 (assembly GCF_014522325.1). NCBI lineage: Bacteria > Bacillati > Bacillota > Bacilli > Lactobacillales > Lactobacillaceae > Lactobacillus > Lactobacillus sp. PV012. The sequence continues at coordinate 278,502 of NZ_CP041983.1, forward strand.
GGTTCAACAATAATTGCACCAGTAAATATTGCTGACCATGCATTTATTGCGGCTGATTCAACGATTACTAAAGATGTTGAAAAATATGATATGGCAATTGCACGCGGTAGACAAACCAATAAAAAAGATTATTGGCATAAGCTTCCTCTTTCTCAAGATAAGGAATGGAAATAATTTTTTAGAAAGTAAATATTAAATATTAAAAAAGCGAGCGCAAACTCGCTTTTTTTGCTATGATTAAGTAGAGAAACATCATAGCTATTGTTGTGGAGGAAATTATGTCTAAATTAGACAAAGAAATTAAAATTTTTGCTCTTAACTCTAATAAACCGTTAGCAGAAAAGATTGCTAAAAGTGTTGGAGTAGAGTTAGGCAAGTCTGACGTTAAACGGTTTAGTGATGGAGAAATTGAGATTAACATCGATGAATCTGTGCGTGGTAAAGACGTTTACTTAGTCCAGTCAACTAGTGATCCAGTAAACGATAATTTAATGGAATTATTAATTATGATCGATGCCCTTCGTCGTGCATCAGCACGTACTGTTAACATTGTAATTCCTTACTATGGATATGCACGTCAGGACCGTAAAACACGTGCAAGAGAACCAATTACTGCCAAGTTAGTAGCTGATATGATTCAAACTGCAGGTGCAGATCGTGTTCTATCACTTGATTTGCACGCTCCACAAATTCAAGGATTCTTTGATATTCCAGTTGATAACTTAATGGGTGCACCATTACTTGCGGACTACTTCTTAAGTCATGGTCTTGAAAAAGATGCTGTTGTAGTTTCGCCTGATCATGGTGGGGTTACTCGCGCAAGAAAGTTGGCAGAATTTTTAAAGGCTCCGATTGCTATTGTAGATAAGCGCCGTCCAAAGGCAAATGTAGCAGAAGTTATGAATATTATTGGTGATGTTAAAGGAAAACGTGCCATCATCATCGATGATATGATTGATACTGCTGGAACTATTACTTTGGCATCACAAGCTTTAATTGATGCTGGTGCAACTGAAGTGTATGCTTCAGCTACTCATGCTGTTTTATCAGGACCAGCTATCGATCGCTTAAATGCATCCCCAATTAAAAAGTTAATTTTAACTGATTCAATTAATCAACCTGAAGAAAAAGAATTATCAAAGGCTGAGTTAGTTTCAGTAGGCCCATTAATGGGAGCAGCTATTAAATTAATTCAAGAACATAAACCAGTGAGTCCATTATTTGATACTCGCTTTGTAGCTAATAATTATAAATAAAACGTTGAGTTTTAGGCTCAACGTTTTATTTTTTGCGTGGTTTACGCAAATAATGAATTGTCTGATTTTTAATGTATTTTTGAAATTCTTGATAAATAGGCTCAAAGATTTGTACTTCTGAGTGTTCTTCCACCATAGCCTTGGGAAAGAAAAATCTTTCATCCCCTTGCAAGGTTCCATCTAATGATTTAACGAGTGGACTTAATTTAGATAATTCAACTAGAGTGCCATCTTCTTGCATGATTTCAATAGGACTATGAGCATTTTTACCGGTCGGTTTATAGGCATCATACGGTTCATCGAATGCAGAATTTAGAGCTGTATAGTACTTTGGATTAAATCCGGCTTGTTCAATTAACTTGTTGAGTTTTGGAATTAAGTTTTTAGTGTCTTCAGAAATTTTGGCACTTTCTAGTGGGTGGCGATATAAATAACTTTTGGCTAAATCTGATAAAATTTGATCAGGTGCATTAACCCACATTAAAAAGTTGGTTTCCATCACTCCATCATCTAACTGCAAGTAGGCTTCTAAGTTAGTAGTATCTCCCTTTAAAAAAGTAGCTAATTGAGGAGTTACTTGTAGTTGACCTTTTTTGTAAAGGTGTTGAGCTCTTTGAAGTAGACGGTGTAAGATAACTTCCATAGAGCGACCAAAGCGGTGAAAGTAGACTTGTTGATACATTTGGTAGCGACTGACAACATAGTCTTCAACTGCATGAATTCCTTTAGTAGTAAAAGAAATTCCATTCTTATAGGGACGGATTGCTTCTAAAAGGCGAGTTAAATCAAAATCTCCATATGAGGCACCAGTAAAGTAGGCATCCCGAAGCAGGTAGTCCATTCGATCGGCATCTGCTTGACTGGAAATAAGTTTGACTACTTGGGGATTAGGATAAGTTTTGGCAATAACACTAGCAACTTTTTTGGGAAAGTCATCTCCTACCTGCAAAAGTGCTTGATGAATTTCAGTGTTTTTGTCTAAAATTATTCGCTGACCCATTTTTTCATGGTCAGTATTAAACAGATGCTCAAAAGTATGAGAGTATGGTCCGTGACCAATATCATGAAGAAGTCCTGCTACTTGAGCAAGTAAACTTTCTTCAGAGTTCCAAAGTCCGTCATCTGGAGTTTTAGAAGGATATTTATCTTCAAAAATTTTGGTAATTCTTCTTGTAAGCTCATAAACTCCTAAATTATGTTCAAAACGTGTATGAGTTGCTCCTGGAAAAACATAGGAAATGGGGCCTAGTTGTTTAATACGGCGCAAACGTTGAAATTCTTTGGCGCTAATAATATCTAAAATAACTTGATTTTGAATGTGAATGTACCCATGAACAGGATCACGAATAACTTTTTCTTGTTTTAGTTGATTAATATGTGTTGTTTTCATTGATAATAATTTATAAGTTAAAATTCTTTGTATATTTGCTAAAATTGATTATAACAGGATTGTGGTAGAAGTGCTAATTTAGAAGGGATGAAAAGGATGGAAGACGTAAAAGTTAAAATTACTAGTACTATTACTCAAGAAGATCAAACGGAAACTTTTTCAAAATATGGCATTGGAACTCTTGAACAAGCGGGTGATAATACCTGGCGCGTGAAATATGATGAAGAAAACCCTGAAGGTAATGTTGAGGTTAAATTGTTAATTAAACCAGATGAATTAATCATGCAAAGAGGGAAAATCCAGGAAAATAACTATAACATGATGAAATTTGTTCCAGGTGAAAAGAAGAATTGTCGTATTATCGCAGCTAGTAAAATAATAGATTTAACTAGTGAAACTCAAAAACTAGAATTTTCTGGGAAAATGGGTGAGAATATGCAACTAAAAGTTGAATATAAGCTCTTTTCTGGTCTATACTTAATAGGTAGTTATGCAATTACAATGGAATTTTATCCGCAAAATTAAATTTAAAGTAAACTTATAACTGAAAGGACGTGCCATTAGTGGGTTTAAGCGAGTTTGAAGATCAAAATAAAGATGAATTATCAATGATTGAAGTTGCCCGTGCAATTTTACAAGACAATGGTAAACGGATGGCTTTTGCAGATATTGTGAATGCCATTCAAAAATTTTTAGGTAAAAGTGACGAAGAAATCCGTGAACGGTTACCACAATTTTATACTGATTTGAACACTGACGGTGAATTTATCTCTCTTGGAGATAATATTTGGGCATTAAGATCATGGTATCCATATGAATCAGTTGATGAAGAAGTAAATCACCCAGAAGATGAAGAAGATGTGCCACGTAAAAAACGCCATAAGAAAGTTAATGCCTTCATCGGGGATAGTGATGATGACGATATCATTGATTATGATTCTGATGATCCAGAAGATGAAGATTTAGAAATCGAAGATGATGACGAAGATGAGTACTCAGATGATGATCTTGATGATGCAACTGATAATGAATTAGATGATGGAATCGAAGGTCAGCTTTCAGAATTACATCCAGATGATGACGATGAAGATGAATAAAGTGCTTGACGAAAAGGTATTTTCCCTTTAATATTTTGTATGGGCACTTTAAGTGCAATTATAGCTCCCAGCTTGAGGGAGCTTTTTTTGTTTTTTCTAGAATAATGATTTTAATTTGATAATTTTTAAAGATGAAAGGAAGCAGCATGACTAAATATATTTTTGTAACTGGTGGGGTAGTTTCATCCTTAGGAAAAGGAATTACAGCATCTAGTTTAGGTCGTTTATTAAAGAATCGTGGATTAAAAGTAACGATGCAAAAATTTGATCCATATATTAATATTGATCCAGGTACTATGAATCCTTACCAACACGGAGAAGTATTTGTAACTGATGATGGTACTGAAGCTGACCTTGATTTGGGACACTATGAAAGAATTGTCGATGTTCGTACAGGAAAATACTCTAATGTAACTACTGGTAAAATTTACAAAGAAGTATTAGAAAAAGAGCGTCGTGGAGACTACCAAGGTGCAACTGTCCAAGTTATTCCACACATTACTGACATGATCAAGAAGAAGATTATGCGTGCTGCGATGACAACTGATTCTGATGTCATTATTTCTGAAATTGGTGGTACTGTTGGGGATATTGAATCTACACCATTTATGGAATCAATTCGTCAAATGCGTCGTGAAGTTGGAGAAGATAATGTAATGTATATTCACTGTACTTTAGTTCCATATCTTCATGCAGCTCAAGAAATGAAGACAAAACCTACCCAACACTCAGTTGCAGAACTTAGAAGTATTGGTATTCAACCAAATATGTTAGTATTGCGCGCAGAAGAAAGTGTACCACAAGAATTAAAGAATAAGATTTCTACTTTTACTGATGTGCCAGTAGAAAGAATTATTGAATCAATTGATGCACCTTCACTTTTCGATTTACCACTTGCCTTTCAAGAACAAGGAATGGACCAAAAAGTAGTTGATTTCTTGAAGATCGATAGTCCAAAACCTGAAGCTGATATGGAAGCTTGGAAGAAACTTGATGAACGTGCTAAGAATTTAAGTCACACTACTAAGATTACTTTAGTGGGTAAATATGTAGAATTAGAAGATGCATATATTTCAGTTACTGATGCGCTTCAACATGCGGGTTACTTGTATGACACAAAGATTGAAGTAAACAAGGTTCAAGCTGAGGATATTACTGAAGATAATATTGCTGAGATTATGAAAGACTCTGATGGTTTAATTGTACCAGGAGGTTTTGGAACTCGCGGACTTGAAGGAATGATTACTTCAATTAAATATGCACGTGAAAATGATATTCCATTCTTAGGAATTTGTTTAGGGATGCAAATGGCTAGCGTAGAATTTGCAAGAAATGTTTTAAATTTAGAAGATGCACATTCTGCAGAAGCTAAGCCAGATGCTAAGAATAATATTATCGATATTATGGCTGATAAGCGTGATATTGAAGAAATTGGTGGAACTTTACGTCTAGGTCTTTACCCTGCTGCCTTAAAAGAAGGAACTAAGACTAAAGCTGCTTATGATGATCAAGATGTAATTCAAGAACGTCACCGTCACCGTTTCGAATTCAATAATAAATACCGTAAGCAATTTGAAGATGCAGGAATGGTATTTTCTGGGGTGTCACCAGATAATCGCTTAGTTGAAATTATTGAAAATCCTAAAAATAAATTCTTTGTGGCTGCTCAATATCACCCAGAATTTTTGAGTCGTCCACAACGTCCAGAAGGACTCTTTAAAGCCTTTATTGGTGCTGCAAGTGATTTACCTGCTAAAAATTTTTAATATAAGTTAAATTTAGATAACAGAAAAGTAAGCATTCTGTTATTCGCTTGTTTTTTCCAATATTTTTTTATATGATATAAATTGATACATTAGGTATTTAATTATTATTAGATGAAGAGGATTGTTTCCCCAATGAAACAAATGATTATTCATGGTGGAAAGCCCTTAAAGGGCGACGTATGGATTGGTGGAGCTAAGAACTCTACTGTAGCACTAATTCCTGCGTCCATATTATCACGTACTCCGGTGACACTTGAAGGTGTGCCAAGAATTGCGGATGTAGACAACTTGATGGATCTTTTAAGTGAAATGGATGTAGTTTCTGAACTTGACGGTACTACTTTGACGATTAATCCTGAAAAGATTGAACGGCGTCCACTTCCAGCAGGTAAAATCAAGTCATTAAGAGCCTCATATTATTTTATGGGGGCTTTATTAGGTCGTTTTGGGAAAGCAGTTGTAGGTTTTCCTGGAGGAGACGACATCGGTCCACGTCCTATTGATCAACATATTAAAGGTTTCGAAGCACTTGGTGCAACTGTCAAGAATGAAAATGACCAAGTGATTATTACTGCTCCAGAACAAGGCTTGCACGGTGCTGATATTCATCTTGCGATGCCATCAGTTGGTGCAACTATGAATATTATCATGGCTGCAGTAACTGCGAAGGGACAAACAATAATTGATAATGTAGCTAAAGAACCTGAAATTATTGATCTCGCAACTTTCTTGAATAACATGGGAGCTGTGATTCGTGGTGCAGGAACTGAAACTATAAGAATCGAAGGCGTTGATCATTTAGAGGCACAAGTTCCACATACAATTATTCCTGATCGAATTGAAGCAGGCACTTATATTTCTTTAGCTGCTTGTATTGGTGATGGAATTAAGATTCACAATATTATTGAAGAACATTTAGATAGCTTTTTAGCTAAAGTTGAAGAGATGGGTGTTGTAACTGAAGTACAAGAAGATTCACTTTATGTCTATCCAGCTGGTGATTTAAAGATGATTCAAGTAAGAACAGATCCTTATCCAGGATTTGCGACAGATTTACAACAACCAATTACTCCATTATTACTAACAGCTAAAAAGGGCGAAGGTGTAATTATAGATAATATTTATCCGAAACGAGTTGGTCATATTCCCGAATTACAAAAAATGGGTGGAGCAATTCAGGTACAAGATAACATTATTTTAATTCACCCAACTAAGAAAATGCATGGGGCCCATGTAAACGCTGGGGAAATTCGTGCAGGTGCGTCTTTAATGATCGCTGGTTTAATGGCAAATGGTGAAACCATAATTTCAAATGCGGGTAATATTTTACGTGGTTATGACCGTGTTGAAGAAAAAATTAGAAGTTTAGGCGGAGATGTTGAAATCCGTGATGTAGATTAAAAAGAGATTTGAAATTTCAAATCTCTTTTTTTCTATATTTCAGAAGTTTCATTTGCTTTACCCCAATCGCAAATTTGTTTAAGAATCGGTAATAGACTTTTTCCTTTTTTAGTAATGGTATATTCAACTTTAGGAGGAATTTCTGGATAGACAGTTCTCGAAATTAAGCCTTTTTCTTCAAGTTCTTTTAATTTATTGGCTAAGACACGATGGGTAACATTTCCTAACAGTCTTTGTATTTCTCCATAGCGCAGAGTACCTAAAGTAGAAAGAGCGTATAAAATATTCATTTTCCACTTTCCGGAAATTAAATCTAATGCTTTGTTAAAAGGTTCCATTTCTTGAGTTTGGAAATTATTAATTTCTCTTTTTGAGTGTTCGTTCATTTATCAGTCACTATCCTTTTAGATACTAGGTGTTTAAAAAGTGCGTACTTGTTAAAGTTAGTTTAACAACTATAATGATAAATATCAAAAGTAACTAACTATTTGTAAGTAAAGGAGAAAAAAGATGGAAATTACTGTATGGTCAGATTATGCTTGTCCTTTTTGCTATATTGCAGAAGCAAGAATTGAGAATTTACTTAATGACATGGGAGTAAGTGATCAAGTACATTTTGATCGTCATGCATTTCAATTATATCCAGATGCACCAAAAGATGTAACTGAAACTACTTTGGACCGTTTTGCAGCTAAATATGGATTAAGTAAGCAAGAAGCTGCTCAAAGAATTGAACAAATTTCTCAAATGGGACGTGCAGAAGGGTTAGACTTTAAATATTCTTCAACTTTGAATACAAATACAATGGATGCTCATCGACTTACTCAATGGGTAAAAGATAATTATGAAGGTGAAGTTGTAGATAAGTTATCTGAGCTCTTATTTAAAGCTTACTTTAGTGAAAATGTAAAATTAGCAGATCATGCTGTCTTACTTAAAGCAGCTCAAGAAGCTGGAGTTGATGTAGCTGCTGCAAAGAAATTACTTGATTCAACTGACTATCATGATAAGGTCGTAGCAGATGAAATGTTTGTCCAACAAAATGGAGTACATGCAGTACCATTTTTTGTCATTGATGGCAAAGGCTACATGGGAGCTCAACCACGTGAGGTCTTTGAAAAGGCAATCAAGGAAGGCTTAGAAAAGGAAAAGACAAAATAATGCAGTTATTTATTCAACCGGTTGTAAATATTTTTCAGACAGCTGCCTACTTTTTCATTGATGAAAAAACAAAACATGGCTTTTTAATTGATCCAGGTGCAGAAGGAGAAAAATTACTACAAAAAATTGCTGAAAAAGGTTGGAAGATTGATAAAGTACTCCTTACCCATGGACATTTTGATCATTCTTATCAGGCTGCTAAAGTGGCTGATACTTTGGGCGTAGAATGCATTGTAAATGAAAATGCCCCCTATTTCATGAAAAATGATCAATTAAATTTGGCAGCTCGTTATGGACAACATGTAGTTTGGCCGAAAAAGGTAAAATTAGTTAAGGATCATACTTTGATAAAAAGTAATGATGGTTCTTTTGAATTAGAAGCAATTGCTACTCCAGGTCATACTCCAGATTCTCAAATTTTTTATTCAAAAAAATATGACTTTGCTCTAGTAGGGGATATGCTTTATAACGGTGACATCGGATTAACTGAATTCCCAGGAGGAGATCAGAGTCAAATTTTAGATTCAATCTCGCAAAAGATTGCGACTCTCCCTGAGAAGACAGAACTCTTAAATGGTCATACAGCTCCGATGAATGTTGAAGGTGTAAAGGCCCTTTTAGCCCAGGATTATGGAATTAGAAGATAGAGGTGAAAAAATGAGTACAGAAAATAAGAATCTTAATAAAAATACTTTTGAAGATTTGAAAATTCAAGAAGGTATGGTTTGTGGCCCAGATGGTTGTAGTTTAGCCGACCATTTTGATTGGGCAAAGAAGGCAAAAGAAGCTAAGTAAAGGAAGTTCGATGGAAGAACTTCCTTTTTTATTTTTAATTTATTAAAAATATTTTTTTAGATTATCATTTTAAATTAATATTTCTTTTGATAAAATATAAAATTGTAAACCTGTCATCCACACTAATATTACATAGGTGGGAGAGATTTTATGAATAAAAATAAGCTACATAAAATGAGTTTATTTTCAGCAGTAATGCTAGCTTTGAATTCTTTAATTGGTTCAGGCTGGCTTTTTGGAGCAGGCTCAGCCGCTAAGATTGCGGGACCTGCAGCCATTATTTCGTGGATATTGGGTGGAGCAGTAATTATTATTATTGCTTTGACCTATATTGAGTTGGGAGCAATGTTTCCTGAAAGTGGTGGAATGAGTAAATATGCTCAATACAGTCATGGTCCACTTTTAGGATTTATTGCAGCCTGGGCAAATTGGATTTCCTTGATAACTTTAGTCCCCATGGAAGCCGTTGCGGCAGTTCAATACATGAGTTCATGGCCCTGGAGTTGGGCAAATTGGACAAAGAATTTTATGAACAACGGTACAATTACGGTGACAGGTTTATGGGTTGTATTTCTGTTTATGTTTATTTTTACGTTAATTAATTTTTGGTCAGTAAAATTAATGACGAGATTTACAAATTTGATTTCTATCTTTAAGGTATTATTACCAACTTTAACAATTTTAGTGTTGATCTTTAGTGGTTTTCATGCAGAAAACTTTGGCCATAGTGTTCATACGTTTATGCCTTATGGAAGTCGCGCAATTTTTGAGGCCACTTCTGTTTCAGGGATTATTATGTCTTATGATGCCTTTCAAACTGTGATTAACGTTGGTGGAGAGTTAAAAAATCCAAGAAAAAATATTGTTCGTGGTGTATTGATTTCAATGCTGGTAACAGCAGCAATTTATATTTTGCTGCAAGTAACTTTTATTGGTGCAATTGACCCAAGTTTAGTTGCTAAAACTGGTTGGAAGGGAATTAATTTTACCTCTCCATTTGCAGATATTGCGATGCTTTTAGGAATTAATTGGTTAGTAATCTTACTTTATTTGGATGCTTTTGTATCACCATTTGGAACTGGGGTAGCATTTGTAGCTACAGCTTCACGTGCTATTGCTGCGATGACTCATACAAAGCATTTACCTAAATGGTTAGGAAGATTAGATCGTCGGTACATGGTTCCTCGCTTTGCAATGGTAGTTGATTTTATTTTAGCGATGATTTTAGTAAGTGTTTTTAGAAATTGGAACTTACTTGCGACAGTTATTACTGCAGCAACTTTAATTGCCTATTTAACAGGACCAGTAACTGTGATCTCTTTGAGAAAATTAGCCCCAGATTTAGATCGGCCTTTTAAACCAAATTGGATGAAGTGGGTTGCCCCATTGGCATTTATTTTAGCCAGTTTAGCAATTTATTGGACAATGTGGCCAACAACTATTCAGGTTATTTTAGTAATTGCTTTAGGCTTACCAATCTATTTATATTATGAAGTTCGTTACCAACATTCTTCTTTGAAAAAGCAACTAAAAGGATTCTGGTGGCTATTAGGATATTTAGTATTTATTTCATTAATGTCTTACATGGGAAGTGTAGGTTTTGGTGGTCAAAACTGGATTAAGTATCCATGGGACTTTGTAGTAATTATAATTGCTTCATATCTATTTTATCTTTGGGGAATTAAATCCCATTTAGAAAAGATTGAGCCAATTGCTATTGAAATAAATAAGAGGGTTAAAGATAAATAGTAATCTTCACGGACTTGAAGTATAGTGGTAAACATGCTACACTTATCTAGTCAAATTATAATCTATGATCTGAAAAGATGGTCATGGCAAAGGAGTATTAAATTATGAAACAAGGTATTCATCCAGACTACCAAGAAGTAGTATTTATGGATTCAGCAACTGGTGCTAAGTTTTTAGCAGGTTCAACTTTAAAGCCAACTGAAACTATTGAATTTGAAGGTAAGACTTACCCATTAGTACGTGTTGAAGTTTCTTCAGCTTCACACCCATTCTACACTGGTAAGCAAAAGTTTGCTCAAGCAGATGGACGTATCGAAAAATTCAACAAGAAATACGGTATGGCAAAGAAAAACTAATATTTTCAATATTAGTAAAAGAGCGGTTCCTTTTGGAATCGCTCTTTCGTTTTTAATCACAACGTAACGTGGTATAATTCTAAAAGGTGCACATAGAGATTTTGCCAATTAAGTAAATGGTAAAGTATAATTAAGCTATATGCAATTTTTAGTAGGAGTAATCGAATTATGAAAATGCAACTAGCAGAAATAGCTAAGGCTTTAGATAGTGAATTAAATAATGGAGAAGAAACAGTTATTACATCCGTTGAATTCGATTCGCGAAAAGCAGCTGCTGATTCTTTATTTGTCCCTTTACAAGGAAGTAGAGATGGCCATGAGTTTATTGAAAGTGCAATTGAAAATGGTGCAGCAGCGACCTTGTGGAAAAAAGGCCACCCTGGAAAGCCAGAAAATTTTCCTGTAATTGAGGTTGAAGATCCATTAAAGGCATTACAAAAACTTGCAAAGTACTATCTTACTAAGGTAAATCCGACTGTTGTTGGGATTACAGGCTCAAATGGTAAAACTACTACGAAAGATATGGTTTCAGCAGTTTTATCAAAACGTTTCAATGTTCATAAGACGCAAGGAAACTTTAATAATGAAATTGGAGTACCAATTACAATTTTAGAAATGAAACCTTCTACTGAAATTGTAGTATTGGAAATGGGGATGGATCGTCCAGGCCAACTCCATCACTTAAGTGAATTGGTCCGCCCTGATGTATGTGTAATTACAATGATTGGTGAAGCCCATATTGAATTCTTTGGTAGTCGTGATAAGATTGCCGATGCAAAAATGGAAATTACTGACTTTTTAAAAGAAGATGGAAAGTTCATCTACAATGGGGATGAACCATTATTACGTCAGCGTGCAGAAAAGATTAAACAAGAGACGGGAACTTTTGGCTTTAATGATACAGATGATGTGTATGCCACAGAATTTGATTCACAAATGCGAAAAGCAACTTTTTCAGTTAATAATACTAAGCAAAAATTTACTATTCCAATGATTGGGAAACACAATGTTTCTAATGCTTTAGCTGCCTTAAGTGTAGGAAGACATTTTGGAGAAACCGATGAAGAAATAGCAGCAGCCTTGGCTCATTTTACTCCTACTGCAAATCGAATGGAGTGGAAAACAGGTGACGTGGGTGAGGCAATTATGGATGATATCTATAATTCTAATCCGACCGCTGTTAATGCTGTAGTGAAGTCTTTTGGCCAGGTTAAAGTTGAAAATAATGGCCGAAGAATCGCAGTGCTTGGGGATATGCTAGAATTAGGAACTAAATCTCCACAGTTGCATGCTGAACTTGCCCCAATTTTTGATCCCAAGGTAATTAATGAGCTTTACTTATATGGACCAGAAATGAAAAATCTCTACGATGCGTTATTAGAAAAATACGATCAAGATCATTTACATTATTATGCGCAAGATAAAATGAATAAATTAAATGCGGACTTAGAAGAAGATATTAAGGCTGATGATATTGTTTTATTAAAGGCTTCTCATGGAATGCATCTTGAAAAAGTTTTAGACAATCTCCTTTAGGAAAGGAAAAAATTATTTGAAATTCGCAGATTTAAATTTAAAACCAGAAATCTTAAAAGCTATTAAAAGAGCTGGATTTGAGGAAGCTACCCCAATTCAAGAAAAAACAATTCCACTAGTTTTAGAAGGAAAAGATGTAATTGGGCAAGCTCAAACAGGAACTGGAAAAACAGCTGCTTTTGGATTACCAGTTCTTCAAAAAATTAACCCTAAAGAAAAAAGTGTTCAGGCTTTAATTATTGAACCTACACGTGAACTTGCAATTCAGACTCAAGAAGAATTATTCAGACTAGGTAAAGATGAAAAGGCAAAGGTTCAAGTAGTCTATGGCGGAGCTGACATTCGTCGTCAGATTCGTTCTTTAAAGCAAGCACCAGATATCTTAGTAGGGACACCTGGTAGATTGTTGGATCATTTAAAACGTGGTACAGTCAATTTATCAGACGTAAAGACAATTGTTTTAGATGAAGCCGATGAAATGCTTGATATGGGTTTTATTCAAGATATTGAAAGTATTTTGAAGTATGCATCTAATGATCACCAAACGCTTTTATTTAGTGCAACAATGCCTAAGCCAATTATGCGAATTAGTGAAAAATTCATGAAAACTCCAGAAATTGTTCAAATTAAGGGAAAAGAATTAACAGCTAATTTAATTGATCAATATTTTGTTCGAGCAAAAGAGAATGAAAAATTTGATATTTTATGTCGTTTAATTGATGTGCAAAATCCTGAATTAGCAGTAGTTTTTGGAAGAACTAAAAGACGAGTAGATGAATTAACTAGAGGTTTGCAGGCACGTGGCTACAATGCAGCCGGAATTCACGGCGATCTTTCTCAAGGACGTCGAATGAATGTGCTTAAGCGATTTAAAAATGGCAAGCTTGATATTTTAGTGGCAACTGATGTGGCAGCTCGTGGATTAGATATTTCAGGTGTAAGTCACGTTTATAATTATGATATTCCGCAAGATCCTGATTCATATGTTCACCGAATTGGAAGAACGGGACGAGCAGGTAAAAATGGTATTTCAGTAACCTTTGTTACGCCAAATGAAATAGGTTATATGAGAACTATTGAACAATTGACCCGAAAGAAGATGATGCCTTTACGTCCACCATCAGATGAAGAGGCATTTAAGGGACAATTAAGTGCTGCTACTAAAAAGGTAGATGACCTTTTAAAAGGTAATTTAGACAAATATACTAGTGGAGCAAATGAACTCTTAGAACAATATTCTGAAGTTGATCTAGCTGCTGCTTTACTTAAGACACTTTCTAAGGATGCTGAAAGTATCAAAGTTAAAATTACCCCTGAAAAGCCACTTCCATTTAAGGGTAAGCATGAGCGTAAGCGGGGTAATTTTAGACGTTCTAACAAGCGTAATAATCGTCACCGCACTAATAATCGAAATCATACAACTAAAAAGCCTAGCGGACACGATTTTGTGATTAAAAAGAAAAAAGACTAAAAAAATCTCCTTCTATGATGTAAGTAGAAGGAGATTTTTTGGAAAGGGTAAGTAATTGATTAAGGGAATTGGAATCGATATTTTAGATTTAGATCGAATAAAGAAAATTATTGCTAAGGGTGATCTATTTGCTAAAAAGGTTTTAACTGAAGCAGAGTTTTTACAATATAAAAAATTTTCTGGTCAGCGACAAGCCGAATATTTAGGAGGCAGATTTTCTTGTAAGGAATCTTTTACAAAGGCCTATGGAACAGGAATTGGAAAAGAAATAGGGTTTCAGGACTTAGAAATTTTACAAAAAGAGACTGGTCAACCAGTGATGACGTGCAAAAAATTTAGTGGTAAGATATTTGTCAGTATTTCTCATGAAAAGAAATACGTAATCACAGAAGTTTTGTTGGAGGAAAACAATTAAGATGATTCCTACTATTCATCGTCCAGCACAAGTAAATGTAAATCTGGATGCTATTAAACAAAATGTAAAAAATGAAGTAAAACATTTGGCTCCTAAGCAACAACTTTGGGCAGTTGTCAAAGCAAATGCATATGGTCATGGTAGTGTTCCTGTTGCTTATGTAGCAGAACAAGCAGGAGCAACAGGATTTTGTGTAGCTACTTTAGATGAGGGCCTACAATTAAGAGAAAAAGGCATAACTAAGCCAATTTTAGTTTTGGGAATTGTTGATCCAAAATATGTTTCAGTAGCTAGCGAAAATAATATTTCTTTAGCAGCAGCTAGTTTAGAGTGGCTGAAGGAAGTTGGAGAAATTTTACAAATTAATCAGCAGATCTTGAAAATTCATTTAGCTATTGATTCAGGGATGGGAAGAATTGGATTTTCAGAAAAAGAAGAGTTTCTGGCAGCCAATCAATATTTAGAAGGTAATAAAAATTTTGATATTGAAGGGATGTTCACTCACTTCTCTAAAGCGGATTCGGCAGATACAGAATATTTTGATTATCAAGTCAAGCGCTTTAAGGAAATGCAATCCTTACTTACCGTTACTCCAAAATATATTCATGTGGCAAATACAGCAACAAGTATTTTTAATCGAAAAGTTAAAAGTGATATTGTAAGATTTGGAATTGGAATTTATGGCTTGAATCCTTCTTCTGCACCTAATACAAATGATTTGAAATCTGAAGTTACCTTAAAACCTGCACTTTCCTTTACTTCAGAACTTAGTTTTGTTAAACAAATTCACAAAGGTTATGGAGTGGGATACGGGGTCACTTTTAAGGCTAAAAAAGATGAGTGGATTGGAACAGTACCTGTAGGTTATGCAGATGGTTGGTTACGACAGATGCAGGGCTTCAAAATTAAAGTAGGCGAAGAATATTGTGAAATTGTTGGTCGAATTTGTATGGATCAATTTATGGTATTACTTCCTCATGAGATGCCTGTAGGAACTAAGGTAGAATTGATTTCATCTGATCCTCAAGCACCAAATAATATTAAGGCTGTGGCCGATTATGCAGGAACAATTCATTATGAAATTGCCTGTTTATTGAGTGATCGATTACCTAGAAAATATAACTAATAAAATAAACTAGTTAGCAATATTGCTAACTAGTTTATTTTGTCTTCTAAAGAATCTTCGTCGTTTTTAATCGTTAACCCGGATTCTAAATCTTCGATTTCTGGTACTGGGTAACCCTTCTTTTCGAGTTTTTGCACAATATTTTTCATTGTAGTTTCTGAAACACCAGAAGGTAAGGTAAAAAGTGTGCGTCGAATTAATTCGCCATTTCTAACATCTAATGTTAAGCAGCCAGCAATTGTAGAATATTTGGAAATAATTTTAGACATTTTTGCTAAATTTCCTCGGTTATTATCTGACAAAACTGTTAAAACATAAGAACCAGTTTTCATGTTCCAAGCATCTGACAACATATCAAGTAAGCGAGAGTGAGTTAGAATCCCGTAGAAACGATTTTCTTGATCTAAAACGGCAATATAAGGTAAGTCACGAATATTAAAGAAGACACGATAAAAAGGTGAATCAACTTTGATAGTTTTGGTGGCATTCTTTAAAAGGTAAGTTACAGGTAGTGACATATCACCGCCTTGTGATTTGTGACGATAAATGTGCATTTTATAGATGTTCCCTCTAAAAATTTTTCCACTATCATCTAAAATAGGAACACAGCGAAATCCAGAATCTTCTAAAATTTCCAAAGCTTCTTGTAGGGTAGCTTTTTCATTTACTGTAGTTAAGTATGCTCGTTTACGCACAAGTGATTTAATAAGCATCAGCTTACCTCCAAATAATTGATTTAATAACTTATAAATTATAACATATTTAGATTTTTTGATTATGGTGAAAGAAAAGATAGATTAGTTTTTAGGTAAATAAAAAAACATTTGCCTAAGCAAATGTTTTTTAGTAATTTGATAATCGATTATTGACGAACCTTAACGCCAGTTTCCTTGAAGGCTTTGTCCATAACTTCCTTCAATTGCTTAGCTGAAGCTTGCATCTTTTGCATTTCATCTTCATCTAAAGGCATTTCAATAATTTGTTCCAAACCATGACGACCGATAACAGCTGGAGTACCGATGTGAACATCGTGTAAGCCGTATTGACCATCCATAGGAACTGAAAGTGGAAGAACTGCGTGTTCATCGTTTAAGATAGCTTTAGTAATACGTGCTAAAGCAGTACCAATTCCGTAGAAAGTTGCACCCTTCAAGTTAATGATAGTGTAAGCTGCGTCTGCAACAGTCTTGTGAATTTCTTCAAGCTTGTTTTCGCCAACTTCTGGGTGAGCAGCAACCCAATCGCGAACCTTAACACCACCAACGTTGTTGTAGCTCCATACTGGGAATTCAGTATCACCGTGTTCACCAAGCATGTAAGCATTAACTGAACGTGGGTCAACGTGTTCCATTTCACCGATAACCTTTTGAAGACGACCTGAGTCAAGAGAAGTACCTGAACCGATAACGCGGTCTTTAGCAAATCCTGACATTCTCCAAGTTGCGTGAGTCAAGATATCAACTGGGTTAGCAGCAACTAAGAAGATACCGTGGAAACCAGATTCAACGATTGGTTCAACGATTGAACTTAAAATCTTTAAGTTCTTGTTAACTAAGTCAAGACGAGTTTCACCAGGCTTTTGTGGTGCACCAGCAGAAATAACTACTAAGTCAGCATCTTTAGCGTCTGAGTATTCTGCTGAGTAGATGTTCTTAGGTGCAAGCCATGGAGTAGCGTCAGCTAAGTCAATTGCGTCACCCTTAGTTCTATCCTTAACGATATCAACGATACCTAATTCTTGAGCAATTCCTTGTTGAACTAATGAGAATGCGTAGCTAGAACCTACAGCACCGTCACCTACAAGAATAATCTTATGAATCTTTTCTTCTGTCATAATGTTAATACTTCCTTCCACTTAATTAGTGATAGATTTAACAATATAAATTATATCATTCTAGAGCGAATATGCTAAATAATTTCTCAAAAAAGTTGAAAACCTTCTTAAAAAGTGGTGAATAAGAAGGAAAGAGAGAGAATATGTTATAATTTTCACACTAAGAAAAAAGGATGGCGTAATTATGAAATTAATTGTAGGATTAGGAAATCCTGGAGCAAAATACGATAAAACAAAGCACAATACTGGATTTATGGCTATTGACCACTATCTTGAAAAAAATAATCTGAAACTCGATAAGGAAAAATTTTTGGGCCACTGGACTAAACAAAAAATTAAGGGTGAAGATGTTGTTATCTTAGAACCTCAAACTTATATGAATGATTCTGGGAAATCAATTGCACAAGTTACTAACTTTTTTAAAATTAAACCTGAAGATATTTTAGTTATTCAAGATGATATGGACATGCCGGTAGGTAAAATTCGAGTAAGAGCGAGTGGAAAATCTGGTGGCCATAATGGAATAAAAAGTATTATCGCATTATTAGGAACAAGTAATTTTAATCGTTTAAAAATTGGAATTCAGCACCCTGCAAAAGAGAGTGTGGTTTCGTGGGTATTGACACCGTTTAAAGGAGAAGATCAAAAAGCTATTGATAAAGCTTTAGATATAAGTGATCAAATTATTGAAGATTTTATTGATGGTAAGAGCACTCAATACTTAATGAATCGTTATAATTAAGAACTGGAGTTAATTATGCAAGTTTCAGACATTGTTGCAGAAGATAAGACACTAAATAACTTTATTGAAAAAATTCCTGGGTCTAATCGTTCACTTTTGACGGGAGTAAACGAAGTATCGCAAGCTCCTATAATTAAGCAAATGATGAATAAACTTCAGCAGCCATTAATGGTTGTTGAAGAAAATGAAGACAAAGCGCAGCGACTTGCAAATGAACTTAGCAGTATTTTAGGAGAAGAGATTGTTCATACATTTCCAATCGATGCAACAATTGCTACACAAGCGGCAGTTGCCTCTCCTGATGAACTTAGTCAGCGTTTAAAAACGCTAAATTTTTTAAATAGTGGACGTCCTGGCGTTATTGTCATCACTCCTCAAGCACTGCAATACCAACTCTCAGATCCGGCTGAATTTAAAGCGGGGGCAAAAGTCTTTAAGCCAGAAAAAGAGTATGATTTACAGGAACTTTCTAAGTGGTTGACTAATGTAGGTTATCAGCGTGAAAGTATTGTAGCTAAGCCAGGAGAATTTGCAATTCGTGGTGATATTGTTGACATTTATCCATTAGATAGAGAAAATCCTGTTAGAATTGAATTTTTTGGTGATGAAATTGACACCCTTAAAGAATTTGATGTTGCTACTCAACGTAGCTTAGATGAAGTAGAGACGATTACAGTTGCTCCAGCACTAGATCGAATTTATCACAAAGAAGATTTTGAGCGAGCAGTAAAGCAGATCAAAGAAGATATTAAAAAGTCTCCTGCTGATTTACAAGCAGTAAACAATCATTTTGAGTTAAGTTTAGAAGCATTAGAAAAAGGCCAACTTCCTGAAAACTCTTCATTTTTAGTAGATTATTTATTGGCCAAGTCCTTTAGTTTGGTAGATTATTTAGCAGAGTCTGGAATTGTTTTGTATGATGATTGGAATTTGTTAAGAAAAAATATCACTGACATTGACCAGCGTAACCAGGAATTTTTAAAAGAAGAAGTGGCTGCAGGAGCAATGCTAGCTAGACAAAAATTACGGCTTGATTTTAAGAAAGTCTTGAATCATGCTAAACAAGTTCGAGTTTACTTCTCGATTTTTCAAAAAGGACTGGGACGTTTAAAACTAGATCAGCTTGCTAATATTACTACCCGACAGCCACAGCAATTTTTTAGTCAAATGCCTCTAATTAAATCTGAATTGACTAGTTTTCATAAAGAAAAGCAAACAGTAATTTTACAAGCAGATAGCAAGCAAAGAGCACGTGAAATTAATCAAACTATGATTGATTATGGGCTCGATATTCCAATTGTAGCTAAAGATAAAATTTTACCAGGAAAAACTCAAATTATGGTTGGCAATTTGGTTAATGGGTTTGGCTTACCAAGTGTCAATTTAGTTTACTTGACTGAGCGAGAATTATTTAATCAACAAAAAAAGGTACAGCGTAAAGTTAGAACGCTTGAAAATGCACAACGTTTACGTAGCTATAATGAATTAAAACCTGGTGATTATGTTGTGCATGTAAATCATGGTATTGGTCGCTTTGAGGGAATAAAAACTCTAGATAATAATGGTAAAAAGAGAGACTATATTACCATTACCTATCAAAATCATGATCAATTATTCGTACCGGCTGATCAGTTAGGCTTAGTTCAAAAATATGTTGCTTCTGAAGGAAAAGTACCTCGAGTTAATAAGTTAGGAAGTAGCGAATGGGCTAAAACAAAGCGTAAGGTTCAAGCAAAAGTTGAAGATATTGCGGATGATTTAGTGGAGCTTTATGCAAAACGAGAGGCAGAAAAGGGTTTTGCGTTTAGCCCAGATGATGAATTACAGAAAGAATTTGAAGCTTCTTTTCCTTACCAAGAAACTCCGGATCAATTGCGTTCAATCAAAGAAATTAAACAAGATATGGAAAGTACTAAACCAATGGATCGTTTGCTGGTGGGGGATGTTGGGTTTGGTAAGACAGAAGTGGCAATTCGTGCTGCGTTTAAAGCAGTAAGAGATAATAAACAGGTAGCCTTTTTAGCTCCAACAACAATTTTGGCTCAGCAACACTTTGAAACAATGCAAGATAGGTATAAGGATTTTCCAGTCCGGGTTGCTCTTTTGTCACGTTTTCAATCTGCAAGTGAAGTTAAACAAATAATTGCTGATTTAAAAGCTGGGAAAATTGATATTCTTGTGGGAACGCATAGAGTTTTATCAAAAGATGTCGAATTTAAAGATTTAGGCTTATTGATTGTTGATGAAGAACAACGATTTGGTGTTAAGCATAAAGAACGATTAAAGGAATTAAAATCTAATATTGATGTACTAACTTTAACCGCAACACCAATTCCAAGAACGCTTCATATGTCGATGGTTGGTGTGCGTGATTTATCAGTAATGGAGACAGCCCCAACTAATCGGTATCCAGTACAAACTTATGTAATGGAAGAAAATAAGAGTGTGGTCCGAGAAGCAATTTTACGAGAAATGAAGCGAAACGGCCAAGTGTTCTATTTACATAATCGCGTAGGGGATATTGACAAAACAGTAAGTCAATTGCAAGAATTAGTTCCAGAAGCAAAAATTGAATTCATTCATGGGAGAATGAGTGAAAATCAACTTGAAGATATTATGTATCGCTTTGTTAAAAATGAATTTGATGTTTTAGTAACCACAACAATTATTGAAACAGGTGTAGATATGCCGAATGCAAATACTTTAATTGTTGAAGATGCTGATCATTATGGCTTAAGTCAACTTTATCAATTACGTGGTCGAATTGGGCGAAGCGCTCGCCTGGCTTATGCCTACTTTTTATATCGTCAAAATAAGGTGTTAACTGAGGTAGGAGAGAAAAGATTAGGTGCAATCAAAGACTTTACTGAGTTAGGTTCAGGCTTTAAGATTGCGATGAGAGATCTTTCAATTCGTGGTGCAGGAAATATGTTAGGAAAACAGCAACATGGATTTATTGATAGTGTGGGATATGATTTGTATGCCCAAATGCTTGATGAATCTATTAAAAAGCGCCAAGGGAAAAAGCAATTGCCTAAGACTAATGCTGAGGTTCAATTTAATCTTGAAGCTTATATTCCAGATGATTATATTGAAGATCAAGAACAAAAAATTGAATTTTATAAAAAAATTAAAGCAATTCAAACTAAAAGTGATGCTGATGAAATCTCAGATGATTTAATAGATCGTTTTGGTGATTATCCACTTCCTGTTGAAAACTTACTAAATGTTTCTGCAATTAAAGCAATTGCAGATTATGCCCAAGTTTTAACTATTGAGCAAAAAGATGATAAAGTTCATATTATTTTTGATAAAGAAGCTAGTAGACATTTAGAGGGGCCAAATGTCTTTAAGGCTTTAGAAAATGTTAATCTACGTGCTCGAGTAAATAATGATCCGCAAGAAAGATTAAATGTAATGCTTGAAGTAGAAAAGAAAACTTCTACAAGACAATTGTTTAAAGAACTTACAACATTTTTATCTGCAAGTTCGGAAATTTTAGAACAAGAAGAAGGAAATAAATAGATGCGTTTAGATAAATTTTTAAAGGTTTCTCGTTTAGTTAAGAGAAGAACAGTGGCTAAAGAGATGGCTGATAAAGGAAGAGTAAAGGTCAATGATAAAGTTGTAAAGTCTAGTTATGATGTCAAGCTAGGAGATACAATTGAAATTGGCTTTGGAACGAAGGTCTTGAAAGCAAAGGTAGTTGATATCAGAGATACTACCAAAAAGGCAGAAGCAAGTGATTTATATGAATTAATCGATTAATGACATTTTAGGTGTTAAATGTTATAGTTACACTTGTGAAAGATGGAGAGAGTAAGATTTTGAATAAGGACGGTGAAGAACGTGGTAAAAAAAGGCCCAAGAATTTATAATGGTCCTACTGAGGATGTTAAGTGGGAAAAAATGCAAAAACAAGCTAGGCGAAAGATAAAAGAAAGGCATCGAATTCGAAGAAG
Source organism: Lactobacillus sp. PV012 (assembly GCF_014522325.1). Classification (NCBI taxonomy): domain Bacteria; kingdom Bacillati; phylum Bacillota; class Bacilli; order Lactobacillales; family Lactobacillaceae; genus Lactobacillus; species Lactobacillus sp. PV012. Next base: position 300,559 of record NZ_CP041983.1, read on the forward strand.
CTGGATTATAGCTATTTTTTCATTTTTAATTATTATTGGGTGTCTAAATTTATTACATCTAAAATCTAAGACAAATCAGCTTAATCAACAAATTTCTGCTAGTAAGATAAAATTAGATCAGGTTGATAAAACAAATACTAAACTTAAGACTCAGGAAAAGAATCTTAAGGAGACTGATTATCTTGAAAAGTGGATTCGTTACAAATTATATTATTCAAAAAGGGAGAACAAATTTATAATATTCCTGAACCTCAGGATAATGATTAAATTATGAAATATAAAATTGGTTTACGTGTTAACGGTAAAGTTAATAACATTACAAAAACAGGAATTTTTGTTACTTTAGACAAGAAGCATCATGGTTTAATTTATTACAAAGAGTTTGGTAATGATTGGAAAAACATTCAAGCTAAATACGAAAAGGGCCAAGAACTCAGAGTAGTAGTAATAAATAATAAAGATGGAAAATTGGCTTTATCCTTAAAACAAGTAAATAATCCAGATTTAGTTGATCCAACTAATCAATTTAACCATCAAGAAAATTTCTCCAAAACATTAGAAGAAGTAATAAATGAAGCAGATAAGAAAATATCAAGTCTTCAGAAAAGTTGAAAGTGATCCTTCAGGGATCGCTTTTTCCATAAGGAAATTAAATGATAAATTTAGAAAAGTTTTTTAATGACAATAATTTAGATTACAAAGATAAAAATATTTTGGTTGCAGCAAGTGGTGGACCAGATTCGATGGCTTTGGTTGATTTAATAAGAAAATTGAATCCTCGTAAGCTTGTGATAGCACACTTAGATCATCAGTTACGGGCAGATAGTTATTTAGAAAGTGAAGTTTTAACTGCTTATTGTCAAAAATATAAACTTCCATTTTTTGAAACTAAATGGGATAAAAAAGATCATCCTAGCACAGGAATTGAGGAAAAGGCGAGAAAAGTAAGATATAGCTTTTTAAAGAAAGTAGCTAGTCAAGAACAGATTGATTATGTTTTAACTGCTCACCATGGAGATGATTTATTTGAAACAATTTTATTGAAATTAACTCGCTCAGGTGATCCAAGAGAAATGAGTAGTTTAAAACCAGTTCGCCTTTGGGAAAACTTTCTTTTAGTTAGGCCATTATTGACGTATTCCAAAGAGCAGCTACTGGAATATGATAAAAAAGAAAAATTAGAGTTTATAAATGATCAAACAAATGCTGAAGATAATATTATTCGTAATCGTTTGCGTCATCATGTAGTTCCAAAATTAAAAAATGAGAATAAATTGCTTTTAAAGAATGGGAATCGTTTTTTAAAAGAAATGGCTACTCTGATGAAAGAAAGAGAGTTACTTTTTAGAAAAATTAAATACGAAATTTTTTTAGGAACATTAAGAATAAAAGAAGAAGAACTAGCAGGATTTGATGAGTCCTTAAGACTAGATTATTTTTCTTATTTAATTAAGAAACACTTTGGTAAGCAAGTTTCATTTAGTGAAAGAAATAGTGCGCAAACTAAAAATGGGTATAGTTATACCGCTTATCGAGGTTATTATTACTTGTATAAAGAAGATAAATTCGTAAAAAAGAAAATGTCCCGGGCAAAAGTGTTGATAAATACACCATTTAAGTGGCAAAATAATATGTACATGATTGCAAATCAAGAACTTAAAGATAAAAATTTAGAAAAAATAGGTGTATTTTTTACTGCAGCTGATTCTAATTTTAGTATTGGGGAATTAATGCCAGGAATGCGACTAAATTTAGCAAACGGTCAAAAGGTTAAGCCCAAAAAAAAGTTTGCAGAAAATAGTATTCCTAGTTTTTTACGTCCTTTTTGTTTGGTAATTTTTGCAAATAATCAGATAAAATATATTCAAAATGTTTATCAGAACCAAAATTATGATAAGAGCTATAAGAAATATTATGTATATTCTTTAAAGAATAAATTAATTAATTAGGGATTATGGTAAATTTATGGTAAAATTTTGAAAGTAATTCTAGAGTATCCTGCGGAGGTTTTATATGAAAAATAAAAGAAATAGGCTATTTTCAAATGGTCTTTTCTACATCTTAGTATTCGTAGTACTCTTGGCTGGAATTAATTGGGCGATGGGTGGCTCAGGAAGTGGCTCATCTAGTGAAAATATCCGCTATTCTGAATTCTTAAAGGATTTGAAAGCTGGAAAGGTCAAGAGTTTCAATATACAACCAGCGAATGGTGTATACACTGTAACGGGTACATTTAAAAAAGCTCAAACTGCCAAAAATCAAAATAATAATACTTTTTCTTTATTAGGTGGATCTAGTTCTAAAGGAAAAGTAACTAACTTTAGTACTACGATGCTTCAAGATAATTCAATGGTTAGTGAAGTATCAAAGGCAGCTCAGCAAAATGGTACAGCAATTTCAGGGCAAGGAGAATCTCAGTCTGGGACTTGGATTTCTACCTTAGTAATGCTTGTTCCTACCATTATCTTCATCGTAATGCTATGGATGATGATGAACCAAACTGGTGGTGCTGGTAGAGGCCGCGGTATGATGAGTTTTGGAAAGACGCAAATTAAACCACAAGACCCATCAAAAAATAAAGTTCGTTTCTCAGATGTTGCTGGTGAAGAAGAAGAAAAGCAAGAATTAGTAGAAATTGTTGAATTTTTAAAAAATCCATCAAAATTTACTAAATTAGGAGCACGTATTCCAGCTGGTGTTTTACTTGAAGGACCTCCTGGTACTGGTAAAACTTTATTAGCACGTGCAGTTGCCGGTGAAGCAGGGGTACCATTTTACTCAATTTCAGGTTCTGACTTTGTGGAAATGTTTGTTGGGGTTGGTGCTTCTCGTGTGCGTGATTTATTTGAAACTGCCAAAAAGAATGCTCCAAGTATAATTTTCATTGATGAAATTGATGCCGTTGGTCGTAAACGTGGTAATGGGATGAATGGTGGTCACGATGAACGTGAACAGACTCTTAACCAATTACTTGTTGAAATGGATGGATTTGACGGTGATGAAGGTGTAATTGTTATTGCAGCTACAAACCGCTCCGATGTTTTAGACCCAGCATTATTGCGTCCAGGTCGTTTTGATAGAAAAGTTTTAGTTGGCCGTCCAGATGTTAGAGGACGTGAAGCAATTTTAAAGGTACATGCACGTAATAAGCCTTTAGCAAGTAATGTTGACTTAAAGGAAATTGCGCGTCAGACTCCTGGATTTGTAGGAGCTGATCTAGAAAACCTTCTTAATGAAGCTGCTTTAGTTGCTGCAAGACGTGATAATAAACAAATTACCGCAGCTGATATTGATGAAGCAGAAGATCGTGTAATTGCGGGACCAGCTAAGAAGGATACTGTTATTTCTGCAGCTGATCGTAAGCGTGTGGCTTACCATGAAGCTGGACATGCAATTGTAGGATTGGTATTAAGTGATTCTAGAACTGTTCGTAAGGTAACTATTGTACCTCGTGGACGTGCAGGCGGATATAACATTATGCTTCCAAAAGAAGATCAAAATCTTTTAACGAAGAAGCAATTAATGGAACAAATCGCTGGTTTCATGGGTGGACGTGCTGGTGAAGAAATTGCAGTTGGTGAAAAATCTACTGGTGCTTCAAATGACTTTGAACAAGCAACTAATATTGCTCGTGGAATGGTTACCCAATATGGAATGACAGATGTTGGTATGGCAGAACTTGAATCTCCAAGTATGCAAACCCCATATGGTACTAAGCCTTACAGTGAAGCTACTGCAGCAAAAATTGATGATACTATTGAAGCACTTCTTAACCAAGGTTACGAAACTGCTAAAGAAATCATTAACAATAATCGAGAAATTCACCATGCTATTGCTGCTGCTTTGCTTAAGTATGAAACCTTGAATGAAAAGCAAATTCTTTCATTATACAAAACTGGTAAAATGCCTGAAGATAGTGAAAATGAATTTCCAAGTGAAAATACGCCAACAACTTTTGAACAAGCAAAAGCTGCTGCGGAAAAAACAAGCTCTTCATGAAGAAAAAGTTCAAGAAGAAGATGACAAAAAGAATATTCATCCTCTTCCAGATGATGATCGTAATATCAACGATATTCCACTTAATCCACCATCTGAAAAATCTTCTAACAGTGAGTCAGACTCACATGAAGATAACAATGAAAAAGATAAATCAGACAAAACTGATGATCAAAATTAAGTGTAAAATAGAGCCGATAAAGGCTCTATTTTTTTGAGAAAGGATATATTTAATGAGTGATTATTTAGTAAAGGCAATTGATAAAACTAAAAATTTACGTTTACTTACTATCAGTGCAAAAGATGTTGTAAGTGAAGCTCAAAAACGTCATGATACTTGGAGTGCTTCTTCTGCTGTGTTAGGTAGAACCATGTTGGGAAGCTTACTTTTAGGTGGAGCTTTACTAAAAAATGATAGTGAACTAACTGTACGCCTTTTAGGAAATGGACCAGTTGGTGCTACAATTGTTACCACTACTTCCGATTTAAAAGTTAAAGGTTATATTCAAAATCCTCATATAGCTTTACCACCAAAAGCAGATGGCCACATTAATGTTGCCAAGGCAGTAGGACAAGGTTGGTTACAAGTGACTAAAGATATGGGCTTAAAAGAACCATATACAGGCCAAGTGCCAATTGTATCGGGAGAAATTGCTGAAGATTTTACTTACTATTTGGCAAAGTCTGAACAAATTCCTTCCGCAGTTGGTCTTTCTGTATTTGTAAATCCTAATAACACAATCGGAGCTGCAGGCGGTTTTATGTTACAAGCATTACCAGGTGCAAGTGATGAGTTATTAAGTAAGGTTGAAAAGAAGATCAAGGAATTACCACATCTTTCTACATTAATGCTTGATGGTGTAACACCTGAAGAGTTAGCGAAAAAGATTTTAGGCGAAGATTGTAAAATTTTAGATAAAGAACCTGTAGCCTTTGAATGTGATTGTTCCAAAGAAAAATATGCAGAAATATTGGCTACTTTAAAGCCTAAGCAACTTAAAGAAATGATCGAAGAAGATCACGGAGCAGAGTTAACCTGTCAATTTTGTGAAGACAAATATCACTATAGTGAAGATGAATTAAAGGAAATCTTGAAAAAGCAAAAAGAAGACTAGTTTTGACTCACTAGCAATGAATTAAGGATTATGTTAGGATATTGATTATTATTAGTAAGTGAATTTTATAAGGAAGGTGAATTATGGATCAAAGTTGGAAAATTCGCGATATAGAAATTCCTAATCGAGTTGTAGTGGCACCAATGGCGGGAATTTCAAATGCAGCGTTTAGGGTTGTAAGTAAAGAATTTGGTGCAGGGCTAGTTGTTTGTGAAATGATTTCAGATCGTGGAATTCTTCATGGTAACAAAAAAACTTTAAGTATGCTTCAAGTTGATCCGCGAGAACATCCGATGAGTATTCAGATTTTTGGTGGTAGTGAAGAAACTTTGGTTCAAGCAGCTCACTATGTTGATACTCATACTGCAGCAGATATTATTAATATTAATATGGGTTGCCCAGTACCAAAAGTAACAAAAACTGATGCTGGTGCGCGTTGGTTGCTTGATCCTAATAAAATTTATCAAATGGTGCGAGCAGTTGTGCGTAATGTAGATAAACCAGTCACAGTTAAAATGCGTACTGGTTGGGATAGTAAGCATGTTTTTGCAGTAGAAAATGCACTAGCTGCACAAGAAGCAGGAGCTAGTGCAGTTGCCATGCATGGTAGAACGCGCAAGCAAATGTATATGGGTGAAGCTGACTGGGGAATTTTAAAGGAAGTCGCAGACCATTTAACAATTCCATTTATTGGTAATGGGGATGTAACGAGCCCAGAAAAAGCTAAACAAATGATTGATGAAGTAGGAGCTACTGCTGTAATGGTAGGTCGAGCTGCTTTAGGTAATCCTTGGATTTTGAAAGATATTGAACATTATCTTGAAACAGGGGAAAAATTACCTCCGCAAACTGTGGCAGAAAAAGTTGAAACTGCTAAAAATCAACTCAATGGTTTGGTAGAATTAAAAGGTGAAAAGATTGCCGTACCAGAATTTCGCCGCCAAGCAGCTTATTATTTAAAAGGAGTTCCCCGTTCGGCTCGTACACGTGCTAAAATAAATGATGTATGGACTAAAAAAGAGGTTTTTGATTTACTAGATAACTTTGTAGAAAAGTATGAAGCAAGTCAGAAGCAAAAATAAAGTTAAAGGAGTTTTAACAGTGGCAAAAAATGAGATGAATGACCAACTTATCGTTCGTCGCGAGAAGATGGAAGAAATGCGCGAAAATGGAATTGAACCTTTTGGCGTAAGAAAATTTGATCGTCAAGATTTAGCAAAGACTTTAAATGAAAAGTACTCTGCTGAAGATAAAGATGAATTAAATGCAGATATGCCTAAGACCAAAGTTGCAGGTCGTATGCTTGCAAAACGTGGTAAAGGTAAAGTGGGATTTGCGGATATTTACGATCGAACTGGTAAGATTCAAATTTACGTGCGTAAAGATATTGTAGGAGAAGAAAACTACAAGATCTTTAAGAAATCTGATATTGGTGATTTTCTTGGTATCGATGGTGAAGTAATGAAAACCGATACTGGAGAATTAACTATTCGTGCTACTCACGTTACTTTCTTATCTAAGGCTCTTCGTCCATTACCTAATAAATGGGATGGATTAAAAGATGTTGAACAAATTTATCGTCAACGTTACTTAGATCTTATTACTAATCATGAAAGTTACGAACGTTTTGTTAACCGTACTAAGATTATCAAGGCTATCCGTAATTACTTAGATAGTCGCGATTTCTTAGAAGTTGAAACTCCAGTTCTTCATAACATCCCTGGTGGTGCAGAAGCTCGTCCGTTTATCACTCACCACAATGCTTTAGATATTAGTCTCTATATGAGAATTGCCCTAGAACTTCCTTTGAAGCGTTTAATTGTTGGGGGAATGGAAAGAGTTTATGAAATTGGTCGAGTATTCAGAAATGAAGGTGTTGATACTCGTCACAATCCAGAATTTACTGAGCTTGAAACTTATGCAGCATACTGGGACTTCCATGATGTAATGGATGAAGCAGAAGGAATTATTAAAGCAGCTGCTAGTGTAGTTACTGATGATGGCAAGATTACCTACCAAGGAACTGAACTTGATTTAGGTAAGCCATTCCGCCGTGTTCACATGGTTGACTTAATTAAGGAACAAACTGGTGTTGATTTCTGGCAACCAATGACTTTAGATGAAGCTAAAAAAGTTGCAGAAGAACATGGTATTCATGTTGAACCTTTCTGGAAAGTTGGTCATATTATCAATGCCTTCTTTGAAGAGTTTGGTGAAAAGACTATTGTTAACCCAACTTTTGTTTATGGTCACCCAGTAGAAGTGTCACCACTTGCTAAGAAGAATGCTGATGATCCAAGATTTACTGATCGTTTTGAAATCTTTATTATGGGTACCGAATATGGTAATGCTTTCTCAGAATTAAATGATCCAGTGGATCAACGTCACCGTTTTGAAGATCAAATGGCAGAACGTGAAGCTGGTAATGATGAAGCTGATATGATTGATGAAGATTACATCCGTGCCATGGAATTTGGTATGCCTCCTACTGGTGGTTTGGGAATCGGTATTGATCGTTTAACTATGCTTTTAACTGATGCACCTGCTATTCGTGATGTTTTGTTATTCCCAACAATGCGTCCTGAAAAAGTTGAAGACGTTGACGCAGAAGTGCAAGCAGATTTGAAAGAAAAAGCTAAAAAAGGCGATAAATAAGCTTTTTAGCCATTTTAAATATTAAATAGAAGGTCAATTTTTGAATTCTAATTTTGTTAAAAATAATGGTGTATACACCAGATTTACACCATTTGGATTAGGATAGGTAAAAAATTTGACAAAATAAACCTCTCTTAATGTGCGATTAAGCATAGATAAGAGAGGTTTTTTGCTGAACTATAACTTTGATATAGGAAAGTATTATGATTCGTAAGGTATCTTATTTAAAATCGATTTCAAATAAGATATATAATATAAGTGAATTGAGGAGGAAACATATAGTTGAGTAATTCTTAAGGAGAGATAAGTGATGACTCAGAAAAAAATAATGGCTTTGGTAGCTATTGATATTATGGTTATTATGATTTCCCTTAGTTGGAGACCAAATACTTATAATTTAAAGATAGTAGATGCAATATTAATCTTAGTATCAATAGGATTTGGTATTTGGTTAATTATCCAAGCTATTAAAAGAAAAAGGAAGAAGTAAATTTTAAATCTTTGGATCTTATTAAGAAGTGGAATTATCTTTTTATTGAATCCTAATAAAGAAAGTATCTGACTATTATATAGTAAATTTATTTTATTATTCAAATAGTATTTTTACTATAGGGTGGATTGAGCATTTATTTGTACCAAAGTATAAAAAGAAAAATTAGATTATGCGAATAATATAGTTTTTGCAAGCATGAAGGAAAAATAATACAGATTGCACTCTAGAAATGCTTGCAACTGAATTTATTTCTGCTATAATATTAATGTAATGCGGAAGTAGTTCAGTGGTAGAACATCACCTTGCCATGGTGGGGGTCGCGGGTTCGAATCCCGTCTTCCGCTCTATAGTAAAGACTTACCTTCGAAGGTGAGTCTTTTTTTGTACCGGGATATGGCTTAGCTTGGTAGAGCGCTGCGTTCGGGACGCAGAGGTCGCAGGTTCAAATCCTGTTATCCCGATAAGACTATCTCACAGTTAGGGATAGTTTTTTTTATTACTTGAGAATTGGTATAATTATTTTGAATAAAAAATTTTACTTTTACTATAGATAAAGAGTAAAATATTTACCTAAGATAAATGTACTTATAAAAAATTAGTAAGGCGGTGCAAAATGGAAAATTCTTACAGTAAAAATGCAAAAGAAGTTTTAGATATTGCACGAGAACAGGCACAAAGTTTTCACCATCGAGTAATTGGAACTGAACATGTATTATTAGCCCTTGTAATGCAAGCAGATGGTAATGCAGGGAAATTACTGCGAGCAAGTGGGATAACTCCGATGGCAGTTAGGGAAGAAATTGAACGTTACACTGGCTACGGTTCAAGCCCCAAAGTAACTTATATGGAAATGTCTCCACGATTAAATTTAGTTTTAAAATACGCCCAAGAAAAAGCCAGCAAAGTAGGTTCAAGAGAAATTGGAACTGAACATATTTTATTGGGACTATTAGCAAGTAATCAAATTTTAGCGAGCTTAATTTTAAAAAATCTAGGAATGGATACGGCCTTTTTAGCAGACCAAATCAAAGATGATATTGGTGAAGAACCAGATTTTCAACCACAAATGTTTGGTCCAGGGGTTCCTAATGAAACTCAAAAAAATGGAAAATCAAAAACACCAAATTTGGATAATGTAAGTATTAATTTAAATAAACGTGCTCGAGAGGGAGGAATCGACCCTGTAATTGGACGTGATAAAGAAATTGATCGTGTTATTCAGATCTTATCGCGGCGGACAAAAAACAACCCAGTGTTAGTAGGTGAACCTGGGGTTGGAAAAACAGCTGTAGCTCAAGGAATTGCTAGTGCAATTGTTAATCACCAAGTGCCTCGAGATTTAGCTAATAAGCGTGTAATGGCTTTAGAAATTGGAAGTCTGATTGCTGGAACTAAATATCGTGGTGAATTTGAGAATCGCATGAAGAAGATTCTAGAAGAAATTCAACAGGATGGAAATGTCATTTTATTTGTTGATGAAATGCATACTTTAATTGGTGCTGGTGGAGCTGAAGGTGCAATTGATGCATCTAATATCTTAAAGCCTTCTTTAGCTCGTGGTGACATTCAAATGATTGGAGCCACTACGTTTGATGAATATCAAAAATATGTTGAAAAAGACTCTGCCTTAGCAAGAAGATTTCAACAAGTTAAAGTAGGTGAGCCTTCTGAAGAAGATACAATCAATATTTTAGAAGGTTTGAAGCAAAAGTATGAACGTTATCATCATGTAAAAATTAGTGATCAGGCAATTGAGGATGCGGTGAGTTTATCAACCCGTTATATTCCTAATAGATTTTTACCTGATAAAGCGATTGACTTAATGGATGAAGCAAGTGCGGCAATTAAGATCAAGGAAAAAGGAAAGCTTAATCCAAAAGTTTCAGAAATTGAAAAGGCACTAAAAGAAACAATTGCTAAAAAAGAAGAAGCAGTTGAAAGCCAAGATTTTTCTACAGCAGCTGAATTGAGAAATCATGAAAGTAAATTAAGGGCTATGCAAGAGTCACTTTTAGCATCTGAAAAAGATAACAAATTACCAGTAGTTGAGCCAGAAGAAATTGCAAAAGTTGTTTCTGAATGGACTGGGGTTCCAGTTACTAGAATGAGATCTAATGAAACTAAACGTTTGGCTGAATTAGAGAATATTTTACATAAAAGAGTTATTGGTCAAAATCGTGCAATTGAGGCAGTTAGCCGCGCAATTCGCCGTAGTAGAAGTGGAATTAAAGATGAAAAGCGTCCAATTGGTTCTTTCTTATTCTTAGGGCCAACTGGTGTTGGTAAAACTGAATTAGCTAAAGCTTTAGCAGATTCTGTATTTGGCTCAGAAGATAATATCATTCGAGTAGATATGTCTGAATATATGGATCAAGTTGCAAGTAGCAAGTTGATTGGATCAGCTCCTGGTTATGTGGGATATGAAGAAGGTGGCCAACTATCTGAAAAAGTGAGACGAAATCCATATTCTGTTGTTTTACTTGATGAGGTTGAAAAAGCAAATCCAGAAGTATTTAACCTACTTTTACAAGTATTGGATGAAGGATTTTTGACAGATTCAAAAGGTAGAAAAGTTGATTTTAGAAATACAATTATTATCATGACTTCTAATTTGGGATCTCGCTCACTTCAAGAAGATAAAGTAGTAGGTTTCTCAACTTCAAATGAAGATTTGGCTAAGATTCAAGCTGAAAAGGTAAAAGGTGCTACTAAGCAATTCTTTAGACCAGAGTTTTTAAACCGAATTGATGAAACAGTGGTCTTTGAAAGTTTAACTAAGCCACAATTGAGAGACATTGTCTCTTTGATGACTAAACGATTGGAAAAACGTTTAGCTGCACAAAAAATAACTTTAAAGATTTCACCAGCTGCTCTTGATCTTTTGGCAAAAAATGGTTTTGATCCTGAAATGGGTGCTCGTCCATTACGTCGTACTATTCAAAGAGAATTGGAAGATGTAATTGCAGAGCAAATTATTAAAGGCGAACTGAAAGCTGATCAGACAATTAAAGTTGGTAGTAATCGAGGTAAGCTAAAGTTTTCAATTGAAGATAAAGCCTTAAGTAAAAGTCTTTGACAAAAATTAAAAATTAATATACAATTTAGTCTGATAAAAAGGCTGAAATTCAGAATTTTACCGATCTATTGTCCGGTAAAATAATAAAACAAAAACGACTTCTGCGTTGTTTTTGTTTTTTTATACTTAAATTTCTCTTTTTTGCAAAATGTAACATAAATGTAATATTTATTTCTAGATGGATTTGGAAAGGATGTTTGCTTTGTTAGGACACGCTGTGAACTATGGTCAACATCGTACACGTCGCAGTTTCTCACGTATCAAAGAAGTTTTGAAATTGCCTAACTTGACCGATGTACAAACTCAATCTTACAAGTGGTTTCTTGATGAAGGAATTAGCGAAATGTTTGCGGACATTATGCCAATTTCAGATTTTTCAGGAAAGCTTTCTCTTGAATTTGTAGACTACAAACTTTTAAAACCTAAATATACTCTTGAAGAAGCACGTGATCATGATGCTAATTACTCTGCACCACTTCATGTAACTTTAAAATTGACTAACCATGAAACTGGTGAAATAAAAACCCAAGATGTTTTCTTTGGAGAATTTCCATTAATGACTGATTCAGGTACTTTTGTTATTAATGGTGCTGAAAGAGTTATCGTTTCACAGTTAGTTAGATCACCAGGTGTTTACTACAATTCTGATTTCGACAAAAATGGTCGAGAAATTTTTGGAGCAACTGTTATTCCTAACCGTGGTGCATGGTTAGAGTACGAAACCGACTCAAAAGATTTAGCTTATGTACGTATTGACCGTACCAGAAAGCTTCCTCTTACAGTTTTAATTCGTGCATTAGGTTTTGGCTCTAATGATGAAATTTTAGATATTTTTGGTGATAATGATTCTCTTCGTTTCACTCTAGAAAAAGATATTCACAAGAATCCAGCTGATTCTCGTGTTGCTGAAGCATTAAAGGATATCTATGAAAGATTACGTCCTGGTGAACCAAAGACAACTGACTCTTCACGTTCACTTCTCTTTGCACGTTTCTTTGATCCTAAGAGATATGATTTAGCTGCTGTTGGTCGTTACAAGATTAACAAAAAACTTTCATTAAAGAATCGTCTTTTAAGACAAACTTTAGCTGAAACTTTAGCTGATCCAGATACTGGTGAAATCATTGCTAAAAAGGGTGATGTAATTACTCATGAAGTAATGGAAAAACTTACTCCTTACCTTGATCGAGACGATTTCAAGATGGTGACTTATCAACCATCTGAAGAAGGGGTACTTACTGATCCAGTAACTGTTCAAGAAATTAAGGTTTATTCAAAAGTTGACCCTGATAGAGTAGTTAAATTGATCTCAAATGGTCATATTCCAGATGATGTCAAGAGTTTAACTACAGCTGACATTTTAAGTTCAATCAACTATTTCTTTGCTCTTCAAGATGAAATTGGAGTAACAGATGATATTGACCACTTAGGTAATCGTCGTATTCGTCGTGTAGGTGAATTACTTCAAAATCAATTTAGAATTGGTTTAGCTAGAATGGAACGTGTAGTACGTGAAAGAATGTCTATTCAAGATATTTCCACTGTTACTCCACAACAATTAATTAACATTCGTCCAGTAGTTGCGTCAGTAAAAGAATTCTTTGGTTCTTCACAACTTTCTCAATTTATGGATCAAACTAACCCATTAGGTGAGTTAACTCACAAGCGTCGTATGTCAGCTTTAGGACCTGGTGGTTTGTCACGCGATCGTGCGGGTTATGAGGTTCGTGATGTGCACTACACGCACTATGGTCGTCTTTGTCCTATTGAAACACCTGAAGGTCCTAACATTGGTTTGATTAACTCATTGGCAACTTATGCTATTGTTAATAAATATGGTTTTGTGGAAACTCCTTACCGTCGTGTTTCATGGGATACTCATAAAGTAACTGATAAGATCGATTATTTAACTGCTGATGTTGAAGATAACTACATTATTGCCAGTGCAAACTCTCCTTTAAATCCAGATGGTTCATTTAAAGAAAAAGTTGTTTTGGCTCGTCACAAAGAAGATAACATCGAAGTTTCACCAGACAAGATTGATTACATGGATGTTATTCCTAAGCAAGTAGTTTCTGTAACTTCTGCATGTATTCCTTTCCTTGAAAACGATGACTCAAACCGTGCTTTGATGGGTGCTAACCACCAACGTCAAGCTGTACCTTTGATTAATCCACATGCACCACTTGTAGGTACTGGTATGGAATACCGTGCAGCCCACGATTCAGGGGATGCTGTTTTAGCTACTGCACCTGGTGTAGTTGAATATGTAGATGCAAATGAAATTAGAATTAGACGTGATGATCAAACTTTAGATAAGTATGTTCTTGAAAAATATCGTCGTTCTAATGCAAGTAAGAACTACAACCAAACACCAAATGTTTACAAGGGTAAAGAAGTAGTTGCTGGCGAAGTTATCGCTGATGGTCCTTCAATGGAAAAAGGAGAACTAGCTTTAGGTCAAAACCCAGTTATTGCCTTCACTACTTGGAACATGTACAACTATGAAGATGCGGTTATGATTTCTGAAAAATTAGTCAAAGATGATGTCTACACTTCAATTCACATTGAAGACTATGAATCAGAAGCTCGTGATACTAAGCTCGGACCAGAAGAAATCACTCGTGAAATTCCAAATGCTGGTGAAAGTGCACTTAAGGACTTAGATGAAAATGGTATTGTCCGTATTGGTGCAGAAGTAAAAGATGGAGATATTTTAGTAGGTAAAGTAACACCTAAAGGTGTAACTGAATTATCTGCTGAAGAAAGATTACTTCACGCAATCTTTGGTGAAAAGGCTCGTGAAGTTCGTGATACTTCTCTTCGTGTACCACATGGTGGCGGCGGAATTGTGCAAAATGTTCAAGTATTTACACGTGCCGCAGGCGATGAACTACCACCTGGTGTAAATGAAATGGTTCGTGTATACATTGTTCAAAAGCGTAAGCTTCAGGTTGGGGATAAAGTTGCTGGACGTCATGGTAACAAAGGTACTATTGCTTTAGTTTGTCCTGAAGAAGATATGCCATATTTACCAGATGGTAGACCAGTTGATATTTGTTTGAACCCAATGGGTGTGCCATCACGTATGAACATCGGACAGGTTCTTGAGCTTCACCTTGGAATGGCTGCTAAACAATTGGGTATTCACATTGCTACACCAGTATTTGATGGGGCTTCTGAAAGTGACATGTGGGAAATGGTACGTCAAGCAGGACTTGGCAAAGATGGAAAGACTGTTTTATATGATGGTCGAACTGGTGAACCATTCCACAACAGAGTCTCTGTTGGTATCATGTACTACTTGAAGTTAGCTCACATGGTTGATGACAAGATCCACGCACGTTCAATTGGGCCATACTCCTTAGTTACTCAACAACCACTTGGTGGTAAGGCACAATTTGGTGGACAGCGTTTTGGTGAAATGGAAGTTTGGGCACTTGAAGCATATGGTGCTGCTTACACTTTACAAGAAATCTTAACTTACAAGTCTGATGACGTTGTAGGACGTGTTAAAGCTTATGAAGCAATTGTTAAAGGTGAAAGAATTCCTAAACCTGGTGTACCAGAATCATTCAGAGTTTTAGTTAAAGAATTACAATCTCTTGGATTAGATATTGAAGTTTTGGATATGAACCACAAGGAAATTGAATTACGTGATATGGACACAGAGTCTGATGAACATATCAGTATTGATAAACTTTCTGAAATGGCCCAAAAACAAGAGAAGAAAAATTTAGCTGAACAAGCAGCTAAAAAAGAAGAAAAAGAAGCAGATACTTCTAAAATAGCTAATGATGATGCTTCTAGTGCATCCGATGATAAGGTTTCTAAGTAATATAGGAGGTTAAACTTTTGATCGACGTAAATAAGTTTGAAAGTATGCAAATTGGTTTGGCTTCACCAAATAAGATCAGAAGTTGGTCTTACGGAGAAGTTAAAAAACCTGAAACTATCAACTACCGTACTTTGAAACCAGAAAAAGATGGTCTATTCGATGAAAGAATCTTTGGACCAACTAAAGACTGGTCTTGTGCTTGTGGAAAGTACAAGGGTGTACGTTACCGTGGAATTGTATGTGATCGTTGTGGAGTTGAAGTAACTTCTTCTAAAGTTAGAAGAGAAAGAATGGGTCATATTGAATTGGCCGCTCCTGTATCTCATATTTGGTACTTCAAGGGTATTCCATCAAGAATGGGATTAGTTTTAGATATGTCTCCAAGATCATTGGAAGAAGTAATTTATTTTGCAGCTTATATTGTAATTGATCCTGGTGATACTGATTTAGAATACAAGCAACTTTTAACTGATGCTGAATACCGTGAAAAGAAAGCAAAATATGGTAAACGATTTACAGCTAAAATGGGTGCTGAAGCCATTCAAGAATTGCTTGAACAAGTTGATATTGAAAAAGAAGTTAAAGATCTAAAAGAAGAATTAAAAACTGCACAAGGTCAAAAGAGAACTCGTGCAATTAGACGTTTGGATATTTTAGATGCCTTTAGACTATCAGGAAATAAACCATCTTGGATGATTTTAGATTGTCTTCCAGTTATTCCACCAGATCTTCGTCCAATGGTTCAATTAGATGGTGGACGCTTTGCGGTTTCTGATTTAAATGATCTTTACAGACGTGTCATTAACAGAAATAATCGTTTGAAGAGATTGTTAGACTTGAATGCCCCTCACATTATCGTTCAAAATGAAAAGAGAATGCTTCAAGAAGCAGTTGATGCTTTAATTGACAACGGTCGTCGTGGTCGTCCTGTTGTTGGACCAGGTAACCGTCCATTGAAGTCTCTTTCTCATATGTTGAAGGGTAAACAAGGACGTTTCCGTCAGAACTTACTTGGTAAACGTGTTGATTACTCAGGTCGTTCTGTTATCGATGTTTCACCAACATTGAAACTTTACCAATGTGGTGTTCCTCGTCCAATGGCTCTTGAATTATTCAAGCCATTTGTAATGCATGAATTAGTAAAGCGTGGATTAGCATCAAACATTAAGAATGCTAAACGTAAAATTGATCGTGAAGATGATGACATCTGGGATATTTTAGAAGATGTTATCAAGGAAAGACCAGTTCTTTTAAACCGTGCACCTACTCTTCACCGTTTAGGTATCCAAGCATTTGAACCAGTTTTAGTACCAGGTAAAGCAATTAGATTACACCCATTAGTTTGTGAAGCATATAATGCCGACTTTGATGGAGATCAGATGGCGATTCACGTTCCATTGTCAGATGAAGCAGTAGCTGAATCAAGATTATTAATGCTTGCTGCTCACCATATCTTAGCTCCTAAAGATGGGAAGCCAATTGTAACTCCATCACAGGATATCGTTCTTGGTAACTACTGGTTAACCCAAGTAGAACGTGGTCGTGAAGGTGAAGGAATGATTTTTAATTCCCCAGCTGAAGCAACCATGGCTTATGTAAATGGTGATATTCACTATCATACTCGTATTGGTTTAGCGGCTGATTCAATGCCTGAAAAGCCATGGCCAAAGGGTTATGAACACGGAATCTTCGTAACTACTTATGGGAAGCTTTTATTTAACCAAATTTTCCCTAAGGACTTCTTCTATGTAAATGATCCAACTCAAGAAAACTTGACTAATCCACTTGATGAAAGATACTTCTTGCAACCAGGTGAAGATATTCATGAAAAATTGAACAACATGAAATTAGGTCAAGCCTTTAAGAAAGGATTTTTATCAGATTCAATCGCTCAAATTTATAAGGATTACAAGGTTCAAAGAACTTCTGATTACTTAGATGATTTGGAACAATTAGGATATACTATCTGTACTATTTCTGGTTTAACGATTGGGGTAGAAGATATTCCTACAATTACTGATAAAGACGACATTGTAGCAGAAGCTAGAAAGAAAGTTGCTGTTGTCTCTAAGCAATATCGTCGAGGCTTGATTACTGATGAAGAAAGACATGATCGAGTAATTAACATTTGGAATAATTGTAAAGATATTGTTCAACAAGAAATTGCTCAAATTCATGCTCCACGTAATCCAATCACTGTCATGGCTGATTCTGGAGCTCGTGGTAACATTTCTAACTTTACTCAGTTAGCAGGTATGCGTGGTTTGATGGCCGCACCTAACGGAGGAATGATGGAAATTCCTGTTACTTCAAACTTCCGTGAAGGTTTATCTGTGTTGGAAATGTTCATGTCCACTCACGGTGCTCGTAAGGGTATGACTGATACTGCTTTGAAGACTGCTAACTCAGGTTACTTAACTCGTCGTTTGGTTGATGTTGCACAAGATGTAATTGTTCGTGAAGAAGATTGTGGTACTGATCGTGGAATTACTGTTCGCGCAATCAGAGAAGGCGATGAAATGATTGAACCATTATTTGATCGTTTGGTTGGTCGTTATACTGCTAAAAGTGTCATTAATCCAGAAACTAAAGAAGTAATTTGCAAGGCAAATGAAATGATGGACGAAGATATGGCACAAAAGATTGTCGATGCTGGAGTAACAGAAGTAACTATCCGTTCAGTCTTTACTTGCAACACTCAACATGGGGTATGTAAAAAGTGCTACGGTATGAACTTGGCTACTGGTGAAGCAGTTGAAGTAGGTGAAGCAGTCGGAACAGTTGCTGCTCAATCTATTGGTGAACCAGGTACTCAATTAACTATGCGTAACTTCCACAATGGTGGGGTTGCAGGTGGTGCCGACATTACCCAAGGTCTTCCTCGTGTGCAAGAATTGTTTGAAGCACGTAATCCTAAGGGTCGTGCTACAATTTCCGAAGTAACTGGTGAAGTGGTTTCAATTGAAGAAGATCCTGCAGAACATACTCGTCAAGTTACTGTTAAAGGTGAAACTGATACTAGAACTTACGATGTACCTTACACTGCTTCAATCGCAGTTAGCGAAGGAGATCATGTTGAACGTGGAGAAAAATTAACTTTAGGATCAATTGATCCAAAGGAATTAATCCGTGTATGTGATTCTTTAACTACTGAAAAATACATTCTTAGCGAAATTCAAAAAGCCTACAGAATGCAAGGGGTAGAAGTTGCTGATAAACACGTTGAAGTAATGGCACGTCAAATGCTTCAAAAAGTTCGCATTCTTGATCCAGGTGAGACAGATATTTTACCAGGTGAATTAATGGATATTGGTGAATTTAAGGAAAGAAATAAGGAAGTAATTATTTCTGGTGGTATTCCTGCTACAGCACAAAGTGTAATTCTCGGTATTACTAAAGCTGCTTTGGAAACTAATAGTTTCTTATCAGCTGCTTCATTCCAAGAAACTACTCGTGTGCTTACTGATGCATCAATTCGTGGTAAAAATGATCCACTTCTTGGTCTTAAAGAAAACGTTATTATTGGTAAAATTATTCCAGCTGGTACTGGAATGCCAGTATATCGTGAAATGGAACCAAAAGTTGATGTTCCAAAAGATGTGGAAAGTAAAGTTTACTCAATTTCAGATCTAGAAAAGAAAATGGCTGCAGAAGATAAAGTGAAATCTCCAGAAGCCACAACTGAAAATAAATAATAAGATAGAGCCTAAAAACTCTTAGATTAGAAAACCGTCAATATTCTTGGTTTTATAAAACCTTGATATATTGGCGGTTTTTCGTTTCGGGATTGCTTAACAGCTTAAACTAAAAGACAAGTTAGATAGGACAAATAGATAAAGGGTAAAAAAGGAAGTGGTGAAGTAATTTTTGTAAAGAGGTACCAGATAATAAAAAGTAAACATGCGATTAAAATTAACCAGAGAGTACTTTCAATTCCGAGACCTAAGAAAAGAATAATAAAAATTATAATATCTCCAAGCCCAAGTTTATTTCGTAAAGTCAGAGTAGAAAAAATTAAAATAATAAATAAAATGATTAAATAATCTGTTTCTAAAAAGTTTTTAAAAGCACTTGAAGGAGAAAAAAAGGTAGAAAAAAGAAGAGGAAGTAAATAAATAGTAGAAAAGGAACTAGACCAAAAATCTTCAAAGCTAATTAAGAGAAAGAAAAATAAGAAAATCATTGAGTAAAAGTCAAGTGAAAAAATATTTAGTGTAAGGTAGACTAATAAACTATAGAGCAAACAAATTGATTGAAAGGAAAAATGTGTCATATTAAAAGACTTAAGGGTTAAGTGGCAACACCAATAACCAAAAAAACTAAATATAAATATTAAGAGATTAATTTTAATCACCCTTAAAGTATTACGCAAAAAAATGTTTTTTAATGTTGACCAGATTCTAAATTCGAGTTAAACTATCACTTGTGCATATAAATTATGATGTCCGTGAGGTGAAAAAGAAACTCCCGGATGTGTGAACAAATATTTTAGGAGGAAAATTTAATGCCAACAATTAACCAATTGGTTAGAAAAGGCCGTCACTCAAAGACGACTAAATCAAATTCACCAGCTTTGAATTACGCTTACAACAGCATGAAGAAGAAATTAAACTACAATCCAGCTCCTCAAATGCGTGGAGTTGCAACTCGTGTAGGTACTATGACACCTAAGAAGCCTAACTCAGCTTTACGTAAGTATGCTCGTGTTCGTCTTTCTAACATGTTTGAAGTTACTGCTTACATTCCAGGTGTAGGCCACAACTTACAAGAACACTCTGTTGTATTAATTCGTGGTGGACGTGTAAAGGACCTTCCAGGGGTACGTTACCACATCGTTCGTGGTGCTTTAGATACTGCAGGTGTTGATGGTAGAAAGCAAAGCCGCTCTAAGTACGGTGCAAAGAAGGACTAATAGGAGGAATTTCGAATGCCTAGAAAAGGTAAAGTTGCTAAGAGAGATGTTTTAGCAGATCCAGTTTACAACTCTAAATTGGTTACTAAATTAGTAAACCACTTAATGATTGATGGTAAGAAGGCCAAAGCTTCATCAATTCTTTACGATGCTTTTGATATTATCCAAGATAAGACTGGAAAAGAACCAGTTGAAGTATTTGAAGAAGCAATGAACAACGTTATGCCAGTTTTAGAAGTTAAGGCTCGTCGTATTGGTGGTTCTAACTACCAAATCCCAGTTGAAGTTCGTCCTGAAAGAAGAACTACTCTTGGATTAAGATGGATTGTTTCTTACGCACGTTTACGTAATGAACATACTATGGATGAACGTCTTGCAAATGAAATTATGGATGCTGCAAACAATACAGGTTCTGCAGTTAAGAAGCGTGAAGATGTTCATAGAATGGCAGAAGCTAACCGTGCATTTGCACACTACCGCTTCTAATTGGATGAGTTAGTTTTTTAAGGAGATAATTTTTATGGCTAACAAACGTGAATTCCCTTTGGAAAAAACACGTAATATCGGTATCATGGCTCACATCGATGCTGGTAAGACAACAACAACTGAACGTATCTTATACTACACTGGTAAAATCCACAAAATTGGTGAAACTCACGAAGGTGATTCACAAATGGACTGGATGGAAGAAGAAAAAGAACGTGGTATTACTATTACTTCTGCAGCTACTACTGCTCAATGGAAAGATTACCGTGTTAACATTATCGATACCCCAGGACACGTTGACTTTACTATCGAAGTAGAACGTTCACTTCGTGTTTTGGACGGTGCTGTAACTGTTCTTGATGCTCAAGCTGGTGTAGAACCACAAACTGAAAATGTTTGGCGTCAAGCAGATACTTATGGTGTTCCTCGTATTGTTTTCATCAATAAGATGGATAAAATTGGTGCTGATTTTGATAAATCTGTTAAATCTTTACACGAACGTTTAAGAGCCAATGCACATGCAGTACAAATGCCAATTGGATCAGCAGACACTTTTGAAGGTGTTATTGACTTAATCGACATGGTTGCAGATGTATACGATGAAGATAAGACAGGATCAGAATGGGAAACTATTCCAGTTCCAGATGAATACAAAGAAGAAGCAGAAAAGCGTCGTGCTGAATTAATTGAAGCAGTAGCAGATGTAGATGACGACATCATGGAAAAATACCTTGGTGGTGAAGAAATCTCAAATGAAGAATTAAAGAAGGCTATTCGTAAAGCTACTTTAGACTTGAAGTTCTTCCCAGTTTATGCAGGTTCTGCATTTAAAAACAAGGGTGTTCAAATGATGCTTGATGGTGTTGTTGATTACTTACCATCACCTATTGATGTTAAACCTTATGTTGCTCATGATCCTAAGACTGGTGAAGAAGTAGAATTAATGGCTGACGATAAAAAGCCATTTGCTGCATTAGCATTTAAGATTGCTACTGACCCATTTGTAGGACGTTTAACATTCATTCGTGTTTATACTGGTACTTTACAATCAGGTTCTTATGTTTTAAACGCTTCTAAGAACTCACGTGAACGTGTAGGTCGTTTACTTCAAATGCACGCTAACTCAAGAACTGAAATTCCAGAAATTTTCTCTGGTGATATTGCTGGTGCTATTGGTTTGAAGAATACTACTACTGGTGATTCTTTAACTGATCCTGATCACCCATTAGTATTGGAAAGTTTACAAGTTCCAGATCCAGTTATCCAAGTATCTGTTGAACCAAAATCAAAGGCTGACCGTGATAAGATGGATGTAGCTTTACAAAAGCTTACTGAAGAAGACCCAACTTTCCGTGCAGAAACTAACCCAGAAACTGGTCAAACTTTAATTTCAGGAATGGGTGAATTACACTTAGACATCATGGTTGAACGTATGAAACGTGAATTTAACGTTGAAGCAACTATTGGTGAACCACAAGTTGCTTACCGTGAAACTTTCACTAAGCCAGCTAAAGCTCAAGGTAAATTCGTTCGTCAATCTGGTGGTAAAGGTCAATATGGTGACGTTTGGGTAGAATTTACTCCAAATGAAGAAGGTAAAGGTTACGAATTCGAAGACGCTATCGTTGGTGGTGTTGTTCCGCGTGAATTTATTCCTTCTGTTGACCAAGGTTTACAAGAAGCAATGAAGAATGGTGTTCTTGCAGGTTACCCATTGATCGATGTTAAGGCAAAACTTTATGATGGTAGTTACCACGAAGTTGACTCATCTGAAGCTGCCTTCAAGGTTGCTGCATCTCTTGCATTGAAGAATGCTGCTGGTAAGGCTGGTGCAGTAGTCTTAGAACCAATTATGAAGGTTCAAGTAACTACTCCTGAAGAATACTTAGGAGATGTAATGGGATCTGTTACTGCACGTCGTGGTACTATGGAAGGTATGGAAGACAGAGCTGGTGCTAAGGTAATTAACTCATTTGTTCCACTTTCAGAAATGTTTGGTTATGCAACTACTTTACGTTCATCAACTCAAGGACGTGGTACATTTACAATGGTATTTGACCACTATGCTCCAACTCCAAAATCAATCCAAGAAAAGATTATTAAGGAACGTGGCGGCAATAGTGCTGAATAATTTAAAAAGTTATTGAGAATTTTCTCAATAACTTTTTTTATTAAAATAAAAATTATTTTTTAAAAGCCTTGATATTTATAGATTTACCAAGTACAATAGAAATCGTGCATTTAGAAAATTCTAAATGGAGACACAAGTAAGCTTTGACGCAAAAGGTTGCGGCACACCCGGCTGCATTGCCACAGTGGTGAGTCGGTAATTTTTGCCGAGCTAGTCATCTTTCATAAAGAAGACGAGGAGGTAAATTAGATGGCAAGTCAACAAATTCGTATTAGATTAAAGTCTTACGAACATGGTATTCTCGATGAATCAGCTGCAAAGATTGTAGCTACTGCGCAAAGAACTGGTGCAGAAATTTCAGGTCCAGTTCCATTGCCTACTGAAAGAACTTTGTTCACAGTTTTACGTTCACCACACAAGAACAAGGATTCACGTGAACAATTTGAAATTCGTACGCACAAGCGTTTAATCGACATTTTGAATCCAACACCTAAGACTGTGGATTCATTAATGAAGCTTGATCTTCCAAGTGGTGTCGATATCGAGATTAAATTATAGTATTAAAATTAAATGGAGGTGTAATCATGACCAAAGGAATCTTAGGAAGAAAGGTCGGTATGACTCAAGTCTTCACTAAAGACGGTGTATTGGTTCCTGTAACTGTTATTGAAGCAACCCCTAACGTTGTTTTACAAGTTAAAACAAATGAATCAGATGGTTACGAAGCAGTTCAAGTAGGTTACCAAGACAAGCGTGAAGTATTGAGTAACAAGCCAGCCAAAGGTCATGCTGCAAAGGCAAAGACTTCACCTAAGCGCTTCATTCGAGAAATCCGCGATGTAGAGCTTAAGGACTATGAAGTCGGCTCAGAAATCAAGGTGGACTCATTTAGTGAAGGTGACGTAGTTGACGTTACTGGAACTTCAAAGGGTCATGGTACTCAAGGTAACATTAAACGTTGGGGTCAATCAAGAGGTCCTGAAACCCACGGTTCACGTTATCACAGAGTTCCAGGTTCAATGGGATCTATTATTAACCGTGTACCAAAGGGTAAGAAGTTACCTGGACGTATGGGTGGCAAGACAGTCACTGTACAAAATTTAGTAATCGAAAAAGTTGTTCCAGAAAAGAATGTATTACTTATTAAAGGTAACGTTCCTGGTGCAAAGAACTCATTAATTGTTGTTAAGTCTGCTGTTAAAGCTGCTAAATAGGAAGGAGGACTATAATGGCTAATATGCAAGTTATCGATCAAAAAGGAAAAGCTACTGGTAACGTTGATTTAAATGAAGAAATCTTCGGAATTGAACCTAATGAAGCTGTTGTTTTTGACGCAATCATTAGACAAAGAGCTGGTAAGCGCCAAGGTACTTCCGCTGTAAAGAATAGATCTGCTGTTCGCGGTGGTGGTAGAAAACCTTGGAGACAAAAGGGTACTGGTCGTGCTCGTCAAGGTTCTATTAGAGCTCCACAATGGCGTGGTGGTGGTGTTGTATTCGGCCCTACTCCACGTTCATACAAGATGAACATGCCTCGTAAGGCACGTCGCTTAGCTATGAAGTCAGTTCTTTCTCAAAAAGTTGCTGACAATGAATTAGTTGTTCTTGATCAATTAACTTTAGCTGCACCTAAGACTAAAGATTTGAAAGCTGTTTTAGATAGCGCAAATATTAATGGTAAGGTGTTAGTTGTATCTGATGACAAGAACGTTCAATTATCAGGAAAGAACCTTCCTAAGGTTAAAGTAGTTCCTGTTAATGGCTTAAACGTTGTAGATGCGGTTAACTACGATACTTTAGTATTGACTCAAGACGCTATTAAGAGAATTGAGGAGGTATTGGCATAATGGATGCACACGATATCATCTTACGCCCTGTAGTAACCGAAAAATCCATGAACTTAATGGATGATAACAAGTACACTTTTGATGTGCTTGTATCTGCTACTAAAACCCAAGTACGTAATGCTATTGAAGAAATTTTTGATGTAAAAGTTAAAAAAGTTAACATCATGAACGTACGTGGAAAAGAAAAGAGAGTTGGTCGTTATACTGGTAAGACTGCTCGTCGTAGAAAAGCTATCGTAACTTTAACTGAAGATTCTAACCCAATTAAGATCTTTAATGATAGCGAAAACTCAGAAAATTAAGTATTAGGAGGTCAGTCAATTGGCAATTATCAAATATAAGCCAACTACAAACGGCAGACGTAATATGACTTCTTCAGACTTTGCAGAAATCACTAAGAGTAAGCCTGAAAAGACTTTACTTGAATCAAAAAGTAAGACTGCAGGTCGTAACTCTTATGGACATATTACTGTAAGACACCGTGGTGGTGGTCACAAGCAAAAGTACCGTATTATTGACTTCAAGCGCAATAAAGACGATGTAAAAGCAATTGTAAAGGCTATCGAATACGATCCAAATAGAACTGCTAACATTGCTCTTCTTCACTACACAGATGGAATCAAAGCTTACATTTTAGCTCCAAAAGGATTAAAAGTTGGAGATGTTGTAGAATCTGGTTCAAATGCTGATATCAAACCTGGTAATGCATTACCATTAGGTGAAATCCCAGCTGGTACTGAAGTACATAATATTGAGCTTAAGCCTGGTAAAGGTGGACAATTAGTAAGAAGTGCTGGTGCAGTTGCACAAGTACTTGGTAATGATGGAAAATACACTTTAGTAAGATTACAAAGTGGTGAAGTACGTCGTATCTTATCAGTTTGCCGTGCTACTATTGGTGCTGTTGGTAATGAACAACACTCATTAATTAAGTTAGGTAAAGCTGGACGTAGTCGCTGGTTGGGCAAGCGTCCACAATCTCGTGGTTCTGTAATGAACCCTAACGATCACCCACACGGTGGTGGTGAAGGTAAGGCTCCAGTGGGTCGTCCACAACCAATGACTCCTTGGGGTAAGAAGTCTCGCGGAATTAAGACTAGAAGTTCTAAGGCTAGAAGTGAAAAACTTATTATCCGTCACCGCAAGGGTAACAAATAGTTAAACAAAAGGAGGTTAATTAATGAGCCGTAGTATTAAAAAAGGACCTTTCGCTGACGAAAGCCTTTTAAAGAAGATCGAAGCCCAAGAAGGCTCCGAAAAGAAGCAAGTAATTAAAACCTGGTCCCGTCGTTCAACTATTTTCCCTTCCTTTGTTGGTTACACAATAGCTGTTTACGATGGTAGAAAACATGTTCCAGTTTATGTGACTGAAGATATGGTTGGTCACAAGTTAGGTGAATTTGTGCCTACTAGAACTTTCCGTGGTCATAAGGCTGCTGATAAGGCAACAACTGGTAAGTAAGAGAAAGGAGAAACACATAAATGGCAGAACAAATTAGCTCAGCTAAAGCTGAAGCAAGAACAGTTCGCATCGCTCCTAGAAAAGCCCGCTTGGTTGTAGACCTTATTCGCGGAAAGAGTGTTGCTGAAGCATTGGCTATTTTAGAATTTACGCCAAGAGCTGCTTCCCCAATCGTTAAGAAAGTTTTGAAGTCAGCAATTGCTAACGCAGAACATAACTACGATCTTGAAAGTGCAAATCTTTACGTTTCTGAAGCATACGTAAATGAAGGAGCAACTTTAAAGAGATTTCGTCCACGTGCTAAAGGTATGGCTTCTCCAATTAACAAGAGAACTAGCCATGTAGTCGTTGTAGTATCTGAGAAGAACGATTAAGGGAGGTAAATTTAATGGGTCAAAAAATTAACCCAAATGGTTTCCGTCTCGGTGTTAACCGTGATTGGGAAGCAAAGTGGTATGCAGATAAAGATTACGCTGACACTTTAAATGAAGATTTACGTATTAGAAAGTTCATCTCTAAGAAGTTAGCGGATGCAGCTGTATCTACTGTAGAAATTGAACGTGCTGCTAATAGAATTAACATTTCTATTCACACCGCAAAGCCAGGAATGGTTATTGGTAAAGGTGGAAAAGAAGTTGAAGCTTTAAGAAAACAATTAAATGCTTTAACTCATAAGAATGTTCACATTAATATTGTAGAAATTAAGAAACCTGATTTAGATGCTGAATTGGTTGGAGAAAGCATTGCACGTCAACTAGAAGCTCGTATTGCTTTCAGACGTGCTACTCGTCAAGCAACTCAAAGATCTATGCGTTCAGGCGCTAAAGGTGTTAAGGTACAAACTGCTGGTCGTTTGAATGGTGCCGATATGGCAAGAAGAGAATGGCATACTGAAGGTAGTGTACCACTTCATACTTTAAGAGCTGATATTGATTATGCATGGGTAGAAGCAAACACCACTTACGGACAAATTGGTGTTAAGGTTTGGATTAACCGTGGAGAAATTTTACCACAACGTAAAAACAAGCCTAATGCTTCTAAGAAAGCGAAGGGAGGAAACTAAGAGTGTTAGTACCTAAGCGTGTAAAACACCGTCGTGAATTCCGCGGTAAAATGCGTGGTGAAGCCAAAGGTGGAAAAACTATCGCATTCGGTGAATATGGTTTAGAAGCTGTAGAATCTCACTGGATTACTAATAGACAAATCGAAGCTGCACGTATTGCCATGACTCGTTACATGAAGCGTGGTGGTCGTGTATGGATTAGAATCTTCCCACAAAAATCCTACACTGCTAAAGGTGTTGGGGTACGTATGGGATCTGGTAAAGGTGCTCCAGCTGGTTGGGTAGCTGTTGTTAAGCGTGGCAAGATTATGTTTGAAATTGGTGGCGTTCCTGAAGAAGTCGCTCGTGAAGCATTAAGACTTGCATCTAATAAGCTCCCAATTAAGACTAAGTTTGTTAAGAAGAGTTCGGAAGTAGGTGGCGAATCTAATGAAGGCTAAAGATATCAGAGCATTAACCACTGAGCAAATGTTAGAAAAGGAAAAGCAATATAAAGAAGAACTTTTTAATTTGCGTTTCCAACAAGCAACCGGTCAATTAGAAAACACCGCTCGCTTGAAACAAGTCCGCAAGAATATTGCTAGAATTAAAACAATTCTTAGCGAAAAAGAATTGAGTAAGAATTAAGTAGTGGAAGGGAGTTATTAACTTGAGCGAAACTAACGAAAGAAACCGTCGTCACGTATACCAAGGCCGCGTTGTTTCTGACAAGATGGATAAGACTATCACTGTTGTTGTTGATACTTACAAGAACCACCCTGTTTACAAGAAACGTATTAAGTACTCAAAGAAGTACTATGCACACGATGAAAACAACGAAGCTAATATTGGCGATACTGTTCGTATCATGGAAACCCGTCCATTATCACATGCGAAGCGTTACCGTCTTACAAAAATTGTGAAGAAATCTATTTAATCACGCGGATTTTTATTGAGGGGAGGATATACTAGTGATCCAACACGAAAGCCGTTTAAAGGTTGCTGACAACTCCGGTGCAAAGGAACTTCTAGTTATTAAAATTTTAGGTGGTTCTAAACGTAAAACCGGTAATATTGGTGATATTATTGTTGCTACTGTTAAACAAGCAACACCAGGTGGCGTTGTCAAAAAAGGTGACGTTGTAAAGGCTGTTATTGTTAGAACAAAATCAGGTGCACGTCGCGAAGATGGTTCATACATCAAGTTTGACGAAAATGCAGCAGTTATCATTAATGCTGATAAGAGTCCTCGTGGTACTCGTATCTTTGGACCAGTTGCTCGTGAACTGCGTGGGAACGATTTTATGAAAATCGTATCTCTTGCTCCTGAAGTATTGTAAAAGTTTTAGGGAGGTGCACTGATGTTTGTTAAAACAGGTGACAAAGTAAAAGTTATTACCGGTAAAGATAAAGGTAAAGAAGGTACTGTTCTTTCAGTCAACGCCAAAACTAACCGTGTCGTTGTCAAAGGTATCAACAAAATCAAGAAGCACGTAAAACCTTCACAAACCAACGCAAATGGTGGGGTTGAAGAACGAGAAGGTTCTATCCATGCTTCAAATGTAAAAGTTATTGCAAAAGCAGAAAAGTAGGAAGGAGGACATAAATGGCTAACAGTTTATTAGAAAAGTACAAAAACGAAATTGCACCTGCAATGAATGAAAAGTTTGATTACAAATCAGTTATGGAAATTCCTAAGATTGATAAAATTGTATTAAACATGGGTGTAGGTGACGCTGTTTCTAATGCAAAAAATTTAGATGAAGCAGTTGAAGAATTAACTTTAATTGCAGGTCAAAAGCCTTTAATTACTAAGGCTAAGAAATCTATCGCTAATTTCCGTTTACGTGAAGGCATGGCTATTGGTGCTAAGGTTACTCTTAGAGGAGATAGAATGTATGACTTCTTAGACAAATTAGTAAACGTTTCTCTTCCTCGAGTTCGTGATTTCCGTGGTGTAAGTGCTAAGTCATTTGATGGCCGTGGTAATTATACTTTAGGAATTAAGGAACAATTGATTTTCCCAGAAATCGATTACGATAAGGTAAACCGCGTAAGAGGTTTAGACGTTGTTATTGTAACTACTGCCAATACTGATGAAGAAGCTCGTGAACTTCTTACAGAATTTGGTATGCCTTTTGCTAAATAATTGGAGGACATTAATGGCTAAAACATCACAAATCGTCAGAAATCATCGTCCTGCTAAGTTTTCAGCACGTGAATACACTCGTTGCGAAAGATGTGGACGTCCACACTCTGTTTACCGCAAATTTAAATTATGCCGTATTTGCTTAAAAGACTTAGCACACAAGGGTCAAATCCCTGGTCTTAAGAAGGCAAGTTGGTAATTAAACGGTAAGGAGGCAAAATAAATGGTCATGACAGATCCGATTGCAGATTACTTAACTAGAATTAGAAATGCCAACATGGCAAGACATGATTCAGTTGAAATTCCTGCATCATCATTGAAAAAATCACTTAGTGAAATCTTAAAACAAGAAGGTTTCATTCGTGATTACCAAATTGAAGAAGACAATAAACAAGGTATGATTAAGATCTTCTTGAAGTATGGACCAAATAGTGAACGCGTAATTTCTGGATTAAAGCGTATTTCTAAACCAGGTTTAAGAAACTATGTAAGTGCAGAAAACTTACCAAAAGTTCTTAATGGTCTTGGTATTGCCATCATTTCTACTTCTGCTGGTGTAATTACCGATAAAGAAGCTAGAGAAAAGAACGTCGGCGGCGAAGTTATTGCCTACGTTTGGTAATTTTGACAGAAAGGAGAACTATTAATGAGCCGAATTGGTTTAAAGGTCATCAACGTTCCTGAAGGTGTCACTGTTACTAAAAATGGTGATGATATTACTGTAAAGGGACCAAAGGGTGAACTTACTAGATACTTTGACCCACGTATTACTTTTGAACAAAATGATGGTGAAATTCACTTCAGTCGTTCAAGTGAGTCAGATAAAGCTCTTCACGGAACTGAAAGAGCAAACCTTGCTTCAATGATCGAAGGAGTAACTAACGGATATGTTAAGAAATTAACTTTAGTTGGTGTTGGTTACCGTGCAGTTGCTCAAGGTAAGAAATTGACTTTAAATGTTGGTTATTCTCACCCAGTAGAATTTGAAGCTCCAGAAGGTGTTACTATTAAAACACCATCAGCTACTTCAATTGAAATTGAAGGTATTTCAAAGCAAGTAGTTGGTCAATTTGCGGCAGAAATTCGTGATGTTCGTCCACCAGAACCTTACAAGGGTAAAGGTATCCGTTACGAAGATGAACATGTTCGTCGCAAGGAAGGTAAGACTGGTAAATAATTAAAATAGAAAATTTTTGAGGTGAAATTGTGATTTCTAAACCAGATAAAAACAAATTACGCTTAAAGCGTCATAAACGTATTCGTGGTAAAATTTCTGGTACTGCTGCGCGCCCACGCTTAAGTATTTATCGTTCAAATAAAAACATCTACGCTCAATTAGTTGATGATGTAGAGGGTGTAACGCTTGCAAGTGCCTCAACAAATGACAAGAATATTACCGCTGAAGGATCTAAGATGGATCAAGCAGCCCAAGTAGGTAAAGCATTAGCTGAAGCAGCTGCTGCAAAGAATATTAAAGCTGTAGTGTTTGACAGAAGTGGTTACTTATACCACGGACGTATTCAAGCATTAGCTGATGCAGCCCGTGAAAACGGATTAGAATTCTAGGAAAGGAGAACAACTAATGGCAAACCGCAACGATTCTCGTAGAGATTCTCGAAAAGATCGTAAAAAAGACGATATTGAAGACCAATTAGTAGCTATCAACCGTATTACTAAGGTTGTTAAAGGCGGACGCCGCATGAGATTTGCTGCCGTAGTAGTAGTCGGTGACAAAAAAGGTCGTGTAGGCTTTGGTACTGGTAAAGCTCAAGAAGTTCCAGAAGCTATCCGTAAGGCTGTCGAAGCTGGTAAAAAGAACATGATTAAGGTACCAGTTGTAGGAAGTACAATTCCTCACGAAGTTATAGGTCACTATGGTTCTGGAAATATTATGTTAAAACCAGCTGAAGCAGGTTCTGGAGTTGCTGCTGGTGGTGCAGTTCGTATCATCATGGACTTAGCCGGTATCGCAGATGTAACTTCTAAGTCTCTCGGTTCTAACACTCCAATTAACGTAATCCGTGCTACTATGGATGGTTTAAAGAAGTTAAAAACTCGTGAAGATGTATTAAAGCTTCGTGAATCTGCAAAGAGCTTAGAAGATTAAGGAGATTAAAAAATGACTGATTTAAAAGTTACCTTAATTAAAAGTGCCGCTCACCGTCTACCAAAACAAAGAAAGATTGTTAAGGCCTTAGGTCTTGGTAGAGTGAATAGTACTGTTGTTCTTCCTGACAACGCTGCAACTCGTGGTGCTTTACTAAAGATTGCACACTTAATCTCTGTTGAAGAGGTTAATAAATAATATAAGAATCCAAGGAGGTGCCTGAACTATGAAGCTCAATGAATTAAAGCCAGCTGCTGGCTCACGTCGTAACAGAAAACGTGTTGGTCGTGGTACATCTAGTGGTTATGGAAAAACTGCTGGACGTGGTCAAAAAGGTCAATTAGCTCGTACTGGTGGTAAAACTCGTTTAGGTTTTGAAGGTGGACAAATGCCATTATTCAGAAGAATGCCTAAGCGTGGTTTTAAGAATATCAATCGTAAAGAATACGCTATTATTAACGTAGAAGACTTAAACAAATTTAAAGACGGCAGTGAAGTAACAATTGATACTTTAAAGACTGCTGGTCTTGTGAAAAAAGAACTTTCAGGAGTTAAATTATTAGCTAACGGTGAATTGAAAGTGAAGTTAACTGTTAAAGTTAATAAAGCTTCTCAAGCTGCTAAAGAAGCAGTTGAAGCCGCTGGCGGAACTGTTGAGGTGATTTAATGCTCTCGACCTTGAAGAACGCCTTCAAGGATAAGGAAATAAGAAGTAAAATCTTTTTTACTCTCTTTATCCTATTGCTTTATCGCATTGGAGCTAATATTACAGTTCCAGGTGTAAATGCGAAGGCAATTACAAAGGTAGCTCAAACTGGACTTGTTCCCATGTTAGATACTGTAAGTGGGGGAGGTTTGGATAATTATTCCATTTTCTCTTTAGGGGTCTCTCCTTATATTACAGCTCAAATTGTTATTCAATTATTACAGATGGATATTGTTCCTAAATTAGTTGAATGGGGAAAACAAGGTGAAGTTGGTCGTCGTAAAACCAATCAAGTAACTCGGTATTTAGCCTTAGGAATTGCCTTTGTTCAAAGTATCGGGATTACCTTAGGTTTCAATGTATTGACTCAAATGGGGTTGGTTAAATCTCAAACCCCACAAACATATGTTGAAATTGCCATTATTATGACGGCTGGTACAATGTTATTAACTTGGTTAGGAGATCAAATTACAGATAAAGGTTTGGGTAATGGTGTTTCAGTAATTATTTTTGCTGGTATTATTGCTCGCCTTCCTAACGGGTTGTACCAACTTGTTAAAGATTTGATCATCAATAATAGTCCGAGTGATCGTTGGCAAGGAGCATTGTTCTTCATTGCGATCATTATCGCTATTTTACTTGTAACACAGTTTGTTACATGGTTTCAACAAGCTGACTTACGTGTCCCTATCCAATATACACGTCGAGCAGTAACAAGTGGCTCCGAAAGTTTTCTACCTTTAAAGGTTAATGTATCCGGAGTTATTCCAGTTATTTTTGCGAGTTCTTTTATTGTAACTCCAGCAACTATTTTGATGGCCTTTCAAAGAACTCACGGAGATGAAGAATGGTTTAAAGTTGCTAATCAAATCTTTAGTCTTCAAACTACTCCTGGTGCTTTAATTTATACTTTATTAATTATTTTATTTACTTTCTTTTACGCTTTTGTTCAAGTTAATCCAGAAAAACTTTCAGAGAACTTACAAAAACAAGGAGCTTATATTCCAAGTGTATGGCCAGGAAAAGACACACAACAATATATCTCTAAAATTTTAATGAGATTATCAACTGTTGGAGCAATTTTCTTAGGATTAGTTGCATTACTTCCACAACTAGCTACTAACATTTTTGGCTTACCAAGTTCAATTGGATTAGGTGGTACAAGTCTTTTAATCGTAATTGGGGTTGTGCTAGAATTAGGACGCCAAGTTGATGGATTACTAATGAAACGTGAATATGTTGGATTTATTAGAGAGGATTAGAAATGATTAATTTAATTCTTTTGGGTTTACCCGGTGCTGGTAAAGGCACGGCTTCTGAACGTATTGTAGATAAATATCATTTGGCTCATATTTCTACAGGAGATATGTTTAGAGAAGCAATGGCTAAAAAAACTCCTGTAGGACTAGAAGCAAAAAGTTTTATTGATAAAGGTGACTTAGTTCCTGATGAAGTTACTGCAAAATTAGTTGAAGAAAGACTTCAAGAAGATGATACAAAAAATGGATTTATTCTTGATGGTTTTCCAAGAACTATTGCTCAAGCAGAACTTTTAGAAAAAATCACTAAAAAGCTTGATAAACCTCTTACTAATGTAATTGCAATTGATGTAGATGAAGACGTCTTGATCAAACGCTTATCTGCACGATTCATTTGTAAGAATTGTGGCGCTACTTATAACAAAAACTCAAATCCTCCTAAAGAAGAGGGAGTTTGTGACCGTTGTGGTGGCCATGAATTTTATCAACGCGAAGATGATAAACCTGAAGTAGTTAAGAATCGTTTAGAAGTTAACGAAAAAATGAACACACCACTTCGTGATTTTTATGAAGAAAAAGGTTTGTTGGCTACTGTGAATGGGGAACAAAGTCCAGAAAAAGTTTTTGCTGAAATTGAAAAAATTTTAGATAAAAATTAGTTGGGAATTGTATTTTTTACTATCCGTGCTATAATTTCATAAGTGTAGCTAATTTCTCAATTATGGAGGAAAAGTTTTGGCAAAAGAAGATGTCATTGAAGTAGAAGGTAAAGTAGTAGATACTTTACCTAATGCTATGTTTAAAGTTGAATTAGAAAATGGAGCTACCATTTTGGCACATGTTTCTGGTAAAATCAGAATGCACTATATTCGCATTTTACCAGGAGATCGTGTAACTGTAGAACTTTCTCCATATGATTTAACTAAAGGTAGAATAACATATCGTTTTATTAAGTGATTACGGAGGCAAACATGAAAGTTAGACCATCTGTTAAACCAATGTGTGAACATTGTAAAATTATCAAGAGACAAGGTCGTGTAATGGTGATTTGCTCTGCAAACCCTAAGCACAAACAACGTCAAGGTTAGTATTTTTTAAATAGGAGGTGCGAAAATGGCACGTATTGCTGGTGTTGACTTACCAAGAGATAAAAGAATTGTAGTTGCATTAACTTACATTTATGGTATTGGTGAACCAACTGCTAAGAAGATCTGTAAAGAAGCTGGAATTTCAGAAGATCTTCGTACAAACGATTTAACTCCAGAAGACCAAGAAAAACTTCGTAGCGAAGTTGATAAGTACCGTGTAGAAGGTGATCTTCGTCGTGAAGTAAGCTTGAATATCAAGCGTTTGGTTGAAATTGGCTCTTATCGTGGTATGCGCCACCGTCGTGGTTTACCGGTTCGTGGTCAAAATACCAAGAACAACGCTCGTACTCGTAAGGGTTCAAAGAAGAGATAATTTGTTAATAGGAGGTTAAGTTAATGGCTGCAAAGAAAACAGCACGCAAGCGCCGTGTAAAGAAGCATGTCGAAAGCGGAGTAGCTCATATTCACTCTACGTTCAATAATACATTAGTTATGATTACTGATGTACAAGGTAACGCAGTAGCATGGTCTTCTGCTGGTGCTTTAGGATTTAAAGGTAGTAGAAAGTCTACACCTTTCGCAGCACAAATGGCTGCAGAAGCAGCAGCTAAGACCGCAATGGATCAAGGTATGAAACATGTAGAAGTTTCAGTTAAGGGTCCAGGTGCAGGTCGTGAAGCTGCAATTAGAGCATTGCAAGCAACTGGTCTTGAAATCACTGCTATTCGCGATGTTACACCAGTTCCGCACAATGGTTCCAGACCACCAAAACGTCGTCGTGTCTAGTTTAACCTGCGTGCAGGACATTACGTTTTGAAAGGGGCCCAGTAATGATTGAATTTGAAAAACCAAATATTACCGTAGTAGACCAAGAAGAAGAATACGGTAAGTTTGTTGTCGAACCACTGGAACGCGGTTTCGGGACTACTTTAGGTAACTCACTCCGTCGGGTGTTATTAACCTCTATTCCAGGAACGGCACTTTCTTACATTCAGATTGATGGTGTATTACATGAATTTTCAACTATTCCAGGTGTTAGAGAAGATGTCACTAAAATTATTCTTAATCTGAAGAAACTAGAATTAAAGTCACTCTCAGATGAAGAAAAAGTTGTTGAAATTGATGTAAAAGGCCCTGCAGTAGTTACTGCAGCAGATTTGAAAGTTGATTCTGACATCGAAGTCTTAAATCCGGATCAATACATTTGTAGTATTGCTGAAGGTGGCCATTTGCATATGAACGTTGCGATCAAGCAAGGTCGTGGCTATGTTCCTGCAAGTGAAAACAAGACAGAGGACATGCCTATTGGTGTCATCCCCGTTGATTCACTCTTTTCACCAATTAAGAAAGTAAACTATCAAGTTGAAAATGCTCGAGTTGGAAAAAGAGATGATTTTGACAAATTAACTTTAGAAATTTGGACTAATGGTTCAATTACACCTAATGATGCTTTAAGTTTTGCATCAAAGATTTTAATTGAACATTTCAAGGTTTTCATGTCTACTGAATTAGATACAAAATTTGATGAGGTAATGGTGGAAAAAGAAGACGACCAAAATGAAAAGAAACTTGAAATGACGATTGAAGAATTAGATTTATCTGTTCGTTCTTATAATTGTCTTAAGCGAGCAGGCATTAATACAGTTCAAGAATTAACTGATAAATCTGAAGCTGATATGATGCGGGTAAGAAACTTAGGAAGAAAGTCATTAGAAGAAGTAAAGAATAAACTTGATGATCTTGGTCTATCTCTTCGAGAAGAAGACTAAGTAATAATAAGGAGGGAAAATTCATGGCATACCGTAAATTAGGTCGCGATAGCGCTCACAGAAAAGCAATGCTTAGAGAAATGACTACTCAACTTATCATGAACGAACGCATTGTTACTACTGAAGCCCGTGGTAAAGAAATTCGCAAGACTACTGAAAAAATGATTACCTTGGGTAAACGCGGTGACTTAAATGCTAGAAGAAAAGCTGCTACTTTTGTACGTAATGAAATTGCTGATATTCATGAAGACGGTGATTCAGTAGTAGTTAAGTCTGCATTACAAAAATTATTTAGTGATATTGCACCACGTTACAAGGATCGTAATGGTGGATACACTAGAATGTACAAACTTGCTAACCCACGTAAAGGTGATGCAGCACCTATGGTTATTATTGAATTAGTTTAATCATAGTTAATTAAATAGTTTATAATTAAATCTTTCACGAAAGCGAGAACAAGTGTGATGATGGTGGCTTATAGCCGGCTAATAGCCTAGTCTAGCTTAGATGATTAAGTTCATCCCTCTTCGTGGATGATTTTTTTATATGCAAAAGTTTCTAGGAGGAAGATCTTAGAAATTTTTGCATATAAGAATTATTTGTTACAATTAGAAGGAAACTAATTTTGAAAGAAGGGTAAATGATGAAAGATATTATTGATGTAAAGCATTTATCTTACACTTATGCTGATATGCAAACACCAGCCCTTTCTGATATTTCTTTTTCTATTCAAGAAAAAAGTTGGGTCTCCATAGTCGGTCATAATGGTAGTGGTAAATCAACACTTTCAAAATTATTAGATGGAATTCTAGAAGTCGATTTTAAAAAAAATCGCATACTTATTGACAATATTTTATTAGATGAAACTACACTTCCTCAAATTAGAGATAAAATTGGAATCGTTTTTCAGAACCCTGATAATCAGTTTGTTGGTGCAACTGTACAAGATGATATTGCCTTTGGGTTAGAGAATAGAGATATTTCTTATGAAAAAATGCATCAAATTGTGCCCATAGTTCTTGAAGAAGTAAATATGTTGAAATATAAAGAAAAAGAGCCTCAAAATTTATCAGGAGGTCAAAAGCAAAGAGTAGCAATAGCAGGAATTTTAGCTATTCAACCGAAGATCATCATTTTAGATGAGGCAACTAGTATGTTAGATCCAGAGGGCCGTAAGGAAATTTTAAAGGTAATAAAAAGGCTTCAAAAAAAGTTTGGATTAACAGTGTTGTCGATTACGCATGATATTGATGAAGTAATGTCATCAGATGAAGTTCTTGTATTAAATGAGGGAAATTTAATGGGAAAGTTTTTACCAGATGAACTTTTTGAAAATGAAGAATTAGTAGTAAAAGCTGGTTTAGTTCCCCCTTTTTTATATCAATTAAGAAAAGAATTTGAAAAAAAAGGAATAGATATTCCAAGAAATTTAAAAACTGAAAAAGAGGTAGTAGAGTTTTTGTGGCAATTAAATTTGAAAAAGTAAGTTTTACTTATAATGTGGGGACACCCTTTGAATATCCTGCTTTAAAAGAAATTAATTTTGAAATTAAAGATAATAGTTTTGTAGCACTAGTGGGTCACACTGGTAGTGGGAAATCAACTTTAATGCAACTGTTTAATGGACTTTTAAAGCCGACTGTAGGGAAAGTAGAGATAGACAATTTTTCATTAGACACTCACACACCTAATAAAGATCTAAAACCTTTGCGAAAAAAGGTAGGGCTTGTTTTTCAGCTTCCAGAAAACCAGCTATTTGAAGAAAATATTTTGAAAGAAGTAATGTTTGGTCCTTTAAATTTTGGCTTTTCACGCCAAGAAGCTGAAGAAAGTGCAAAGCTTTGGTTAAAAAAAGTAGGAATAGCTTCCGAGTTTTATCATCGTTCTCCTTTTGATTTGTCAGGAGGGCAAAAAAGGCGAGTAGCTATTGCTAGTGTAATGGCTTCTAAGCCAGATATTTTGTGTCTTGATGAGCCAGCTGCAGGACTAGATCCAGAAGGAAAAAAGGAACTATATAAGCTCTTAGAGCAGTATCATCAACAAGGACATACAATTGTTGTGGTTACCCACGATATGGAAGATATTGTAGATTACGCTGAAGAAATGTTAGTCCTTGAAGAAGGAAAACTTATTGCTCAAGATAAAACTGATAAATTATTTAATCAAAGTAATTGGTTAAAAAAGCATCACCTTTTAGAACCTAAAATCTATGGATTTAAGCAGCTTTTATCACAAAAAGGCTTTTCCATTAAAGAAGGTAAAATCACCCTTACAAGCCTTGTAGAAGATGTTATAGATGAAATCAATAGGAGGGAACCAAAGCAATGAGCAAAATAATTATTGGTCGTTATATACCTGGTGACTCAATTGTTTATCGAATGGATCCCCGTAGTAAAATTATTGGAACTTTTTTATTTGTTTTTTTAATGTTTTTAGCCAATAATTGGTTAACTTATGGAATATTGATTTTATTTACTTTAGTAGCTATTTGGGCGACTAAATTAAAACCAAAAATATTTTGGGATGGAATAAAGCCAGTAATTTGGTTAATATTCTTTACCTCCCTTTTACAAATGTTTTTTACAAGTGGAGGACGCATTTACTGGAGCTGGTACTTTTTAAAAATTACACAAGTTGGGATTGAAAATGCGGTATATTTATTTTTACGTTTTGTAATGATTATCTGCATTTCAACTGTGTTAACCTTAACCACCTCATCTCTTCAAATTGCAGATGCACTTCAGTGGATAATGAAACCACTAAAAATTTTCAAGGTGCCAGTAGAGCAGTTGTCTTTAGTCATGGCAATTGCCCTCCGCTTTGTGCCAACTTTAATGGATCAAACAGTTAAAATTATGAATGCTCAACGGGCACGTGGAATTGATTTTAGTAGTGGCAGTTTATTAAAAAGAATAAAAAACATTATCCCTATTTTAATTCCACTTTTTATTACTTCGATGACTGTAGCTTTAGATTTAGCCACCGCAATGGAGGCGCGGGGTTATCAAGAAGGAAAGCCCCGCTCTCACTATAGAGTATTGAGCTGGACAAAAGCTGATGGAATAATTTTAGGATATTTCCTTTTATTAAGTATTGGATTGATAATATTTAGGACAAAATAATGACGCGTTATAAAATGACAATGGCCTATGATGGTCATTTATTTCATGGATTTCAAATACAACCCAACCAAAGAACTGTCCAAGGAGCAATTGAAGAAGCCTTGAAAAAAATTAACAAGGGCCAGAGAATTATTGTGCATGGCTCTGGACGAACAGATGCAGGAGTACATGCAAAAGGGCAAGTAATTCATTTTGATTATCTAGGTAATCCCATTCCTGCTAATAAAATGCTGTTGGCTTTGAATTCTTTGATGCCAACAGATACAGTTTTTTATGAAAGTGAAATTGTAGATAAAAATTTCCATGTACAATATTCAACTAAAGGAAAATGGTATCGCTATGTAGTCGATCAGCATCATTTTGTGGATCCCTTTAATCGCTTTTACACGGGTCACTATCCCTACAGCGTAGATATAAAATTAATGCAACAAGCAGCTTTGGACTTGCTAGGAGAACATGATTTTACAAGTTTTGCTGCAAGTGGTGGCCAAATTAAGGATAAAGTTAGAAAAATTTATTATATAAATATCATTGAAAAACCAAAAGAGAAAAAAATAATTTTTGATTTCATTGGTAATGGTTTCTTGTATAATATGGTAAGGATCTTGGTTGCAACTTTATTAGAAATTGGAAGTAAAAAACGTCCAGTTGATGATATTCCACGAGTACTTGCAGCTAAAGATCGTCAAGAAGTTCGAGCAACGGCGCCAGCGAGTGGATTGTATTTAAAACATGTATTTTATGAAGAAATCCCTAAAAAATATCGATTAGATTTGAAAAATAATTGACATTTTGCAAAAAAGGACGTAAATTAATATACGTATGTTTGTCCACGATAGGCCCCGGAAACTTATTGTATGTCAAACACAAGAAAACGGAGGAATTTAAATTGCGTACTACCCCATTAGCTAAAACTAGTGATATTAAACGTAAGTGGTATGTTATTGATGCCAATGGTATTGCACTTGGACGTGTATCAACTGCAGTAGCATCAATTTTAAGAGGTAAGAATAAGCCTCAATATACACCTAATGTAGATACTGGTGATTATGTTATCGTTATCAATGCCGATAAGATCAAATTAACTGGTAAAAAGGCAACTGATAAGATCTACTACCACCACTCAGATTACCGTGGTGGTTTAAAGGCTACTCCTGCCGGTGAATTATTAGCAAAGAACCCAGTAAGATTAGTTGAACAATCTGTAAAGGGTATGTTGCCTAAGAATACGCTTGGTCATCAACAATTCATGAAATTACATGTTTACGCAGGTGAAGATCACAAGCATGCAGCACAACAACCTGTACAATTAGATATCAACGAATTAATCTAGGAGGTTTTAATAAATGGCACAACAAGCAGCTTACGCTGGAACTGGTCGCCGCAAAGATTCTGTTGCGCGCGTTCGTTTAGTACCAGGTAATGGTAAGATTACCATTAATAAAGAAGACGTAACTAAATACATTCCATACCCTAACTTGGTTAAGGATATGAAACAACCATTAGACATTACTGAAACTGAAGGTCAATATGACATTTTAGTTAATGTTAACGGTGGTGGTTTCTCAGGCCAAGCTGGTGCAATTCGTCTTGGTATTGCACGTGCACTTTTAGAAGTTGACCCAGATTTCCGTGGTCCGCTTAAGAAGGCTGGTATGTTAACTCGTGACCCAAGAATGAAGGAAAGAAAGAAGCCAGGTTTGAAGAAAGCCCGCAAAGCTTCACAATTCTCAAAACGTTAATATTATTTTATTATCGTTTAAATATCTCAAAGACTCAGCTTTTGCTGAGTTTTTTTGTGGAGATTTTTAGTATATTATTGCAACGAAACGCTGTGTAAATTTAGATACCATGTAATAAAATCAAGAAAAGTAATAAATAATCTTTGTATAATGTACTCCCATCTTTTAAAATTAAAG
The DNA here is from genome assembly GCF_014522325.1 of Lactobacillus sp. PV012. Classification (NCBI taxonomy): domain Bacteria; kingdom Bacillati; phylum Bacillota; class Bacilli; order Lactobacillales; family Lactobacillaceae; genus Lactobacillus; species Lactobacillus sp. PV012. Next base: position 341,730 of record NZ_CP041983.1, read on the forward strand.
AAAAAGGGGCATTTAAAGTGAAGTATATAATAAATTCAACTCATTCTTTAGGTCAAAAAATAACTGCCTGGATTTCATCCCTAGTTGATAAGTCAATAGGAGTTACGAGTAGTTTAAATTTAATTGAAAATGGAGACTGCATCATTTATTTACCTTCTGAGCAGGAAAATATTCAAACACAAATTAATAATTTTGAAAATTTGTTAGTTAGAGTTAAAGGCAAAAAAGTTAATTTTATGCTTATCAATCTGTTTGCTGACCAAAGTAATAATCCTTATGTATTTTCAGCTTTATATGGGTATCTTCAAAGACGATTAGCAGCCAGCTCTATTAATTATACGTTGATTCGCCATGGAGTCTTGGCAGATAAAATAGTAAAAGATATCTTAGAAATTCGAAAGAATGGAAAAATTAAGTCTCCATGTGGAATTAACAAAATAAACTTTATTACCGCTAATGATGTTGCCCATGCAGTAGCAAAAATTGCTACACAGAGATTTTTACATCAGAAAAAGGGGCAAACGTATTTGTTAACGGCTCCTCAAGGCTACAATATGGTTGAATTAGCTTATCTGTTATCACAAATTATAGAGGAAGAAATTGAGTATGCTCCTCAAGATAATTTTGAAGCATCAGGAATAGATTTAAGTTTAGCAAAAGCAGCTTCATTAGGGTTATTGAATCAAGTAAGTGATGATTTTCAGAAAGTGACAGGAAGAGAGTGTGAAGATTTAAATCATTTTATTAGAAATTCTTATCAACTTACTAAGTTGATGAATAAATAAAAGTTTGTACATCCGTTGCATGAGATGTACAAACTTTTTATTTATCAATATTTTCTTTTAAATAATCATAGAGCATACCCTCTTGTAGCCCGGCTGTATCGATTCCTAAAGTTTCTGCAATTTGATAAGCAAAAGCTAAAGCAGTGGCTGGGCCACGACTGGTGATAATTTTTTGCTCTTGATCTGTGACTGTAATATCAGTGGAAAAGTGACTACTTGGACTTTCTTGTGAAATTTCAGTTTCAAATCCTGGATAACAGGTATAGTTAGTATCAGTTAATAAACCATATCTTGAAAAGGCAATTGGAGCCGCACACATCGCTGCATTCCATTTACCTAATTGATGACGTTTAAGCATCAAATCTTTCAAAGTAGCACTATCGCGTAAATTCTCGGCTCCTTTAAGTCCCCCAGGGAAAACTACCATGTCGTAGTCTAATAAACTGTCATCGACAACTTTGCTGCATTCTAAAGGAATATTATGCCCACCAGTAATAGCTTTTTTATCAAGCCCGACCATATCACATTCTACATTAAGGCGGCGTAAAACATCGACACTAGTTAATCCTTCGATTTCTTCTGCTCCATCTGCAAAAACTACAGCTACTTTTACCATAAAATCATCCTTTCTCAAATTTAATTATAAAAGAATTAGAGAGAATTTCTAGAATAATGTCTACTTTGTAGTAATTAATATTGTGAAACACATAAAAATATTTTAGCAAAACTTGCATAAAAAGTGCTATTTGGTAAGATTAGGTAAATGGTATTATTTTTGTGAAACATAGGGAAGAGGAGCTGAGAAGATGGCTACTGAGGTATATTTAGTTCGTCATGGTGAAACAATGTTCAATCAGCTAAATAAGGTACAAGGTTGGGCAGATTCACCGTTAACGGTTAAAGGAATTAATGATTTAAAAGTAACTGCGCGGCATCTATCACAAGTTCACTTTGATAAAATGTATAGTTCGGATTTAAAAAGAGCAATTGATACAGTTCATTTAATTGCTGGAGAAAATAAAGTATCAAAGATTGGAAAAATCAAAAAGTTACCAGCATTTAGAGAAGTATTTTTTGGCTCCTTTGAAGGTGACGATATTAATGAAACCTGGGAGAAAATTGCCATTGCTGGAGGAATGGGACCTGAAACAGATATCGATAAAATTATCGCTACTTTAGGGATGAAAAAATTTAGACAGGCCACTAAAGAAGCTGACCCACGTCATTTAGCAGAAAATGAGCAAGAATTAGAAGAAAGAATGCAGCAAGCAATAAAGCAGTTGGGTGAAGAAACTAAAGATCTAGGGCGAGTTTTAATTGTATCGCATGGAGATTTTATTAAAACTTTGGGAACCAAATACTGGATTAATTATAATGACAAAAATAAAATTGAATTTCCAGCAAATGGCAGTGTTTCGCGTGGGATTTTACATGATAATGACCGTTTTGAAATTGTGGATTATAATGTAAAGAGTAGTGATTTAGTTAATCTATAATTTTGAGGAAAAACATGGATAAAAAATCTAGCTTAGCATATTTTTGGGTAACAGTTTTAAATATTCTGATTACGGTGGCAGAATTTATTGGAGGTGCTCTTTCAGGTTCATTAGCATTGTTATCAGATGCAGTGCATAACTTGAGTGATGTTGGTTCAATAATTTTAGCCTTTGTAGCTAATTTGATTGCTAGAAGAAAAAGAAATGAAAGCAAAACTTTTGGTTATGAACGTGCAGAAATTTTGGCGGCTTTTACCAATGGAATTATTTTGATTATCATTAGTATTTTTTTGCTAGTAGAAGGAATCAGACGTTTTTCTCATCCTGAAGTTATTAAGAGTGGCATCATGCTATGGGTAGCGCTAATTGGGTTAGCAGCTAATGTGGTTTCGATGTTGATAGTGGCAAGGGATGCAAAGAAAAGTTTAAATGCACGGGCAACTTTTTTAAATATGATGTCAGATGCATTGACAAGTATTGCTGTAGTGGTAGGAGCAATTATAATCGCAATTTGGAAAGTAGAATGGATTGATCCGGTATTAACAATTGCAGCTTCATTATTTTTACTGAATGAAGCATATAAAGTTACAATCAAGGCAGCTAATATTTTAATGGAGACCAACCCTAGCATTGATTTAAATGAAGTAAGTAAGATAATTTTAAAGTTTCCAGAAGTTAAAAATGTTCATCACATGCACGTTTGGCAATATTCTGAAGATATGACCATGCTGGATGCCCACATTAATGTCGATGGTAAAATGGATGCTGCAAGTTTAGATAATCTTTATGGTGAAATTGAAGAAAAACTCAAAACTTTGGGAATAAACCACGTAACTTTACAAGCAGAATGTATTCGCGGAAAAAACGATGCAATGTTAGCTGAGAGAATAAGTGAAGGAGACGATTGTAATGAAAATTGATACTGATGAATTAAAGTCTCAAATTAAAAAAGAGGCAACCCAGTTAGCTAGTTTAGCAAAAAAACAAGCCGAAAGTTTCCACAAAAATCAATGGCCAACAATTAAAGCAGCTATTGCGCAAGGAGCTAATAAAGTTAATAAGGCAACTGATGGAAAAGGCCAAGAAATTTTAAAGAAATCTAAGCAAGTATTTAAAGATGGGGTGCGAGCTTTAGATCAAAAAGTTAATGGAAGCAGTGTCCATCGAGATAAAAATGAGGATGAATAATGAGTAATATATGGGTTAGTATTATTGTATTAGTAGTGGGCTTATGGGATCTTTATACAGCCTGGAAAAGACGACTAAATAAGAAATTAATTGCAGAAAAGAAAATTACTTTTACTGGTCAGGATAAAGTTAGCAAGATGAAATATCCAACAGGTGGAGAAAAGAGCTTTTTAATTTTAGGCATTATTTTCACAATTACAGGAATAGTTATGTTAGTGATACACTAGATAGGATAAAAAGTGGCAAAATTAGTTTTGGTAAGACATGGCGAGAGTGTGGCAAATGCAGAAAACGTCTATACAGGATGGAATGATGTTGCATTAAGTAAAAAAGGAATTTTACAAGCAAAAGAAGCAGGAAGAATTATCAGCAACTTAAAGGACTTCTCACCTACCCATATTCACACTTCTTTGTTATCGCGAGCAATTATTACTGCCAATATTATTGCGGAAATTGGGGGCTTTTTGTGGCTCCCAATTACTAAAACATGGCGCTTAAATGAAAGACACTATGGGGCACTCAAAGGAATTAATAAAGAAGAATCAAAACGAATTTTTGGGATTGAACAAGTAAAAGAATGGCGACGTGGGTTTGATAGTGTACCACCCAAATTAGAAAATAATTCCCCAGACCGTCGTTATCAATTTTTAGATCCAAAATTAATTCCTAGAGCTGAAAGTTTGCACCAAACTCAAAAAAGATTAATGCCCTATTTTGAAGATCAAATTGCTCCTTACTTGGTAGCTGGTCAGGATCAATTAATTGTTGCTCATGGCTCAAGTTTAAGAGCCTTGATTAAAAAGTTAGAGAACATAGATAATCATGAAATTTTAAACCTAGAAGTTCCTAATGCCCAACCAATAGTTTATGAATTTGATAAGCAGTTAAATATTAAAGATAAAAAGATTTTTTCTTAATTCAGCTAGTATCCTTTGATTGATAGTGTAGAAAGTCAATTATTATGATAAAATTCAATAGTGATTAAGACTATTAATAAATGGAGAAAATAGATGCGTAAAATATTTTTATTGAGGGGAGCACCGGGTTCTGGCAAATCTTCTTTTATTGCTCGCCACCATCTACAACCATACGCAATTTCTCGTGATGAAGTACGTTTGCTTTTAGCAGATTTAACAGTATTTTATGAAAAAAAGTATGATTATCTTCATCAAGTAGTACCACGCTACGCTAATAAAAAGGCAACTGCTTTAGTTGATGAATTTGTAGAAGAAAAAATGAAGCGTGGGGAAACTGTGATAGTAGATGGAACTCATATTACGCCGGAATCAATTGAACACTTTAAGCCTTGGGTGGATAAATATCATTATGAATTGTTTGTGGTAGATTTGATGTATCACAATACTTTAGATGGATTACTACGTCGCAATCGGACACGAATGCATTATGATTGGGTTAAGCCAGAAGTGGTTAAAATGATGTATAACGAATACATTGCACATCCAGAAATTCCAGATTGGGCCTTTTCAATTTTACCAACGGGGATGGAACACGCTTTAAGTCAAAAAGAAAAAAATCTTGACCATTATGCCCATGTAATTTGTGTCCCAGATAAGGTAAAACCTGAACATTTTCCTAGTGTTCATATTTCGAATTTTTATTTTTCATTTAATGATAAATTTAACGCAGAGTATGGAACTTATCGAAATGTAATTCCTTTAGCTAAGACAGCTCAAGAAGCTATTAAAGATTTTAAATTACCATTTTTTGTGTTTAAATTTCATCGAAAGCACTTTTTGATTTCTGCTTATCCAATTCGTAATGAGATGTTAGATCCAATCAGAAAGGTTAAAGGTGTTTGGAGCTATTCCACAGGTTTATATAATATTGGAGATTTTGTTAAGGAATTTCCAGAGAATAAGCATCAACATGTTCATCAATTCAATTTATCAAAAATTGATCCAACCCGCTTATTGCACATTTGGTAACAAAAAACTACACAAAGATTTGTGTAGTTTTTTATTCATTAAAATTTAGTTGCCAAAGCACCCATTGGATCCCATGGAGAAAGTTGAATAGGATTTTTACTGCCTTCTTCAAAGGCTTTCTTTAAATCTTCAGAGAGGTATTTTTTGTTAATAACAGCTTGATAAACAAAATTATCAAACCAATCATCACTCATTACAAAGTAGCCTTTAAAACCAGGTTTTTCACCCCATGAGTTTTCAATCTTCCATTTAGTAGGTTTACCATCAACTAAGTCTACGCCGGTGATTACCATTGCATGATCCATTAAGGATTCGCCAGAGTTCAAACGATCAGCTTTTGACATATCAAAGTCAACGTTGAATAGCTCGTCACGTCGATATAATTTGGTATCTAGTAAACCTGCTTGACGTTCTGAATCTTTAACAACGTTAGAACCAAACCAAACAACTTCACCATTTTTTAATTGTTCAATAATTAGGTTTTTCATTTCATCAATTGGTAAGTTCAAGTGACGAACTTGACGTCCACCTTTAACATTTCCTAAATATTCAACTGAGAAAACCTTATGGAATGGTTTATCTTCTGTAGGTGCGTTAATAGTTGAGATGTATTGACTTAAATCCCAGCCAACATACTTTTTAAAGAAATCTTGTGGGGTTAAGTTAGGATCACGGTGGAAGTTTTTATCATCATCGCGATATTCAAAATCGAAGGTAGTAGGTGGCACTCCCAAAGAAATTGCCAAAATTCGATAAACTTCTTCTAGCATTTCATCTTTGCGATTTTGGATTTCTTCATCTGATTTACCCTCTTGAACCATTTTACGTAATTCAAGTCCGTCTTTACGAAGTAAAGTATTTAAAGTGTCATTTAAAGCACGAGAATTAGTGGCATTGGCAGTTTCAGGATAAGCAGATTTTGGTACAATACCATATTTTTCAATAATTCCACAGAGCATATCCCATTGCCCACCATCTTGTTGTGGAGTAGTAAATAAAAATGCTACCTTACGGTCATCTAAATCTTTATCTGCAGTTTCAATGACATTTTCAAAGAACCAGTTAGATTTTTCAAATTTATCCCAAAAGTTAGTGTAGTTTTGAGATAATTCAAAATCCTTGATCTTAAATTCTTTTTGAATTGAGTGACGCATTGTGTTCAAAGCACTAAACATCCAGCAGCGTCCAGATTGTTTTTGATTAGCAACTTTTCCAGTGTCGATTTCAATTGAAAATGTAGGTTCTAAGTTGATCTTAGTTTCTAAACTTTGGCTGGCCTTATAAATACCGTTTTCTTGAGCGGCACGGCTGGCAATTCGATTAGAACGACTAGACTTAAAATCTTTTTTAAAGTTTTTAATCTTGTCAGATGTGATTTCTTTTGTCATAATAAAAACCTCCTAATAGTTAATTATAAGTATTTTATACCATTGAAATTAATAGGTCTAATTTAATTTTGTGAAAATTTGTATTTTTTGCATAAAGAAATACGTTAGAATTAAATCAGAATTAAGCAAAGGTAGGAAGTAAAATGCATAAAAGAGGATTTGAAATTGTCTCAAAGTATAAGGATGCTAATCTAACATTGCCTAGACGCCAAACTATTGCTAGTGCAGGATATGATTTTGAAGCGGCGCAAGATGTGGTGATCCCTTCAATTTGGCGCTTTAATTTTGTGCGGATTTTTAGATTAATTAGAAATCACCATGAAGTAAATGAGCATGACTGCAAATTAGCAGCAGAGATCTTAAGACCTTTTTTGGTACCGACAGGAATAAAATGTTATATGCCAGACGATGAAGTGTTAATCTTAGCTAATCGTTCATCGAATACTTTTAAAAGAAATGTGACTTTACCAAATGGAATTGGTGTAATTGATAGTGACTATTATAATAATGAAAATAATGAAGGAGAAATTTATTTTCAGCTATTAAATTATGGGGTTAAACCTCTAAAAATAAAAAAGGGTGAACGTATTGGACAGGGAATTTTTCTCCCTTATTTAAAAGCAGATAATGATGAGCCAATTATTAGAAAAAGAGATGGTGGATTTGGTTCTTCTGGATTAGGAAGGAATAGTTAATGGCAAAAGTTAAAACTCAATATAAATGTAGAAGTTGTGGATATATTTCTGCCTCATATTTGGGGCGTTGTCCTAATTGTGGGGCCTGGAATCAGTTTGAAAAAGAAAGTATTCAAAGCTCTAAGACTTCTACTAAAGCAACTCCCAGTCGTTTAATGACCAAAGTAGGATTAAATGAGCCAGTAAAACTTAATGAAGTAAAGGCAGAAAAAGAAACACGAATTAAGACAGAATTTGAAGAGTTAAATCGGGTTTTAGGTGGAGGAATTGTGCCGGGATCACTTGTACTAATTGGTGGAGATCCAGGAATTGGTAAGTCGACTTTAATGTTACAAATCATGGGTGCAATTGCAAAGAAACACAAAGTTTTGTATGTTTCAGGAGAAGAGTCAGCAAGTCAAATTAAGATGAGAGCTGATCGTTTAAATGTGGCTGAGTCGGGGATGCTTTTGTACCCAGAGACAAATATGGAAAATATTCGGCATCAGATTGATGAAATAAAGCCGAAATTTTTAGTAATTGATTCTATTCAAACGATGAACGAACCGAGTCTTGATTCGGTGGTAGGATCAGCTGCCCAGGTCAAAGAAGTTACCAATGAATTAATGAAGATTGCAAAAAATGATGAAATTACAGTTTTTGTAGTTGGACATGTGACCAAGGAAGGGGCAATTGCTGGGCCAAAGATTTTAGAACATATGGTAGATACTGTTTTGTATTTTGAAGGAGATGGGCATCATGCTTATCGAATGTTACGGTCTGTAAAAAATCGTTTTGGAGCCACTAATGAAATGGGGATGTTTGAAATGGAAAATGAAGGATTAAAAGAAGTAACTAATCCGTCAGAAATTTTCCTAGATGAACGTTTACCTGATTCAACTGGTTCAGCAATTGTAGTGTCGTTAGAAGGAACAAGGCCCATTATGGCTGATATTCAGGCATTAGTAGCGCCCACTGCTTTTGGTTATGCCAAAAGGACTACTTCTGGACTTGATTATAATCGTGTTGCCCTTTTGTTAGCTGTGCTTGAAAAAAGAGGTAACTTAATGTTACAGAATCAAGATGCTTTTTTAACGGCAACAGGTGGAATTAAATTAAATGAACCAGCAATTGATTTAGCTATTGCAATGGCAGTGGCTTCTAGTTATAAAAATGAAGGAATTCCTGCAACAGATTGCTTTGTGGGAGAAATCGGCTTGACGGGTGAAGTTAGAAGAGTCAATCAAATTCAAGCAAGAGTTAATGAAGCCGCAAAGATAGGCTTTAAACGAATTTTTATTCCCCGTCATAATTTATCAACTGACCTTAAAAATCGAACCGATATTGAAGTAATAGGAATTTCAAGTTTAGCCCAAGCTTTAAAGCTAGTTTTTGGATAACAAGATAAACAATTGAACTTTTTTATGAGAAAAGTTAAACTTAAAGAGACACATTTATAAAGAATGAAAGAGGCGCTTTAATTGGCTAAGAAAAAGATTCGTGTACGTTATGCACCAAGTCCTACTGGACACTTACATATTGGTAATGCACGTACTGCATTATTTAATTATTTGTTTGCACGTCATAACAAAGGAAAAATGATCCTTCGAATTGAAGATACTGACCAAAAACGTAATGTTGAAGGTGGATCTAAATCTCAAATGGAGAATCTTCATTGGCTTGGGATTGATTGGGATGAAGGTCCAGATATTGGTGGAGATTACGGCCCATATAGACAGTCTGAAAGAAAAGATATCTATAACAAATACATTCAGCAATTACTTGATGAAGGTAAAGCATACTATTCTTATAAGACTGAAGAAGAACTTGAAGAGCAACGTGAAGAACAACGTGCAATGGGAATTGCCCCTCATTATGTTTATGAATATGAAGGCATGACTGCAGATGAAATTAAGCAAGCTCAAGAAAAGGCAGCCGCAAAAGGTATTACTCCTGTCGTAAGAATTCATATTCCAGAACATCGAACTTATGCATGGGATGATATGGTTAAAGGAAAAGTTTCTTTTGAATCAGATACTATTGGTGGCGATTTTGTTATTCAAAAGCGTGACGGAATGCCAACTTATAACTTTGCTGTAGTAATAGATGATCACTTAATGGAAATTACTCATGTTTTACGTGGGGATGACCATGTGGCTAATACTCCTAAGCAATTGGTAGTATATGAAGCGCTTGGATGGGATGCACCTAAATTTGGTCATATGACATTGATCATTAATTCTGAAACTGGTAAGAAACTTTCAAAACGTGATGAATCAGTTCTCCAATTTATTGAACAATATCGTGAACTTGGTTATTTACCAGATGCAATGTTCAATTTTATAACTTTGCTTGGTTGGTCACCTGTTGGAGAAAGCGAAATTTTTTCAAAGAGAGAATTAATTAAATCTTTTGACCCAGATCGTCTTTCTAAGTCACCAGCTGCTTTTGACCAAAAGAAATTAGAGTGGATTAACAATCAATATGTAAAGAATGCTGATCGTGATGTATTGTTAGATTTAGCTTTAAATAATTTGCAACAAGCAGGTCGTGTAGGTGAAGAAATCAGTCCAGAAAAAATGGAATGGATTCGTCAGTTAGTGAATATTTATGCTGTTCAAATGTCTTATACTCAACAAATTGTTGATTTTTCTAAAATTTTCTTTGAAGAAGAACCAAAGCTTACTGCAGAAGAAATTGAAGAAATTAAAAATGATGATGCTCGTCCAGTAATTGAAGAATTCAAGAAACAACTTGATTTAATTCCTCGTTTCACTGCTGTTCAAGTTATGAATGCAATTCAAGCTACTCGTAAACAAACTGGGGTAAAGGGAAGAAAACTCTTTATGCCAATTAGAATTGCTGCTACTCGTTCAATGGTGGGACCTGGAATTGGAGAAGCCCTTGAATTAATGGGTAAAGATAAAGCAATGAAGCACATTGATTTGACTTTAAAGCAATTGGATGAAGAAAATATTTAGTAAGCTTTCAAAGTTAAAAGCCACGTGAAAACGTGGCTTTTTTGGTAAAATAGAAAATAGAAATTTATTCAAGGAAAGAAGGCTTGAGTGTGAAAATTTATAATACCTTAACCCGGCAGAAGGAAGAATTTAAACCTTTAGTGGCTGGAAAAGTAAGCATGTATGTTTGTGGGCCAACGGTTTACAACTATATTCACATTGGTAACGCAAGAAGTGTAATTGCTTTTGATACAATTAGACGCTACCTTGAATATAAAGGCTACAATGTAAATTACGTCTCTAATTTTACAGATGTTGATGACAAAATGATTAATGAAGCTAGAGCAGAAAATATTACTGTTCCAGAACTAGCAGATAGATTTATTGAAGCTTATTTAGAGGATACAAAAGCATTAAATATTAAAGATGCTACTCTTCATCCCCGTGCTACTCATGAAATCAAAGACATTATTTCCTTTGTGCAAGATTTAATTGATAAGGGATATGCTTATGAAGTTGATGGGGATGTATACTATCGTGCAAAGAAATTTAAAAATTATGGAAAATTAAGCGATAAAAATATTGCACAACTTGAAGAAGGAGCCTCTGAGCATATTTCAGATGCTGAGCAAGATAAGAAAGAAGATCCGATTGACTTTGCTCTTTGGAAAGCACAAAAACAAACAGATGAAATTGCTTGGGACTCACCATGGGGTAAGGGACGACCAGGCTGGCATATTGAATGTTCAGTAATGAGCACCAAATACTTAGGTGATAGCATTGATATTCATGGTGGAGGTCAAGATCTTGAGTTTCCTCATCATGAAAATGAAATCGCACAAAGTGAAATAAAAACAGGTAAAAAGTTTGTAAATTATTGGATGCATAATGGATTTGTAACTGTAGGTAAAAAGCAAGAAAAGATGTCAAAATCTTTGCATAATTTTGTGACAGTACATGATCTGTTGAAAAAAGTTGATCCTCAAGTATTACGTTTTTACATGTCTAGTGTGCAGTATCGTCGTCCTATTAATTATTCTGAAGATGGTTTGACGCAGGCAAAAACGATTTTGGAGCGGTATCAAACAGTTTTAAGAAATATGGCTGATCGTTTAGCTGACAAGACAGCAGGAGAAGAAGCAACTGACTTTTTGAAAACTGTAAATTTAGCAAAAGAAAAATTTGAAAAAGAAATGGATGACGACTTTAACGTTCAAAATGCTTTGAGTGTTATGTATGATTTTGTGACAGAAATTAACAGTCATTTACAAAAAAACAAAGTTGATAAAGAAGCTTTGCAACAAGCTTACAATCTCTTAAAGCAATGGCTTTTAATTTTTGGAGTAGAGTTTGCAGAAAATAGTAATTCGGTTGATAACGATGAAATCCTTGCCTTAATAGCTGAGAGAAATCAAGCCAGAGAGAATAAAGATTGGGCTAAAAGTGACGAATTGCGTGATAAATTAAAGGAAAAAGGAATTATTTTAGAGGACACTCCTCAGGGAACGAGGTGGCACCATGCCTAAGCCTAAAAAGTTAGTTGAAAAAAAGGTTGATCCTTATACCACTAGTTCCTTAACCCTAGCTTATTTGGGGGATGGTGTTTATGAAGCCTATATCCGTCGTCATTTAGTTAAAAGTGGTATCGTTCGGCCTCAAAAATTACAAAGAACTGCAACACATTATGTGTCAGCTAAAGCCCAAGCAGATTTGATCACTAAAATGGAAGAGGATGGAATGTTGGCTAATGATGAGTTAGATATCTATCATCGTGGTCGAAATGCCAAAAGCCATACCCACGCTAAAAATACATCATTAGCTACTTATCGATTATCAACTGGCTTTGAGGCTTTAATTGGTTATTTAGATTTAGCTGGCAAAGATGAGAGAGTAAAAGAATTATGTGAATGGTGTATTTATCAGGTTGAACATGGAGAAAAAAATGAGTGAAAATAAAGAAGATTTTGTTTTTGGACGTCATGCAGGAATTGATTTTTTAAAAACGCAAGATGCTGAAAAAATAAATAAAGTTTTTTTACAAAAGGGTATTCACGAAGATTTTGCTAATCAAGTTTATCAGTTAGCTAAGAAAAAGAATTTAGTTGTTCAAGAAACACCTAAAAATAAACTTGATCAATTAACTAATCAAGGTAATCACCAGGGGTTAGTTTTAGCGATTGCTTCTTTTGAATATGCAAATTTAGATGAATTACTTGATAAATTTGATGAAGAAGGGAAAGAACCTTTTTTATTAATGCTAGATTCTATAGAAGATCCTCATAATTTGGGCTCAATTTTAAGAACAAGTGATGCTACAGGTGTTGATGCGGTAATTATTCCTAAGCGTCGTGCTAGTGGCTTAACATCAGTGGTAGCTAAAACTTCAACAGGAGCAATTGATCATGTACCAGTTGCTCGTGTAAATAATTTAGTACAAACAACTAAAGTATTGAAAAAAAGAGGCTTTTGGTTCTTTGGCACAGCGATGGAAGGAATAGATTATCGACGTTGGGATGCCCAAGGTAAAAGTGTCTTGGTAATTGGAAATGAAGGTAAAGGAATTTCACCTTTATTACTAAAACAAATGGATCAAACTTTAACGATTCCAATGGTTGGCCATGTTCAATCATTAAATGCGAGTGTTGCTACAGGGGTATTACTTTACCAAATGTTTAACAGTCGTCACCCATTAAATTAAGAATATCAATAAAATGAGACATCTAAAAATAGATGTCTTATTTAGCTGCAACAATATTAAGGATCTGTCTTGTTTAAACTGGTGTTTGGTTAGCGAAAAATTCATTTTATCGTATTCTTTAAAAGTAAAAATTAGAAAGGAAAAGTCAATTTTGAAATTAGAAGAAAGACACGATGAAGAATTAATTCTCTTAGTAAGGGAAAGAAATAGCGAAGCTTTAAAAGAATTAATGAAGAGATATCAGGGAGTAGCAATTAATGTGCAGAAAAGATTCTATCTACGTTCATATGATTATCAAGATTGGAATCAAGATTCACTTTTGATATGCTATCAAAGTTGTAAAAAATACGATTTTGAAAGAGGCGGTAAATTTGGTTCCTTTTTTAAGACAAATTTGGTAAATCATGCATGCTCACTATTACGTCATGAAATGGCAAAGATAAGAGAACCATATCGGAAGGCATTATCTTATGAATTAATGGTTGATGATGGAATAATCCAAGAAGAAGGTTCACTCCTACAGTTAATACCAAATAGTAAGATTCTTAATGAATATGTGTCAAGTCTATCAGGCTTGGAAGTATTAGCTTTACTCCATCATTTAGGAAAACTAGATGAGGACAAATTAACTGAGGTAACAAAAAGTCAATTGCAACAGGCTAAGCATCGTTGTAAAAAGAAGCTTGAACGGTTATTATTTAATATGGAAGATTAAAAGAATGGATGAAAAAATGACAAACTTTCTAGATAAACCGTTAAAAGAAGTTTTAGAAAATACTAAAGAAGAAATCAGTGTCCGTGAATGGATGTGGAATTTCTTTTTAGAAAAAAGTGGTCATGATACTCTTAAAGCAGAAGAGGAAATGTTACCATGGCTTGAAGAAAAAGATATTGAAATTTTGAATTTTATTCAAAAAAATTCAAAATAAAGGCGTTAGATTACCTAACGCCTTTTTTGTTGTCGCTTAATTAAGCGAGCAATATTTTCACTTGTTTGTCTAAGATCATGCTTGCTATCTTTAATAGCTTGAGAAAGGGATTTAGCACCAGTTTCTGTAGCAAAAATTGCGTCAATTTTATCATCCCCATATAAGACTTCAACACTAGCCCCAATATTTCCAGCTAGAGCAATTACAGTGCAATTTGGACTAGCAAGTTTAGCTGCTTGGGCAACTCCAAAAGGGGTTTTACCAAATTGAGTTTGAAAGTCGATTCCACCTTCGCCAGTAAAAACTAGATCTGCATCTTTAGCTTTTTGATGAAAATTTGTTAATTTTAATACTAACTCAATTCCGGATTCAATTTTGGCATTTAAAAAAGTTAATCCTGCAAAGCCAAGACCTCCGGCAGCCCCAGCACCAGGGGTAAATTCGTGGTCTAGTCCTGTAATTTGTTTAGAAAGTTGGGCAAAAGAGTGGAGTTTTTTATCTAGCATAATTGCCTGAGAATTGCTGGCACCCTTTTGTTTAGAGAAAACAAGAGAAGCGCCCTGTTTTCCAGTTAAAGGATTTTGAACATCGGTTGCTAAAATAATATTAGTCTTTTTAAGGCGAGCATCTAATTCCGTAAGATCGATTTTAGAAATTAAATCTAAGTTTTCACCACCTAGGTTAACGGGCATGTTATTGTTGTCTAATAATTTTGCCCCGAGAGCAGTGATCATTCCTGCTCCAGCATCATTAGTACTACTTCCACCCATAGTAATAATAATATTCTTGGGATTATATTCTAGGGCTTTAGCTATTAATTCACCGGTTCCATAGGTTGATGTAAAGCCTGGGTTAGCCGTATTTTTGTCCACGAACTGTAATCCACTGGCTTGTGCCATTTCAATGATTGCAGTTTGTTTATCACCAGTTAATCCAAAATAACTTTCGGTAATTTTATGAAGTGGATTATGAACTTTTACTTTAATAAAACTTCCTTTGGTGGCTGTTACTAAAGCCTCAAGGGTACCTTCCCCACCATCTGCCATTGGAATTAATTGATACTTTGCATGAGGAAACACACGTAAGAGACCGGTATGAATTTCTTGGCTCACCTCGTCTGCAGTAAGCGAGCCTTTAAAAGAATCAGGTGCGATAATAATTTTCATTAAATTTCTCCTAAATAAAAAGCTGCTAAGAATTATCTTAGCAGCTAAAAAATAAATGTTAAAGTCCGAAAATTACTTTGTAAAGTAATACTCCGCAGATACCTCCTAAAATAGGAGCAATTACTGGAATCCAACCATATTCCCAGTGAGATGAACCCTTGTTGGGAAGTGGTAAGATAGTATAAATCAATCTAGGACCTAAGTCACGAGCAGGGTTAAGAGCGGGACCTGCTGGTCCACCACCAGACATAACAAGGGCAGTAATTAAGAATCCTACGCCGATGTTAGCAATATCTACTGATTGGTGGTAGAACATTCCTCTATAAAGACCTACAGCAGCAAAAAGTAAAATGGCTGTATCGATAAACTCAGTAATAAAACCGTTAAATCTACTGTTTGCATAATCTGATGTAGAAAAGCTTCCGAATACGGCGTCAACTTCTTTAGTTTGTTTAATATATGGATAGTAAAGTGCAACAACAAGTAATTGCCCTACCATTGCCCCAAGTAATTGGGCGATGATATAAGGAACTACGTGAGCCCAAGGAAAGACTCCTGCAGTTGCTTGAGCTAAAGTTACGGCAGGATTTAAGTGATTTCCTGAAATTGCTCCGAATAGGAAAGCAGGAATCATGACACCGAATCCAAATCCCCAAGCAATTAAAATCCAACCACCGTTAGCTTTATCATTTTCATTATTACCAGCAGTACCTTTTAACATAGCGTTAGCTACGGCACCGTTACCAAAAAGTACTAAAATAGCTGTTCCGAGAAATTCAGCCCAGTACTTTATCATCCATGTATGTTCCATAAAATAATATTTTCCCCTCTGAAATTTAATAAAAAAATAACATGCAAGCAAGATTATAATAGAAAAACGCTCCCATTAATAGATGTACACGTATAATGAAAGCGCATTAAAAGCAATTTTTTTGATTTTAAAGAATTTATATGTTAATAATAAGATTTATATGTCTTGCAACTCATAAAAAAGTGAATTAGAATTTAAAGTACAAGGCTATAACTGTACAATTTAAGGTTCACTTTAAGTTAATACTTATTAAATTATTTAATTTAGGAGTGAAAAAAATGGTAGTTAAAAAAGCTTCACTTGCATGCACAGTTTGTGGATCACGCAATTATTCTATTGCTGCAAGTAAAAACAGAAGTCAACGATTGGAATTAAAAAAGTTTTGTAAACATTGCGGTAAGCAAACGGTTCACAAAGAAACAAGGTAGGGGAAAGTAAATGTTTAAATTTTTAAAGAGTGTAGGCCAAACAATGAAAAAAGTTTCTTGGCCAACTTGGAAACAAAATAGACGTGATACAGCAGTAGTTGTGGGAAGTACTATTTTGTTTGGTGTTTATCTTGGAATTTTAGATTGGCTATTTACTTATATGACACAATTATTCTTATAAAGTTGGTAGTGTGATATAATTAATACAAAGTTAAACCTCCCTGATGGAGGTTTTTTATTTCGCAGATTTTATTTGATTAATAAGAGGTTTAAAATGGTTGAAACTCAGAAAAAACAATGGTACGTGGTACACACTTATTCAGGTTATGAAGACAAAGTAAAGAAGGATTTACTCTCTCGTGCACAATCATTGGGGATGCAAGATTATATTTTCAGAGTAGTAGTTCCTGAAGAAGAAAAAACTGAAATGGTTCGGGGAAAGAAACAAGAAGTTGAAGAGAAGATTTTCCCTGGTTATGTTTTAGTTGAAATGATCATGACTGATGAAAGCTGGTTTGTTGTTAGAAACACTCCTAATGTAACAGGGTTTATCGGAAGCCATGGTGGTGGTTCTAAGCCATCTCCACTTTATGATGATGAAGTTGAGCGAATTTTATCTGCTAACAAGACAAATAATAAATCAATTCCAGACGTAGAATATGAAATTGGAGAAACAGTTACAATTACAGGTGGTGCTTTCAATGGCCTTTCAGGAAAAATTACTGAAATTGAACCTGAAAAAGGTAAGTTAACTGCTGTGATTGATATGTTTGGTCGTCAAACTAATGCTGAACTTGATTATGACCAAGTAAAAAAATTAGATGACTGATATTGTAATTAAAAATAAATGATGCTACAATAACACAGTATCTGTAATATTGTGGGAGGAGAAAAAGGAAAATTCTCCACTATAACCGCATCACGGAATCAAGGAGGTATTGACCGTGGCAAAAAAAGTTATTAATGTAGTTAAATTACAAATTCCTGCTGGTGCAGCAACTCCTGCACCTCCAGTAGGTCCTGCATTGGGTCAAGCTGGAATCAACATTGTTGGTTTTACTAAGGACTTTAATGCACGTACTGCTGATCAAAAGGGAATGCTTATTCCTGTAGTTATTACTGTATATGAAGATCGT
This sequence comes from Lactobacillus sp. PV012, assembly GCF_014522325.1. Lineage (NCBI taxonomy): Bacteria > Bacillati > Bacillota > Bacilli > Lactobacillales > Lactobacillaceae > Lactobacillus > Lactobacillus sp. PV012. The sequence continues at coordinate 359,335 of NZ_CP041983.1, forward strand.
TCATTCGAATTCATTACTAAGACTCCACCTGCTGCAGTTCTTTTAAAGAAAGCTGCTAAGGTTGATAAGGGATCTGGTGAACCTAATACTAAGAAGGTAGCTAAGGTTACTAAGGCACAAGTTAAGGAAATCGCCGAAACCAAGATGCAAGATCTAAACGCTGCAGATGTTGAAGCTGCTATGCGCATGATTGAAGGTACTGCTAGAAGCATGGGATTTGAAGTCGAAGACTAATCCATACTTTTTAGAAATGTCGGATTGTTAACCAAAGTTAACGAATCAAGGTGGGAGAGTTGAGAACTCGTTTGACCACATTTGCAAGGAGGAAATCACATGCCAAAGCATGGTAAAAAATATTTAGAAGCAGCTAAAAAAGTTGATTCAAACAAATTTTATTCAGTAGATGAAGCAATGAAGTTAGCTAAAGAAACTTCATACGCTGATTTCGATGCAACTATTGAAGTTGCTTATAATCTTTCTGTTGATCCAAAACAAGCTGATCAACAAATTCGTGGTTCTATCGTTTTACCTAATGGTACTGGTAAGAGCCAAAAAGTTATCGTTTTTGCTGAAGGTCCACAAGCAGAAGCTGCAAAAGAAGCTGGTGCTGATGAAGTTGGCGGTGACGAATTAGTAGAAAAGATTCAAAATGGTTATTTAGACTTTGATGTTGTTGTTGCAACACCAATGATGATGGCTAAAGTAGGACGTTTAGGTCGTATCTTAGGACCTAAAGGTTTAATGCCTAACCCTAAGACTGGTACTGTAACTATGGATGTTGCTAAAGCAGTTGAAAATGTTAAGGCTGGTCAAGTAGAATACCGTGTTGATAAGCAAGGTTTAATTCACGCACCTATTGGTAAAGCTTCATTTGAAGCAGATAAGTTAGCTGAAAACTTTAATGCTTTACGTGATGTTATTTTACGTGCACGTCCTGCTGCAGCAAAAGGACAATATATTAAGAGTGTTGCTGTTTCAGCAACCTTTGGACCAGGTATCCACTTGGATCCATTAAACTTAGACTAATTAGAATGAAGAGCTTTGAAGAAAATTCAAAGCTTTTTATTTTAAAAAATGGTTGACATCTTTATGGATACCTAGTAAAGTATTTGGTGAAGTAAATTCTACCTAAGACTCGGGTGGCAACATGCCTCAATATCCCGCCGAGGCCAGAAAACAAAGAGTATTACAACTCCACGTGTTTTTGGCGTGGAGTTTTTAATTTCGGCAGATAGGATTTATATTATACTACACTGTAGTATTAAAAGATGTATTAAAAATCTGGAGGTGAATTCATTGAGTAAAGCTGCTATTGCTGCTAAAGAAAAACTTGTTGACGCATTTGCAGAAGAACTTAAGGAAGCAAAGGCAATTCTTGTTGTTGATTACTTAGGTTTAACTGTTGAAGAAGTTACTAATTTACGTAAAGAATTACGTGATTCTAACGTAAAGATGAAGGTCATCAAGAATACTTACTTAGAACGTGCTGCTAAAAAAGCTGGGATCGAAGGATTGGAAGATACTTTTGTAGGTCCAACTGCTGTTGTTTATACTGCTGATGCAGAGGATATTACAGAACCAGCTCGTATCGTTTCAAAATATGAAGACGATATTGATGCCTTATCAATTAAGGGTGGTATGCTCGAAGGTAAGGTTGCCAGCCAAGACGAAATCAAGAAGCTTGCTTCTATCCCAGGTCGCGAAGGTTTGCTTTCTATGTTACTTTCTGTATTACAAGCACCTGTTCGCAACGTGGCATATGCTGTTAAGGCTGTTGCTGATTCTAAGGACGAATAAGATAAATAGTCAAAAAATTAATTTATATTACGGAGGAAACTTATAATGGCTTTAGATACTGATAAGATTATTGAAGCTTTAAAAGATGCATCAATCCTTGAATTGAACGATTTAGTAAAAGCTATCGAAGATGAATTTGGCGTTTCAGCTGCTGCTCCAGTTGCAGCTGCAGGTGCTGCTGGTGGTGACGCTGGTAAGACTGAATTTGACGTTGAATTAACTGACGTTGGTCAAGAAAAAGTTAAGGTTATCAAGGTTGTACGTGACATCACTGGTCTTGGCCTTAAGGATTCTAAAGATCTTGTTGATGGTGCACCTAAGAACGTTAAGGAAGCTGTTTCTGAAGACGAAGCTAACGACATCAAGGCTAAGCTTGAAGAAGTTGGTGCTACTGTTACTGTTAAGTAATAGTCTCATTTATAAGATAAGCTCTTTGCCATTTGCAGAGAGCTTATTTTTTTATAAATTTAGAAAGTTGTAAAATGAAAAATACGAAAATAAAATTTAGTTTGTCCCGAAAAAATATTTATAACTGGGTAATAGCTTTTATTGCGATATTTTCCATTTTACTAATCGTATTAGATTATGCAGCGGTCATTAACTTAAATACGACGCATAGTAAATGGTTCTGGATAAATAATGCTTTATTAGCTATATTGGCAGTTGATTATTTTTGGCAGCTGTTTAGGTCAAAGAATAAAAAAGAGTATGTAAAAAATAATATTTTTGAATTACTCTCTATTTTACCAATTAGTTTAGTGTTTATCTGGATAATAATGACAGAAGTTGGTTTTTTAATTCCAATTAGATTTTTGCGTCTAATTCGGTTAACTGGATTGATGGGAAGATTAAGAAAAATTTTTCATAATTCTGGTTTTTTATATGTGATTTACTTTTCACTGACTTTTTTACTGCTTGGTTCAATTGGAATTGCTCTTACAGAACATGTTTCTTTAGATGAGGCTTTTTGGTGGGCAATTTCAACAGCTTCTACAGTTGGCTACAGTGATGTTTCTTCTAAGAGTTTAGTTGCTCATACCTTAATTGGAAAATTTGTGACTTTAGTAATGATATTTTTAGGGATTGGAGTGATGGGAATCTTAACTTCAACTCTAACTACATACTTAGTAAAAAGGGATTCAAATAAAGAACTCTTATCAGATGATGATAGTATACGCTTGATTTTAAAAAAATTGGAAAACTTAGAACAGCAAAACGAAAATCTAGTTCGACAAAATCAAGAGATCCAGCAGGAACTTAATAATTTGAAGTCTGCACAGAATAAAGGTCCAGAAGGAATTGAAAAATTAGAAAAATGGTTTAAACATAGAAATCCAAAAAAATAAGATGGTTCGTGAGAACCATCTTTTTAATATAGTTTAAAGTATAAGTGTAAAATAATCCCAAAAATAAAGTAAAGCACGGATAAGCCAATAACTACCCAACCAGCAGTAATCCAAAATCTTGCCCAGGTTTGCTTACTAGTCTCTAATTCTTGACCAAATACTTTTGATTTTCCTTTAATGTTAAAGCCGATAATTAAAGCAATTATTCCAATAACTACAAGAACGATAAAAATTGGAAATGAAATATCCATAAAATTTCCCTTCTTACTAATTGTGATTGTTCAGTATAAACTGTTTCTTAGTTATTATACCATTTATTTCTATTAATTTATTTAATCCACATTTTGAAAAAAGAATAGTAAAATGTTAAATGAAAAGTAGAAAAGAGGACAAGTAATGGCTGAAAAAAATCAAATGTATTTTGCGACTAATCCGGATGCAAAACATGATGAAAGACAGGTACATTATAAAGTAGACAAAGTAGATTTAAAGTTCACAACTGATGCAGGAGTTTTTTCAAAACTTAGGATTGACTATGGGTCAGGAGTTTTAATTAAGGCAATGAAGGGAGTTCATTTTCCACCAGTTGGTATTTTGGATGTTGGGACAGGTTATGGGCCGATTGGATTATTTGCAGCGAAGTTTTGGCCGAATCAGACAGTAGATATGGTAGATGTAAACGAACGTGCTTTAGAATTAGCTAAGAGAAATGCAAAGATCAATCAATTGAATAATGTGAATATCTATTCTTCCAATGCTTATCATGAGATTGCAAGCGATAAGAAGTATGGATTAATTTGTACAAATCCACCAATTCGTGCAGGTAAAAAAGTAGTTGATGAAATTTTGGAAAATGCCAAAGATCATTTAGTAAAAGATGGGGTATTGCTTGTGATTATTCAAAAAAAGCAAGGAGCACCTAGTGCTAAAAAATTACTTGAAGCAACTTTTGGTAATTGTGAAATTTTAGCGCGTGATAAAGGATATTATTTGCTAAAGAGTATAAAAAATTAAACCTAATAGTAGCTTTTTTGAATAATAGTTGATATTATTAAAGCAAGAATTAAAATATACTATTTGTATAGGAGTATAGATATGAAAGCAATCAATATTATCTTAACCATTATTGTAGTTCTTGCAGCGATTGGTCTAACTGCCGTAGCTTTAAATAATAATGCACTATTCGGTATCACAGGCATAGCCTTTATCTATTTTATTGGAGCAGGAGCTTATTTTTTGAATTGTTACACTTTTCATCGCAAAGATTAGTAACTATTTTGCGACGGATTTCTCCCTGATTTGCTATAATTAACTAGAAGTGAGGGAAAAAAGTGCGTTCTAAAGAAGAAAAAGAAAAATTTATGCAACTGGCTTTTAAACAAGCGCAGCAAGCTCAAAGTCAAGGTGAGGTTCCGATTGGCGCAATTGTGGTTGATAAGGCTGGAAATGTAATAGGTGAAGGGTATAATCGGCGTGAGCTCGATGAAGATGCTACACAACATGCAGAATTGATTGCAATTAGGCAAGCCTGTGAAACTTTGGGTTCTTGGCGGCTAATTGATTGTAGCCTTTTTGTAACCCTTGAGCCATGTGCAATGTGTGCTGGAGCAATTATTAATGCTCGTTTAAAAGATGTTTATTATGGAGCATTTGATCCTAAGGCGGGAGCGGCTGGAAGTGTAATTGATCTCTTTAAAGTAGATAAGTTTAATCATCATCCACAAGTTTATGGTGGAATTTACCAGCCTTTAGCTGCTCAAATGTTAAAAGATTTTTTTAGGGCAATTCGAAAGAAGCAAAAAGTAAAAGATAGTGGAAATTTTTCTTAAAATAGAGTATTATTAAATACAGGCAATATCTGACCTCTGAATCGTGTCAGGACCGGAAGGTAGCAGCACTAAGGTTGCTTGGATATGTGCCTTTTTTTGAGACATTTGATCGCTCTTAACTCTTTTAAAGAGTTGAGAGCTTTTTAATTCGGTAAAGGAGTATATATGGCTTATCAAGCGCTTTATCGTAAGTGGCGACCACGTTTATTTGATGATGTAGTAGGCCAAGAAGCGATAACTGATACATTAAAAAATGCAATCAAGCGTGGCAAAGTGTCGCATGCCTTTTTATTTGGCGGTCCGCGAGGAACAGGAAAAACATCTTGTGCGAAAATTTTTGCAAAAGCTCTTAATTGTACGAATTTACAAGACGGAGAACCTTGTAATGAATGCGCTAATTGTATAGCAGCTGATCAAGGAGCAATGAATGATATTATTGAAATCGATGCTGCTTCGAATAATGGAGTAGATGAAATTCGTGATATTAGAGATAAAGTAAAGTATGCTCCAACGCAAGGAAAGTATAAAGTTTACATCATTGATGAGGTTCACATGTTGTCCATGGGTGCATTTAATGCCCTTTTAAAAACTTTGGAAGAACCTCCTGAGCATGTAGTCTTTATTTTAGCAACAACAGAATTGCAAAAAGTTCCCGCAACAATTATTTCAAGAACGCAGCGTTACAACTTTAAACGTATTTCGCAAATGGACTTAATTGCCCGAATGAAAGTAATTTTAAAAGCAGAAAATGTTTCTTATGATGAAAAGGCACTAAAAGTAATTGCACAAGTTGCAGATGGTGGAATGCGGGATAGTTTGAGTATTTTAGATAAAATTTTGTCCTATGACCAAGATCAAATTAAATATGAAGATACTTTAAAAATTACTGGCTTTGCAGCTCAAGAAAAGATTGAAACATTATTCTTACAGTTGATGCAGACGCACACAGAGGATTCCTTAAGCTTGATTAAAGAATTGCTTGCCAGCGGAGCAAGTAGTAAAAATATTTTAAATGAATTGATCGAATTGAGTGTGCAAGCTCTATTAACCAAAAAGGGTGATAAAAGTCATACTTATTTTTTAAATGATTTTGCTAGCTCACTAACTGAGATTCCAGAAGAAAAGTTTTTTAAATTAACAAAGTTAGCAAATGAAGCTTTGAATGATTTAAAGTATACTAATCAGCAAGCAATTCCACTTGATGTTTTTTCAGTTAAAATGACACATCAAGTAAAAGATTCTCCTCAACCTGGTGGAGAGGTTCCTAGTGAAGAATTAAGTGAGTTGCAAAATCAAATAAATAGTTTAACTAGACAAGTACAAAGCTTACTTCATAAATCTGCATTGAATCAAACAAAAAATAAAGATGAAGCTCCTAGGAGTGAAAAAACTGTTATGCCTCAGACAAATGGTGTAGCATATGATAATAAAGAAAAAATTTACCACGTTTTGATGAATGCAACAAAAAATGATTTGGTTAATATAAAGGAAAGCTGGAGTGATGTTCTTTCGACTTTCCCTAATAATAAACAAGCAATGGTAAAAATTCTTGAACCAGTAGCAGCAAGTAATCAAGAAGTAGTTTTGTCATGCAAATATGAATTATGGTTTAAATACACTAATAATGATGTAGAATTATTAGGAGAGCTGGAAGCCCAATTAGCTAAAATGACACAGCACAATTACAAGATTGTGTTAGTGGCTGCTAGGGATTGGCAAAAGGTAAGAGCTGACTTTTTGAGTAAGCACAAAGCTGAATTATTAAATAAGAATAACTCAGAACGACAAACGCCAAAAAGTAATCCAGTTGTAGATAAGGCACAAGAATTATTTGGTGACTTGGTTAATATTAAAGATTAAAGGAGATTTAAAATGGGAAAAAGACCTAATTTTGGTGGAATGGGAAACATGGGAAACATGCAAAACCTAATTAAACAAGCCAAAAAAATGCAAAAGCAAATGGCTGAAGAACAAGCAAATTTATCTACTCAAGAATTTGTGGGTAAATCAGCTGATGATATGGTAGTGGCCACTTTTAGTGGGGATCGTAAGTTAAAAGATATCAAGATTGAAGCTGAAGCAATTGATCCTGAAGATCCAGATATGTTACAAGATTTAATTATTGATGCTGTGAATAAAGGTATTCAAGCAGTAGAAGATGCTACTCAAGCTTCAATGGGAAAATATACTAAAGGACTGATGTAGGAATGCAATATCCTTTGCCAATTACACGTTTAATTGAAAACTATATGAAATTACCAGGAATTGGTGAAAAGACAGCAACTAGACTTGCTTTTTATACATTAGATATGAATAAAAAAGATGTAGAAGATTTTTCTAAATCTTTGGAAGCTGTAAAAAAAGAAATTCATTCATGTTCAATTTGTGGCAATATTACGCAACAAGATCCTTGTGAAATTTGTACAAATGCTAATCGAGATCAATCAACAATTATGGTTGTAGAACAACCTAAAGATGTGATGGCTTTTGAAGAAATGGGCGAATATAGTGGGTTGTACCATGTTCTTCATGGGGTGCTTTCACCAATGGATGGAGTAGGACCAGAAGAAATTAATATCAAGTCTTTAATAAAGAGATTACAAAAAAATGATCAAGTTAAAGAAGTAATTTTGGCGCTCAATTCTACTCCTGAAGGTGAAGCAACTAGTATGTATATTGGAAAATTATTAAAGCCAGCAGGCATTAAAATTACTCGCTTAGCAGCAGGGTTAGCGGTAGGAAGCGATATTGAATATGCAAACTCAATAACACTAAAAAGAGCGGTTCAGGGGAGAACTATCCTATGAGAGAAAAAATTGATATCAAAAAAGTTGGGGATGGTCGATTAATTGCAACAGTTACTAGATTGCAACGACAAATTGCAATGCAAAAAACATTTGAACCGACAACCTTAGATTTGTCTACCGACAACCGGATTGCAGACAAGATTTTACATGCAAAGTATAATTTTTTATATAATGAAGCTAGAAGAAGACATACAGCTTCAAGTAATTCAGATAGTGTAATTACTCAGTAATTAGTTTTATTTAGAGAAAAATTTATACCTAGAGATGAATTGATGAGATAAACCTTAAAAGTTAGCTACTTTTGAGGTTTTTTTCATAACAAAAATTACAATATTGGAATATTATTTGTTGTCTTTTTTAATAAAAAGACAAAAATGTAAAAATTAGTGTAACTAAAAAGTCCATATTTACGGGATATAATCGAACTTTATATATTAAGTTTGTGCTAGAAGGGGTAAAAATAACAAAAAGTGATATAATAAAATAAAAAATAATGGAAAGTAGAAAAAAGAAGGAAAGTTTGGATTATGAAGCACAAGCAAGATGCTAATTTTAAAAATAAACTAAATGGGAAGCAAGAAAGTTTCAGTTTGCGTAAGTATACAGTTGGATTATGCAGCGTATTACTTGGAACCACTTTTTTTGTAATGGGGAATGGAAATATAGTTCATGCGGAAACAGTAGCACCAGATTCGTCTACTGCAGTTGTAGAAAGTAATGCAAAGCCGGTTTCTAAAGAAAGTACTAAAGAAGATCAAGATACTTCTTTAAATAGTGAAGAAACTACTTCTCAAGAAACAAATTTGAAAAGTACCGGCGAAACTAATGAAAAAGTAAATCAAGTTGCTACGCAAGAAAAAGGTGAAGAGGTTACTGAACAAAATAATCAATCTAAGACTGAAACTGGCTTGACTAGTTCACCTTTATACACTGAACAAAATCAAGTACCTGAGTTAAACCTGAATGAGTTATTTACGCAAGAACAATTAGCTCAGTATGGTGATGATGCAAGTATAGCTTGGACAGAAAAGCCGGATGTTTCTAAGATTGGGAATACAAATGGTACAGCTAAGTTAACCTATGAAGATATGGATGCTGATACTCCCATGGCTAAGGATGTCATGGTAGACGTTCCAGTTTTAGTAAGAAAAGCAGAACAAGAAGTTAAAGAAAATCAAGTAAAAAATAGTCTAAATATTATCAACACCGATAATAATTCATTAGTTGCGCATTATGAATGGGTTGGTGATAAGGCTAAGAACGAAGATGAAGAGGAATCTCTTGCAAATAGGGATGCTGTTGAAAGCAATTTTAACACTACGATTGAAGGATTAGGATTTGAGTTGGATGATGAGTCAGAGTTTCCAGAAGACTTAATGAGCTTTGGTACTGCAAACAAAGTTGCAACAGTATTCGTTCATCCAATTAGTGAAACTCCAATTATTAGTGACGCTCCCTACTTTGAAAATGGAGAGGGCGATAGCACTATTGATAATATAGATACCATCCCCAGTGCATCCAGTTATATTGGTAATTTAGGCGCTTTGCCTGTAGGTACGACCATTGAATGGAAAGTTGCTCCAACATATGATTACACCAAAGATGAAGATGGCGATTATGTCAATCCTGAACCGACAAATGATCCAAGTATTAAGGTTACTATTCCAGGCAAAGATCCAATTATTTTAGATAGTAACTTATATGGTGATTCTTTAAAAGAAATTGCAACTTTACCAGCTGATGGCAATGATACCTTACTATTAAAGTCAGATAATGAATTAAAGCTTGGTGCAAGTGTAGACAATGATCCAAGTACTTATGTGACTAATTTAGATTCATTTATTAAAAATTACCTTGAAAATTCGGGTGAAGAAGTAAACGCTGATAATATTCAAAACTTTAAAGATTCATTTAAGTGGACTATTTTACCTAACACTGAGCAAGCTGGTTATACTTTTGGTGTCTTCGATTATAATGATGGTAATGTTGGAAATTTGATTTTATTCAAAGTAAATCCAAATAAAGTGGAGAATTCTAAGAATATCACTAGAACGATTACTTTTGAAGGATTACCAAAAGATATTACTCCAAAGAGTGAATCCCAAATTGTAACTTTTACTCAAGATGGTAATCAAACTTATGTTGATGAACCTATTGCGTATAAGAGTAATAATCCTGTTTGGGAAGAATATTCTGTGCCAGAAGTAAAAGGCTATACACCAGATAAAGTTAAAGTTCCATTGAAAGCAGTAAAATTTAACGATAAAAATGATAATGTCGTTATTACCTACACTGCGAATGAACATACTAGAAAGATTAACTTTGTAGATCCAACTGATAAGACAGTTGGAACTCAAACTGTAAGTGGTAAAACAGGTACAAGTGTAACTCTTGGAAACAATAGTGGTGATACTCCATTGAATATTCCAAGTGGTTACGAAATTGTACCAAATACTGAAGTACCAACTAACGTTCCATTTAACGCAGATAATAAAGATAATGGTGATATTACTGTTCACGTACAAGCAAAGGTTGATACAGTAGATGGACGTCATGATAAGAGTAATAGTGATTACCGTCAAGTAACAAGAACTATTACTGTAAATATAGAAGGTCAAAAGCCACAAGTAGTAACGCAAACGCTTGACTTCTACAGAACTAAGTCAACTAATGAAGTAACCGGTGAAGTGACATACACTGACTGGACTTCAAACATGACTGATAATTCAACCAGTTTCCCAGAAGTAGAAATTCCAAGTGCTGGTGGATACACAAGAACCATCACTGGTGGTGAAATCACTACTAAGGATGGCAAGGATTATGTAGCAGCACACTCAGGCCTAAAAGACGGTACGCCAGTAAGGTAACAGTTAACTATGTCAAAGTAGCTCAAAAAGCTACAATCAAGTACGTAAATAACGCCGATCATAATGATATAGTTGGGACCCAAGAAGTACCAGGAGAAATTGGTGAAACAGTCCCAGTAAAACTTCAAGTACCAGCTAACTGGCAAGTAGTAGGTGGACAAGAAGTACCAAGTTCATTCACATTTGGTTCAACTCCACTTAAGGACACAATTGTTTACGTAGACCACAAGACTGAAGACGTAACTAAGGATCCAAGTGAAAAGGATAATGTCGCCAAGACTATTACTAGAACGATTGAAACTGAAGTAGCAGGTAAGACTACTAAGGTTGAAGATCAAACAGTAACTCTTCAGAGAACCGCAACTAAGGACTTAGCAACTAATGAAGTAACTTATGGTGCTTGGAACACTGCTAAGTTTGATGCAGTGACTGCTCCAGCAGAAGCAGGTTACACCGTAAGTAACCCAGATGCCGCTCCAGAAGTAGCAGTAACAGGAGACACTAGTGATTCAACAGTAACCTTTACTTACACTGCAAATGAACAAACCAGAAAGATTAACTTCGTTGAGCCAAGTGGTAAGACAGTAGGCACTCAAACTGTAAGTGGTAAAACAGGAACAAGTGTAACTATTGGTAATAATAGTGGTGATACTCCATTGAATATTCCAAGTGGTTATGAAGTTGTACCAAATACCAAAGTACCAACCACAGTTCCATTTAATGCAGATAGTAAAGATAATGGTGACATCACTGTTAAGGTTCAACCTAAGATTGATGTAGTTGATGGAGGTACCGATAAGAATAATAGTGATGTTTACCATCAAGTAACCAGAACTATTACTGCAAATATCGAAGGTAAAAAGCCACAAGTAGTAACGCAAACCCTTGACTTCTACAGAACTAAGTCAACTAATGAAGTAACCGGTGAAGTGACATACACTGACTGGACTTCAAATATGACTGATAATTCAATCAGTTTCCCAGAAGTAGAAATTCCAAGTGCTGGTGGATACACTAGAACCATCACTGGTGGTGAAATCACTACTAAGGATGGTAAAGACTACGTAGCTTCAGCTAATGGTTTATCTGATGGAAGTCCAGTGAATAACGTTGTAGTTACTGTCAACTACACTAAGGCAGAACAAACAGCTACAATCAAGTTTGTCAACAACGCTGATCATAATGATGTTGTAAGTACCCAAAAAGTACCAGGAGAAATTGGTGAAACTATCCCAGTAACACTTCAAGTACCAGCTAACTGGCAAGTAGTTGGTGGACAACAAGTACCAAGTTCATTCACATTTGGATCAACCCCACTTAAGGACACGATTGTTTACGTAGAACATGCAACTAAGGATCCAAGTCAAGCAGATAAAGTGAACAAGACTGTAACTAGAACTATTAATTATGTGAATCCAGTAACTAATAAGATAGAAACTTACAAGATTGAATCAGTAACACTTCATAGAACTGCTACTGAAGACTTAGTAACAGGAGAAGTAACTTACAGTGCTTGGAACACAAAAGATGCTAAGTTTGATGCAGTAACAGCCCCAGAAATTGCAGGTTACACAGTAACTAATCCAGATGCGGCTTCAGAAGTAGCAGTAACAGGAAATACTAGTGATTCAACAGTAACCTTTACTTACACTGCCAATGACCATACTCAAGTAATTAATTACGTCGATCCAGCTGGTAAGATAATTAAGACTTACAAGGTGAATGGTAAGACGAATGAGACTGTTCTTACTAATATCCAAAGTAATGTACCAGAAGGATGGGTGATTACGAATAAGACAGTTCCAGATAAAATTACATTTGGTTCAAATAATCCAGCACCAATTATTATTTACGTGGAAAAAGAGGTAAAACCGACTATAGATTCTGGTAAGAATATTCCAGCGCCTGAAGTTAACCCAGATACCTCAACTCCAGCGACTAAAGATAGTGGAAATCCAGTAACCCCACAAATTCCTCAAACTAGTCAACCAACTATTTCCACTAAACCAGTTCCTAATCCAATTGTTGTTCCTACTGGGAAACTTCCAGAAGCTTCTACTGGAATTAAGAATAAAACTGATTTTCCCAAGGGTACTAAGTACACTTGGAAGAAGACCCCAGAGACTGCCGAAGCTGGAAAAATAACAGGAACAGTGGTAGTAACTTATCCAAATGGTGAAACTCTTGAAGTGCCAGTTATTATTACTGTTGCGCCCCATGCTAAAGACACCAAAGGAGAATCAAAAGTTCATAGAACACCTGCTAAATTACGTAAAACTTATACCACCCGTCGGGAAACTTCTCGCTATCTTGGTAATTCTCTTTCTGTAAAAGAAAAGAAACGATTTGATCAGAGAAATCTTTCTAAAGGAAAAAATAACCAGGCTAAAGTTTTACCACAAACTGGTAATCAAGCAAATAAAGCAAGTGTTTTAGGGTTAATGATTGCTAGTGTAGGTGCAATTTTAGGACTAGCTGTAAGTAAGAAACAAAGAAAATAAAACTTACTGGATATAATTAAGTTCATAATATTAATGAAATTTGCTCGAAAATTTAAATTTTTTGGGCTTTTTCTTTTCTTCTTAAACTTAGTTAAAACAAACACTGTCATTAATTTAGATTTTCCAGTACAATGCAAAGTGGAGGAAATTATTCATGCAAGGATACTTAATTACAGTTGAAGGCCCTGATGGTGCCGGTAAGACTACTGTCTTAAACGAAATTATTAAAAGAATTTCGCCCAAATTAAAATACCCATATTTAGTTACAAGAGAACCAGGTGGATCTCAAATCTCAGAAAACATACGTAAAATCATTTTGGATCCTCATAATAATGAAATGGATGCAACTACCGAAGCACTTTTATATGCGGCTTCGCGTAGTCAACATGTTCACGAGGTGCTATTACCAGCTTTAAAGAAAGGAAAAATTATTTTTTCTGATCGTTTTGTAGATAGTTCTTTAGCTTATCAAGGAATGGGAAGAAAACTAGGAATTGATGAAGTGAAATTAATTAATGATTTTGCTACAGAACATTTAGAACCACAGCTAACATTATTTTTAGATATTAAGCCAGAAGATGGCTTGGCTAGGATAAAGAAAGAACGACCTGATCAAGAAGACCGATTGGAACAAGAAAAATTAAGTTTTCATGAGCAAGTGTACCAAGGTTATCAAGAGGTACTTAAAAAGTATCCGGCAAGAATGCATCGCATTGATGCCAACCAAAAGCTTGATGATGTAGTACAAAATAGCATTGAAGTAATTCAAAATAACTTACCAGAAATTTTTAAATAAAATGATTAATTTAAAAAATATTGGAAAACAAGAAGCAGAGTTTTTAAAAAAAGCTTTTGAACATAATAAGGTTGCCCATGCTTATCTTTTTGAAGATACAATTCAAACGCAAGCTCTTGAAACAGCTTATTGGTTCGCATGCTTGTTTAATTGTGAAGCCGTCCAAAAACCAGATGGAACTTGTGATGAATGTCGAAGAATTTTAACAGAAAACAATCCTGATATTTTTCGTGTTAAACTAGAAGGTGGAAAACAATCAATTTCTATTGATCAAATAAGACCTTTAAAAGAAGAACTGGCAAAAAGTTCTCGTAAAGGAAAGATGAGATTTTTCATAATTGAAAATGCAGAAAAAATGACTTTGGCTGCTAATAATGCTTTACTTAACTTGTTAGAAGAACCAGGTGCACCAGTAGTTACAATTTTAATAACTAATAATGCCAATGCAATTTTACCAACAGTACGTTCAAGAACCCAGATCATTAAATTTAATGATGAACAAGGTGATAGTATTCAAGCAAAGTTGCTGGAGTATGGTTTAACTAAAGAGGAAATCGAAGAAGCTGGAGATTGGAGTAAAGTAGCACAAGAAGTAAAATATTTGTATCAAGAGTTAATGGAAAAAAATGATTTGGCTTTTGTAAGGGCACAGAGACTTAGTTCTGGTGCATCTAAGATAAGCATTCAAAAAATTATTCTCTATCAATTAAAGCAATTAGCAATTGATAATTTAGAAAAATCTGTTAATCTAGTTAAAAATGCTGAATTATTAGATGCATTAGTAGAAATTGATAAAATGAGAGCAAGTAATGTTAGTTTTACAAATGCTCTTAGTTATTTGGCAATAAAGTTTGAAGCATAGGGGTACGAAAAAATTGGATCCTTTTTCACAATTATCACAATTACATGACAAGTTAGATGAAATGTCTGAGACTGTTACTGGTTTAAAGGGTGATATCCTAGATATTTTAAAAGAAAATACAGAGTTAAGAGTTGAGAACCAACTTTTAAGAGAAAAATTAGATAAGTTAAATAAAAATAAACCTGAACCAGCTGAAGTCCATTCTCAAGAAGGACTAGCAGCAGTGCGCAATATTTATAAATCTGGTTATCATATTTGTAATACATACTATGGATTACATCATGATGAAAATGAAGATTGTATGCTTTGTCTAAGTATCTTAGATGGCGGTAGCGGGACTAGTAACTCAAAGACGCAGAAAGGATAGTTAGATGCAAAAGCAAAGTAGCTTTAAAAACAATAAAGTGGGTACCTTATTCTTAGTACCGACTCCAATTGGTAACCTAGAAGATATTACTTTACGTGCTAAAAGAATTCTTGCAGAAAGTGATTACATAGCTGCTGAAGACACAAGAACAAGCGGAATTTTGCTTGAAAAGATTGGTGTTCATAATCATATGATTTCTTTTCATAAGTTTAATTCCAAAAGTCGAGCACCTGAATTAATTGCGTTGCTTAAAGAAGGAAAAAATATTGCAGAAATTTCAGATGCAGGAATGCCGGTAATTTCTGATCCTGGATATTATTTGGTGCAAGAATGTATCAAGAATGATATCCCAGTTGTTTCATTACCTGGCCCATCTGCATTTGCGACTGCTTTAATTGCTTCTGGTTTTGATGCTCAACCATTTACCTATTGGGGGTTTATGCCACGCAAGGCTAGTGAACAAGTACCATTTTTTGAAAAAATGAAGGAGTTCAGAGGGACTTCAATTTTTTATGAAGCTCCACACAGACTTAAGAAGACCTTAAAAACTTTAGCAACTGTCTTAGAACCAAGTAGAGAAATTGCTTTAGCGCGTGAATTAACTAAAATTCATGAAGAATATCTTCGCGGAACTATTCAAGAGATTAATGAATACTTTGAAGAAAATGATCCTCGGGGTGAGTATGTAGTACTTGTTTCTCCGAATTCTGAAAAAGAAGAGACATTGTCATGGGATGAGTTAATTCAGAAGGTTAAAGATTTAGTAGCTGATAGTATTTCTAAAAAAGATGCTATTAAGCAAGTGGCTAAACAGTACCATGTTTCAAAAAATGAATTGTATGACAAATATCATCAAGGATAACTTATGGATACATTTGATTTAGAAAAGACGATTAGTTTTAGTAATTGTGATGAGCAAGGTCGCTTAAAATTAACGGCCTTGGTAGATTATATGATGGAAACTTCTAACACCCAATTAAATTTAAAAAGAGCTGGTGTAGAAGACTTAGGAGAAAAAGGCCTAGGTTGGGTAGTATTAGATTATGATTTTAATATTAAATCTTTGCCCAAAGCTGATGAAAAAGTGATCTTTTCAACACAAGCAAGTGGATATAACCGCTTCTTTGTTTACCGTGACTTTAGTGTCAAAAACATGAAGGGTGAAACTTTGCTTAATGTTAAAAGTCAGTGGATAATGTTTGATTTAAAGAAAAGAAAAATGGTTCCACCTGACAAAGATATTATTGATCGTTTTGATGGCTTAGAAGAAAAGACTGTCCGTTTCAAAAGAGCTCGTTCTCTAAAAGAAGTTAGCACTAAGGACACTTATCAAGTAAAATACTATGATCTTGATACCAATCATCATGTAACAAATAGTAAGTATTTTGAGTGGTTGATTGATAGTTTAGAAAGAGATTTTTTAAATACTCACTTACCAAGTCACTTAAATATTACTTTTAAAAGAGAAATTTATGATGATGAAGTAGTAGAGATAGAGAAATTTATTGATCGCGAAAAATTAGAGACACATCATGAAATTAAAGTTGGCGATGAAGTGGCAGCCTTAGCCAAAATAAGCTGGAAGAATTTAAAATAATTTAAAAGGAATGTGATGCCTGTGAAAATAAAAAATAAAAAGATTAATTTACAATCTTTAGTATTTTTAGCATTATTAGTAGCAATCAATATCGTCTTACAAAAAATTTCTTTTGGACCAGCTACCTTAAAGGTAGGATTAGGGTTTATTGGAAATATAATGCTAGGATACTATTTTGGGCCAATTTGGGGCGGCTTTGGTGCTTTGATAAGTGATTTACTTTCATCTGCTATTTTTGGAGTTGAAGGTGGCTTTTTTCCAGGGTTCACTTTATCGGCAGTTTTAGCAGTGGTGATTTATGGGTTATTTTTATACCATCAGCCTGTTAAATTATGGCGAATTGCAATTGCCACCATTTTAGTAACCATCATTGTAAATATTTTGTTAAACACATATTGGCTCCATCTTTTATATGGAATTAATTTGAAACTAGCATTTTTGCAACGAATTGCGAAGGAATTAATCGTCCCTTGGCTTCAGATTGCAATTGGATATATTATTTTACAAGCATTACAACGAGTAAAAATTAATAGATACTTTAAATAAGGAAAACTTAATGAAAATTTTGAGTATAACTACTGCTACTAATCATTTAAGTGTTGCATTAGTGGTAGATGGAAAATTAATAGCTGAAAAAAATGAAGAAGATAATCGAAATCATAGTGAACATTTGGATCCGTTAATTTCTGAATTATTAAAAGAAAATAACCTTTCATTAAAAGATATTGATCGGTTTGCAGTTGCTCAAGGCCCAGGCTCATATACTGGTCTTAGGATTGGAATTACAACTGCGAAGATGTTTGCGACAATTTTAAATAAAGAACTTGTAGGGGTTTCAACTTTAGCAGCTTTGGCTAACGGAATTGATGAAGAAAATGTGATTATTGTTCCTGAAATAGATGCGCGAAATAATAATTTCTTTGCAGGTGCTTATCTAAAAAGTGGAGGGACATTAAAGAATGTTGTTCCAGATGGACATTATTCTTTAGAGGATTTAATAAAACAGCTTAAGAAGCTGAAGTTGACTAAGAAAGTTATTTTTGTGGGCAGTAATATTGAGACCTATTTAGATAAAATAATGCAAGTCTGGAAAGAAATTGAACCAGTTCAATTAGCTGGAGATTTAAATCAAGTTCATGCAGCTCAAGTGGGTTTTCTTGGACAAACAGCTAGTCTTGTTGATCCAGATAAGATGATTCCCAAGTATTTAAGAAGAACTCAAGCTGAAATGCAATGGCATGAGAAAACTGGACAAGATTATGGGTTAGATAGTGATTATGTGGAAGAAGTTTAATAAGTTTTTTCATGCTCCAACTTTGGATTTATCATTTGCCCCCTTTGCTTTTACTTGTAATCAAAAGGTAATGCAAGTAATGCCAGCAAAATTAACTGATATTTCAGAATTAATTAAATTAGAAAAAGAAATTTACACCGGAAAAACTCCGTGGAATAAAGAGTCGTTTGAGTCAGAGTTAAAAAAAGAGACAAATACTTTATATATTGTTGTTTATTATCAGGCAATGTTAGTTGCTTTTATCGGGATGCGTCTGCAAGGGCAAGAAGGGCACATTACAAATATTGGAGTTAAGCCGGCTTTTCAAAGGTTAGGAATTGGTAGTTTATTATTACGAGTAATGACACAAATTGCTTGTAAAAATCATGCTGTTCAAATGACTTTGGAAGTGCGGACAGATAATTTAAAAGCTCAGCAAATGTATCGTAGATTTGGATTTGTACCAAATTTTATTAGAAAAAATTATTATCTCCAAGAGAAAAAAGATGCGTTGAGCATGATAAAGCAATTGAGAATACAAGAACAGGAAAAAGTAAATTGACAAAAAAAGATGTACGAATTTTAGCTTTTGAAAGTTCATGTGATGAAACTTCAACAGCAGTAATAAAAAATGGACGTGAAATTGAAAGTTTAGTAACTGCTACTCAGATTAAGAGTCATCAGCGTTTTGGGGGAGTAGTTCCTGAAGTGGCAAGTCGCCATCATATTGAAGTAATTACCCAGATTACTAAAGAAGCCATGCAAAAGGCTAATGCTGACTGGAAAGATATTGATGCAATTGCTGTAACATATGGCCCAGGATTAGTAGGAGCTTTATTAATTGGGGTTAGCGCTGCAAAGGCAACCTCAATGGCTACAGGAATTCCTCTAATTGGAGTTGACCACATTATGGGCCACATTATGGCTGCACAGCTAAAGGATGAAATAGAATATCCTGCTTTAGCACTCCAAGTATCAGGTGGTCATACAGAATTGGTTTTAATGAAAAGTCCAACTGACTTCGAAATAATTGGTGATACACGTGATGATGCAGCTGGAGAAGCTTATGATAAAATTGGTCGTGTTTTAGGAGTAAATTATCCAGCAGGTAAAACAATTGATAAATGGGCACATCAAGGAAAAGATACATTTAATTTTCCGCGTGCCATGATGGAAGAAGATAATTATGATTTTTCTTTTTCTGGGTTAAAGAGTGCCTTTATTAATACGACTCACCATGCAGAACAAATTGGCCAAGAATTAGATAAATATGATTTGGCTGCAAGTTTTCAAGCAGCAGTGGTTGATGTATTAACAGCTAAGACAATTAGAGCGATTAAGGAATACCAACCAAAGACATTTATTTTAGGTGGTGGAGTAGCTGCCAATCAGGGGTTACGTGAACGCTTAGAGAAAGAAATTGCAAAATTTTCAGAAAAGCAAAGACCTAAAGTAATTATGCCAGATTTAAAATTATGCGGTGATAATGCGGCTATGATTGGAGCAGCTGCTTATAATTTATATCAAAATAATAAATTTAGCGATGAAACTTTAAATGCTAATCCATCACTTGAGCTACCTTATGCAAGTGAAATGTTAAATTAAAAGAGGGTTCGAAGATTAATTCTTCAAACCCTCTTTTTATACTTAAATAATTATTAATGGATTAAATGAGCAATAATTGGTAAAATCCAAATCCAAAAAATCGAACTCACTGCAAAAACTACAGTTGAAACTGCGACGGAGCTAGCACCTTCTTTAACGTAAATATTATAACGACTAGAAATAATAATTCCAGAAAATGCAGGTGGAAGTCCAGTAGCTAAGGCTAACATAGAAATTTTATTAGGTTCAAATCCCATTCCAATGATATAAGCAAAAGCTACGATGATTGCAGGTGTTAAAAACAGACGAAAGAAAGTATTCCAAATAACTTCTTTGTTAACTGAAAATTTAACCGTAGATAAGGCTAATCCAGCTGCTAAAACAGCAACTCCCGCATTAGCCTTAGCAATCAAATCGAAAGTCGGAGCCCAAGAGTCCGGAATCCGGATACCAATTAAGACTAAGATAACAGCAAGTAGTGGTGCAGCAGCAACTGGCTTTTTTACTGCATTGATGACAGCTCTAAGAGTTGGATTTAAAGAGTGCTTTTCAGGCTTTTTACTATTGCTATCAGCTTTTGCAATATCAATTTCGTGTTCATTTGCTTTGGGACCAAGAGCTTTTGCTTCAGCTGGAGTAATTGGAGCATCTTTAGCAATTGTTCTTATTTCTTCTTTGTAAGTAGTATTTTTTCCTTTCCCAATTGGAACCTTAATTTTAACAGTTGTTGCGGGCGTATTTTCGGTCTTGATTTTCTTTTTGGTTAAAGCTTGCCCTTTGTTAATTAAAGCAAGTCCTAAAGGAATGGTAACGGCATTAACTACAATTGAAACGATTCCAATTACTAAGTTAGTAGTTACATCATTTCCATAAATAGGATCAAGTACGGCAAATCCTAAAAAACCAATTGTTGGTGAGCCTGCAATTAGAGCACAAACAGCAGCTTGTTGAATGGTGCGGTGAAAAAGTAAGCGATCTAGATAATAACTGAGCATGAATAACCCAACTACGCCAACAATTGAGACAATTGTTAAACGAATATCTTGAACGAACATTGAGCGGGTAGCTTTTACAATTGAAATAAATAAGGCAGCAGGTAAAGCAATATCTAAGACTAATTTGTTTAACCCTTGTCGTTGGTCATTATCAAAAAAGTAAAATTTTCCGCAAATATACCCTAAAATCATAATAATTAGAATAGGTACAATATCATCAATTAAGATTTTTGTCATAATATAACCTCTACAATTAAACTACTTCTAAAACTAAGAATAAAATTTTAAAAAATCAAGTTCAAATAAAAAGAATTATTTTAGAAAAATTAAAATTTGAAGTTTTATTATTTGAAAAAATTTTTGAAAAAAATTATAACATAATTAAACTAGATAGATTGCAGTATGGAGGTAAAGAGATGACTGAGAGTTCTCTTAATAGGACTGGTGCCAATATTTTAGTAAAAGCACTTCAGGCTAATGGCATAAACAATGTTTATGGAATTGTTGGGATTCCAGTAACAGATTTGGCTCGTTTAATGGAATTACGAGGAATGAAGTACTTTGGCTTTAGACGTGAAGATTCTGCAGTTGATGCCGCAGCGGCAGCTGGTTTTTTAACTAAAAAACCTGGTGTAGCTTTAACAGTATCTGCTCCTGGATTCTTAAATGGTTTGACGGCTTTAGCTCAAGCAACTAAGAACTGTTTTCCATTAATTATGATTTCAGGATCTTCTGAAAGACATATTATTGATTTATCTCAAGGAGATTATGAAGGATTAGATCAATATAATGCCGCTAAACCATTTTGTAAAAAGGCATACCGTGTAGATCGTGCGCAAGATGTTGGCTTAGCAGTTGCTCGTGCAGTTCGAACTGCTGTATCCGGTCGCCCTGGTGGTGTTTATTTAGATTTACCTGCTGACACTATTACTCAATTAAATAATGCTCCAGATCAAGTAGACATGGGGATTTTTACTCCAGTTGATCCCGCTCCCTTGCAAGAACCAAGTGATGCTGCCGTGCAAAGAGCAGTAGATTTAATTAAATCTGCTAAAAGGCCATTAATGATTATTGGTAAGGGTGCTGCTTATGATCGGGCTGAAAAGCAATTGCAAGAATTAGTAGCTGCAACTGATATTCCATTTTTGCCAATGTCAATGGCAAAAGGTGTAATTCCAGATGATAGTAAGCATTCAGCTGCCGCAGCTCGTTCACTTTCATTAAAGAACGCTGATGTAGTTATCTTAGTAGGTGCACGTTTGAATTGGATGCTTTCATATGGTGATGCACCAGAATTTAATCCAGATGCTAAGTTTATTCAGTTGGATATTGATGCAACTCAGTTTGATTCATCACAAAAAATTGATGCCCCATTGCAAGGTGATATTCAGTCAATTTTAAATAAGTTAGTACCAGCAGTTAAAGCAACCAACTATAAGGTAGATTCAGCTTGGCTTGATGCTATTGCAGCCGATACTGCTAAAAATGATAAAAAGTTTGCTACTCGAATTGCTAATGGTAAGGTAAAACCAGAATTTGGTTATTATGCTGCCATTGATCCAATTAAAGAATATTTTGAGGCGCATCCTGATACTTACTTGGTAAGTGAAGGTGCCAATACTTTAGATATAGGTCGTGACATGATTGGTATGCAACTTCCTCGTCACCGCTTAGACACTGGTACTTGGGGTGTCATGGGCGTTGGTATGGGTTATGCCATTGCCGCTGCCATTGAAACTGGAAAGCCAGTTGTCGCTCTTGAAGGTGACAGTGCTTTTGGTTTTGATGGTATGGAAATGGAAACGATTTGTCGTTATAAGTTACCAATTACTGTCGTCATTCTTAATAATGGGGGGATATACAATGGGATTGGCCAAGTTGTACCAAATCAATTAGGCCCAACTACTCTTGATCCCAAAGGTAGATATGACTTATTAGCAAAGGCTTTTGGCGGTGATAACTACTTTGTAGAAAACTATCAACAAATGAAAGATGCTTTTGCTAAAGCAGTCGAATCAGGGAAACCAAATATTATTAATGCCCAACTTGATCCAGCTATGGGTAAAGAATCTGGCCATATTGGTAATTTAAATCCTAAGTTAGATTTAGCTCCACTTGAAGCAGCAGAAAAGGAGAAGGAAAATGACTAACGAACCAAATAACAAAAATATTGAAAATGAAACTAATGAATATGCACCCTTAAAAGGAATTAAGGTTGTTGACTGGACACAAGTTCAATCAGGTCCTTCATGTACCCAATTATTAGCCTGGCTTGGTGCAGAGGTTATTAAGATTGAACGTACTAATACTGGTGATCCAACTAGAAATGAATTGCTAGACATTGCGGATTCTTGGAGTGTTTACTTCTTACAATTAAATGCTAATAAGAAGTCATTAACTTTGGATATTAAAGCACCAGAAGGAAAGAAGATTATGTACGATCTTTTAAAGGATGCTGATATCTTTGTTGAAAATATTAAACCAGGGGCTGCTGAAAAAGCCGGTTATGGTTGGGAAAAGCTTCACAAATTGAATCCAAGATTAATTTATGCTTCCTTGAAAGGTTTTAATCAAGGTTCACGTTTTGCTAATGTAAAAGCTTTTGAACCTGTTGCTCAATCTGCTGGTGGTTCAGCTACTTCAACTGGTTGGAATACTGGTAAATATAATGTTCCTACTCAATCAGCTGCTGCTCTTGGGGACTCAAACTCAGGGATGCATTTAACAATTGGTATTTTGGCAGCTTTACTTCAAAGAGAACATACTGGTGAAGGTACTTTTGTTTATCAATCAATGCAAGATGCAGTTTTGAATTTGACTCGGATTAAGCTACGTGATCAAATTATGCTTGATAATTTAGGTGCGCTTCCTCACTATGCTGTTTATCCAAATTGGAAGTGGGGAAAAGCTATTCCTCGTTCTGAAAATACTGAAGGTGGGCAGGTTATTGGTTGGACTTATAAAGCTAAAGGTTGGGAAACTGATCCAAATGCTTACGTTTACATCGTGGTTCAAAATAGCAATAAGAGTTGGGAAACTATTGCAAAGACCATGGGACACCCAGAATGGATTACTGACCCAAGATTCAGTGATTGGGAGCATCGCCAATTACACAAGCAAGAATTGTATCCATTAATTGAATCCTATACTAAAAATTATGATAAGTTTGAATTAACTAAGAAGTTAGGTGAAGTTGGAATTCCAGTAGGTCCAGTCCTTGATTGGTATGAACTTGAAAATGATCCTGACTTAAATTCAGATGGTACTATTGTAACAATTGATCAAGGTGGTAACCGTGGTAAGTTTAAGACAATTGGGATGCCATTTACCTTATCAAATTACAAGCCAGTTTATAGTGCCGCACCAAATTTAGGTGAAAATAATAAAGAAATTTTATCTTCACTTGGTTATTATCCTGACCAAATTGAAGAATTAGTAGAAAAGGGAGTAATTTCTAAAGAAAAAGCTCCATCCAACCCAAGAACTCAAGTTATTAAAGGTGAAGAATAAAATAAGTACTATGCTTGGAAAACTTATACTTATAGGAATTCCTCTAGACGACATTTAGAAGTCTATAAAATGGGGTATAAAAATTTTATGAAAAAAAGTAGTATAAAAGTATTCTTAAGTAGTATTTTTGTTTTTTTATGTTTCTTTTTTACTGGTTGGGCAAGCTGTATGGTTATGATAGAAGTTAAATCACATCTTTCAGTAACCAATCATATAATTCTAGGAATTTTTAGTTTAATTTGGGGGATAATAGGTCTCTATAAGCTTATAAGAGAAAATTAAGGATAAAAGTAATTTGTTCTATGCTAAAAACTCAAGTTATTAAAGGTGAAGAATAAATAAAACAATTTGTATGACAATAAAGATCTAGACGTCGGTCTAGGTCTTTTTTGATAGGAGAATTTTTATTTTATTAGCTTGAATGTAATAAAATATTATAATAAAAGTGAAAAGAGAGATTTAATGATGAAATTTAAAACAAAAAATATTGATGGATTGGATATATTTTATCGAGAAGGTGGTTCTTCAGAAAAACCTAATTTTCTTTTACTACATGGGTTTCCAACTTCTAGTTCTATGTTTAGACATTTAGCACCAATGCTAGAATCAAACTTTCATGTCATTGCTCCTGATTATATTGGCTTTGGTAATTCTGCTGCTCCCAATCATACTGAGTTTGATTATACTTTTGAAAATTTAACTAAATATGTAATTAAGTTAATTGATGAATTAGAACTAGATAAATTCTATATGTATGTATTTGATTATGGTGCTCCAATTGGTTTTAATATTGCAGTTAAATATCCTGAAAGAATTTTAGGAATTATTAGTCAAAATGGTAATGTATATAAAGAAGGACTAGGTAAAAAGTGGGCAGGTCGTGAAAACTATTGGCAACATCCTACGCCTGAGTTAAGAAAAAAGTATATGAATGCTTTTACCCCAGAAACAATTAAAGGTCAATATTTAAGGGGGGGAACAACCAAACACAGTAGGTCCTGATGGTTATACTTTAGATAATTTCTATACTCAAAGCCCAGATTATGCGGAACGGCAATCAGATTTAATTTTTGATTATCAAAATAACGTAAAAAACTATCCTAAATATCAGGCATATTTGAGAAAATATCAACCTGAATTAATAGCTGCCTGGGGTAAGAATGATCCAAGTTTTATTTATCCAGGAGCTGAAGCATTTAAAAAGGATGATGCAAAGGCTGAAGTTCATTTATTAGATGGAGGGCATTTCGTTTTAGAATCGCATTGGCAAGAAATTGGTCAATTAATTTTAAATAAATGGAGTCGTCATTAGTAACCTAAAAATAGGAGATCTAAATGAGTACAACTGATTATAAAATTAAAAAAGTAAGTGGAAAAGATTTAGAAGATTTACAAAAAATCTCTCGTTTAACTTTTGCGCAAACTTTTGGTGCAGATAACAGTGAAGTAGACTTAAATAAGTACTTGGATGAAGCATATGCATCAGAAAAATTAACCCATGAACTTGAAAATCCGAATAGTGAATTTTATTTTATCGTAGTTAATAATGAAGTAGCAGGATATTTAAAGGTTAATGAGTTTGATGCCCAAACTGAAGATGTGGATGAAAATGCTTTGGAAGTTGAAAGAATATATTTAGATAATGAGTTTCAACACCAGGGCTTAGGTTTAGCATTAATTCAACTAGCTGAAAAAATTGCCCATGATAAAAAGAAAGATAAGATGTGGTTAGGAGTTTGGGAAAAGAACTATAATGCTCAAAAATTTTATGAAAAGGATGGATTCAAAAGATTTAGTCAGCATACTTTTATGGTAGGGGATGATAAACAAACCGATTACATTTTAGTAAAAAAACTTAAATAGATGATTTTTGCTAATTTGGAGATTATTAATAATTTATATTTTTTAGAGGCGAAATATAAGTTAAATCAATAAAATATTGTTATAAACCATAACATTTTAAACTTAATCTTTTTATATTGTTCGGAATTAGCTTGACGACTATTCTATAAATTGTTAAACTTAAAACAGTTTGTAAATTAGTGAGGAGAAATTCAATGACATCAGTTGCAGTTGTAGGAAGTCAATGGGGAGACGAAGGTAAAGGGAAGATTACTGACTTTTTGAGTAAAGAAGCTACGATGGCAGTTCGTTCAAATGGTGGTAACAATGCCGGTCATACAATCGAAATCGATGGTAAAGACTTTAAAATGCGTTTAATTCCTTCAGGAATTTTTGCGGCAAGTAAGGGTGCTGTGATTGGTAATGGTACTGTTATCAATCCTGAAGTTATGTTTGAAGAATTGGACAATCTTGAAAAAAACGGTATTGATACCAGTAAGTTAAGAATTTCAAATCGTGCTCACATTATTATGCCTTACCATATCAAGCAAGATGAATATCAAGAAGAAGCTAAAGGTGCAAATAAGATTGGTACTACTAAGAATGGAATTGGACCAGCTTATATGGATAAAGCTTCTCGGATTGGTATTCGAGTTTGTGATCTTTTAGAAAAAGATACTTTTGAAGAAAAATTACGTACTAATTTAAAAGAAAAGAACGAGTTATTTACTAAGGTGTATGGTAAACCTGCACTTAAATTCGAAGATATTTTTGAAAAATATTTAGAATACGGGCAAAGAATGAAGAAGTATGTAACTGATACTTCTGTGTTAGTAAATGATGCTTTAGACAATAATGAAAAAGTCCTTTTTGAAGGTGCACAAGGAATTATGCTTGATATTGATGAAGGAACATATCCATTTGTTACTTCTTCAAATACAATTTCTGGAGGAATTGCTGCTGGAATTGGGGTAGGAGCTAATCGGATTGATCATGTAATTGGTGTATGTAAGGCTTATACTACACGAGTTGGTGCTGGTCCATTTCCAACTGAATTAACTAATGCAACTGGTGATAAAATTCGTGATATTGCACATGAATATGGTACAGTTACTGGCCGTCCACGTCGTGTGGGTTGGTTTGACTCAGTTGCTTTGCGTCATGCTAAACGGGTGTCTGGTTTAAATGCTTTAAGTTTAAACTTACTTGATGTCTTTTCTGGTTTTGACACTGTTAAAATTTGTACTGCTTATGAACTAGATGGAGAAGAAATTGATTACTATCCTGCTAGTTTGAAAGAATTAGATCGTTGTAAGCCGGTTTATGAGGAATTACCTGCTTGGCAAGAAGATATTACGGAAGTAAAGAATTATGAAGATCTTCCTGAAAATGCTAAGAAGTTCTTGAAGCGTATTGAAGAAGTTACTGGTTTACCATTAGTGACTGTGTCAGTAGGACCAGATCGTGAACAAACTATTGTTATTAAGAATCCATGGGAAATGTAATAAATGCTTGAACGTTATACTCGCCCGGAAATGGGCAAAGTTTGGACAGATGAAAATCGCTACAATGCCTGGTTAAAGGTTGAAATTGCTGCAACGAATGCTTGGGCAGAATTAGGGGAAGTACCTGTTGAAGATGCCAAAAAAATTGCCGAAAAGGCTAGCTTCACTGCTGAAAGAGTAGCTGAATTAGAAGCAGTTACCCACCATGATGTAGTTGCTTTTACGCGTACTGTTTCTGAAAGTCTAGGTGCAGAAAAGAAATGGGTTCATTTTGGCTTAACTTCAACTGATGTTGTTGACACAGCACAAGGTGTTCTTTTAAAAGAAGCAGACGAAATTATTCGTCAGGATTTAGTAAAACTAAAAGAAACAATTGCGCAGAAAGCTCGAAAATATAAATATACTGTAATGATGGGTAGAACCCACGGAGTTCAAGCAGAACCTACTACTTTTGGATTAAAGCTTGCCCGCTGGTATGCAGAAATTGTTCGTGATATTGAACGCTTCGAACATGCAGCTAAAGGTGTAGAATCTGGTAAAATTTCAGGAGCTGTCGGAACTTTTGCTAATGTTCCACCTGCAGTAGAAACTAGTGTCTTAAAACAACTGGGTTTAACACAACAGCCAGTTACTTCTCAGGTTTTACCAAGAGATTTACATGCTGAATATATTGCAATGTTGGGCTTAATTGCAACGAGTATTGAAAACTGGGCTACAGAAATAAGATCTTTACAAAGGTCAGAAATTCATGAAGTTGAAGAACACTTTAGAGCAGGACAAAAGGGCTCTTCTGCAATGCCACATAAGCGTAATCCAATTGGTTCAGAAAACTTATCAGGGATGGCACGGGTAGTTCGTGGACATGTAATCACTGCTTACGAAGATGTAACTTTGTGGCATGAACGAGATATTTCTCATTCAAGTGCTGAAAGAGTGATTTTACCTGATACTACTATTGCAATTGATTATATGTTAAATCGTTTTAACCGGATTTTAACTAATTTAGATGTCTTTCCAGAAACAATGTTAAAAAATATGGATCGTACTTATGGCTTAATTTATTCACAACGAGTTCTATTAAAACTAATTGATGAAGCTGGACTTTCACGTGAAAAGGCTTATGATATGGTGCAAAAATTGACTGCAAAATCTTGGAATGAACAAAAGCAATTCCGTCCATTGGTAGAAAATAGTGAAATTATGAATTATCTTTCTCCAGAAGATATTGCTGATGCCTTTGATTATCATTATCATTTACGGCATGTTGATGAAATTTTTGAAAAATGTGGGTTAAATTAAATAAGGTTCGTATCGAAAGTGATACGAACCTTATTTTTATTCAAATTTATCCAAAGCTTCAATTGCCTTTCCCCAGTCATTATTAGCTTGCTCAAGTTTTCCTTGGACTTCAGTTAGCTCTTCTTGCAAAGGACCTAACTTTTCAAAGGAAGCAGCAATTTCGGGATTGGCCATCTCAGTTTGAATTTCCTCTTCTCGATTTTCTAGTTCTTCGATTTGCTTTTCTGCATCTTTAATTGCACGTTCTAATTTTCTCTTTTGAGAATCACGCGCTTTTTGTTCTTGGTAAGAAAGTTTTGTCTTACTTTCAGAAGCAGGAGCAGAAGATGGAGAGGAGGTAGAGATACTTGTTTGAGCAGCAAGTTTCTCTTTTTCTCTTTCAGCAAGATAGTAAGAATAATTCCCCTCATAAAGTTTTGCATGACCATCACGTACAGAAATAATTTTATTAGCTAATTCGTTAATAAAGTAGCGGTCGTGAGAAACAAATAATAGTGTACCATCGTAATTGTTTAATGCAGATTCTAAAACTTCTTTAGCTTCAATATCTAAGTGGTTAGTTGGCTCATCCATTAGCAAGAAATTATCATGTTCAAGTGATAATACAGTTAAAGTTAATCGAGCTTTTTGTCCGCCAGATAATTGTCCAACAGTTTTGTCAGTATCTTTAGCAGTAAAAAGAAAACTAGCTAAAATAGAACGCACATCTTTTTCTGGCATTGTTTTGTGTCGATCCCAAATTGTGTCTAGCACTGTTTTAGAAGGGTCAAGTGTTTGTAATTCCTGATCGTAGTAACCCATATCTAAACTGGCTCCTAATTTAATTGAACCAGCTTTAGGCGTTAATTTGTCCACAACAGTTTTTAATAAAGTAGATTTACCAATCCCATTTGGCCCAATGATTGCTACCCGATCATTTTTATTAACTTGAAAATCAATATTTTCAACCATCGTTTTATCTGGATAGCCAATTGATAGATCTTTAGCAATTAAAACTTCTTTTCCAGATGGACGCTCACTTGAAAAATGAATTTTAACTTTATTTTTATGTTTAGGAGGGGTAATTCGTTCTAGTTTTTCTAGTTGCTTACGTCTACTTTGGGCGCGCTTAGTAGTAGAGGCTCTAACTAAATTTTTCTGGATAAACTCCTCTTCTTTTTTGATATGCTCTTGTTGTTTTTCATAAGCTGCTTCTTGCTGGGAATCCATCAATTCGCGCTCTTTAGTATATTGAGTATAGTTTCCCTTAAAAGTAGTAAGCTTGCCAAAATTTAATTCAAAGATTTCGTTGGTTAAATTATCTAAAAAGTATTGATCGTGAGATACAGTGACAATTGCACCTTGATAATTTTTTAGGAAACTTTCTAACCAATCTAGAGTGTCTAAATCCAAGTGGTTAGTTGGTTCGTCTAAAAGCAATAGAGGTGGTTTTTGTAAGAGAAGTTTCACAAATGCTAATCTAGTTTTTTCACCACCAGATAAAGTACCAATTACTTTTTCCCAGCTATTTTCTTTGAAGTTAAAACCGTTTAAAACACTTTTAATTTCTGCTTGGTAAGAAAATCCGCCTTCTTGTTCAAAGTCATAAGCTAGTTGATCATAGCGTTTCAAAAGTTCTTGGTCTTCAGGGTGCTCAGCAATTTGAATTTGCATTTGGGTAATTTGCTTATTTTTTTGAATTAAATTTGCAAAAACAGATTCCATTTCATCCCAAATTGTATTTTTTTCGTTTAAGGCATTTTCCTGAGCAATATAACCAACTTTAATACCCTTGTTAATAGTGAAATTGCCACTGCTAGCCTCTTGCTGGCCAGTTAAAATTTTAAGTAGGGTAGTTTTTCCAGCTCCGTTAGGACCGACAAGTCCAATCCGAGCGTTGTCAGGAATAGAAAAACTAACATTTGAAAAAATTGTATTTGCCCCAAAGCGTTGTTCGAGGTTTTGTGCTTGTCCAATAATCATATTTATCTCACTTCCTAATCAAATATTCTATCATAGTAATTCTAGAGGATTCTAGACTTATAATTAGTAAAAATAAGGCTTGTGAAAAAATCACTTGATTTTTATTCGATAAAGTGAGTATTATTAAGAAAATTAGTGAAAAATTCACATATTTTAACTGATTGAGAGGTTTATAAAAATGGGAGAAATACCAAAAATTCCAAAAGCTACAGCTAGACGTTTGCCACTCTATTATCGTTACTTAGTTTTTTTAGATGATGAGGGGAAAGAAAAAATTTCCTCAACTGAACTAGCTCAGGCTGTTCAAGTTGATAGTGCATCAATTCGTAGAGACTTTTCCTATTTTGGTGCACTTGGGAAAAGAGGATACGGCTATGATGTAAAAAGCTTATTGAAGTTTTTCAAGAAAATATTAAATCAAGATACGTTAACTAATGTAGCTTTGGTAGGTGTAGGTAATATGGGACATGCGCTTTTAAATTATAATTTTAAAAGAACTAATAATATCCGTATTTCTGCTGCTTTTGATATTAATCCAGAAATTACAGGGACGATCATGAGTGGGGTACCAGTTTATGATGTTAAAGAAATGAAAAAGCAACTTCGAGATCAGCAAATTGATATTGCAATTTTAGCAGTACCGCAAAGTACTGCTCAAAAAACTACTGATGAGTTGGTAGAAGCTGGTATAAAAGGAATTATGAATTTTACTCCTATTCGACTTTCAGCTCCTGAAAGTGTTCGCATTCAGAATGTGGATTTAGCTACTGAATTGCAGACCTTAATTTATTTTCTAGATGCTGAAAAAAATTAGCTTAAACATTTGGATCACATTATTTGCAATCAATTTCTAAAGAAGGTATTATTATAAATGTAAGTTAGCACTTAAGCTTTTTAAGTGCCAAAATATGATTTTTTATATAGCAGGAGGTAACTACCATGTTACAACCAATCGGTGATCGTGTAATTGTTAAAGTAAAAGAAGAAGCTGAAGAAAAAGTCGGAAAAATCGTGCTAGCTTCTAATGCAAAGCAAAAACCTCAAGAAGGTGAAGTTATTGCAGTTGGTGAAGGTAGACGTAATAGCAACGGTGATTTAATTCCAATGGAAGTTGCTAAAGGCGAAACTGTATTTTTTGATAATTATGCTGGCACTAAGTTGACTTATGATGGTGAAGAATACTTAGTACTTCACGAAGGCGACATTTTAGCAGTTATTAGATAAAAAATTAAATTAAAAGGTGGCATTTAAAATGGCAAAAGATATTAAATTTTCTGAAAAAGCAAGACGTTCACTTTTAAACGGTGTTGATAAATTAGCTGATACTGTTAAAACAACTTTAGGACCTAAGGGTAGAAATGTTGTTTTACAAAAGAGTTATGGTGCTCCAGAAATTACCAATGATGGTGTTACTATTGCTAAAAATATCGAATTAGAAAATAACTTTGAAAATATGGGTGCACAATTAGTTGCTGAAGCTGCCCAAAAGACTAATGATATTGCTGGTGATGGTACTACTACTGCAACTGTTTTAACACAAGCAATTGCTCAAGAAGGTATGAAGAATGTTACTGCAGGTGCAAACCCAGTTGGAATTAGACATGGTATTGAAATTGCTACTAAAGCTGCAGTTGATGAATTACACAAGATTAGTCACAAAGTAAGTTCAAAGGCTGAAATTGCTCAAGTTGCTTCTGTTTCTTCAGCTTCAAAAGAAGTTGGTAAGCTTATTGCTGATGCAATGGAAAAAGTTGGTAATGATGGTGTTATTACTATTGAAGAATCAAAGGGTATCAACACTGAATTATCAGTAGTTGAAGGGATGCAATTTGATCGTGGTTACTTATCACAATACATGGTAACTGATAACGATAAAATGGAAGCTGATTTAGATAACCCTTATATCTTAATTACTGATAAGAAGATTTCTAACATTCAAGATATCTTGCCATTATTACAAGAAATTGTACAACAAGGTAAAAGCTTGTTAATTATTGCAGATGATGTTGATGGAGAAGCTTTGCCAACTCTTGTTTTAAACAAGATTCGTGGTACTTTCAATGTTGTAGCAGTTAAAGCACCTGGCTTTGGTGACCGTCGTAAAGCTATGCTTGAAGATATTGCAATTTTAACTGGTGGTACTGTAATTTCTTCAGATCTTGGTCTTGAATTAAAAGATACTAAGATTGATCAATTAGGTACTGCAGGTAAAGTTACTGTTACTAAGGATACTACTACTATTGTTGAAGGTGGCGGTTCTAAGCAAGCTATCGAAGAACGTGTTGAACAAATCAAGAAGCAAATTGCTGATACAACTTCTGACTTTGATCGTGAAAAATTACAAGAACGTCTTGCAAAACTTGCTGGTGGTGTTGCAGTAATTAAAGTTGGTGCAGCTACTGAAACTGAATTGAAGGAAAAGAAATACAGAATCGAAGATGCCTTAAACGCAACCCGTGCCGCTGTTGAAGAAGGTTATGTTGCAGGTGGTGGTACTGCATTAGTTGATGTCAAGAAAGCCATCCAAGACAGTGTAAAGGGCGACAGCGAAGATGCCGAAACAGGTGTAAAGATTGTAATGCGTGCTTTAGGTGCCCCTGTTCGTCAAATTGCTGAAAACGCAGGTAAAGACGGTGCTGTTATCTTAGATCACTTAGAACATGAAAAACCAGAAATTGGTTACAATGCAGCTACTGATAAGTGGGAAAACATGGTAGAAGCTGGAATTATTGACCCAACTAAGGTTACACGTTCAGCACTCCAAAATGCTGCTTCAATCGCTGCATTAATGTTAACTACTGAAGCTGTTGTAGCTGATCTTCCAAAGAAAGATGATGATGCTCCAGCTGCTCCAGCAAACCCAGGTATGGGCATGATGTAATAAAATTTAATCAATTAAAGTTTTAAAAGAAGATCCAAAAGGGATCTTCTTTTTTAGTGTAAAATAGAGTTAGAACTACTCAAGTTTAAATTTTGGAGATTTTTCGTTATAATAGAACATAGTTTCGCTTAAAGGAAAGGCTAAAATTCATGGTCAAAAAAAGTACAACTCCAATGATGGAACAATATTATCAAATAAAAAATCAGTATCCAGACGCTTTTTTATTTTATCGTGTTGGAGATTTTTATGAACTTTTTGAAGAAGATGCAGTAAAAGGAGCACAATTATTAGAGTTGACTTTAACTCATCGTTCCAATAAAACAGAAAATCCAATTCCTATGGCTGGAGTTCCGCATATGGCAGTTGATACTTATGTTAATACTTTGGTAGAAAAAGGCTATAAAGTAGCAATTTGTGAACAATTAGAAGATCCTAAGTCATCTAAAGGGACAGTAAAAAGAGGAATTATCCAATTAGTGACGCCGGGAACAATGATGGATTCGCGTCCAGATCAGGCTAAAGAAAATAATTATCTAACTTCTTTAGTTTCAACTAATTCTGGCTTTGGACTAGCCTATAGTGATTTGTCGACCGGGGAAACTTTTGCGACAAAATTAAATACTTGGGAGGAAATTGCTAACGAACTTTTATCATTACAAACTAAAGAATTAGTTTATGGTGGATCATTAACTGAAAATCAAAAAGATTTTTTGAAAAAAGCTAATATAACTATTTCACAGCCTGTAGAATTACAAGAAAACCATGCTGAAGTTTCTTGTGTATTGCAGAAGTTAGAGGATGAGACAGAAATACTAGCAGTAAGGCAGCTGGTAGGATATTTATTGGCAACTCAAAAAAGAAGCCTAGCTCACTTACAAATTGCTCAAAGTTATCAACCAAATCAGTATTTACAAATGTCTCATACTGTTCAAACAAATTTAGAACTGATTAAATCTGCTAAAACAGGGAAAAAAATGGGATCTTTGTTTTGGTTATTAGATAAAACCAATACAGCAATGGGTGGTAGACTCTTAAAAGCATGGATTGAACGACCACTTTTATCAAGATCCAAAATTTTAGAGCGTCAAAATTTAGTTCAAGCACTTTTAGATAATTACTTTGCTCGGGAAGCCGTAGTAGAAGAATTAAAAGGTGTTTACGATTTAGAAAGATTAACTGGAAAAATAGCCTTTGGCTCAGTTAATGCCCGAGAAATGCTTCAACTTTCGAACTCTTTGGCAGCTGTTCCCAAAATTTTAGATGTTTTGAAAGAAACTGGTGATAAAGCATTAGAGAAATTCGCCAGTCAAGTAGATGATTTAGAAGCAGTTCAAGATTTGATCAAAAAGACGATTGTTGATACCCCGCCTTTATCTACGACTGAAGGTGGAATTATTCGGGCCGGTGTATCCAGCCAATTAGACCGCTATCGTGATGCAATGATCAATGGAAAAAAATGGATTGCAGATATGCAAGAACATGAGCGAGAAGTAACGGGGATTAGTAAGTTAAAAGTAGGCTACAACAAAGTTTTTGGTTATTATTTAGAAGTAACAAATTCTAATAAAGATAAAGTACCAACAGATCGTTACACGCGTAAACAAACTTTAACAAATGCAGAACGCTACATTACACCAGAGCTAAAGGAACATGAAAGTTTAATATTAGAAGCAGAAGCTAAGTCAACAGATTTAGAGTATGAATTATTTGTTCACTTGCGTGATACAGTTAAAAAATATATTCCCGCTTTACAAAAACTAGCTAAACAATTGGCAAGTTTGGATATTTTTACTGCTTTTGCAATTGTAAGTGAACAAAATAATTATGTGCGTCCGGCACTGACACAGACAACCGATATTAAAGTAAAGGCAGGACGACATCCCGTAGTTGAAAAGGTATTAAGTGCAGGAAGTTATATTCCTAATGATATAATTATGGATCATGAAACTAACATCTTTTTAATTACTGGGCCTAACATGTCTGGTAAGTCTACCTATATGCGACAAATGGCGTTAATTGCAATTATGGCTCAAATTGGTTGTTTTGTTCCAGCCGATGAAGCGACTTTACCAATTTTTGACCAAATATTCACAAGAATTGGAGCAGCTGATGACTTGATTTCAGGTCAAAGTACTTTTATGGTAGAGATGAGTGAAGCCAATGATGCATTACAACATGCCAGTGCTAGATCATTAGTCTTATTTGATGAAATTGGACGTGGAACGGCAACTTATGATGGAATGGCGCTTGCAGGTGCAATTGTTAAATATCTTCATGATATGGTTGGCGCAAAGACTCTTTTTGCAACTCACTATCATGAATTAACATCTTTAGAACAAAGCTTATCCCATTTAAAGAATATTCATGTAGGAGCAAGTGAAGAAAATGGTAAATTAATTTTTCTTCACAAAATTTTGTCAGGACCTGCTGATCAATCCTATGGAATTCACGTAGCTCAACTAGCAGGACTGCCAGCAGGAGTATTAAAGCAGGCAACTGTAATGCTCCGAAAACTGGAAACTCAAAGTAATAATGAAGATTTTTCAGAAAATAATACACAATTAGACTTATTTGAAAAAGAGCCTGAAAATACCCAATTAACCTCAGAAGAGCAAGAGCTTTTGGATGAGATTAAGAATACGTACTTAGCTGATAAAACTCCTCTTGAAGTAATGCAATTAGTAGCCCAATGGCAAAAAGAACTCAATAAAAAGAAGGACTAAAAATGAGTATCCAAGAACTTCCACAAGAACTTACTAATCAAATTGCTGCTGGAGAAGTAATCGAGCGTCCAGCTAGTATTGTAAAAGAATTGGTAGAAAATTCATTAGATGCTGGAAGTAAAAAAGTAAGAATTGAATTTGAAAATGCAGGCTTAAAGAAAATCAGTGTGCAAGATGATGGTGTAGGAATTGCTAAAGATGAAATAGATTTAGCTTTTAAGCGTCATGCTACTAGTAAAATTAAGACAGAAAGGGACCTCTTTAATATCTCTACCTTAGGATTTCGTGGAGAAGCATTAGCTTCAATGGCTGCGGTAGCAAAAGTCGAAATTGAAACAAGTTTGAAAGATCAACCAGGTGTGAAAGCTCTATTTCAAGGTGGAAAGAAAATTAATCAGGAAACTTTTCCCCCAATTTCAGGTACTAAAATTTCTGTTAAAGATCTTTTTTATAATACACCAGCCCGATTAAAATATTTAAAGTCAGAAAAAACTGAAGTTTTGAAAATAGTAGACATTGTTAATCGCTTAGCTTTAGGGCATCCTGAAATTAGTTTTACATTAGTTAATAATGGCAAAGTTTTATTGGCGACTTTTGGTAAAAATAATTTGCGTCAGGATGTAGCAAAGATTTACAGTCGTAATATTGCAGAAAAAATGTATGAAGTTAAAGCGCAAAGTCCAGATTTTGAAATAAGAGGCTTAGTATCGGATCCGGATCATACTAGGTCAAATCGAAGTTTTATTACTCTTTTATTAAATGGGCGTTATATTAGAAACTATCAATTAACGCAAGCTATCTTAGAAGGATATAAAAATAAACTACAAGCTGGTAGGTTCCCGATCGCAATTATTGATATTAAACTAGACCCACTTTTAGTCGATGTTAATGTTCATCCTACTAAACAAGAAGTTAGACTTTCAAAAGAACAGGAGCTAGAGCATTTAATTACTAAAGCAATTGCTAAAAAGATCACTGGTTCAAAGCAAGAAAGTTTAGGAGTAGAAAAATTATATCGTAAATCTACTCGAACTAATGTAGATCAGTTGAAAATGAACATTGGTAGGGATATTGTTAACACTGTACGACCAACACCTGTAAAGTTAGATGTAGCTAGTGAAGAGCTACAGGTGAGTGATCAACATAGTAAATTTGTTACATTAAATCAGATTCGTAATGATGATAAATATGTAGTAACTTCTAGCTGGGATGAAAATGTTATGATTCAACAAACATTATTGCCTTTTAAGCAGGAAGAAAAAGAAGCTATAGTTGTAACAGATGAAGAGGAAGTTTTAAAGCAAAACTTACCAGAGTTAAAATTTATTGGGCAAACTAAGAGTTATCTTTTAGCTAGTCAAGAAGACGATTTATATTTAATTGAGCCTTTAAATGCTTTGAGACGTTTAAGTTACGATGAAATATACCAACAATTTAAAGATAAAAAGATTAATCAACAAAGTTTATTAAAACCGGCAGTTTTAGAATTTTCAAATCTTGATTATTTAAAGATTAAGGAAAATTTAGCGAGCTTAAAAGAGTTAGGGATTGAGTTAGAAGACTTTGGGCAGAATTCTTTTTTGCTGGCCGCTTACCCAGTTTGGATTGGGGATGACTTTGAAAAAAATGTTCGGACAATGATTAATATATATTTTGATTATTCTGAAAATACGACAAAGTTGTTTACGGAATTAACTTCGATGATCACAAAAGAAAAAGTTAAAAGAAGAAAAAAGCTTACTGATAGTGAAGCCAAAGGATTAGTGGACAGATTAGCTAAGAGTACTGATCCTTATCATGATGGAGATGGCGAAGTTATTATTGTCAAATTGACAAAAAATGATCTAAATAAGATGTTTAAAAGTAGGTAATTAAAAGAATGTATGAATTTTTAGAAGGAATAATTGCGCAAGTTAATCCCGCTTATATTGTGATTAATGTAAATGGAGTAGGATATAAAGTTTTTTCGCCAACGCCCTTTAATTATGAAGAAGGGGAAAAAACAAGAGTTTTTATTGAACAGATTGTAAGAGAAAATTCAATTTTGCTTTATGGATTTCCGACTGTAGCAGATAAAGATCTGTTTTTAAAATTGCTTTCAGTTTCTGGAATTGGTCCTAAATCAGCTTTAGCAATTATGGCTGCGGAAGATAGTGAATCACTGGCAAGTGCGATTGAAGATGGAGAAGTCAAATATCTAACTCGCTTTCCTGGAGTGGGGAAGAAGACGGCTTCCCAGATTGTTTTGGATCTTAAAGGTAAATTAGGCTCACACGTTAAAAAGAGTTTGCCAGCCAAAAATTTATCTCCAGAATTACAAGATGCATTGTTGGCTTTTGTAGCTTTAGGATATACTCAAAAAGAAGTAGATCGAATTACTCCAAAGCTAGCACAATTTGCTGAAAAAAGTGCGGATGAATATATCAAGAAGGGCTTAAGCTTACTTTTGAAAAAATAGATTAAATAATTAAGTGAAATAAGGAAGTGATAATTGTGCAAGATGATAGAATAATTGAACCAGAAAGTAGTTATGAAGATGATGAAGTAGAGTTATCTTTACGGCCAAAGTTTTTGCGTCAATATATTGGTCAGGAAAAGGTAAAACAAGAATTGACTGTATATATTAAAGCTGCTCAAAAGAGGGATGAAGCGTTAGATCATGTGCTTTTATACGGACCACCAGGTTTAGGTAAAACAACTTTAGCGTTTGTAATTGCTAATGAGATGGGGGTTAATTTAAAAAGTACTTCAGGACCTGCAATTGAAAAGGCGGGTGACTTAGTTGCTTTGTTATCAGAATTGGAGCCCGGAGATGTTCTATTTATTGATGAAATTCACCGTTTAGCTAAGCAAGTTGAAGAAGTTTTGTATTCAGCTATGGAAGATTACTATGTAGATATTGTAGTTGGTGAGGGCCAAACAAGTCACCCTGTTCATATTCCTCTGCCACCTTTTACTTTAATTGGGGCTACAACCCGGGCGGGGCAGTTATCTGCACCCCTACGTGATCGTTTTGGAATTGTGGAACATATGCAGTACTACGATGTAGAAGATTTAGACCAAATTATTAGACGTTCTAGTCAAGTTTTCAATACGCACATAGATCCTGAAGCAGCAGTTGAGTTAGCAAGAAGGTCGCGGGGAACCCCTCGAATAGCTAATCGGTTACTGAAACGTGTGCGAGATTTTGCTGAAGTCAAAGAAGAAGAAAGTATTAGTTTTTCCACTACGCAACATGCTTTACTTCAACTAGAAGTTGATGATGAAGGGTTAGATCAAACTGACCGAAAAATTTTGAGTGTAATGATTAATAACTATGATGGTGGACCAGTCGGAATCAAGACCTTGGCTGCTAATATTGGAGAAGATCGGGACACAATTGAAGAAGTTTATGAACCTTATCTTTTGCAAAAAGGCTTTTTGATTAGAACACCACGGGGACGGGCAGTAACTGAAAAAGCCTATTTACAACTAGGTCTGAAACCTAGAGACTAATACTAATAATTTTTGTAATAGTAAGGTATAATAAACTATATAATTATTATTTTATGAGGTGAATTATTTTGGACACACTTTTTTTAGCACAAAAAGCTGCTGGTGGTAATAATATTTTCATGATTGTTATTTTCATCGTGTTTATTGCATTCTTTTACTTTGCTATGCTTCGTCCACAAAAGAAGCAACAACAAAAAAGAATGGAAATGATGTCAGAATTGAAAAAAGGCGATCGTGTTATTTTAGTAGATGGTCTTCATGCAAAAATTGACTCTATTAACAAGCAAGATAATACAATTGTTGTTGATGCGGATGGTATTTTGTTGACTTTTAGTAGAATGGCTATTCGTCAAGTTATGCCAAATGAGGAACAACCTGTTGATGTGGAAAAACAAGAAGCAGAAGATTCTTCCTCTTCAAATGACGATAAAGA
Organism: Lactobacillus sp. PV012; assembly: GCF_014522325.1. Lineage (NCBI taxonomy): Bacteria > Bacillati > Bacillota > Bacilli > Lactobacillales > Lactobacillaceae > Lactobacillus > Lactobacillus sp. PV012. The sequence goes on from NZ_CP041983.1 coordinate 399,627, forward strand.
GACTACTAAGAAATCTGATTCAAAACAAGAAGAAAAAGATGAAGATTAATAAAAAGCGTCGTTTGACGCTTTTTTTACTACTCTTTAGTGCGGTAAAATTAAAGATAAAGTAATGAATGTGGAAGGAGTTACACCGATGAAAGAAGTTTCAACTATTGTAATTTTATTTGGTGGATCAGGTGATTTAGCTCATCGAAAATTATATCCTGCTTTATATAGCTTATATCAACAAGGTTTAATAAAAAATCATTTTGCTGTAATTGGGACAGCACGGCGCCCTTGGTCTCATGAATATTTTCAAAATCAAGTGGTAAAGGCAGTTAAAGAAGCAAACGGAAATGTTGAAGAAAAAGAAGTTAAAGAATTTGCTTCCCATTTTTACTACCAATCTCATGATGTAATTGACGTAGAGCATTATATTGCTTTAAAAGAATTAGCAAGTGAACTAGATAAAAAGTATCAGGCACAAGGTAATCGTATTTTTTATATGGCAATGGCCCCTCACTTTTTTGAAACAATTGCTTCTCACATTAAGGATCAGCAATTACTTGGCAGTGGTTTTAATCGTTTAGTAATTGAAAAACCATTTGGTCATGATTTGGCAACTGCTGAAAAGTTGAATCAAGCAATTTCTGCATCCTTTCCAGAAGATACAGTTTATCGCATCGATCACTATTTAGGAAAAGAAATGGTGCAAAATATCATGCCATTTCGTTTTTCAAATTCTTTGATTGAAAAGATTTGGAATAAAAACAGCATTAACAATATTCAAGTAACTTTAGCAGAAAGTCTTGGAGTTGGTACTAGAGGTGGATATTATGATGGAGCAGGGGCTTTAAGAGATATGGTTCAAAATCATATTTTCCAAATTATTACCTTACTTGCGATGGGTAGACCTTCTGACCTAACTTCAGAGGCTATTCATCAGAAAAAGCAAGAGTTACTTGCAAGTCTAGTAATCCCAACTCCAGCGGAGATAAAAAAATCTTTTGTAAGGGGTCAATATTTGGCTGGTAGTAATCATCCCGATTATCGACATGAAGATCAAGTTGATGAAAACTCAATGACAGAGACTTTTGTGGCAGGGAAAGTTCAGTTTGCGGCAGGCCCAGTGGCTCAAATTCCAATTTATTTTAGAACTGGAAAAGATATGAAAGAAAAACTTTCTCGTATTGATATAGTTTTAAATAAAGAGCAACCACTCTATGGAGAAGCCAAAGAAGATGTGATTTCAATTATTATTGATCCAGTAGCCGCAATTTCAATGATGATTAATGGAAAAAAGATTACTGGTTCGGCATTAAGATTAGAAAATATAAACTATGAATTTTCAAGCAAGGAAATGGATGAAGTGCCAGATGGTTATGTTCGCCTACTCAGGGATGTCTTTTTAGCGGATCGCACTAATTTTACTCATTGGCAGGAATTAAAACAGTATTGGAGATTCGTCGATGCTGTTGAAGAAACTTGGCAAACAGAAAATGAGTCTGGAGTAGAAATGGACTTCTATCATCCTGGTGAAATGGGGCCAAAGAAAGCAGATGATATTTTTGAAAGTTCTGATCAACACTGGATTTTTAATTAATGAAAGAATTTTTACCCCAAAATAATACTTCTCGTAAAATAATACATTTAGATATGGATGCATTCTATGCTGCAGTTGAGATGCAAGAAAACCCAACTTTAAAGAAAAAAGCATTAGTTGTCGGGCATGATCCCCGGAAGTATCATGGACATGGAGTAGTAGCTACTGCTAATTATGAAGCAAGAAAGTATGGGGTTCATTCGGCAATGCCTACAGCAAAAGCTTTAAAGCTAGTTCCTAAGGAAAAGCTAGTTTTTGTTTCTCCTAACTTTACAAAATATCGAGCTATTTCAAAACAGATTCATGCCTTAATGTATCAAGTAACTGATCAAGTTGAATCCATAGCTTTAGATGAAGCATACTTAGATGTAACAGAAAACAAATTAAAGAAACCCGCCTTGCAAGTGGCAAGTTGGCTCCAACAAAAAATTTATCAAGAAATAGGACTTACATCTTCTTTTGGTGTTACGTATAATAAATTTTTGGCAAAAATGGCTTCAGAATATGCCAAACCTTTTGGAAGAACAGTAATTTTGCCCGAAGATGCGCTTGAATTTTTAGAGCAGCAGCCAATTGAAAAATTTCCCGGAATTGGGAAAAAGACTCAGCAGCAACTTCATGATTTAAATATTTATACCGGAAAAGATTTGCAGAATGCTTCAGTTTTATTTTTAATGGAAAAGTTTAAAAAGCTTGGTTATGCAATGGCCTTACATGCCCATGGCATTGATTTAACACCTGTAAAAAAAGATAGGTTAAGAAAGTCACTTGGAACTGAACGAACTTTTGATCCAATTATTTATGATAAAAATCAAGCGTTAACGATTTTACGTGGATTTTGTGAAAACCTCTCAGAAAAACTTGTGGCACAAAATTTACAAGCCCAGGTAGTGGTTTTAAAAATTAGAAATAATGATTTTGAAACTCTTACCAAAAGAAGGCAACTAGCTAAACCAAGTAATAATGGAATTGAATTTTATCAAACAGTTAAAAGTTTGCTTGATAAAACTGATAATTTCTTTACTAATGGGGTTCGTTTACTAGGAGTAACCGCAGGGACCTTAGTTAATAAAAAATTTGAAGAAGTTAAATTAGATCTTTTCTAAAAAAATTGGACTTAAGTTAAAATTAAAGTAAGAAAATTAAGGAGGAATTTCAATTGAATACTTTTGATGAAATTTACGAAAAGATAAAAGAATATCCAACAATAATTATTCACCGTCATACTAGTCCTGACCCAGATGCATTAGGTTCTCAAGCTGGATTAGCGAGATCCTTAAAACTTGCTTTTCCTGATAAAAAGATTTTATGTGCTGGAGAAGAAGTAGGAGATTTGGATTGGATTAACGCTATGGATGAGGTAACAGATGCAGATTATCAAGGAGCATTGGTAATTACAGTGGATACTGCCAATACTCCAAGAGTTTCTGATCAACGTTATGATCAAGGCGATTTATTAATAAAAATAGATCACCATCCAGATGTAGATCCATATGCAGATATGAGCTATGTAGATCCAGAAAAACCAGCAGCTGCAGAGATCGTATATGACTTCTTAAAAGCTGAAAAACTTCCGCTTCCTAAGGAGGTAGCTTATCCTTTATATGCAGGAATTGTTGGGGATACTGGGAGATTCATGTACTCTGAAACAAGTCCCCATACTTTTGAAGTTGCAGCTGAATTAGCAAACACTGGAATTAATATTAATGAAATTGCTCGTAATATTTCTGATGTGTCTTTAGCACAGGCTAAACTACAAAATTCAGTAATTGATTTGATGAAATTTGATCCAAGCGGGGCTGCATATGCGATTATTACCCAAGAACAATTAAAGAAATTAGGAATGACTTTTGAACAAGCTTCAGTTACTGTGTCTACTCCTGGAAGAATCAAAGAAATTATGGCATGGAATGTTTTTGTAGAAAATCCTGATGGAACTTACCGAGTTCATTATCGCTCTAAAGGCCCCATTATTAATCAATTAGCTGCAAAGCATGATGGAGGTGGACATGCATTAGCTAGTGGTGCTAAAGCAAAAGATCTCGATGAAGTAAAACAAGTATTTGAAGAATTAGTAGAAGTTGTGAGAGATTATAACAATGAACACAGAACAAACAAGTAATCTTTTTCAAGATGAAAAAATTAGGCCAGAATTAAGAACAGGTCTTAAAAAAATTGATTTTAAAAATCCTACGGAAGTACAAGGAGCAGTTATTCCTAAGCTTTTAATAGGTGATAATGTTGTAGTACAAGCAGCAACAGGATCTGGAAAAACTCATGCTTATTTAATTCCAATTTTGAATATGATCGATGAGCAAGCTCCAGTAACGCAAGCTGTAGTAACTGCACCAAGTAGAGAATTAGCAAACCAACTTTATAAGGTTGCCCGTCAGCTTAGGGATGCAGCTGGTCTAGATATTTCTATTGAATATTTAGGTGGGGGTAATGACCGCTCACGTCAAATAGCTAAAGCTGAAAATAGAGCTCCTCAATTGATAATTGCTACTCCGGGACGATTACATGACTTTGTTTCTAAGAAAGTGATTAGTTTAGAAAAGGTAAAAGCCTTTGTAATAGATGAAGCAGATATGACGCTTGATATGGGCTTTTTACAAAATATGGATGAAGTAATGAGTAAATTGCCAAAAGATGCCATTTTAAGTGCATTTTCTGCTACTATTCCAGTTAAATTAGAGAACTTTTTAAGAAAGTATATGACTAAGCCGGAATTTATAGTGATTGATAATCCAGCAGTCATTGCTCCAACTATTCAAAATGATTTAATTGATGTTGGTTCTAAAGATAAAAAAGAGTTGTTGTACAAATTACTAACGATGGGTCAGCCATATTTGGCACTTGTTTTTGCTAATACTAAAAAAACAGTTGATGACTTGGCAGCCTATCTGGAAAACCAAGGTCTCAAAGTTGCTAAGATCCATGGTGGAATTACTGAAAGAGAAAGAAAAAGAATTATCCGCCAGGTGCGTGAAGGCCAGTATCAATATGTGGTAGCTAGTGATTTAGCTGCTAGAGGAATTGATGTACCTGGGGTAAGTTTGGTAATAAATTATGAAATTCCTAAGGAACTTGAATTTGTAATTCACCGGATAGGAAGAACTGGTCGTAATAATTTACCAGGTCATGCGATTACGTTAATTTATGATGATGAAATGGCTGATGTGGAAGATTTAGAAAAGCTTGGTATCCATTTTGATTTTAAAGAATTAAAAAATGGGGAATTAGTGGAGAGAACTCACCACCATCGTCGTGAAAATCGCCGTGTAAGAAATCACAAACTTGATAACCGAATGGTTGGAATGGTTAAAAAGGCTAAAAAGAAGCGTAAACCAGGCTATAAGAAGAAAATTCAAGAAGCAATAAAAAAAGATCGTCAGCAAAAGCGAAAATTAGAAGAAAGACACTTAGTTCGTAAAGCTAAGAGAAAGCGTAAGCGTGAGCGTGAACAAGCTAGAAACAACTTTGAAAACTAAGTGAATTGTAGTAAAATAAAGCATAAATAGGATATATTTTTAGAAAAGTATTTAAAAGAGAGGACTAGTTGGTGGAAATTGTCTAAATTACTTTCTAAAAATGCTCCCTAGTAATTTTGAATTTATTTTTAATAAAAGAGGTAACAAACACTGTTGCAAACAAGGTGGTACCGCGCAAGTAGATTGCGTCCTTGAAGAAGCAATGGTGTTTTTATTTATAGGAGAAATTAATATGAAGAAATTGACTAGTGCACAAGTACGTCAAATGTTCTTAGACTTTTTTAAAGAAAAGGGTCATATGGTAATGCAAAGCGCATCCCTTATTCCTCAAGATGACCCAACTTTACTCTGGATTAATTCTGGAGTTGCAACAATGAAGAAATACTTTGATGGTTCAGTTGTACCAAAGAATCATCGAATTACTTCTTCTCAAAAATCAATTAGAACAAATGATATCGAAAATGTCGGTAAAACTGCTCGTCACCAAACCTTCTTTGAAATGCTTGGTAACTTTTCAGTTGGTGATTACTTTAAAAAAGAAGTTATTCCTTGGGCATGGGAATTCTTAACTAGTCCTAAATGGTTAGGATTAGATCCAAATAAGTTATATGTTACAATTTATCCAAAAGATACCGACGCTTACCACATGTGGCATGATGTAGTAGGTTTACCAGATGACCATATTGTTAAATTAGAAGAAAATTTCTGGGATATTGGTGAAGGTCCTTGTGGTCCTGATTCAGAAATTTTTTATGACCGCGGTCAAGAAAATAATGATGTTGCTGAAGATGATCCAGAAAACTTCCCAGGTGGAGAAAATGCGCGTTACTTGGAAATCTGGAATATTGTTTTCTCACAATACAACCACTTGCCAAATGGTGAATATGTAGATCAACCTCATAAAAACATTGATACCGGTATGGGATTAGAACGTGTGGTATCAATTATTCAAGATGCTCCAACTAACTTTGAAACTGACTTATTTATGCCTTTGATTCATGCCACTGAGAAGTTAAGTGATGATAAAAAATATGCTACTAATGCTGAAGATGATGTAGCATTTAAGATTATTGCCGATCATGTTCGTGCAGTAAGTTTTGCTATTGGAGATGGGGCTCTTCCATCTAACTCAGGCCGTGGTTATGTTTTACGTCGCTTAATTAGACGTGCAGATTTAAATGGTCAACGATTAGGAATTAAAGGTGCCTTTTTATATAAATTGGTTTCTGTAGTTGGCGAAATCATGAAGAGCCATTATCCAGAAATTGTTGATCAGCAAGAATTTATTCAAAAGGTAATTAAGAACGAAGAAGAGAGATTCCAAGAAACTTTATCTTCAGGATTGAACTTATTAGATAATTTAATTACAAAAGCTAAAGCAGATGGCTCAAATAAGATCAGTGGTAAAGATGCCTTTAAGTTATTTGATACTTATGGCTTCCCATATGAATTAACTTTTGAAGCTGCTCAAGATGCAGGTTTGGAAGTAGATAAAGATGGTTTTGATAAGGAAATGCAAGCCCAAAAAGATCGTGCGCGCAATGCACGTGGTAACTTGCAATCTATGGGATCACAAGATGAGACTTTGATGAACATCAAAGATAAGAGTGAATTTGAGTATGGAACTTTACAAGAGGACCATGCTAAGTTGATCGATATTATCGTTGATGACCAATTAGTAGATAGTGCTGATGGAGATCATGCAACATTAATTTTTGATAAAACTCCATTCTATGCAGAACGTGGTGGTCAAGTTGCAGATCATGGTGAAATTTTAAATCAAAAGGGCGAATTAGTTGCTAAAGTAACTGATGTACAACATGCACCAAATGATCAAAACTTACATTTTGTTGATGTTGTTTTACCTTTAAAGAAAAATGAAGAATATATTTTAAAGGTTGATCAAAAACGTCGTCGCGGCTTAAAGCATAACCATACTGCAACTCACTTATTGCATGCTGCTTTGCGTGAAGTTTTAGGAGAACATACTCACCAAGCAGGATCTTTAGTTGAACCAGATTATTTGAGATTTGACTTTACTAGTCTAGAACCAATGACTAAAGCAGAGCTAGCTAATGTTGAAAAATTGGTGAATGAAAAGATTTGGGAAGAAATTCCGGTTCAAACAACAGTTACTGATCCAGAAACAGGACTTAAAATGGGAGCTCTTGCCTTATTTGGTGAAAAATATGGTGACAGTGTTCGTGTAGTAAAAATTGATGACTTTTCAACTGAATTTTGTGGCGGTACTCACTCAGAAAATACTGCTCAAATTGGCATGCTTAAGATTGTTTCAGAATCAGCAGTTGGTGCAGGAGTTAGAAGAATTATTGCAGTAACTGGACCAGAAGCTTATAATTATGTGACTGAACATGATGAGATCTTAAAGAAAGTCCAAGATCAAGTAAAAGCTCCAAAGGTTGAAGAAGTTCAAGCTAAAGTAACAAACTTGGAAGATGATTTAAAGGCTTCTCAAAAAGAAGTTGCTCAATTAAAGGCTAAGATTAACCAAGCAAAAGCAGGTGATATCTTTAATAAGGTGAGAGAAGTTAAAGATTTGAGTATCATTGCTGAGATTGTTGATGTTGAAGGCATGGGTGATTTAAGAAACCTAGCCGATAATTGGAAGAGTTCAAATAAGTCAGATATTTTAGTTTTAGCAGCTGATGTAAATGGAAAAGCTAATATGGTAATTAGCTTAGATGATAAAGCATTGAAGGCTGGTCTAAAAGCAGGAGATTTGATTAAAGCAGCTGCTCCATTATTTGGTGGTGGCGGTGGTGGTCGCCCTAATATGGCTCAAGCAGGTGGAAAGAATCCAGCTGGGTTAAAAGATGCTATCGAAAAAGTGATTAGTGAAGTTGAAAGTAAACAAAATTAATTGAGTTCAATTAATAATTCAAGTAAAATTAAAGATGATAGGAGGAATGATTATGAGCTCGCTTGATAAGACAATGCATTTTGACTTTAGTCAAAATAAAGGCAAGAACATTTATGATACTTTGCAAGATGTTTATGGTGCTTTGGAAGAGAAGGGATATAGTCCTATCAACCAAATTGTAGGATATTTACTTTCCGGCGATCCGGCATATATTCCTCGTCATAATGATGCACGTAATTTAATTTTGAAGCATGAACGTGATGAAATTATTGAAGAATTAGTGAAAAGCTATCTAAGGAAAGATAAGTAATGCGTTTGCTAGGACTTGATATTGGGAGTAAAACGGTAGGAGTTGCTGTAAGTGATCCCTTAGGAATAACTGCCCAAGAAGTAGAAACTATTCCAATTGATGAAACTAAATTTAATTTTGGAATGCGTTCTATAAGAAAACTAGTTAGAAAATATGAAGTAGATGGTTTTGTATTAGGGTTGCCAAAAAATATGGATGGTTCAGCTGGAAAATCTGTTGAACGCAGTCAGGCATATGGAAAGCGTCTGAAAGAAAAATTTGATTTACCGATTCACTATGTTGACGAAAGATTAACGACAGTGCAGGCAAAAAGAATTTTAATTGAAGAAGCAGGGATGCATGACAGAATTGATCAAAAAAAGATTGTTGATCAAATGGCAGCCGTAATAATTTTACAAACATATTTAGAAAAGATTAGAAAGGATTAAAATGAGCGAAAAGATGAGTGCTGATCAAAGCGATCGTCAAATTACCTTAATTGATGAAAATGGTAATGAAGAATTATTTGATATTCTTTTTACCTTCACTTCAGATGATTATGGAAAATCTTACGTACTTTTATATCCAGATGCAGTCGGTGAAGACGAAGATGTAGAAGTGCAAGCATTTAGCTATGATGCAGATGAAGATGGAGAAGTAAGTAGTTCAGATTTACATGAAATTGTAGATGATGACGAATGGAATATGGTTCAAGGTGTCTTGAATACCTTTTTGTCAGATGATCGCTTAAGCGGTGAGTAAACCTTTAAAAGGGACTGACTTAGTCAGTCCCTTTTTCTGTAAAGGATGAGTTATGTTTTCTTTTTTCTTATTATTAATTTTCATTTACTGTTGCTATGTTGGTTATCGGCGTGGACTTATTTATGAAGGTGTGATGGCAGCAGGCTATTTAATCAGTTTTATACTTGCGTGTCTGCTATATCGGCCTTTTAGCAATTTTTTAACAATGTGGGTCCCATATCCTTCAGCGAATGATAATAGTACTTTTGCTTTTTTTGATAAAACCACAGGGTTAACCTTAGATAAATCATTTTACGCTTCATTGGCATTTATAATTATTTTATTAGTTTTTTATGCTATTTGGCGTTTGATAATGATAAGTTTTAAAAAGTTAGAATACATCGATATTACCCCTGCGATTAATACATGGGGAAGTATATTAATAGCGTTGGTTTTGACTTTAAGTACAGTATGTGTGTTACTTTTTATTTTGGCAACTATTCCGGGAGAAGGATTGCAAAAAATGCTCCAACATTCTTTGTTGGTAAATAGTATTTTGCGTTATACTCCAGGGTTATCAAGTTTGTACACACATTTATTTATTACAGCACTATAAAATTTCTCCTGTATGGGAGAAATTTTTTGCTAGGGAGAGAAAAATGAATCCAAAAATTATTGATAAATTAGAATATAGAATAATTACAGAAAAATTAAGTAACTTTGCCATAACTAAACCAGCAAAAAAGAAGGTTAGAGAACTATTACCAAGTAGTGACTTTAATGAGGTTAAGCAAGCTTTAGATCAAACAGAAGTATTAGCAAATATTCTTCGAGTAAAAGGTCCGTTGCCTTTAGTGGACTTTGAAGATGTAGTTCCAAGTGTGAAAAGACTAAAAATTAAGGCAGAATTAAACGGTAAGGAATTGGGGAATATCTTTTTAGTACTTTCACTAGCAAAAGATATCCAAAAATTTGCTGAAGATGTAGCTGAAAGAGAAATTGATGTTGAGCCAATTTCTATCTTATTAGATCAGTTAGAAGTAGTTCCTGATCTATTTAATAAATTAGCGAATACCATTGAATTCGATGGCTCAGTTTTAGATTCTGCTTCGCCAAAATTACAGACAATCAGACGAGCTTTACATACAAATGAAGCTGAAATTAAGAAGCAAATGGAAGGGTATGTAAAAGGGTCAAGTAATCAGTATCTTTCAGAGAATATTATTACAATTCGTGATGGTCGCTATGTAATTCCTGTTAAGCAAGAGTACAAGAACAAATTTGGTGGCGTAGTTCATGATCAAAGTGCTAGTGGCCAAACTTTATTTATAGAGCCAAAATCGGTGTTGAGCTTAAATAACCAGCAACAAAATTTAGTAGCTCAAGAGCATCAAGAGGTTAGAAGAATTTTAAAGGAAGTATCTGAATTAGCAGCTCTTTATCAAAATGAAATTTTACAAAATGCTACTTCATTAACGGAATTAGATTTCTTAAGTGCAAAAAGTAAACTGGCTAAAGCTATGAAAGCTACCCATCCTCACTTAAGTAAAGACAATCAAGTTAATTTACTAAAAGCACGTCATCCGCTAATTAGTGAGGAAAAAGTTGTACCTAATGATATTAGTTTAGGAACAGAATTTGATACCATGTTGATTACTGGGCCTAACACGGGTGGTAAGACCATTAGTTTAAAAACAATTGGATTATTACAACTGATGGCGCAGTCTGGACTCTTTATTACAGCTCAAGAGGGAAGCCAAGTAGGAGTATTTAGAGAAATTTTTGCAGATATTGGTGATGAACAATCAATTGAACAATCTTTGAGTACTTTTTCATCCCATATGGACCAAATTATTAAAATTATGAACTTGGTTAATGGGAGAGACTTAGTTTTGTTGGACGAATTGGGAGCAGGAACAGATCCGGAAGAAGGAGCAAGTTTAGCAATTGCAATTTTGGATTATTTACAAAGCAAAGATCCGAAAATTATGGTAACTACCCACTACCCTGAATTAAAATTATATGGCTACAATCGCTTTCGGACCACTAATGCATCCATGGAATTTGATGTAAAGACTTTGAGTCCAACTTATAAATTAAGAATTGGAATTCCAGGACAGAGTAATGCTTTTGCAATTGTAAGGCAGCTAGGGATGCCACAAGAGGTCGTAGTCAGTGCGCAAGGGTTAGTTAAAGATGAAAATAGTGATCTCAATAAAATGATCAAACGACTAACTGAACAGACTAAAGAAGCAGAAACTTTGCGTGAAAAGATGCAACATAATCTTGTTCAAAGTGAAAAATTAAAAAGAAAACTTCAAGATGGTCTAGATTGGTATAACCAGCAAGTTGAAAAGCAATTAAAATTAGCTCAAGAAAAAAATGAAGAAATGTTAGCTAAAAAACGTGAAAAAGCGAATAAGATAATTGCTAATTTGGAAGAGCAACAGCGCGCTGGTGGGGTAGTAAGAACGAATAAGGTGATTGAAGCTAAAGGAGAATTAAACGCCTTAGAACGTGAAAATAATAATTTAGCCCGTAATAAAGTCTTACAAAGAGAAAAGCGAAGACATAATGTCAGTGTAGGCGATTCAGTTAAGGTGATTTCTTATGGACAAATGGGGACAGTAACCAAGAAACTGGGTGAGCATGATTATGAAGTTCAAATTGGGATTTTAAAGGTTAAAGTTTCAGATCGTGACATTGAAAAAACTACAGTTAAAAAAGAGAAAACAAAGAAAGTTTCTGTGCGTACAACTCGACCAATGCGTTCAGGAAATGTAAGAAGTGAGCTAGACTTAAGAGGTCAGCGTTATGAAGAAGCATTAACAAATTTGGATCGCTATCTTGATTCTTCTTTACTCGCAGGCTTAGGGACAGTGACGATTATCCATGGAATTGGAACTGGAGCAATTAGAAATGGTGTGCAGCAGTATCTGAAACGTAACAAACATGTCAAGGACTTCAGCTATGCGCCCGCAAATGAAGGTGGAACTGGAGCAACAATTGTACATTTTAAATAAGTTATTTTACTTGCAAAAAGTAAGTGAAGAGATTAAAATATGAGTATAAATATTAAAGAAATATTTTTAGTGAGGTAATGACTTATGATTGAAAATGTTACTGATCAAAATTTTGAAAAAGAAACAAGCGAAGGTGTAACTTTAACTGACTTTTGGGCAACTTGGTGTGGACCATGTAGAATGCAATCACCTGTAGTTGAACAATTAGCAGAAGAAATGGATGATGTTAAATTCACTAAGATGGATGTTGACGAAAACCAAGAAACTGCTAAAGATCTCGGCATTATGGCAATTCCAACTCTTTTAATTAAAAAAGATGGTAAAATTGTAGATCGTTTAACTGGTTTTACTCCAAAAGACAGATTAGAACAAATTTTGGAACAATACACCGATTAAAGTAAAAATAAAAGGGACCTAGTTTGCTAGGTCCTTTTTCATTTCTCAGACTGAGTAGTAATAGTTACAGAATGATCTTTTGGATGAATAGTAGCGGCTGCCTCAGTAACTTTACCAGTTTCTTTTTGAAGGCATTCTGAAATAATGCCACATTCTAAAGAAAATTCAGTACTATCACTATCTAAACGATCAGCTACAGATTGGCCCTTAAGTGAAAGCACAATGGTATTGGATTTCTTTTTTTCAATAGTGAGTTCACCAAAGTTTGCCATTTTGAAGAAGTCTTGTAAATCTTCAAAATTTGAAAGGGCGTATTGGCGACTGATTCGTTTACCTGCCCAATATAAAATGTCGGTTGTATCTTCTCCCAGAATTGTTGGAAAGAGAAAATCGCGATACAATGAGTTTAAAAAATAAATATGTTCTTGTGATTCTGTCATTATCTTTCATTCCTTTTGTCTTCTTTTGTATTTTAACCTAAAATGGGTACAGGAGAAAATATATTTTACTAAAACTATTTATTTTTAAGGAGGATTTTCATGGATAAACGTCCTATTGGAGTTTTAGACTCCGGATTAGGAGGACTAACCGTTTTAAAAAAGGTAGTTGACAAACTACCAAATGAAAATACGATTTTTATTGGGGATCAAAAAAATATGCCTTATGGGGATAAGAGTCGTCAAGAAATAATCGATTTAACGCGTAAAAGTGTGGATTTCTTATTAAGTAAAAATGTTAAAGTGATTATTTTTGGATGTAATACTGCTACAGCTTGGGCAATGGAAGAAATCCAAAAGGAAATTCCAGTACAAATAATTGGTGTAATTCATTCAGGTGCTTTAGCCGCTAGTAAAACAACCGCTGAAAATAAAGTTGTCGTGCTAGCTACCCAAGCTACTGTAAAAAGTGAGGCCTATACTAAGCAATTACATAAAAGAAATAGTCAAATTGAAGTTAAAGAACTAAGTGAACCCCGTTTAGCACCCCTAGTTGAGCAGAATCCTTCTGAAGAAATAAAAAAGCAAGTAGTTAAAGAAAGTTTAGCCCCCCTGAAAGATATTGATTATGATACCTTAATCTTAGGCTGTACTCATTATCCGCTATTAAAGAAAGAGATCGAAGAAGTAGTAGGAGAAAATAAAAAAATAGTTGATCCGGCTGATCAAGTGGCTCAATATACTTATAATGTCTTAAAAAGAGATGAGCTTTTAAATAATGAAGAAAATGCCAAACATGAATATTACACCACAGGGGATGCAGAAAAATTTAAAGAAATTGCAAGGGTTTGGATGGATGATCCAACTCTAGATGCTGATCATATTGAAGATTGAGGGAAAAATGAAATATAACACTCTTTTATTTGCAACAAATAATATAAACAAAGCTAAAGAAGTTCAGGATGCTTTAAAAGCAGCTAATTTTCCACTAAAAGTAATTACAAATAAGGATTTAGTGGATCCGCCTCATGTTTTAGAAACAGGAACAACTTTTTTGGCAAATGCTACTTTAAAAGCAGAAAAATTGGCAACTTTTAGTAATTTACCAACTTTAGCAGATGATTCAGGACTTTGTGTTGATAAATTAAATGGTGCGCCAGGTGTCCATTCTGCTCGTTTTGGTGGTGAGGCCCATAATGATGCGAGAAATAATGCAAAGTTATTGGCTGAATTAGGTGGAGTGCCAGCTGAGGAACGTACTGCTACCTTCCATACAACGATGGTAGTTGCATGGCCAGGACATTTTGAACAAAATTTGGTAACTCAAGGAGAAATTAAAGGAGAAATTTTAAAAACTCTTCGAGGGGATGGAAACTTTGGTTATGATCCACTATTTTATGTTCCTGAAAAAAACAAAACGTTTGCAGAAATGACAGTAGAAGAAAAAAATGCTATTTCTCATCGAGGTCAGGCACTAAGAAAACTATTAAAAGAATTGCCAGCCTGGTGGGAAAAGATGGAAAAAGAAAAATAAAAGTGTGTCTTAATTGATGAAGAAAAAGATACTACTAATTTTAGGAGTACTAATAATTATATGCGGGATGGGAGTCATTTATTATAAGATTACAACAAGGGTGCAGAATGAATATCCTATTTTAGAAGCGAAAACAACAATGAATGATTTTACTGCGACATCGTTTGTAAATATCTATAATAATGGAGAAGTTAAAGCAGCAAGCTTTAAAAATAAAAAGTTTGAAAAGGCAGTTAGTGTTGACCCAGATATATTTGTAGATCATACCAATAAAGACAATTCTATATCCAATACTATTAACATTAAAATGTTGAATAAAAATAAAGAATTAAATAGTGAATCGAAGTACATTGAAATTATTAACTATATTGCCAGATATAGTAATCATATGATTTTCGTATTAAATATTTTCAAGGTAAATAATCAGTACTATGTATTTCTAAAGTATAATGCAGGCGTATCGGATGATGGTACACTATATAAATTTAACAGTAGACTAACTAAAATTTGTACGTTAGATTCAAAGGTAATAGTAGGTTTGAGGAAAGCAGGTTAGTTAAAGGCAGCTGATAATAAAAAGGTCGTCAATGTATGATATTGACAACTTTATAATTTAAAACATTTAGAGCTATTTCATTAGGTAAGAGTAATATTTAATTCTTGTAAATTTTTAATATAGGCAGAAAAGTAAGCTGCTTTAATTGCAGTTTGGGAACCAGAGACAACTTGGAAATGAACTTGGTAAGTTAAACTATCGCCATTTTGTTCAATTAATCCTCGAATTTCTGGTCCTTTTTTTATTTGAGAAGGAAATTTATTTTTGAGTTCTTTATTGGCAAGATTAATTGCGTGACGAACAAGTTTAACATCGCTACTACTAGCAATTTGTAAATCGATATTAAATCCTACACCGCCACGCGTAACATTTTCAACAACAGTAATTTGACGATTAGGAATATAAATTATAGTACCGTCAGAATTTTTAAGGCGAGTTGTTCTTAACCCAAAAGCTAGCACAGTTCCTGTATATTGATTAATGTTTACAATGTCACCAACATCAAATTGTCCCTCACTTAAGATTACCAATCCATTAACTAAGTCACTTACGAATCCTTGTGCTCCCATCCCTAGTGCAAGTGAGACAATACCAGCACTAGCAAGTAAGGTGCCAACGGGTAGTCCAATAATACTTAATATTTCATATAAATAAAAGAATAGTAAAGTATAGCGGAAAATATTCATTGCTAATTGGGTGAAAGTCCTTTTCCGCCCAGTCATCTGTCTTTGAAAGTGTTTATTATGAAGTAAATACTTACTTAGAACTCGTGATCCTACACGCCAAAGAATTAAGAAAATCATGCTTAAGATGACTAATTGAAAGAGTTTGTTGGTTAAATTATGAGTAATATCATTCCAATCGATAGTTTGCAATTTTATTTTTTTACTAGTTGAAGTAATATTTTTAAGAATTGATGTCTGTGTATTCAAATTTTCTACCACCTATAAAACTAATTTAACTATTATAACAAAAATACAGGCACTATTCATTGTTTGAAAAAATAATTAATGCTAGACTTTATATAAGAGAGTAATTAAATGGAGGACAATACATGACTATTTCAATCGGTGCGTTAGCCGGATTAATTGCTGCTATTGCATTTTTAATTTTAGTGTTGTTTACACTACCTGTACTTGTTAATTCAAATAGAACAATGAAAGAGCTCAATAAAACAGTTTCTACAACAAATAAAAGTGTAGAATTATTAACTGAGCAGACAAATGTTTTAATGGATGAAACACAAGAATTACTTGCTAAAACTAATGTATTAATGGAAGATGTAAATGGCAAAGTTGCCGATCTTCAACCAGTTGTGACTGCAGCTGCTGATATTGGAGAAAGCATTTCAGAAATTAATGATTCTTCAAAGAAGATGGCTACACGTTTTGCAACTTTAGGAGCAACGAAAACTGGCTTTGGTATCGTAACATCATTAGCTAGTCGTTTATTTGCAAGACGTAAGCGTCGTAAGGGACAAGATTAATAGAAAAGAGAGTAATTATTATGAGTAAAGCAGGAAGTTTTATTTTTGGTACTGTATTAGGTTTAGGTGCTGGATTAGTTGCTGCATCTTTGTTAATTCCTGAAGATAAGTCAAAGGAATTAAAGCAAAAAGTAGAAGACTTGAAAAATAATGATAAACTTCAAGAATTAAAAACGAAGTACGATAAGGGTACTGAAGCTTTAAAAACACAATTATCATCATTTTCTAATCATGTTGATGACGATTCTGAACTTAAAGATTTTGATGATATCGTAATTGACGATACTAATAATGATTTAGGTTCTAACGAAAAAGAAGATAATGAAACCATTGATAATTTAAAAAATTCAGAAACTGAATTGAATTAATTTTGAAAATGGGCACTAATAAAAATCAAACGAGTTTATCGTTTGATTTTTTGCTTTGTTCTATTAATCAAAATAGGAGAGAATGAGAATGGATCTTAAGATTTTAGGGCAAATTTTACTATTGATAGTCATAATAATCATAATTATTTCTCCCTCATACCGCAATTATCAACAATATTTAGTAAAAAAATTAGGCTTTTGGGATGTTTTAATTCCGATTGGAATTATTATTTTTTCGAATTTAGTGGGAATTTTACTAGATGGTATCTATATGGTATTTTTCTTAATTCCTTTGGATATTGTCTTTTTATGTTCGGCAATATATACATTTATTAAGGTGAAAAAAGAAAGGAAGTAGATTAATCTACTTCCTTTTATTCTTAATCTTTTGGAGAAATGTATTTTAAATCTTTACCAGTTTTAGTAAATGTTTCAAAACCATTTTTGGTAACTACACCACAGTCTTCGATACGAACACCAGCTACATTTGGAATATAAATTCCTGGTTCAATTGAGAAACACATTCCTTCTTGTAAAACAATGTCATTACCTTCCATAATTTGAGGCTCTTCATGAACATTTAAACCGATTCCGTGGCCTAGGCGGTGAATAAAGTATTCCCCATAACCTGCTTTAGTGATAATATCTCGAGCAACTGCGTCAAGTTCACTAGCAGTAATACCTGGTTTTGCGGCATCAATAGCTGCTTGTTGTGCTTCACGATCTACTTCATAGATTTCTTTTTCTAAATCAGTTGGTGTTCCATAGGCTACAGTTCGACTTGAATCAGAAGCATATCCTTCATGCATTGTCCCTAAATCAAATAAAACTAATTCATTAGGTTCAATTTTATTCATTGTTGGACCTAGATGAGGGTTAGCAGCATTTTTACCAGCTTGAACAATTGTTTCAAAACTTGTATGCATAACACCCTTTTGAAGTTTTAATTGATAGTCAATTTGACCTGCTACATAACGTTCAGTAACACCATTTCTTAAAGCGTCAAAGCCAATAGTAAAAGCAAAATCTGCTTCTTCACCGGCTTTTTTAAGCTGCTTAATTTCTTCGTCAGTTTTAAAAAGACGACTTTGAGCAATGAAAGGAGATACATTACCGCTGAAGTTAGAATCAGGAAGTGCTCGCTTAAGTTGCTCTAAACGTTCAACAGAAAGATGTTGCTTTTCAAGAGCGATGTTTTGTGGATTAGCTACGCGTTTTTTGATTAGCTCAGCAATTTTAAGCCAAGGATCTTGGTGGTCTAAATATCCGTAAACTTCACCATTCCAAGCAGAATTTTTTGCTTCTTCAACATTAAGTTCAGGAGCAAAGATAAATGGAGGTTGATCTTTAAATGCAATTAAAGCAAAAATTCTTTCGTGTGGTTCCATACTGTAGCCTGTAAAGTAATTAATACTTAGAGGATCAGAAATGTAAGCAACGTCATTATTTGAGTCAATTAACCATTGACTTAACTTATCTAAATTCATAAATTCACCTTTTTCAAGTATAATAATATGTTGTTCGTAAAAAGTATAACATATTTTTCATCGCAAACGCTTGCAATGTCGTAATAATCCTGATAAGTTAAAATAGAAAAAATATAAAGGTGTGATTTGATGGATAAACAAGATATAACAATCTATGATGTAGCTCGTGAGGCTAAAGTATCAATGGCAACGGTGTCTAGAGTAGTAAATGGGAATAATAATGTTAGAAAAGAAACTAGAGAACGAGTACTTGAAGTTATTAAACGCTTAAATTATCAACCAAATGCGGTGGCGCAAGGATTAGCATCTAAGAAGACTACGACAGTTGGACTGGTAGTGCCAGAATTGACTAATTTACATTTTGCAGAATTATCTAAGGGAATCGATGATATTGCTACAATGTATAAATATAATATTATTTTAACAAGTGTAGAAAATAAAATGGTTTCTGATGAAAATGTCATTCAAAATCTCCTTAATAAACAGGTAGATGGGGTGATTTATATGGCTGATGAAATGAGTCCTCAAGCACGAGAAGCATTTTTAAGAACTAATACTCCGATAGTTTTAGCAGGAACTGTAAGTTTAAATGGAGAATTCGATCGAGTTTCAATTGATTATAACGAAGCTGAAAAAGATGCTTTTGAATTACTTTACAAGGATGGCAAAACTAGACTAGGATTAGTAATTTCCAATCCTGAAGTTGCAATTAACAAAAAAAGAATTGCTTCTTATAGAGAAGTATTGGAAGAAAAAGATTGGGATAAAGAGTATATCTACAGTGGATTAACTTCTTATGAAGATGGTTATAATTTGGCAAGTAAATTACTGGCTGATGAAATTAATGGGGTTGTCGTAACCAGTGATTTGGTAGCCGCAGGGATTATTCATGGTGTAATGGATCGTGGCATCAAAGTGCCAGAGGATTTTGAAGTAATTTCAGCAGTTTCGACAAATATCTCTAAGGTCCTACGTCCAACTTTAACTGCAGTTCAGCAACCACTTTATGACATTGGAGCAGTAGCAATGCGGATGTTAACAAAGTTGATGAATAAAGAAGAATTAGATGAAAAGCACGTAACATTGCCTTATAAAATTGATAAGAAAAATTCTACATTGAACAAGTAAAAAAGGAAGATCAGTTGATCTTCCTTTTTTATCTAGTTTGAATATTAGTAGTGGTTTGGGTAGTAGGGGAGGAATTACTTCCACCCTGTTGACTAGTGCGAGCCTCTTGTTCATTAGACTTAACTGTTTGTTCAGAATTTGAATCATCTTGTTCTTGTCGTGTAACACTCTTCTTCTTTTCATTGGCTTCACTTGAATTTTCAGTGTTTTCAATAAAGAGACTACTAATATCATTTGTGGTGGAGATTGTTTTACCAGTGTAGAGCAAGGTATGACCGTATTTGTTATCTTCACCTTGATAGTGATCGTAGAAGAGTTTGTAATCTTCTGTTGAGCCTCCAATAGCAAATTCAGCACTAGCTTGTGGAGCAGCTGCTAAACTTAAAGCAGTAGTAGTTGCACCAGAAAGATTTATTTGCTCATTGTCAAACATTACAGAACCAGGGAGTGTACCAGTACTTTTTAAAACAGTGTTACGATGTACACTAGCTGGTTGACTAGTAGTGGAATTAAGTTTGAAAATATCTGGATCTTCTTCATATAGAGCATTAGCCATTTTAGCCCAAAGATCCAAGTTAGTAGAATTAGCATCTGAACCTAAATTGTAAGTATGACCATAGAAGTTATCATATCCTAGCCAACTAGTGATGGTTACCCCAGGGGTAGAGCCATTGAACCAGATATCACGATAATCATTACTTGTTCCAGTTTTACCAATTAAGTTATTAGTATCAAAGTTTACTGAATTACTCAATGAGGAAGCAGTTCCACCATCTTTTACAACCTGATGTAACATGTGTTGCATGATATAAGAGGTACCTGATGAAAATACCTTATGAGTTTTTGTTTTATGCTTGTAGATTACTCGTCCAGATGGGTCTTTAATTTCATCAATGTAATAACTTTCGCTGCGATTACCGTCATTGTAAAAGTTAGAAAATGCACTTGCATTTTGAGCTACAGAGAATCCATCACTTGTTCCTCCTAGAGCAATTCCTAAATCGTGGTACTCTTTCTTAGTTAATGAAAGGCCCAAATTATTCATTGGTGATTTGAGGTCTACATTTTTGTTCTTTAAAGTATTGTAAAGGTTAACCGCCGGTAAGTTATAGGAGTGGGCGAGGGCACTTTGAGCATTAATAAACTTGTTTTGAACAGTAGAGTTATAGTCTGTAGGGATGTACTTACCAAATTTAGTTGGGAAGTCAGCAATTGCGGTTTGAGAAGAAATAATCTTATTTTCAATTGCAGGACCATAAACGAGATATGGCTTAATTGACGAACCAGGTGAACGATAAGTATTGAAAGCATGATTAATTTGAGAATCTTCAAAGTTGATTCCACCGCTAAATGCTAGAATAGCACCTGTTTTGTTGTCGAGCATAATGCTACCATTTTGAACATGTTCGGTAGTTCTTACCCATTTATTAGTTGCGGTATCATAATCAGTACTTTCTTTGTCTTCACCTAAGTTAGCATCCTTAACTACACTATTCATTGTAGTATACAATGATTTTTTAATAGTAGTATGAATTTGGTATCCCTTTTGCTGTAAAAGAGTATTAGCAGTGGTTAGATATTGATTGTAACGATTGGTGTCTTTTTTGACACTTTCTACTTGAAGACCATCATTCTTAATTAGGCTTTCAGCGATTAATTCAACACCTTTATTTGCAACTAAATTGTAAAGATAACTGTTTTTTTTCTTAACTTCAGGAGCTTCTTTTTGTTTTAGGAAGTCTTTTTTGAGGTCATAATTCATGGCTGCTTTATATTGTTCTTTAGTAATGTCACCATTACGATACATTCTGAAAAGTACAATATCCTTTCGGCGGAAGGCTAATTTTAGGTCTTTTTGCACATAGCCCTTTGAATCATAAGGTGTGTAGTAAGAAGGACTTTGAGGTAAACCTGCTAGAAAGGCTACTTGAGCTAAGTTAAGATCTTTAATAGATTTACCAAAAATTCCTTGAGCGGCTGTGTTAATTCCTACGATATTTTGACCACTATTATTTTTACCGTAAGGGGCAGCGTTTAAATAGGCTGTTAAAATTTCATTTTTTGAAAAATGCTTTTCAATTTTTTTTGCATAGAGCATTTCTGTTATTTTTCGCCGCCAAGTTGTTTGACTAGTTAAAAATTGCATTTTAACTAATTGTTGGGTCAAAGTAGACCCACCAGTTTGAACACCAACCCCGGTCAATTCTGAAAGAACCGCACGTACGATTGATTTTGGTAAAACGCCGCGGTGTTCATAAAAATTTTCGTCTTCAGTTGCAGTAACTGCTTTTTTAACCAGAGGCGTAATTTGAGAACTTGAAGCTTTGATAACTTTTGTATCGGGATTTACAGTAGCAATTTTTTCACCATCAGCATAATAAAAACTACTTGAACTTTTCGAATGATTTATTTGCTGAGAAAGCTCTTTAACTGTAGGAACATCTTGCTGGTGAATGATACCTAAGGCGTATCCACCACTAAATCCTACTAAAGCAAAAATGATGAATAAGATACCTATTATTGCATAGCGGATAAGGCGATGAATAGTAAGGTAAATGGTACTGCTGTAAAAAGATAGGCGACTTTCTTTTGCCTCTTGTTCTAAGTCAGAAATCTTAGGACCAGAGAAGAAGAATTCATAAAATTTTTTCTTTAAATTTTGCACAAATCCAGATCCTTTAGCTATATAAATTACTTATCCTAATTATAGCAGAAAAAAAGAGCAATCAAAGATTGCTCTTATTACGATTTTATTAATTATTTACTTAATTCATAAATTGCTTCAGCATAAATTGCAATAGAATTAATTAAATCTTCAACTGTCATGTATTCATTTGGTTGATGCATTACAAGAGGAGCACCTTCGGCTTGAGCACCAAAAGCAACCCCATGATCGAACAAGCGCCCGTAGGTTCCACCACCAATAATTACTTCATGGCCTTTTTTACCAGTTTGTTTTTCGTAAACGCCTAAAAGAGTTTTAACAATCGGATCATCACCAGGTACGTAGTGAGGATCTTCTTGACGGCCTTGAATATGAGCAGTTAAAATATCACCAAACTTATCATTAATTTGGTTTACCATGGTTTCACCGTCTGTTCCTTTAGGGAAGCGAACATTGTTTAGAATATAGGCATTTTGAGCATCAAGTTTGAAGACAGATGGAGAACTTACTAGATCGCCCATTAAATCATCATGATGGGCAATGCCCAATTTTTTGCCATCAAAATCTTCATGTTCGATGTTAGCAATAAAGTGAATAAAGTTTTTGACTTGACCATCAAGATTTAAACTATCTAAGAAGAGTGCTAAGAAAGTAGCCGCATTTTTTCCAGTTGCTGGTGCAGAAGCATGAGCACCATGACCAATTAAAGTTAATTCAGCTTGACCACTGTGAAGTTCAAAATTTCCATCAAGTTGGTGCTGTTTTAAGAACTCTTCATATTTTTGTTTAATTGAGTTTAAATCATCACTTTCAATTAAAGCATGAGCAGTATGAGGAATAACATTGGCAGCTGTGCCAGAATTGAAGGCCCAAACTTTGACGTCTCCTTCATTAAAGTCATCTTTAAAATCTAATTTTAAAGTTACAATTCCTTGTTCACCATTGATAATTGGAAATTCTGCGTCAGGTGAAAAGGCTACGTCAGGAGCTGGTTGGTGTTTTAAGTAGTAATCAATTCCTACCCAATTAGTTTCTTCATTAGTTCCTAAAACAAAGTCAATTTTTTTAGAAGGTTTGAAACCGTGTTCCTTTAAAATTAACATTCCATAGTAGGCAGCTAAAGCAGGACCTTTGTCATCTGCACTACCACGACCATAAATCTTTCCATCTTTAATGGTCATTTTAAATGGATCAGTCTTCCAGCCATCACCTGCAGGGACGACATCAACGTGTCCGATAACTCCAACACGTTCTTTACCATCTCCCATGTTGATACGACCAGCGTAGTTATCGAAGTTTTCTGTATCAAAACCATCACGTTTAGCAAAATGTAAGAATTTTTCTAATGCCTTAGCTGGACCAGGTCCTAAGGGATATTTTTCACTTTTATGAGCTAAATCTTCGGAAGAATCGATAGCAATCAATTCTTGTAAGTCATGTAAAATATCTTCTTTCTTTTCTTGGGCTAATTTTTTGTAATCTAATTCCATGTTAATTAACTCCTTTAATATAATGTCTCTGATTAAATATTACAGCATTTAGAAGAAGATAAGTAATTTTTTATCTTTTTTATTGAAAAAGTGCTAAAAATATCTTTTGGTTCACTATGGTACAATTTTAATGAATTAAAAAAATACAGGTGATTTAATAATGGCACGACAATATCAAGAATTAACGTTAATTGAAGAAATAATTCGCAAAGATGGTAGCAAGTATTATGAAATTTCAAACATAGATCAAAATGGAATTGCAGAATTAGCAGTTGATAGAGGAGAATTAAGAAATGTGAAGATACTACAATTAAATCTTCCCAAGACCAAAGCTTTGCAAACTTATGAAGAGTATATTAATGAAAATTATGAACTAGAAACGTTGACAAACGAGGAAGATTGGAAAAATCCAAAATGGGTTGAATGGGAAAAACCGAAGGGAAAAGTTTTGGATGCTTACCAAAATATTTTAAAAGCTAATCGAATTGGATAGAGGGAAAAATGGAAAAATTACGTATCTTACATACAAATGATTTACACTCTCATTTTGAACAATTTCCTAAAATTGGACGCTATTTAAAACAGGCACAAGCAGATACAACAGTTGATCAAGTGTTAACTTTTGATGCAGGTGATTTTATGGATCGCTCTCATCCCTTATCTGATGCTACTGAAGGGCAAGCTAATATTGCTTTGATGAATGAATTTAATTATGATGCAATTACAATTGGAAATAATGAAGGAATAGCAAATTCACATGAGGTACTGGAAAATCTTTTTGAAGATGCAAATTTTCCAGTAATACTTGCAAATTTACGTGAAGCAGATGAGAAGTTACCTAAATGGGCAAATGAGTATCAAATAATAACTACTTCCAAAAATACTAGAATTGGTTTGATCGGTTTAACAGCACCGTATCCAATGACATATGAGCCTAATGGATGGCATGTAAAATTTATCTCTCAAACGCTGGATAACATGCTTAAAAAAATGGCTAATAAATATGATTTTTTAATTGTAATTAGTCATATTGGGTTAACGTTAGATAAGTATATTGCTGAGCATTATCCACAGGTAAAGTTGATTATTGGTGGTCACAGCCATGATTTGCTTGCAGAAGGGATGAAATTAAATCAAACTTGGATTACTCAAACCGGTAAATGGGGTAAATATGTTGGGGATATTCTTTTAGAAATAGAAAATCATCAGTTAAAAAGTGTTACTCCTAAAACAATAACAGTAGATGACTTGCCTGAGCACAAGGGAGATAGAGAGTTTATTGAAAAATTAAGATTAAGTGGTAAAAAACTCTTAGCTGGTCGCCAGATTGCTAATTTACCTAAAAAATTTGCTCAGGGACAAGAAGTGATGATTCAGGCAGCTCTTAATGCAGTCAGTGAAGCGGCTAAGACAGATATTGCGATGCTAAATTCAGGGCTCTTTTTAACAGATGTGAAGCCAGGTATCTTTACAGAAGCTGATTTACAAGCACTTTTGCCTCATCCAATGCATGTGGTAAGAAGTAAATTAGTTGGAAGAGAATTATGGCGCTTGATAATGGAAATGGAAAAAAATCGTCACTTTCTCCAGAAGTTTCACCAGATAGGAATGAGCTTTCGCGGGAAAATATTTGGTAATATCGTGTATAAAGGTATTAAAGTTGATCCAAATTCCAGAACTGTCTATATTAACGGACAAGAAATTGAACCAGAAAAAGAATATGTTATTGCCGTATTAGATCACCATGTCTTAGTGCCATTTTTCCCAACGTTATCAATTGTAGGAGAAAATAAATTTTTATTTCCTGATTATTTAAAGACAGTCGTTGCAAAGTATTTAAGTAAAAATTATCCCCTGAAAAAAAGAGGTGAAGATAGTGGAGAAAACAGAAAATGAAAAAAAGCAGGTTTATCATCCTTTAGCCCAGGTAATTAAGGATGAAGAAAAGGTCTTTATTGATGGAAGAGAATATGAACTAATTGAAAATGTGAGAAATGCATTTGATGTAGAAGTTCTCAAAGAAAAATATGATCCTTTTTTAAATCAATATGATTATCTTGTTGGGGATGTTTCAAGTGAACATTTACGTTTAAAAGGATTTTATGATAGTCAAGATCGGGCTCCAATTGATAAAAAAGCAAATGTAATTGTTGATTACCTGGAAGAGTATTGTAATCCTGGAAGTCCATATTTTATCTTACATTTAGTTGAACAAAATGCAGTCAAGAAAATAGTATTGGGGAGAAAAAACACTCAACATAAAAAGCAGTATCGTTCTTCTAAAAAAGCCCATAATAAAAACAATTTTAAAGATAAAAAAGTTCATCGCACCCGTATTCGCAAGAATGCTATAGCAACTCGAAAAAAGAACCGAAGTAATAGAAAGAATAGTTTTGTAATTAAGAAAAGGAAGAGTTAAGTTGAAAAACAAAAAATATAAAGGCTATTTAATCGATCTAGATGGAACTGTTTATCGAGGTAAACAGACCATTCAAACAGGAGTGGATTTTGTTCATAGATTGCAAGAAAAAAATATTCCCTATCTTTTTTTGACTAATAATACTACTAGAACAAGACAAATGGTCTTAGAAAAGCTGAATGGGCATGGTGTAAAAACTCAGTTAGATCATATTTACACTCCTGTTTTGGCAACGATTGATTATTTATTAGAGAAAAATCCAGGAGTAGATAAAATTCCTGTCTATATAATTGGAGAAGTAGGTTTAAAAGAAGGACTCCTTAATAATTCTCATTTTTATATTGATGAAGACAATCCTAAGTATGTAATTGTTGGAATGGATACCCAGATGACCTATGAAAAAATTAGGACGGCAGTTAGGGCAATCAGAAAGGGTGCAATTTTCTTGGGAACTAATCAAGATTTGAATTTACCCGCAGGGGATGAATTGCTACCGGGAAATGGTTCTCAGTGTGCAATGATTAGTGCAGCTTCTGGGGTAGAACCAATTTATATTGGAAAACCATCCCCAATCATTGTTAACTATGCTTTAAAGATAATTAATTTACCTAAAGAAGATGTAATAATGGTAGGTGATAATTATGATACTGATATCATGACTGGGGTAAATTATCAAATGGATACCTTATTAACATTGACAGGGGTAACAAAAAAGGAGGAATTAGTTGATAAACTAACTCCTCCTACCCATGTGGTTGAACACTTAGGAAATTGGCAAGTATAAAAAATTAAAATTCTTTTCTTTGGACAATTTTTTTTCGTATCCAGATAATAAGCACTGGAACTACTGAAATTAAAATGATGCCAAGAACGATTAATGAAAAATGATCTTGTACTAAAGGGATGTTTCCAAAGAAGTAACCAATGATTGAAAATAAAGTTACCCATAAAAAACCACCGATAAAGTTATAAATAATAAAAGTACGATAGTGCATTTTGCTAGCGCCAGAAACAAAAGGAACAAAAGTACGAATAAATGGAATAAAACGTCCAATTACAATAGTCTTTCCACCATGAGTAGCAAAGAAATTCTCTGCTGCTCTTTTTTTGTTCTCATCAATCAGCTTATTGAACCAAGAATGTTTAGAACCGCTGTGTTGGGACCAATTACCAATTTCGTAATTGGCAGTATCACCTAGAATAGCTGCAATTAAAAAGATAAAATAGCATAGCCAAAAGTTAAGATGGTATTTTGGAATAGCAGCCATTGCACAAGCTGCAAAAATAAGTGAATCTCCTGGTAAAAAAGGAAAAATAACCACACCAGTTTCAATAAATATTATTAAAAATAAAAATAAATAAGACCAGTTACCAAATGTGTTAACCAATGTCACTAGGTGCTTATCAATATGTAAAATAAAATCAACTAGGTTCATCGAAAATCCTTTCTAAGTATTTATAGGCCAGTAGAGTGTAAGGTCATCTTTTTTTCTGGAAAAAGTGTCTCCATTATTTTACTAATGGCAATTTGTACTTCTCCAAAACCTATTCCAATCATTGGGGCACGCCCAGGATAGGTAATTGCATCTCCCACTGCATAAATTCCTTGAATATTTGTCTCCATAAAATTATTTACTTCAATTAGTCCGTGGCTTAATTGAAGTCCCCATTTTCTTAATTGAGTATTATTTGATTTAAATCCATATGCGACTAAAAGGTCATCAAATTCTTTTTCAATCAAGTTATTATTTCCTACTTCTTTAAGAGTAAGCTGGATTTTGTTTGAAGAAGTAGGTTGAATTTTAGAGGGAAGAAATGGGGTGAAAAAGCTTACATTTTTAGAATTAGAAAGGGTCGTGACATTGCTTTCAAGCCCCCTAAAAGATGTTCGCCGATGAATTAAGGTGACTTTATTACGTGGTGATAATTCAAGAGCCCAATCTAAAGCCGAATCTCCACCTCCTAGTACTGCGATTTGCTTGTTCTTGAAGTCTTGTGGATTAGGAAGAAAATAGTGAATATTCTGTTCAAGAGTGGAAGGAATTTCAAGTGGAAGAGGTTTAGGTTGAAAAGCACCTAACCCAGTGGCTAGAACAATACTTTTAACGTAGTAATCATTATCAATAATAAAACCATTTTGATCACTCTTATTGATTTTTTGAACACGATAATTAGAAATAATATTTTTAGTTTCAATTTGGTCATTGAGATTTTTAATTAAATTATCTCCGGTAATTTTGGGATAGGCGGGTATATCTTTAATTTGTTTGTTGGGATATAGATATGTTGGCTGGCCGCCAATTTTTTCTAAAGCTTCAAAAGTAACTGTGTTAAAACCATGGAGCTGGGCAAAACTAGTTGCAAAAAGTCCAATGGGTCCGCTACCGATAATAGCTAAGTCATATTTTTTCACAAATTAGTCTCCTTAATATAGAAATTATTCGTCTTTTATTATTACATATTTTTCAAGATAAAAGGGAGAGATTATAATAAGGTAAGGGAGATGAGACGATGAAAAAAGTAGAAATAGGAGAAGTAGTAGAAGGAAAAATTAGTGGGATACAACAATATGGAGCTTTTGTAAGATTAGAAAATGGTGAAGAAGGACTGATTCATGTATCAGAGGTAAGAGAAGGATACATCGCAAAAATTGGAGAAGAATTCTCTGTGGGACAATTGGTGAAAGTAAAGGTAATAGATATCGATCCTTATAATGGACAAATAAGTCTTTCAACACGCGCTTTACAGCCAAGTAAAATGCGACGAGAAAGAAGACACTTTTGGACATCTAAAAGTGTAAAAATAGGATTTAAAGGCTGTGAGGAAGAACTAAAAAAAGAAATAGAAAAAAGGGTTGCGAAAAGTAAAAGGATAGGGTAATATATTTATTGCTGTTAAGGAAGAAAAAACAGTGAAAAAATATGTTGACAAAGATGAATAAACAACGTATAATAATAAAATGTCTTCGGGATAACAAACCGGCGACAAAGAATTTTAAAATTATCTCTTGCAAGTAAAAAGCAAGTATGATATAATAGATAAGTCGTAAACCGACGCTTTAGTACCTTGAAAACTGAACAAAAATTCGTAAGTGTGCGGGGGAAATAAACCCCAAACAAAGCGAAGTCAATTCGCAAGCAATAAATTTGAGATAACAAATCAAAAAAACGTTAAGAGCTAAGAAAAGCTCATTTCAAAAAGGAAATGAGAGTTTGATCCTGGCTCAGGACGAACGCTGGCGGCGTGCCTAATACATGCAAGTCGAGCGAGCTTGCCTAGATGATTGAAATGCTTGCATTTCATGAAACTAGATACAAGCTAGCGGCGAACGGGTGAGTAACACGTGGGTAACCTGCCCAAGAGACTGGGATAACACCTGGAAACAGATGCTAATACCGGATAACAACACTAGACGCATGTCTAGAGTTTGAAAGATGGATTTCTATCACTCTTGGATGGACCTGCGGTGCATTAGCTAGTTGGTAAGGTAACGGCTTACCAAGGCAATGATGCATAGCCGAGTTGAGAGACTGATCGGCCACATTGGGACTGAGACACGGCCCAAACTCCTACGGGAGGCAGCAGTAGGGAATCTTCCACAATGGACGAAAGTCTGATGGAGCAACGCCGCGTGAGTGAAGAAGGGTTTCGGCTCGTAAAGCTCTGTTGTTGGTGAAGAAAGATAGAGGTAGTAACTGGCCTTTATTCGACGGTAATCAACTAGAAAGTCACGGCTAACTACGTGCCAGCAGCCGCGGTAATACGTAGGTGGCAAGCGTTGTCCGGATTTATTGGGCGTAAAGCGAGTGCAGGCGGTTTAATAAGTCTGATGTGAAAGCCTTCGGCTCAACCGAAGAACTGCATCAGAAACTGTTAAACTTGAGTGCAGAAGAGGAGAGTGGAACTCCATGTGTAGCGGTGGAATGCGTAGATATATGGAAGAACACCAGTGGCGAAGGCGGCTCTCTGGTCTGCAACTGACGCTGAGGCTCGAAAGCATGGGTAGCGAACAGGATTAGATACCCTGGTAGTCCATGCCGTAAACGATGAGTGCTAAGTGTTGGGAGGTTTCCGCCTCTCAGTGCTGCAGCTAACGCATTAAGCACTCCGCCTGGGGAGTACGACCGCAAGGTTGAAACTCAAAGGAATTGACGGGGGCCCGCACAAGCGGTGGAGCATGTGGTTTAATTCGAAGCAACGCGAAGAACCTTACCAGGTCTTGACATCCAATGACAACCTAAGAGATTAGGCTTTCCCTTCGGGGACATTGAGACAGGTGGTGCATGGCTGTCGTCAGCTCGTGTCGTGAGATGTTGGGTTAAGTCCCGCAACGAGCGCAACCCTTGTCATTAGTTGCCATCATTAAGTTGGGCACTCTAATGAGACTGCCGGTGACAAACCGGAGGAAGGTGGGGATGACGTCAAGTCATCATGCCCCTTATGACCTGGGCTACACACGTGCTACAATGGACGGTACAACGAGAAGCGAACCTGTGAAGGCAAGCGGATCTCTGAAAGCCGTTCTCAGTTCGGATTGTAGGCTGCAACTCGCCTACATGAAGCTGGAATCGCTAGTAATCGCGGATCAGCACGCCGCGGTGAATACGTTCCCGGGCCTTGTACACACCGCCCGTCACACCATGAGAGTCTGTAACACCCAAAGCCGGTGAGATAACCTTTAAGGAGTCAGCCGTCTAAGGTAGGACAGATGATTAGGGTGAAGTCGTAACAAGGTAGCCGTAGGAGAACCTGCGGCTGGATCACCTCCTTTCTAAGGAAGGGCAACTGATGGAGAGTGTGAAGACACTAAAAGAAGTCAGAAAGCCAAACAAGAAAAAGGCACACAGAAGAATTTTTGTTTAGTTTTGAGGGCAGTAAAGAAGTTCTCAAGAGTTAGTACATTGAAAACTGAATATAATCAAAGCAAAAAACCGAGACAATCGAAAGAGAAACAGATTGAAGAGCGACCGAGAAGAAGAGAGAAACTCAAACTTGAAATAGGTCAAGTAGAAAAGGGCGCATGGTGAATGCCTTGGCACTAGAAGCCGATGAAGGACGTGACGAACCACGAAAGGCTTCGGGGAGCAGTAAGTAAGCGATGATCCGGAGATATCCGAATGGGGGAACCCAATACCGAGAGGTATTATCGTATGATGAATAAATAGTTATACGAAGGAAGACGCAGTGAACTGAAACATCTAAGTAGCTGCAGGAAGAGAAAGAAAAATCGATTTCCTAAGTAGCGGCGAGCGAACAGGAAAGAGCCCAAACCAACTGGCTTGCCAGTTGGGGTTGAAGGACTGCGATGTAGTACTTGAAGTGATAGCAGAATTATCTGGAAAGATAAGCCAGAGAGGGTGATAGCCCCGTAAGCGAAATTGCGACAAGACTTAGCAGGATCCTGAGTAGGTCGGGACACGAGGAATCCCGATTGAATCCGCGAGGACCATCTCGTAAGGCTAAATACTAACTAGTGACCGATAGTGAACCAGTACCGTGAGGGAAAGGTGAAAAGAACCCCGGGAGGGGAGTGAAATAGAACCTGAAACCGTGTGCCTACAAGTAGTCAGAGCACATTAAAGTGTAATGGCGTGCCTTTTGTAGAATGAACCGGCGAGTTACGTTATGTTGCAAGGTTAAGTCAGAAAAGACGGAGCCGTAGCGAAAGCGAGTCTGAATAGGGCGAAAGAGTAATGTGACGTAGACCCGAAACCAAGTGACCTACCCATGACCAGGTTGAAGGTGTGGTAAAACACACTGGAGGACCGAACCCACGTGAGTTAAAAATCGCGGGGATGAGTTGTGGGTAGCGGTGAAATTCCAAACGAACTTGGAGATAGCTGGTTCTCTCCGAAATAGCTTTAGGGCTAGCCTCGTGTGAATGATAATGGAGGTAGAGCGCTGTTTGGACTAGGGGCCCGTCATGGGTTACTGAATCCAGATAAACTTCGAATGCCAGATATCAATGCACGGGAGTCAGACTGCGAGTGATAAGATCCGTAGTCGAAAGGGAAACAGCCCAGATCACCAGTTAAGGTCCCCAAATCTATGCTAAGTGGAAAAGGATGTGGAGTTGCGTAGACAACTAGGATGTTGGCTTAGAAGCAGCCATCATTTAAAGAGTGCGTAATAGCTCACTAGTCGAGTGACGCTGCGCCGAAAATTTACCGGGGCTAAGCATAGTACCGAAACTGTGGATGCATATATTATATGTGTGGTAGGAGAGCGTTCTAAGTGCGGTGAAGTTAGATCGAGAGGACTAATGGAGCGCTTAGAAGTGAGAATGCCGGTATGAGTAGCGAAAGATAGGTGAGAATCCTATCCGCCGTAAGACTAAGGTTTCCTGGGGCAGGCTCGTCCGCCCAGGGTAAGTCGGGACCTAAGGTAAGGCCGAGAGGCGTAGCCGATGGACAACAGGTAGAAATTCCTGTACTGAAACTGCTTGTTATGAGCAATGGAGGGACGCAGGAGGCTAATGACGCATGGTGTTGGATATCCATGTGCAAGCGTTAAGAGTTAAGATGAGTCAAATGCTTGTCTTTAAAAGCTTGAGACGTGATGCGTAGTGAAGTTAAGTAGCGAAGGTCATGATGTCACACTGCCAAGAAAAGCTTCTAGCCAGAGTAGTTTTACCCGTACCGCAAACCGACACAGGTAGTCGAGGAGAGTATCCTCAGGTGAGCGAGAGAACTCTCGTTAAGGAACTCGGCAAAATGACCCCGTAACTTCGGAAGAAGGGGTGCTGATTGTAAAAGATCAGCCGCAGTGAAGAGGCCCAAACAACTGTTTATCAAAAACACAGGTATCTGCAAAATCGTAAGATGACGTATAGGTGCTGACACCTGCCCGGTGCTGGAAGGTTAAGAGGAAAGCTTAGCGCAAGCGAAGGTTTGAATTGAAGCCCCAGTAAACGGCGGCCGTAACTATAACGGTCCTAAGGTAGCGAAATTCCTTGTCGGGTAAGTTCCGACCTGCACGAAAGGTGTAATGATTTGGGCACTGTCTCAACGAGAGACTCGGTGAAATTATAATACCCGTGAAGATGCGGGTTACCCGCGACAGGACGGAAAGACCCCATGGAGCTTTACTGTAGCTTGATATTGAGTATTTGTTAAACATGTACAGGATAGGTAGGAGCCAGAGAAGATAGGACGCTAGTTTTATCGGAGGCAATGTTGGGATACTACCCTTGTTTGATGGATCCTCTAACTCAGATCGCTAAGCGCGGTCGAGGACAGTGTCAGGTGGGCAGTTTGACTGGGGCGGTCGCCTCCTAAAGTGTAACGGAGGCGCCCAAAGGTTCCCTCAGAATGGTTGGAAATCATTCGCAGAGTGTAAAGGTATAAGGGAGCTTGACTGCGAGAGCTACAACTCGAGCAGGGACGAAAGTCGGGCTTAGTGATCTGGTGGTACTGTATGGAAAGGCCATCACTCAACGGATAAAAGCTACCCTGGGGATAACAGGCTTATCTCCCCCAAGAGTTCACATCGACGGGGAGGTTTGGCACCTCGATGTCGGCTCGTCGCATCCTGGGGCTGAAGTCGGTCCCAAGGGTTGGGCTGTTCGCCCATTAAAGCGGCACGCGAGCTGGGTTCAGAACGTCGTGAGACAGTTCGGTCCCTATCCGTCGTGGGCGTAGGAAATTTGAGAGGAGCTGTCCTTAGTACGAGAGGACCGGGATGGACATACCGCTGGTGTACCAGTTGTCGAGCCTTCGGCATCGCTGGGTAGCTATGTATGGACGGGATAAGCGCTGAAAGCATCTAAGTGCGAAGCCCCCCTCAAGATGAGATTTCCGATGCGAAAGCAGTAAGACACCTTAAAGACGATGAGGTAGATAGGCTAGGAGTGTAAGCTCAGTGATGAGTGAAGCGGACTAGTACTAATCAGTCGAGCACTTGACCAAAGCTCTAGGTTTTAGGCTTTAGATTATATTCAGTTTTGAGTGTAAAAGCTCAAAGAAAGTATAGTAACGATAGCAAGAAGGAAACACCTGTTCCCATGCCGAACACAGAAGTTAAGCTTCTTAACGCCGAAAGTAGTTGGTGGGAAACTGCCTGCAAGGATAGGTAGTTGCTATGCATGGAGGATTAGCTCAGCTGGGAGAGCATCTGCCTTACAAGCAGGAGGTCACAGGTTCGAGCCCTGTATCCTCCATCTGAGTCGTTAGCTCAGTTGGTAGAGCATCTGACTTTTAATCAGAGGGTCGGCAGTTCGAGACTGCCACGACTCATTGACCCTATATATTTTTGCGGGTGTGGCGGAATTGGCAGACGCGCTAGATTTAGGTTCTAGTGTTTTCGGACGTATGGGTTCAAGTCCCATCACCCGTATCCGCCTTAAGTGAGCAGCTTGCCGATTTAGCTCAGTTGGTAGAGCATCTGTCTTGTAAACAGGGGGTCGAAGGTTCGAATCCTTTAATCGGCATTACAATTAAATATTATGCGGAAGTAGTTCAGTGGTAGAACATCACCTTGCCATGGTGGGGGTCGCGGGTTCGAATCCCGTCTTCCGCTTATCATTATCATGCCGGGGTGGCGGAACTGGCAGACGCACGGGACTTAAAATCCCGCGGTTGGTGACAACCGTACCGGTTCGATTCCGGTCCTCGGCATATAATGATGCACCCTTAGCGCAACTGGATAGAGTGTCTGACTACGAATCAGAAGGTTGAAGGTTCAAATCCTTCAGGGTGCATTTTCGGGAAGTGGCTCAGTTTGGTAGAGCACCTGGTTTGGGACCAGGGGGTCGCAGGTTCGAATCCTGTCTTCCCGATTTGTAACATGGTTACATATTGGCGGTGTAGCTCAGCTGGCTAGAGCGTCCGGTTCATACCCGGGAGGTCGAGGGTTCGATCCCCCCCGCCGCTATAAGGTATACTTGGACCTTTAGCTCAGTTGGTTAGAGCAGACGGCTCATAACCGTCGGGTCGTAGGTTCGAGTCCTACAAGGTCCATATTCGGATCTTGATTTTTTATATTAGAATTATCGCGGGATGGAGCAGTCTGGCAGCTCGTCGGGCTCATAACCCGAAGGTCATAGGTTCAAATCCTATTCCCGCAATTTGGTCCCTTAGTGTAGCGGTTATCACGCCTCCCTGTCACGGAGGAGATCACCGGTTCGATTCCGGTAGGGACCGTAAATGGCTCGATAGCTCAGTTGGTAGAGCAAAGGATTGAAGCTCCTTGTGTCGGCGGTTCGATTCCGTCTCGCGCCATTAGAAAACATGCGGGTATAGTTTAGTGGTAAAACGAAAGCCTTCCAAGCTTTAGTCGCGAGTCCGATTCTCGTTACCCGCTTTATGGGCCTATAGCTCAGCTGGTTTAGAGCGCACGCCTGATAAGCGTGAGGTCGATGGTTCAAGTCCATTTAGGCCCATTGGAGATTTACTCAAGTGGCTGAAGAGGCGCCCCTGCTAAGGGTGTAGGTCGGTTTATACCGGCGCGAGGGTTCGAATCTCTCAATCTCCGTAACAAGAGGATATTAAATTAAAATAGTTAATGAAGATAAGACGCAATTAGTTGAAAAGGCTAATTGCGTCTTTTTATAATCTTTCTTTTTAGTTATATTTTCTTCAGCTATTTGTATTTTAATAAATGCCATAAAAGTGTATAACTTGTAGAAGAAGGAAACCATACCTAGATTGGATACCGAGGATACTTTAGAGCGCAAATTACTTATTAAACTGCTCTTTCTCCTAGATTTAAATGTAAACTATCTACTAAACTTATGTAAAGAAGTGCCAATAGGTTAAATTTAAGGGGATAAGCAAGCTTTATAAAGTGGAGAAATTACTGCCTAGGGTACCTGGTTGGGCCCCTCTCTGCTCTTTTATCAAGGAGTGAGAGACGCTACTTCCTATTTTCTAGTGAGTTTTCTTATCATGAGTAATGAGTTCCTCGCCAAAATTTATTCTAAAACCAGTTCTGAGGTTGGTAGTGACTTGAATATTAATGATTTATTGATGAATACCATAAGAAGCCCCTAATTCTAAAATTTTCTGTAGGAATGGTATTAAAGAACCATTCAGTAGCTTTGAGTAGCAATCCAGAGAGTAAGGGAAAGATTTTTATTATAAAAGTCGGACTGCATGATGAAACTTCTATTTTAGCCAAATCTAGAATACACAGCACAAACTTGTTAGATTGCAAATTACCTCTAAAACACCTATCGTAAAAGTGGGAGAATGAAATTCTTCTCACTGTAAACTCTATTATTAGAGCTAAAAATTTTTAACCAAAAGACAAGAGATTTTAAAGATTCCTACTAAAAATAGATTTTTGTAAATTTTAAAATCTATCAGAGTTTGGCAATTAATCTTGGAAGGTCTGATAGTAAGGTGTAAGACGTATTTTTGCAAGGAAGACTAAGTATTATACCCTAGTGTATTTATCGCTTAGCGCTGCTTATAGTTGGAGGCAGCAGAATTCAAACCAATAGAGCTTAAACCGTTTAAAGCTCAATGTGAAAGATACTTGAGTATTTAAATAAAGCTGAGGCAAGTGAGAAGTAAAAGAAAGAATAGAAAAGTGAAATTATTTAAAGGGAAAAGAGATAACAAAGGGATGAAAAAGAAGAAGTCAGGTTTATTTTTACACATCTAAACACCAAAAATGTTCTTACTAACATGAGACAGAAGAGAATTTTATAAAATATGAGGGTTATAAAAGGCGCCATTAAAAGGTTTAAGAAAATAGGAGAAAATAATTTTAAAAAAACACTTGCATAAGTCAGGTTTTTCTAGTATTATGATTATTGCTGATGCGATGAAAAGTGAGAAAGCTTAAATCAAGTCAGAAAAAAGTAAAAAAAGTTGTTGACGAAAGTTAACAGATCTGGTATCATTAATAAATGTGTTAGATAAGAAGGCCCGTTGGTCAAGTGGTTAAGACACCGCCCTTTCACGGCGGTAACATGAGTTCAAATCTCGTACGGGTCATTACCATTTAATGGTAATATTATGGAGGATTACCCAAGTCCGGCTGAAGGGAACGGTCTTGAAAACCGTCAGGCGGGTTCTGCCCGCGCGTGGGTTCGAATCCCACATCCTCCTTATTATCGCGGGATGGAGCAGTCTGGCAGCTCGTCGGGCTCATAACCCGAAGGTCATAGGTTCAAATCCTATTCCCGCAATTTGGTCCCTTAGTGTAGCGGTTATCACGCCTCCCTGTCACGGAGGAGATCACCGGTTCGATTCCGGTAGGGACCGTAAATGGCTCGATAGCTCAGTTGGTAGAGCAAAGGATTGAAGCTCCTTGTGTCGGCGGTTCGATTCCGTCTCGCGCCATTCTGGAGGCCTAGCGAAGTGGCTAAACGCGGCGGTCTGTAAAACCGCTCTCTCTGAGTTCGGTGGTTCGAATCCACTGGCCTCCATAAAATAGGGATATCGTATAAAGGTAGTACATCGGTCTCCAAAACCGCTAGTGTGGGTTCAATTCCTACTATCCCTGTTTTGATATATTATTTATCAAATCCACGGCGGAATTGGTGAAGTGGTTAACACACCGGTTTGTGGATCCGGCATGCATGGGTTCGATCCCCATATTCCGCCCTAACATTGGAATATAGCCAAGCGGTAAGGCAATGGACTTTGACTTCATCACGCGCTGGTTCGAATCCAGCTATTCCAATTGGTTATTGTAAACGCAGAAGGTGGCGGTGTAGCCAAGTGGTAAGGCAGAGGTCTGCAAAACCTTTATCGTCGGTTCAAATCCGATCACCGCCTTTGTCTGGAGTTCTAGAGTTTAACTTTATGGCGATGTGGCGGAATTGGCAGACGCGCCAGACTCAAAATCTGGTGTCCCTTGGGACGTATCGGTTCGACCCCGATCATCGCTATTAATCAGACAGGAAAAAAACACGTAAGCTTATATACTTACGTGTTTTTTTGTATTCTTGATTCTCGTTGTAATCTTTCTCTTTAAACTTTATAATATAAAGAAGAAATATGGAGGTAGCTTTATGAACATTGGTCTATTTACAGATACTTATTTTCCCCAAATATCTGGAGTAGCGACTTCAATTCAAACTTTAAAAAATGCATTAGAAGCTCAAGGTCATTCTGTATTTATTTTTACTACTACCGATCCTCATTTGCCTAAAGGGACAGTTGAGCCAAATGTCTTTCGTTTAAGTAGTGTACCTTTCATTTCTTTTACAGATCGAAGAATTGCATTTAGGGGATTATTTCAAGCTACCAAAATAGCTAAAGAAGTAAAATTGGATGTCGTTCACACCCAAACTGAATTTTCGATGGGTGCTATTGGTAAATATGTTGCCCATAATCTTAAAATCCCTGCTATTCACACTTATCATACAATGTATCAAGACTACTTACATTACATTTTAAATGGTCATTTATTAAAACCATATCATGTAAAGCAATTTTGCCGAGCATACCTTCATAATATGGAAGGTGTTATTGCTCCAAGCATCCGTGTAAAAGATACTTTAAGAGAATATGGGGTAAAGATACCTTTGAAGATAATTCCGACGGGAGTGGATCTTAAAGGAATTAATGAGACCCCTCGAAGAGATGTAAGAAAAGATTTAGGATTAAAAGAGAGTGATAAAGTATTATTAACTTTGAGTAGAGTAGCTCCTGAAAAGAAAATAGGTAATTTATTAGCAGTCCTTCCAGAATTAATTAAGAAGCATCCCACTGTAAAGCTTGTAATTGCGGGCGATGGACCGGATCTCAAAAATTTAAAAAATAAAGTTGAAGAGATGCACTTAGAGGAATATGTACTTTTTATTGGAAGTGTTGAGCATAGTGATGTGGGAAATTATTATGCGATGGCTGATCTTTTTGTTTCAGCAAGTGATACCGAAACTCAAGGATTAACTTATATAGAAGCAATGGCAGCAGGAACACCAAGTATTGTTTATGCGACTGAATATACTGAACAAATATTTAACCATAAAGAATTAGGGGCAGTTTTCACTTCTCAAAAACAAATGGCAGAATTGATAGACAACTATTTAAATAAGGTACCACTTGTAATTTCTAAAGATCTATTAAAAGAAAAGCTAAAAGAAGTATCTGCTGAAACTTTTGCAAAAAATGTCGTGAACTTCTATCAAGAAGCAATAGATAAACTAAACACAACTGAGGTATTAGATGATTAGAATTAATATGTTTTCTCAAGCTGATAGCGTTCAAGGTCAAGGCGTGGGGTCAGCGTATAAAGAATTAATCCGACTCTTGAGAAAGAAACTCGTTGATGACTTTTATGTCACGGTTAATCGCTATGGAACCAGTGATCTCACGCATTACCATACAATTAATCCAACCTATTTTGCCAATAGTTTTTCTAAAAGTCGTGGTCGAAAGATAGGATATGTACATTTTTTACCTGAAACCTTAGAAGGATCTATAAAACTTCCTGGATTTGCTCAAGGAATTTTGAATAGATATATAATTGATTTTTATGATCGCATGGATCAAATTGTAGTAGTTAATCCGATGTTTATTGGAAAGTTAGCTCAGCATGGGATTGATCCGCAAAAGGTAAAATATATTCCTAATTTTGTCTCAAAAAGTGAATTCTATGAACAAACTCAAGAAGAAAAAAATGCGTTTCGAAATTCTTTAGGAATTCCCTTAAATAAATTAGTTGTTTTTGGGGATGGACAAGTGCAAGAACGTAAGGGTGTAGATGATTTTGTCAAATTAGCAAAAAAGAATCCAGATATTCAATTTATTTGGGCAGGTGGTTTCTCCTTTGGAAAAATGACCGATGGCTATAATCACTTCAAAGAAGTAGTTGCTAATCCACCTAAAAATCTTACCTTTACAGGTATTGTGGAAAGAGAAAAACTAGTAAATTACTTAAATATTGCAGATGTATTTTTGCTACCATCATTTGATGAACTTTTCCCAATGTCAGTATTAGAAGCATTTAGTTGTAATACTCCAGTTTTATTAAGAGATTTGGAATTATATAAGTCTATTATTGATGGTTACTATATGCCAGGTAGGAATTTTAATGAATTGAATAGCTGGCTGCAAGAAATCAAAAAAAATCCATATATTCTTGCAAAATATAAAGAACTTTCTCGTCAAGCAAGTAATCAATATTCTGAAGATCACTTAGCAGAAATTTGGAAGGATTTTTATACTGAGCAATATGAATTAGGGAAAAAGTTAGGACAAATAAAACTATGAACAAAAAGCACCTAATTGGAATTATTATAGTTTTAATAATTAGTGGTGGAGTGATATATTTTCAGTTAAAAAACACTCCAATTAATTCCCTAATTCAAGCTGCAAAGAGTTTGAATCCTTCTTTCTTAATTCTAGTTTTTGCAATTATGATTTTATCCTATGTTTTTGAAGCTGGAATTTTGGCTACTCTTTCATATGAGAGAAAAAAAGAGTATTCTACTTGGGCTTTTTTTAGAATACCGTTGATTCAAGCTCTTTTTAATGCTATTACTCCGTTATCAACAGGAGGACAACCTTCACAATTAGTGGCAATGATGCAAATGGGGATGAAGGGAGCAAGGGCAACTTCAATTTTGCTGATGAAGTTTATAATTTATCAAATTTGTGTTCTTTTTGCCTATGTTTCAACAATTGCTTTTGGCTTCAAAATGATTGCTGGCAGGTTTAGTGGACTGGCTTTATTTATTTTTATTGGATTTCTAATTCATATTAGCTCAATTATGTTTTTATTGGCGGTTATGTTTGCTTATAACTGGACAAAAAAAATCACCCTATGGATTATGAAAATTTTGGAAAAAGTTTTTGGGACGAAAAGAGTGGATAGTTGGCGTCAATCAACTTTAAACCAAATAGAAACTTTTTATCAAGAAGGACAAAAATTAAAAAGAGAAAAAAAGAAGCTTCTGATTGCTAGTATTTTGACAATTGGACAATTACTATGTTTTTATTCTATTCCATACTTTATTTTACTAGCACTTAATTTACATCCTTCGTGGTTAGCTGTTACCGGGATGAATATCATGATTATAATGTTTATGGCAATTGTTCCAATTCCAGGTGCATCTGGTGGAGCTGAGTTTAGTTTTCAGACTTTATTCTCAATTTTTATTTCTTCAAATGCACTATTGACATTAGGGATGTTTTTATGGCGATTTACCACTTATTTCTTAGGATTAATTTTAGGAGTAGTGGGTTGGATTATTAAGCCTAAAAAGGTAGAAGAAAGTTGAGACTATGTATGCAAAAAATTAAAAAAATTAAAGATTGGTTTTTAGATACAAAATTAGGCTTTTTTACGTTCATGGTTGTTTTGTTCTGGCTAAAAACTTGGCTTATCTATTTAACAAAATTTAATTTAGGTGCTGAGGGAGCAATGCAACAATTTTTGCTACTGATAAATCCTGTGGCACCAGCCATAATCTTATTAGGAATTGGGCTATTCATCAAAGGACGAAAATCGTACTGGATAATGGTTATAATTGATTTTTTGCTTTCTCTTTGGCTTTTTGCGAATATTTTATATTATCGCGAATTTTCTGATTTTTTATCCATATCAATTATTAAAACTTCAGGCTCTAGTTCCGATAATCTTGGAAAGAGTATTGCAGGTATAACCAAGGGAACAGATTTTTTAGCCTTTTTGGATGTGGCTTTAATTATAATCTTGCTTATCTTTAAAGTCTTTAAGATTGATCCAAGAAAATTAAAGTTAAAAGTGGCAGGTCTAATTGAAGTTTGTGCATTTTGCTTGTTAGGCATTAATTTAACTATGGCACAGCAAGATCGTTCTGGATTGTTAACAAGGACATTTGACAATAACTATATTGTTAAATATCTGGGACTTAATAACTATGCAGTGTATGATTCATTTAAAACAGCTCAGACCAATGCGATAATGGCAAAGGCCAATCAGAATGATTTAAAGTCAGTTGAAAATTATATAAAGAAAAACTACATTCCCCCTAATCCAGAATATTATGGTGTAGCGAGGGGAAAAAATGTATTAGTAATTCATTTAGAAAGTTTTCAACAGTTTTTAATTGATTATAAATGGCATGGGAAAGAAGTAACACCTAATTTAAATAAAATTTATCATTCTTCTAATACTATTAGTTTTGATAACTTTTTTAATCAGGTAGGCCAAGGGAAAACCTCTGATGCTGAAATGATGTTAGAAAATTCGTTATTTGGATTACAGTCAGGGTCTGCAATGTCTAGTTATGGGACATCAAATGTTTTTCAAGCTACTCCAGCTCTTTTGGATCAAAAAGCAGGTTATACTAGCGCAGTAATGCATGGAGGCGCAGGATCATTTTGGAACAGAGATAATGCTTATAAATCATTTGGATATGACTACTTTATGCCACTATCGTATTATCAAAATAAAAAGGGATATTACATTGGCTATGGTATAAAAGATAAACTATTTTTTAAACAATCAGTTCAATATATCGAACGTTTACCGCAACCCTTTTATTTAAAAATGATTACTGTATCTAATCATTATCCTTATGATTTGGATAAGCAAAATCAAACTATTTCTAAAACAGATACTGGTGATAATACAGTGGATGGTTATATCCAGACAGCTCATTATCTAGACCAGGCTATCGGTGAATTAATGACCTACTTAAAAAAGTCGGGTCTAGAGAAAAACACATTAATTATGTTTTATGGTGATCATTATGGAATTTCTGGGAATCATCATAAGGCTTCAGCCCAATTACTAGGGAAAAGTAGCTTTAATGATTTTGATAATTTACAATTTCAAAGAGTACCTTTAATGTTTCATATGAAAGGGCTAAAAGGAAAAATTGATCATACATATGGGGGAGAAATTGATGTTAGGCCAACACTATTTAATCTCTTAGGAATAAGTGACAAAGGGCTAATTCAATTTGGACATAGTCTTCTTTCAAAAAATGCACCGCAAATTGTGGCGCAACGAAATGGAGATTTTATTACACCGACATATAGTAAAGTAGATGGCAGATACTACTATACAAGAACAGGGATGCTCATAGAACATCCAACTAAAAAGCAAAAACAAGAATTAGGTTTGATCTCAAATACTGTGACTAGTGAATTATCTTTATCAGACAGGGTAATAACAGGAAATCTGCTGAGGTTTTATAAGGTTAAAGATTTTAAGGCAATAAATCGAAAAGATTATAATTATAAAAAAGAAAAGTCGCTTGAAAAGTTAAAGAGTGCAAAAACTACCTTGTTGGATAAAAATAAAGGAAAGTCCACAGAAGATTTATATAAAACAAATGCGCCAGAATTAAAAGAAAAGAATTAAAACTAATCTCACTTAAATGGAAAAGACAAAGTAAAGTTGTTTAGCCATGAAAGTGAGATTTTTTATAATTATATTTAAAAAATATGTTGACAAAGATGAATAAACAACGTATAATAATAAAATGTCTTCGGGATAACAAACCGGCGACAAAGAATTTTAAAATTATCTCTTGCAAGTAAAAAGCAAGTATGATATAATAGATAAGTCGTAAACCGACGCTTTAGTACCTTGAAAACTGAACAAAAATTCGTAAGTGTGCGGGGGAAATAAACCCCAAACAAAGCGAAGTCAATTCGCAAGCAATAAATTTGAGATAACAAATCAAAAAAAACGTTAAGAGCTAAGAAAAGCTCATTTCAAAAAGGAAATGAGAGTTTGATCCTGGCTCAGGACGAACGCTGGCGGCGTGCCTAATACATGCAAGTCGAGCGAGCTTGCCTAGATGATTGAAATGCTTGCATTTCATGAAACTAGATACAAGCTAGCGGCGAACGGGTGAGTAACACGTGGGTAACCTGCCCAAGAGACTGGGATAACACCTGGAAACAGATGCTAATACCGGATAACAACACTAGACGCATGTCTAGAGTTTGAAAGATGGATTTCTATCACTCTTGGATGGACCTGCGGTGCATTAGCTAGTTGGTAAGGT
Source organism: Lactobacillus sp. PV012 (assembly GCF_014522325.1). NCBI lineage: Bacteria > Bacillati > Bacillota > Bacilli > Lactobacillales > Lactobacillaceae > Lactobacillus > Lactobacillus sp. PV012. The sequence continues at coordinate 443,505 of NZ_CP041983.1, forward strand.
AACGGCTTACCAAGGCAATGATGCATAGCCGAGTTGAGAGACTGATCGGCCACATTGGGACTGAGACACGGCCCAAACTCCTACGGGAGGCAGCAGTAGGGAATCTTCCACAATGGACGAAAGTCTGATGGAGCAACGCCGCGTGAGTGAAGAAGGGTTTCGGCTCGTAAAGCTCTGTTGTTGGTGAAGAAAGATAGAGGTAGTAACTGGCCTTTATTCGACGGTAATCAACTAGAAAGTCACGGCTAACTACGTGCCAGCAGCCGCGGTAATACGTAGGTGGCAAGCGTTGTCCGGATTTATTGGGCGTAAAGCGAGTGCAGGCGGTTTAATAAGTCTGATGTGAAAGCCTTCGGCTCAACCGAAGAACTGCATCAGAAACTGTTAAACTTGAGTGCAGAAGAGGAGAGTGGAACTCCATGTGTAGCGGTGGAATGCGTAGATATATGGAAGAACACCAGTGGCGAAGGCGGCTCTCTGGTCTGCAACTGACGCTGAGGCTCGAAAGCATGGGTAGCGAACAGGATTAGATACCCTGGTAGTCCATGCCGTAAACGATGAGTGCTAAGTGTTGGGAGGTTTCCGCCTCTCAGTGCTGCAGCTAACGCATTAAGCACTCCGCCTGGGGAGTACGACCGCAAGGTTGAAACTCAAAGGAATTGACGGGGGCCCGCACAAGCGGTGGAGCATGTGGTTTAATTCGAAGCAACGCGAAGAACCTTACCAGGTCTTGACATCCAATGACAACCTAAGAGATTAGGCTTTCCCTTCGGGGACATTGAGACAGGTGGTGCATGGCTGTCGTCAGCTCGTGTCGTGAGATGTTGGGTTAAGTCCCGCAACGAGCGCAACCCTTGTCATTAGTTGCCATCATTAAGTTGGGCACTCTAATGAGACTGCCGGTGACAAACCGGAGGAAGGTGGGGATGACGTCAAGTCATCATGCCCCTTATGACCTGGGCTACACACGTGCTACAATGGACGGTACAACGAGAAGCGAACCTGTGAAGGCAAGCGGATCTCTGAAAGCCGTTCTCAGTTCGGATTGTAGGCTGCAACTCGCCTACATGAAGCTGGAATCGCTAGTAATCGCGGATCAGCACGCCGCGGTGAATACGTTCCCGGGCCTTGTACACACCGCCCGTCACACCATGAGAGTCTGTAACACCCAAAGCCGGTGAGATAACCTTTAAGGAGTCAGCCGTCTAAGGTAGGACAGATGATTAGGGTGAAGTCGTAACAAGGTAGCCGTAGGAGAACCTGCGGCTGGATCACCTCCTTTCTAAGGAAGGGCAACTGATGGAGAGTGTGAAGACACTAAAAGAAGTCAGAAAGCCAAACAAGAAAAAGGCACACAGAAGAATTTTTGTTTAGTTTTGAGGGCAGTAAAGAAGTTCTCAAGAGTTAGTACATTGAAAACTGAATATAATCAAAGCAAAAAACCGAGACAATCGAAAGAGAAACAGATTGAAGAGCGACCGAGAAGAAGAGAGAAACTCAAACTTGAAATAGGTCAAGTAGAAAAGGGCGCATGGTGAATGCCTTGGCACTAGAAGCCGATGAAGGACGTGACGAACCACGAAAGGCTTCGGGGAGCAGTAAGTAAGCGATGATCCGGAGATATCCGAATGGGGGAACCCAATACCGAGAGGTATTATCGTATGATGAATAAATAGTTATACGAAGGAAGACGCAGTGAACTGAAACATCTAAGTAGCTGCAGGAAGAGAAAGAAAAATCGATTTCCTAAGTAGCGGCGAGCGAACAGGAAAGAGCCCAAACCAACTGGCTTGCCAGTTGGGGTTGAAGGACTGCGATGTAGTACTTGAAGTGATAGCAGAATTATCTGGAAAGATAAGCCAGAGAGGGTGATAGCCCCGTAAGCGAAATTGCGACAAGACTTAGCAGGATCCTGAGTAGGTCGGGACACGAGGAATCCCGATTGAATCCGCGAGGACCATCTCGTAAGGCTAAATACTAACTAGTGACCGATAGTGAACCAGTACCGTGAGGGAAAGGTGAAAAGAACCCCGGGAGGGGAGTGAAATAGAACCTGAAACCGTGTGCCTACAAGTAGTCAGAGCACATTAAAGTGTAATGGCGTGCCTTTTGTAGAATGAACCGGCGAGTTACGTTATGTTGCAAGGTTAAGTCAGAAAAGACGGAGCCGTAGCGAAAGCGAGTCTGAATAGGGCGAAAGAGTAATGTGACGTAGACCCGAAACCAAGTGACCTACCCATGACCAGGTTGAAGGTGTGGTAAAACACACTGGAGGACCGAACCCACGTGAGTTAAAAATCGCGGGGATGAGTTGTGGGTAGCGGTGAAATTCCAAACGAACTTGGAGATAGCTGGTTCTCTCCGAAATAGCTTTAGGGCTAGCCTCGTGTGAATGATAATGGAGGTAGAGCGCTGTTTGGACTAGGGGCCCGTCATGGGTTACTGAATCCAGATAAACTTCGAATGCCAGATATCAATGCACGGGAGTCAGACTGCGAGTGATAAGATCCGTAGTCGAAAGGGAAACAGCCCAGATCACCAGTTAAGGTCCCCAAATCTATGCTAAGTGGAAAAGGATGTGGAGTTGCGTAGACAACTAGGATGTTGGCTTAGAAGCAGCCATCATTTAAAGAGTGCGTAATAGCTCACTAGTCGAGTGACGCTGCGCCGAAAATTTACCGGGGCTAAGCATAGTACCGAAACTGTGGATGCATATATTATATGTGTGGTAGGAGAGCGTTCTAAGTGCGGTGAAGTTAGATCGAGAGGACTAATGGAGCGCTTAGAAGTGAGAATGCCGGTATGAGTAGCGAAAGATAGGTGAGAATCCTATCCGCCGTAAGACTAAGGTTTCCTGGGGCAGGCTCGTCCGCCCAGGGTAAGTCGGGACCTAAGGTAAGGCCGAGAGGCGTAGCCGATGGACAACAGGTAGAAATTCCTGTACTGAAACTGCTTGTTATGAGCAATGGAGGGACGCAGGAGGCTAATGACGCATGGTGTTGGATATCCATGTGCAAGCGTTAAGAGTTAAGATGAGTCAAATGCTTGTCTTTAAAAGCTTGAGACGTGATGCGTAGTGAAGTTAAGTAGCGAAGGTCATGATGTCACACTGCCAAGAAAAGCTTCTAGCCAGAGTAGTTTTACCCGTACCGCAAACCGACACAGGTAGTCGAGGAGAGTATCCTCAGGTGAGCGAGAGAACTCTCGTTAAGGAACTCGGCAAAATGACCCCGTAACTTCGGAAGAAGGGGTGCTGATTGTAAAAGATCAGCCGCAGTGAAGAGGCCCAAACAACTGTTTATCAAAAACACAGGTATCTGCAAAATCGTAAGATGACGTATAGGTGCTGACACCTGCCCGGTGCTGGAAGGTTAAGAGGAAAGCTTAGCGCAAGCGAAGGTTTGAATTGAAGCCCCAGTAAACGGCGGCCGTAACTATAACGGTCCTAAGGTAGCGAAATTCCTTGTCGGGTAAGTTCCGACCTGCACGAAAGGTGTAATGATTTGGGCACTGTCTCAACGAGAGACTCGGTGAAATTATAATACCCGTGAAGATGCGGGTTACCCGCGACAGGACGGAAAGACCCCATGGAGCTTTACTGTAGCTTGATATTGAGTATTTGTTAAACATGTACAGGATAGGTAGGAGCCAGAGAAGATAGGACGCTAGTTTTATCGGAGGCAATGTTGGGATACTACCCTTGTTTGATGGATCCTCTAACTCAGATCGCTAAGCGCGGTCGAGGACAGTGTCAGGTGGGCAGTTTGACTGGGGCGGTCGCCTCCTAAAGTGTAACGGAGGCGCCCAAAGGTTCCCTCAGAATGGTTGGAAATCATTCGCAGAGTGTAAAGGTATAAGGGAGCTTGACTGCGAGAGCTACAACTCGAGCAGGGACGAAAGTCGGGCTTAGTGATCTGGTGGTACTGTATGGAAAGGCCATCACTCAACGGATAAAAGCTACCCTGGGGATAACAGGCTTATCTCCCCCAAGAGTTCACATCGACGGGGAGGTTTGGCACCTCGATGTCGGCTCGTCGCATCCTGGGGCTGAAGTCGGTCCCAAGGGTTGGGCTGTTCGCCCATTAAAGCGGCACGCGAGCTGGGTTCAGAACGTCGTGAGACAGTTCGGTCCCTATCCGTCGTGGGCGTAGGAAATTTGAGAGGAGCTGTCCTTAGTACGAGAGGACCGGGATGGACATACCGCTGGTGTACCAGTTGTCGAGCCTTCGGCATCGCTGGGTAGCTATGTATGGACGGGATAAGCGCTGAAAGCATCTAAGTGCGAAGCCCCCCTCAAGATGAGATTTCCGATGCGAAAGCAGTAAGACACCTTAAAGACGATGAGGTAGATAGGCTAGGAGTGTAAGCTCAGTGATGAGTGAAGCGGACTAGTACTAATCAGTCGAGCACTTGACCAAAGCTCTAGGTTTTAGGCTTTAGATTATATTCAGTTTTGAGTGTAATAACTCAGAAAGAGTACGGTGGCAATGGCAAGAAGGAAACACCTGTTCCCATGCCGAACACAGAAGTTAAGCTTCTTAACGCCGAAAGTAGTTGGTGGGAAACTGCCTGCGAGGATAGGTAGTTGCCGTGCTCTTTTACTTATTCCGGCTTAGCTCAGTTGGTAGAGCACCTGACTGTTAATCAGGCTGTCGTCAGTTCGAGTCTGACAGCCGGAGTTCAAATTGTATTAAGTCACTAATCCACTTGAAAGTACATCTTCAGGTGGATTATTTTTGTTTTTGGGAATCTCCTTTCTTCTAATTACCTGCTTGCTTTGTCTTCTATCCTTGGATAGCACCACAATAATATAATCTCTCCTTATTCTTAAGATGGTCTTCTAATAAAAAATATTCAATAAATCTAAAATTTCTTTAGATTTATTGAATACAACTATAAGGAAATAGCCTAGAATCTTTTTAAACTTAATATAAATTCTCCCTCTTCGTTAATATATCTTCACTCTTTACTTATTCGATTTGGGAATAAAGAAAACCTCTATCACTAAGCTCAGAGAGATTAAAAGGATTAAAGTGATGAAAATCCTTTTATTCCCTTGGGCTGTTCCATTAGCTAGAGACTGGGAAGTAGCTTTTTGACTTATTGCAATTAAGCTTCCCGCTAATGCTGTCCCTACTGCTCCGGAAAATTGTTGTAGTGTATTGTAGATAGCATTTCCTTCAGCTTGCTCCTTTTTTGTTAGCGCTGTTAGCCCACTTGTCATTAGGGTACTAAAGCTTAGCCCATATCCTCCATAGTAAAGGATATATAAAAAAATAATAAGAGTATTAGTAAGATGTGGAGTGGAAAGAAATAATAGAGAAAGACTCAGTAAACTAACAAAGGTTCCACTTATTATAGGTAACCGATTGCCCCGTTTTGCTAAAATTTTTCCTCCTACAGCTGCCATGATAGCATCGGCGATGGCCCCTGGTAATAAAATCCACCCTGCTATAGAGGAACTCCCAAAATTGACCAATTCAATATATAAGGGGAGGGCAAATCCTAATGCTAGAGTTGAAATCTTAGCTATACAATAACAAACTAATTGCATAGTGAAAGTGATGTCTTGAAAAATTTTAGGATTAATTAAAGGATTCTTATCCCTCCAAGATAATTTCCCCCAAATTATTAGGCTAATAATACCACCAATTATAAAACCACTAACTTTATATGAAAGTAAAGAATTTTTTACAAAATTTGTAAATCCGATTATTAAGAGAATTAGCCCTATTCCTAGAGTTACCCATTGAAGAAATTTGAAATGAACTTTTTTACTTGCTAAGGAAAGTTGCGGAATAGTAAAAAGACCACTAATTAGCCCAATGGTCCCTAAAATAAATGAGATGATAAATATCCATCTCCAGTTTAACCTTTGAGTTATTATTCCTCCAAACACTGGCCCAATTGCTACAGCAGCTGCAGTAATCATAGTTCCAATTCCCATCATAAAATCAAGATGAGCTTTTGGGACTTTTTCTAGAATAATGTTATACATTAAGGGAAGGCCGATTCCAGTACCAATCCCTTGGAAGATGCGACCAAGTAAAAGGAAATCAAAACGTGGAGAAACAATGTCAATTAACAACCCCATCATAAAAATTAATATTCCACTTAAAAAAATATTTTTTGTAGAAAAACGTAATTTGATTTGAGAACTTATTGGGACGATAACTGCAATAACTAATAAAACAATTGTATTAACCCATTGAACTTGACCAGTTGTAACAGAAAATTCATTAATTAGTATTGGAAAAGTTACAGTAGTAGCAGTTTCATCTAAGATCCCCAAAAAAGATAATATACCAGCTGACAAAATTGCAATTAATAATTTTCTATTTAATCTTTTAGATTCCATAATTACCTCTTTTCTTAGTAATCTAACATAATTAGTATAAACTTTTTAAGAAAGAAAACTAAATTTTTGATTGACAGATAGATAAAGAAAGACTTATAATACTTAAGTAACATTTAAATACATGGAGTGTTGTCCGAGAGGCCGAAGGAGCATGATTGGAAATCATGTATACGGGTATTCCCTGTATCGAGAGTTCGAATCTCTCACACTCCGTTAAACGGATCTTTTAAGTAAAGGATCTTTTATTTTATTAAAAAAGTACTTGCTTTTTCTTTGCAGGATCTGTATTATATTATTTGTCGGTAAATGAGATCACCAGTTTAAAAAGTGATAAAAAAGTTATTGACATTGTAATTGATTATAGTATAATTAATAATTGTGTTAAAGATGATGGCCCGTTGGTCAAGTGGTTAAGACACCGCCCTTTCACGGCGGTAACATGAGTTCAAATCTCGTACGGGTCATGAACGGAGGATTAGCTCAGCTGGGAGAGCATCTGCCTTACAAGCAGGAGGTCACAGGTTCGAACCCTGTATCCTCCATCGTTCAGAGAGGCCACCAATTTTGGTGGTCTTTTTTATTACCTTCTTTGAACGAATAACTTATTATGTTAGATCGGTTAAGGTCCCGAAAGGATCCGGAGACGGAGATGCCTTGTAACCGAAAAGTTTTATTTAGGGGGACTCCTTTATGACAAAAGAAAAGCGTTTATTTACTTCAGAATCTGTTTCTGAAGGACATCCTGATAAAGTAGCAGATCAAATTTCAGATGCGATTTTAGATGCGATTTTAGCTAAAGATCCAAATGGGAGAGTAGCATGTGAAACTACTGTCACTACTGGTCTTGTATTGGTAGTAGGAGAAATTTCAACTACTGCTTATGTAGATATTCAGAAAGTTGTTAGAGATACAATTATTAAAATTGGTTATAATAGACCAGAATTAGGATTTGATGGAAATAATTGTGCAGTACTTGTTGACATTGATGAGCAATCTCCAGATATTGCTGGAGGAGTAGACAGTGCCTTAGAAGTAAGAGAAAGTAATTCTAAAGATAAAGATGAGCTAGATCAAATTGGTGCTGGAGATCAAGGATTAATGTTTGGGTTTGCAATTAATGAAACTCCAGAATTAATGCCATTACCAATTGCTTTAGCGCATAAATTAATGCAACGTGTGGCTAAGTTGCGCAAAGAAAATACTTTACCCTGGCTTCGTCCAGATGCTAAGGCTCAAGTAACAGTTGAATACGATGAAAATAATAAGCCTAAAAGAGTTGATACTGTCGTAATTTCAACACAAACCGATGATCAAGTAAGTAACGAAGTTATTCGTTCTAGCATGATTAATGATGTAATTAAAAAGGTCATTCCAAGTAAGTATATTGATGAAAATACCAAATATTTAATTAATCCATCTGGTCGCTTTGTAATTGGGGGACCTAAAGGAGACTCTGGTTTAACAGGCCGAAAAATTATTGTGGATACTTATGGAGGCTATGCACGTCATGGTGGGGGTGCATTTTCTGGAAAGGATCTTACTAAGGTTGATAGAAGTGCCAGTTATGCTGCTCGTTATGTAGCTAAAAATATTGTAGCAGCAGGGTTAGCAGATCAATGCGAGATTCAGCTTGCTTATGCAATTGGGGTAGCGCACCCAGTATCAATTATGGTTAATACGGCTGGAACTGGAAAAGTAAGTGATGAATTATTAGTTGAAGCGATTCGAGATACTTTTGATTTACGTCCAGCAGGGATTATTAAAATGCTTGATTTACGCCGCCCAATTTATGGCCCTACAGCTGCTTATGGTCACTTTGGGAGAACAGATATTGATTTACCTTGGGAACACACCGATAAAGTAGAAGAATTAAAGAATTACGTTAATAATCATAAATAAATTTTATTAAATTTAATTACTAATAATAAAAATGGATAATCTTGATGAGAGCAATCTTCGCAATTGAAGTTTGTATTCTCATCAGTTGATTATCCGTTTTTATTTTGACTTTTTGAAAATAGGAATTGGATGTGTTACAAGGTAAATAGATAATGGAACAACTAAAATCACTCCTATTAGTGAGTAAAACATGATTAAAAGATTATTGATCACTAGTTTGTCATTAATAATTTCGCCGATGGAGTAATGAAGAGGGTAGAACCAAAGAATTAGAGGGAGTAAACTTCCAAATATTCCATACGTAATGGTATTGAGAGAAGTCCCGATAATATCACGTCCAATTGAAAATCCACTTTGTTTTAAGGTGTAAGTAGAAAGAGTAGAATTATTATTTTTAAGCTCTAAAAGTCCAGCCGTAATAGCGACAGCTGCTTCTGCAATTGCTCCTAATGCTGAAAAAATTGCAACAGTAACAGAAATTAATGGATAACTAAGGCCAGGTTGTTGGGATTGTCCAATAAGAACATCATTTGCTTCAATGTTCATACCAGCTGCTTGAGCAAAATATTGGCCTGCAATGATAATTAAGATAACAATACAAGCAATAATTAGCGAACTTATAAAAGAAGTCCACCCGACCTTTTTATTTCCTGTTCCTACAAAAATTATTGTAGCTAGTTTTAGCGGAATAAATATCAGAGTTAGGATAATGATATTTAAGCCAGTCGCAATTAAGATAGCAATAATCACTAATAAAAGAATGTTAATTAAAATACTAAAGAAACTTCTGATTCCTACTTCACCACCAATTATTGCCATTAAAATTGCCAGTAAAACAATTAATGCAAAAAGAGTACTCATTTTTTATCCTCCTTCTTAAAAAAGAGTAGGCTACATCCTGTAGCACTAGCAACAGTTAAAACAATTCCAATTGCGGCTACCATTGTTTGTGTAAGACCAAGAGTCAAAGAATAATTGAAACTATCTACAATATTGCTGTTATCTCTAAGATAAAGTATCAATAAAGGAAGTTCACTAGCTATGAAAATTAGTAATAAAACGTTAATTAAAGGACCCATAATTTCTTTTCCTAGAGCTTGGCCACTTTTTAAAATTTCTTTTTGAGTTATTGTAGGATTGTGAATAATTAATTCGCTTAAACTTGATACAATGTCAGTTGATTCGTCTAAGACTGCTCCTAAGACACTGAGAAGTGTTTGGGCGAGGAACACACCTTGTAAATCTTGATTAGAAAAATCAGAATTATCATACATCATTTGAGAATTTCCCGTTAGTTTCATTACTAAGTAACAAAGGAAAAATGAAGCAAAGAGTCCAATTAGAGTAGAGAGCCAAGTAACAAGCATTTTTTTATTAAATCCTTGTACAATTAATAAGGCTAAAAATGATAAAATAATTGTTCCGGCCCCGTAAAGAAGAATATTATGAAAAGAATGAGTTTGGATGTCTAAGCTAATTAAGGCAAAAAATATCCCCCAACTGATTGTCATAGAAGCAAGGAGAGCCCAGACGTGTTTCCCAGCTATTAAAATTATTGAGCAAAGCGTTAAAGTACCTAATGCTACTAAGATCCAATCACGTTTAATAGTCGAAATTGTAGACCGATGGCGAACAAATTTTATTAATAAGCGATCATTAGGTCGATATTTTTGAGTTAGGAGTTGAGAAGGCGAGTAGGTATTAGTAAGGCGGTAAACTTTACCTGAGTTTTTACCAGATAGAATTTTAATATCGAATTTTTGCAACCGAACTTGATCATGATTTTGGTAGATATCTTTTGTTTTATGAGAAAGAGTATCAGAAAAATTATTCTTTTGAATTACAGCGATGTCTTCGTGATGGTAAAGAGAGGTTGAATTGTAAGTTATCCAGGTTAAAATAATGCCGCCAATTAAAACACATAAGGCAGCCCATATGCGAAGATTGATCTTTTTTTAATAATAATCACTCCTTAAGTTGTAATAATCTAATGGTACTACTTTTTAGCCAAGAAAAAAGCCAGCTAATGAATTTTAGCTAGCCTTTAATAAATTCTGAGATGATGTTTTCAAATGAATAGCATATCCAATTAAAACAAAAGATAATCCTTCAAGCCATCCTCCTAGTACATCTGAGGGATAATGGACATGAAGATAAATACGTGTATAACCAATTATTAAGGGGAAAACTACCCAAAGAACATTTAGAAAGAACTTAAGAGGTTTATTTTTTACTAAAATACAAGTAATAATAAATAAACTTCCAAATAAGGTTACACTTCCCAAAGAATGACCAGAAGGAAAGGAATAGCCGTCTGCATAGACTAAATGAGTAACGGTTGGCCGAGGACGTTTGACTAGATTTTTAATAACCCAGTTGCAGGCATTTCCCAAAATCATAATTCCTGCTTCTAAGCCAGCCAATTTATAGTGTTTGAAAATTAACAGACCAATAAATAGGATGATTGCTTCTACGACAATAGTTGAGGTGTTCCCAAGAGTAGTTAAACTGCGAGCAATTTTAAGGTTTGTAGGATTGTTATTAGAAATTATATTAATAATATTTTTGTCAAAGGTATGAATAAAATTTTGCTGAGTAGCCACACAAATTGCCCAAACAATAAAGATAATTCCTGCGCCGATTCCTAAACTCAAACTTAGTTGATATTTTTTATAAGAATTTTCCAAGATTAAATTCTCCTCTTGTTTTTTTTAGTATTTGTGGTAAATTATAATCATTATCTAAAAGAAAATAAAGGTTGAAAAGTAGTAATAAGAAAATTTTTTCAGAGAGAGATTGGTTGGTGCAAAGTCTTAAAGTTGACTTATGAACTTGTTTCATTTAAATGCCTTACGTTTAACATGCGTTAAAATGTTATGAGGGTTGCTTAGAGAAGCAAAACTTAGGTGGTACCGCGAATGTTAGATCGTCCTATGTGTTGAGCATGGGACGATTTTTTTATGGATAGAAAGAGGAATTTATGTACAATCATAAAGTTGTTGAAAAAAAGTGGCAAAAATATTGGGCAGATCATGATAGTTTTAAAACAACTCAAGATCCAGCTAAGAAGAATTACTATGCTTTAGATATGTTCCCATTTCCTTCAGCAAAAGGTCTTCATGTGGGACACCCTGAAGGTTATACTGCTACAGATGTTATGGCACGTATGAGACGGGCTCAAGGCTATAATGTGCTTCACCCAATGGGTTGGGATGCATTTGGTCTTCCTACAGAACAATATGCCTTAAAGACTGGTGAAGATCCAGCTAAAGTTACCGATGAAAATATTGCTAATTTTAAGCGTCAGCTAAATAAGCTTGGCTTTTCCTATGATTGGGATCGTGAAGTTAGAACTTCTGACCCTAATTTCTACAAGTGGACTCAATGGGTTTTTGAGCAAATGTATAAAAAAGGCTTAGCTTATGAAGCTGAAGTTCCTGTTAACTGGTCACCAGATTTGGGAACTGTTGTTGCTAATGAAGAAATTGTTGATGGTAAAACTGAACGTGGTGGTTTCCCAGTATATCGTCGTAATATGAAGCAATGGATGCTTAAGATGACTGCTTATGCAGATAGATTGCTTGAAGATTTAGATGATTTGGATTGGCCAGAACCTGTTAAAGAAATGCAAAGAAACTGGATTGGTCGTTCAGTTGGAGCACAAGTAACTTTCAAAGTTAAGAATAGTGACAAGACTTTTGATGTTTTTACTACCCGTCCGGATACTTTATTTGGTGTAAGTTACACTGTATTAGCTCCAGAAAATAAATTAGTTCAAGAAATCACCACTCCTGAACAAAAAGAAGCTGTGGATGCTTATATTAAGAAAATTGAATCAAAATCAGATCTTGAAAGAACAGATTTAAATAAAGATAAGACTGGAGTCTTTACTGGTGCTTATGCAATTAATCCAGTAAACGGTAAAGAAGTTCCAATTTGGATTTCTGACTATGTGTTAGCAAGTTATGGTACTGGTGCGGTTATGGCAGTTCCTGCTCATGATGATCGTGATTATGCATTTGCCAAAAAATTTGATTTGCCAATTAATCAGGTAATTGAAGGTGGTAATCTTGAAAAAGAAGCCTTCACGGGTAATGATAAGCACATTAACTCTGATTTCTTAGATGGGTTAAATAATGATGAAGCTAAAAAACGTATGGTGCAATGGCTTGAAGAACACAATGTTGGTAAGCAAAAAGTTAATTACAAGCTTCGTGATTGGGACTTCTCTCGCCAACGTTACTGGGGTGAACCAATTCCTGTAATTCATTGGGAAGATGGAACAACTAGTTTAGTACCAGAAGATGAACTTCCACTTCGTTTACCACATGCCACTAATATTAAGCCTTCTGGTACGCCAGAAAGTCCTTTAGCTAATTTGACAGATTGGGTAAATGTAGTTGATGAAAATGGACGTAAGGGTAAGCGTGAAACTAATACGATGCCAAACTGGGCTGGTTCATCATGGTACTACTTACGCTATATTGATCCTCACAATGATCAAGAATTAGCTGATTATGACTTACTTAAACAATGGTTACCAGTTGACCTTTACATTGGTGGTGCGGAGCACGCAGTTCGTCACTTGCTTTATGCTAGATTTTGGCACAAAGTTCTTTATGATTTGGGAGTAGTACCAACCAAAGAACCATTCCAACGTCTTTATAACCAAGGGTTAATTTTAAAAGATCATGAAAAGATGTCTAAGTCTAAAGGTAATGTTGTTAACCCAGATGATGTGATTGAAGAATATGGTGCAGATAGCTTAAGAATGTACGAAATGTTCATGGGCCCATTGGATGCTTCAATTGATTGGGATGATAATGGTCCAGCTTCCACTAAGAAGTTCTTAGATCGGGTATGGCGCTTAATGGTTAATGATCTTGATTTAAAGGCTATTCCAAGTGAAAATATTGTTGATGAAAATGATGGGACTTTAGATAAGGTTTATAACCAAACTGTTAAGAAAGTAACTGAAGACTTTGAAGCTCTCCACTTTAACACTGCTATTTCTCAAATGATGGTCTTTATGAATGAAGCTCAAAAGGCTAAAAAGATTCCACGTGAATATGCAGAAGGGTTTGTTAAATTATTAGCCCCAGTTGCTCCACACATGATGGAAGAAATTTGGTCAATTCTAGGTCATGATGAATCTATTACCTATGCAAAATGGCCAACTTATGATGAAAGTAAGTTAGTTGAATCAACTGTGGAAATCATGGTTCAAGTAAATGGTAAGTTACGTGGTAAATTTGAAGCTGCTAAAGATGCTGCTAAAGATGATTTAGAAAAGCAAGCTCTTGCATTACCACATGTTCAAAAATTCTTAGAAGGAAAAGACGTTAAGAAGGTTATCGTAATTCCTAATAAGATTGTCAATATTGTGGCAAAATAATTTTCCTGTTCTATTTTTATAAGAAAAGTATTGAAGAAAAGAATAGGAAATTATATGAAAAATAATAATTCACATGAAAATAATTCACAAGCAACCATGATTCGTGGCTCTGCCTGGATGACATTTGGTTCAATTGTTTCTAGAATCTTAGGAGCAATTTATATAATTCCTTGGTATGCCTGGATGGGAAGCGATGGCAATTTAGCCAATGCTCTAACTGCTAAAAGTTATAACATTTATAGTTTATTTTTAATCGTTTCAACAGCTGGTATTCCTGGAGCTGTAGCTAAGCAGGTAGCCAAGTACAATGCTTTAAATGAGTATGGAATAGGTCGTAAATTATTTAGGCGTGGCTTGTTTTTAATGATTATTTTTGGGGTAATTTCTGCGGCTATAATGTATTTAGGTTCCCCATTTTATGCTGGTGGTGACAAACGGCAAATACCAATTTTGCATAGTTTATCTTATGCGGTTTTAATTATTCCAATTTTAAGTATTATGCGAGGATATTTTCAAGGATATGCGGATATGATGCCAAGTGCAATGTCTCAATTTATTGAACAACTTGCACGTGTCATCTGGATGTTATTAACAGCGTATGTAATTATGCAAGTGCAGCATGGTTCATATTTAAAAGCTGTTATTCAGTCAAATTTAGCTGCTGCGATTGGGGCAGCATTTGGTATTTTGCTCTTAGTTTGGTTTTTATTTAAACGAAGAAGTTACTTAAATTCTTTGGTGGCTCATTCAAATAATCAAATAAAAATTTCTACTTCAAGTTTATTTAAAGAGATTATAGAACAAGCAATCCCATTTATTATCATCGATGCTGGAATTATTTTTTATCAGTTAATTGATCAATACACTTTTCACCCAATGTTAGCAAAATTTGTTCATGCAAGTTCAGACCAGATTGAGAGTTGGTACGCTTTATTTGGTTTAAATGCAAACAAGGTGATTATGATTATTGTCTCTGTTTCAACTGCAATGGCAGTCACAGCAATTCCACTTTTATCAGGAGCACATGCGCGAAAAGATTATCACGATATTGCATCCCAATTAGAAAATACCATTGAATTGTTTTTCTTTGTAATGTTACCAGCATCTTTAGGAATGGCTGCGATTAGTACACCGGTTTATACCATTTTCTATGGTTATGATCCATTAGGTTCAAGTGTGCTATATTTATCGTCATTTACCGCAATTTGTCTTGGATCATTTACAGTTTTAATGGCAATGTTACAGGGGTTATCTGAAAATGGTTTAGCAATAAAATATTTAATTTTTGGTTTAATTATCAAATTTATTGTGCAGTTACCAATGATTAGAATTTTTAAAATTTATGGTCCTTTAATTGCTACTAATATTAGTATGCTATTTGTAATTTGGCTCTGTTTAAAACATTTACATACTCAATATCATTACAATAATGATCGTGCAGCAAGAAGATTTGCTGGAACAGCCGTCTTTTCAGTAATAATGTTTTTGATTGTAACTATTGTTACTAAATTTGCAGGGAAAATTTTTAGCCCGCAGACACGCTTTGGTGCAATTATCCTTGTTATAATTGGAGTAGCAGTTGGAGCAATCTTCTATATCTTCATGACTTTAAAAACTAGTCTTGCTCAAAAGATCTTGGGGAATAAGGTTGAAGCGATTGCTCGTAAATTACATATTAATATTTAAAAATAGAAAAAGCCTTTCGATTAATTTCGAAAGACTTTTTTGTCTTTTCAAGTTTGAAAAGCGCCCCTGCCAAGGAACTTCAGTATATCATAAAAAATGAATTACTTAAAAATAGTACAAAAATTTTTGCTTAGAGTCAAAAGAGAGTAAAATTAAAACTGAGAATAAGAGAGGACATGATTTTATGAAAAAAGATACATACAAAACTTTAGTTGGTTTCCGTGATATTTGCTACAATGACTTCAATTTTGAAGTTGATGTTAAAAATTTTTATTTAGGTACTGATTCCTATAAAAAAATTAATGATATCCTAGTAAAGCATCAAGAAGATGATGAAAGTTTATTAACTTCTTTTGAAGAGGGAGCAGATATCTATCAAGATTATGGTAGAGAATATTTAAGCACAGCTACTAAGCGTGAAATTCAACATGATATTAATGCAGCACGTGAATTTAAAGATAATTTTGAAGGAAATAAAGATGACTTTGAAGATAGTTATAAGGCATTTTTAGATGAAAATTCTTTAAGTTATGCATTTGGCCCAAAGAGTAATCTTGATGAAGTACAAGCTGAATTAAATGAGGTAGAAACTGATCGAGTAATTATTTGGCAACGAAGAGAAAACGAATATATTCTATTGCCTCATACAGTCAAGAGTTTACAACGTATTCGTGATCGTATCACAAAAAGTCGTGATATTGATGATAAGGAATTGCGTCATGCAATGGAAAAATTATTTAATAATTTAAATAATTTCCTTGAACCATTCAGTGATCGTGATTTAGGTAAGCATGAAGATAATTTAACTGATCAACAAAAGAATGCAATTATGGATTTTGCCCTAGATGTTCAATTAGATGCACGTGAAGAAGGTGCAGAAAAAGTAGCAAAATTTGCATTGGAAACTGCTAAAAAAGATAATAATGAATAAAGAAAAAAGTCACTATTAAGTGACTTTTTCTTATAGTTGGCGATGTGGCAAAAGGGTGCGAGTGATTGGAAAATTAGTTCGATCAATTAAAGAAGTAAAGTTTTGGAAAAGCCAGCGTCTTAATTCTGCTGGGCTAATTACTAAAGGCATTCTAGGATGAGCAGCTAAAACAGTTTCGTTAGAGTTAGTAGTCGCAAGTGCAAAGTAATCATTATCGTAGATGCCCGCTAAAAAGGTCATGGGATAATCACTGGCTTTGAAGCTAAATTCTTCATGGTATTTTTTACCATTTTCCAGCGTGTAGGTAGAACGACTACTTTCAAAAAATTGGCTAGTAATCACAATACAGCGTTGACGTGCAAAAGAAGTATCCCACATTGATGGCTTAGTCTCATAAAAACGTTCAATGCGTGCATTATTTAAAACTTGATTAGGTTTAAATGGACTAGGGTAACCCCATTGTTTTACTTGAAGTTGCAGCTGATCATTTTGGTAAAGTAAAACTAAGCCCTGACGTTTAGGATAAACTTCTGTAAAAGTTTCAAATGGGGCTGTAGAAAAACTTGGTTTGACCAAAGGAAGTTGTAAATCATCCTTTAAGTAAGATTCAATTTCCTTAATTGGTGGTTGTTGAATATGACTACACATAATGGTTCTTCCTTTCTAAAAAATAGAATAAAAAAGCGACTAGAATACTAGCCGCAATCCGATGCCTCAAACAGGATTTGAACCTGCACTCACTTACGTGAACAGCGACCTGAACGCTGCGCGTCTGCCAATTCCGCCATTGAGGCAATATAACTCTATTTTACCAGAAAAATGATGTTTTTTAAATAAGTAAACTAAGGAATTAAAGTGATTATGGAAAAAATTAGGGAAGACATTTTAACAAAAGTAATCAAAAAAAGACGTAGTAATTCTCATAAAGGAAATTTTGGAAGAGTACTGTTAATTGGTGGAAATAAGAAATTTGGTGGCGCTATTATTATGGCTGCTGAAGGAGCATTAAATGCTGGGGCAGGCTTAGTCACTGTTGCAAGCGATGAAGCTAATTTGACAGCGTTACATACAAGAGATCCAGAGATAATGTTTTTGAATTGGAATGATGAATTAACCCTAGGTCAAATGATTGCCAAAGCAGATGTAATAGTGTGTGGTATGGGACTAGGAGAAGACCAACAGGCACAAAAGATTTTAAAATTAATAAAAAAACAGCTTACTAACAAGCAAACTATTTTATATGATGCTAGTGCTTTAGATTTAATTGCCAAATATAACGATTTATTAGCCTTGCAAGCGCAAACGATCATTTTGACTCCCCATCAAATGGAATGGGAACGTTTAAGTAAAATAAAGATCCCAGACCAAACGAATATTAATACCCAGGAAATTTTAAGAAAAATGTTTCCAAGTAGAAATGTAATTTTAGTTTTAAAGAGTAATCATACCCAAGTTTATTACCAAGATAAAATTTATAAAAATTACCTGGGAAATCCTGGAATGGCGACTGGTGGAATGGGTGACACCTTAGCTGGAATTATTGGAAGTTTTTGTGGGCAATTTGAAACAAGCATTGATACTGTAGCAGCTGCGGTTTATCTTCATTCTTTAGCGGGGGATGAAATTTATAAAAATAATTATTTAGTGCGTCCCACGAAGTTAAGTGCTAGTCTGCCCCGCTTGATGAAATTGCATCAGCAAAAATCTTAAAAGGCGATGCGGTTAAGACAGTTTTTTGCTAGAATTGAGAAGGACTTCATTTGAAAGGAAAAATTATGAAATTATCTAAAAAAATATCTTTCTTTTTTCTAACTTTGTTTCTATTTATTGGAATTGCTACAGTAGCTAATCCATCAGTAGAGGCAGCCACTATTGATAACTATCATCAAAATAATGTAAATTTAGATGTTAAAGCGGCCATTGCAATTGATGGCAAAAATGGGCAAGTATTATATGCAAAAAATGCTAATCAGGCCCTTCCAGTAGCTTCAATGTCTAAATTAATCACTATTTATTTAACTCTTCAAGCAATTAAAGATAAAAAAATTACCTGGAATCAAAAAGTTACCCCAACAAAGCAAATTGTAAAGGTAAGTAAAAATCCAGACTATTCAGGAGTGGAACTTAATTTAGGTCATACTTATACTATTCGCCAGTTATATCAATCAACATTAATTCAATCTGCTAATGGTAGCGCAATGCTTTTAGGAGAGGCAATTGCAGGATCACAAGTTAAATTTGTTAATCAAATGCGTAGCCTGCTAAAAAAATGGGGGATTAAGGATGCAAAAATATATACCCCAGATGGCTTGCCAAATTATACCCAAGGTGCAGATGCTTATCCTGGTGCAAGTAAAAATGCAGAAAATACTTTGTCAGCTAGTGACATGGCAATTGTAGTAGATAAATTACTGACAGATTTTCCTGAAGTAACAGAAACGACAAAGCTCTCTCATTTAGATTTTAATGATCATGGTAAAGTTACTAAAATGACTAGTTGGAATTGGATGTTGAAAGGCCTCTCGCAATACGATGCAGCTTTTCCATTAGATGGCCTAAAAACAGGAACCACTGATGCTGCAGGAGCATGTTTTGCAGGAACTATGGTTAAAAATGGCCGTCGCATCATCACAATAGTGATGGGGGCTAGTCACAAG
This sequence comes from Lactobacillus sp. PV012, assembly GCF_014522325.1. NCBI lineage: Bacteria > Bacillati > Bacillota > Bacilli > Lactobacillales > Lactobacillaceae > Lactobacillus > Lactobacillus sp. PV012. Next base: position 462,431 of record NZ_CP041983.1, read on the forward strand.
GATGGGACAGATCCAAGTCGTTTTGTACAAACTAAGAAATTATTACAATATGTATTTTCTAACTACCAACTTTACATTTTAAAAAAGAACCAAACAATTTCTGGTGCTAAAACCGTTGCAGTACCTGAAGGAAAAGAACGAACTGCGAATTTGGTGCTCCAAAAAGATACTGGAATTTGGCTCTCTAAAAATGAAAAAGTAGTAGGTGTAGCAAATCCTAAAAGTATTTCTGCTCCTCAAGTTGCTGGTAAAAGGGTGGGTTCAATTGCTTTAAAAGCAATTCCAAGTATTAAAGATGCAGATGGGGTCCAATTACCAGCAACAGTGAAAACTAATGTAGAAAAAGCTAACTTTTTTGTAAGAATTTGGCGTAAGATCTTTGGTTAAGGTGCAGATTTAAATTTGAGAATTTTGAAAAAGTCACATATAATAATTAAAAAGAGCAGTAGTAATTATTGAAAAGAAGAATCTAAATTGAAACAAAATAGAATAGTGATAGCTATTGCAGTGGGAATTTTGTTAATAGCTGGAATAGTCTTTTTTCCAAAAATTAATATAGCGGATACTAATAGAAAAGTTGAATCTACAAAAGTAGTTAAGACAAGCACGCCAAAAAAATCAAAAAATGTGGCTCCTTACAAAGATCCCAAAGACTTGCGTCCAGAAGGAACTTGGAAGAAAAAAAGTGAAAAAAAGGCTCATCCAAATTTGCAACAAGTAAAGAATTTATGGATAAGAGTTTCTTTAAAGGGTAATCGAACTTATATTATGAGTGGCAAAAAGCCAATTTATACGATGCTCTCAACTGGTGGCTTGTATCATAATGGGAAATCAGATACGCCAACAGGTACTTACTATATTCAAGAAGAACGTGGACAAAAGTTTTATAACAAAAAATTAAAAGAAGGCGCCCGTTACTATGTTAGTTGGAAAGATCATGGCATTTACTTGTTCCACTCCGTGCCAACTAAACGTGGAGATAAAATTGATGTAAAAGAAGCTAATAAATTGGGTAAAACTCAAGGTTCTCATGGTTGTGTCAGATTAAGTTTACCCGATGCCAAGTGGCTAATGTATAACGTACCTTATGGAACTAAAGTGGTAGTAAAAGATTATTAATTAAGGGTTGGTTCTTATTTAAATACCTGTTATAATCTAATCACACAGGTCAAAAGTAGTAAGTAAAGAAGTTTAATAGCGAGTCTATGTTGGTGGAAGATAGACAAATGGTTTTACTGAAGGCGTGTTTGGCTAACAACTAAATTATTTTTAAGCGGATACTTTGTATCAATTAGAGTGGTACCGCGGGCTTTCCCGTCTCTTTCTATTTATTTAGAAAGAGACCTTTTTTATTTTACGAGGTGAATTTTTATGGATTTTAAACAAAAAGTAGTTGACTTAATTAATGAACAAGTTGATTTACCGAAGGGAAAAATCAACTTATTAATCGAACGTCCAAAAAATGAAAAAATGGGTGATTATGCTTTTCCAGCTTTTGCCTTAGCTAAAATTGAACATAAAAATCCAGTTGAAATTGCAAAAAATATTGCCGAAAATATTAGTGATGAAAATTTCACTAGTATTCAAGCAGTTGGCCCATATGTAAACTTTGCAATTAATCATGAAAAATTAGTAAAGTCAACTTTAGAAGACGTATTAACTGAAAAGCAAAACTATGCCAATCAAAAATTAGGTACTGGAAATGTTGCGATTGATATGTCATCCCCTAATATTGCTAAACCAATGTCAATGGGACATTTACGTTCAACAGTAATTGGTAATTCAATCTCTAAAATTATGAAAAAAGTTGGTTATACACCAATTAAAATTAATTATTTAGGGGACTATGGAACTCAATTTGGTAAATTAATCACTGCTTATAAGCTTTGGGGTAACGAAGAAGAAGTAAAAAAGGATCCAATTACTAATCTTTTCCACTACTATGTTAAGTTTCATGAAGAAGCAGAAAAGAATCCTGAATTAGAAGATGAAGGACGTGCCTGGTTTAAGAAGCTTGAAGAAGGAGATCCAGAAGCAGTTAAATTATGGAAGTGGTTTAGAGAAGTTTCTTTACAAGAATTCAACCGCATCTATAAAGAATTAGATGTTGATTTTGATTCATATAATGGTGAAGCTTTCTTTAATGATAAGATGACACCAGTAGTAGATGAGTTGAGAGAAAAAGATTTGCTTCACGAATCACGTGGTGCACAGGTTGTTGACTTAGGTGAAGATGAAAATCCAGCTTTAATTTTAAAATCAGATGGTTCAAGTCTTTACATGACTCGTGACTTAGCAGCTGCACTTTATCGCAAAAATCAATATGACTTTGTCATGTCACTTTATGTGGCAGGTAATGAACAAAGTGGCCACTTTAAGCAATTAAAACAAGTGTTAAAGAAAATGGGCTATGATTGGGCAGACGACATCCACCACATTCCATTTGGCTTAATTACTCAGGGAGGTAAAAAATTATCTACTCGTAAGGGTAATGTAGTTTTCTTGGATCAAGTTTTAAAAGATGCTGTTGACTTAGCACAAAAACAGATTGAAGAAAAGAATCCTAATTTAAATGATAAGGAAAAAGTTGCTCACGATGTTGGTGTTGGGGCAGTTGTTTTCCACGATTTAAAAAATGATCGTTTAGACAACTTTGATTTTGATTTACAAGAAGTTGTACGTTTTGAAGGAGATACTGGTCCTTACGTTCAATACACTAATGCACGTGCCCAAAGTATTTTGCGTAAAGCAAATAAGACCATTTCAATGGAAAGTTTAAGTTTAGATGATGATTGGGCTTTTGCCGTAGCAAAACAATTAGCAGATTTCCCAACAGTTGTTGCTAAGGCAGCTGAAAAATTTGAACCATCAATTATTGCTAAATATGCTCTTAGTCTAAGTAAAAAGTTTAATAAATATTATGCTAATGTCCGTATTTTAGAAGATGATGAGCAATTAAATGCCCGTTTAGCACTTGTACAAGCAACTTCAGTGGTATTAACAGAAGCATTACGTTTATTAGGTGTAAATGCACCACAAGAAATGTAAAAAGATAAAAATAATTTTTATTAGACTTAACTATGTTAATTTTTGCACAATTGGGTTAAACTAATAATGTAAGAAATATAGGAGGTTATTTCAAATGGCTTATTTTGTAAATGGTAACGAAATTTTTAAAGCTGCACGTAAGAACCACTACGCTGTTGGTGCATACAACACTAACAACCTTGAATGGACTCGTGCATTATTAAAGGGTGCTAAGGAAACTAGAACTCCATTATTAATTCAAGTTTCTACTGGTGCTGCTAAGTACATGGGTGGTTACAAGACTGTTAAGGATCTTGTTGAAAATGAAATGGATAACATGGACATCGATGTACCAGTTATCTTAAACTTAGACCACGGTGACTATGAATCAGCTAAGGAATGTATTGCACTTGGTTACTCATCAGTTATGTTTGATGGTCACAAGTTACCAGTTGAAGAAAACTTAGAAAAGACTAAGGAAATCGTTAAGTTAGCTCACGAACGTGGAATTTCTGTTGAAGCTGAAATCGGTAAAATTGGTGAAAACCAAGGTGCTGATGGTGGTGAATTAGCTTCTGTTGAAGATGCTAAAGCATTCGTAGCAGCTGGTGTTGATAAACTTGCTTGTGGTATTGGTAACATCCACGGTGTTTACCCAGAAGGCTGGAAAGGCTTAAACTTCACTCGCTTAAAGGAAATTGCTGAAGCTGTTCCTAACACTCCACTTGTATTACACGGTGGTTCAGGTATTCCTCAAGACCAAATTGAAAAGGCAATTCAATTAGGTATTGCTAAGATTAACATTAACACTGAATTCCAATTAGCATTCCAAGCTGCTACTCGTAAGTACATTGAAGACAAGATGGACTTAGACAAGGGTAACAAGGGTTACGACCCTCGTAAGCTTTTGAGAGCTGGTACTGATGCAATTACTGCTTCTATGAAAGAAATGATTTCATGGATGGGTACTGCTCCAATCGATTCTAAGGAATCTTCAGTACAATTTGATGAAGCTTCATTAAACGAAGAATAATTTAACTTATTAAAAAATAGATTTCGAGTTAATCGAAATCTATTTTTTTGCTTCAAATAAGGAAATAGTCTTCTTTTTAAAAGAAAAGGGAAGGTTAAGAGATAACTGGTAGGCAGTTAGGGCAAGAGCCTGACCAGCGGAATAATGTTGATTGTATAAAGGATCACCCAGAATAGGATAACCAATTGACTGTAAATGAACACGAATTTGATGTGTTCGCCCTGTTTCTAATTGTAATTTTAAAAGAGTATATTCAGTTGTTTGTTTAAGAACTTGGTAATGGGTAGTAGCAGGAAGACCAGTTGAAAGAGTGATCCTTTTTCGTTGGTCGCTTGGATCTTGCCCAATCGGAGCATTAATTGTCCCTTTTGAAGGTAAAGAAAAATCAGGCGCTACTTTTGCTAAGTATTGCCGGTTTAAAGTTTTGTCAATTAATTGTCGATTTAAAATTGGTACAACTGCTGGATTTTTAGCTACTAATAATAGCCCATGTGTCAACATATCTAAGCGATGTACAATGTAAGGGGAATAGCCTAAATAAGTACTGCAATCATTAAGGGCTGTATTATTTTCTCCTTGATTAGGGTGAGTTTTTTGCCCAGCGGGTTTATTGATTACCAAAATATTTTTATCTTCGTAGATAATATCAGGTAAATGACCGCTAGGGGGATAGGGATGCTGGAGAGATTCAACATGGTCAAGCAAAATTTTAATTCTATCACCTGGCTTTACTAAAAAATTTAAGGGAAGATATTTATCGTTTATTAAAATTTTATTTTCACTCCGTAAGAAATGACGCCATTTACGAGGAATAAGCAATTTACGCATCACTTTATCAACACTTAAGGGAGTAAAAGTAAGTGGGTATGTCAAAGAAAACTCGTATTCAGTCATAAATTTTAATCCTTTCTTATGTGAAATTTAACTATTAATCACGCTTACTAATATGCAAGCATATGATAAAATTTTTATATTAAGGTAAGTGGATTTTTAGTAAAGGAAGTATAGCAGTAATGCATGATTCCCAAAGTCAAGATTTTAAACACCGTCTTGGAAAAGAAATTAAATATTTTAATCATCGTTTTCAAATTTGGCGTTGGTTAATATTACTTTTTTTAGTATTGTTGCTGGGTGTGTGTTCTTATTATACCGTAAAAGTTAAGACCTCAAATATTGGCAATTTGAAGGCTTCTTTATCAACAACGACAATTATTTACGATAATCAAAATAAAAAAGCTGGATCTTTATATTCGCAAAAGGGAACTTATGTAAATTTAGATAAAATTTCTCCCTATATTCAAAATGCAGTTATTTCAACTGAGGATCGAACTTTTTATAAAAATCCTGGTTTTAGTGTTAAAGGGATGGCCCGCGCTGCAATTGGTGGAATTATTCATGGTGGAATTGTTGGTGGAGGTTCGACCTTAACCCAACAATTAGCAAAGAATGCACTGTTGACCCAAAAGCAAACTTTTTCACGTAAATTAGAAGAGCTGTTTTTTGCAATAGAAATTAACCATGTTTACTCTAAAAAAGATATTTTAACTATGTATCTTAATAATGCCTATTTTGGCAATGGTGTTTGGGGAGTTCAAGATGCAGCAAGAAGATATTTTGGAAAAGATGCTTCTGATGTAACCCTTAGCGAAGCGGCAACAATTGCTGGAATTTTGAAAAATCCAGCAGCCTATAATCCAGCTGACCATTTAGATAATGCGACTGCTAGACGTAATGTTGTCCTCGGTTTAATGGTTGATAATAAAAAGATTACGCAACAACAGGCCGATGAAGCTAAAAATAGTACCTTAGTACTAAGAAATACCTTTACACAAGAAGATGGTTATAAATATCCTTACTTTTTTGATGCTGTAGTTGATGAGGTGATTAAGCGTTATGGTATTAAAGAAGAAGATGTGATGAATAAAGGTCTAAAAATTTATACTACTCTAGATCAAAATTATCAAACAGCAATGCAAAGTTCTTTTGAACAAAGTTGGAACTTTCCAGCAGATAGTAGTGATGGAACCCAGGTCCAAGGGGCTAGTGTAGCTGTTGATCCAAAAACGGGGGCTGTGAGTGCAATTGTAGGAGGTAGAGGCGATCATGTCTTTAGAGGCTATAATCGAGCAACTCAGATGAAACGACAACCTGGTTCCACAATGAAGCCGTTAGCAGTTTATTCTCCCGCCTTACAAAATGGTTATCATTATGATTCAGAATTATCAAATAAATTACAAAGATTTGGTAAAAATGGTTATGAACCAAAAAATGTAGATAATCAGTATTCAAATGAAATTCCGATGTATAAAGCACTAGCAGAAAGTAAAAATGTACCAGCAGTTTGGCTACTGGATAAGATTGGAGTAAGTAAAGGAGTTCAATCGGTTGAAGATTTTGGAATTAAAGTACCTAAAAAAGATCAAAATCTTGCTCTAGCATTGGGTGGATTATCAAGTGGAGTATCACCAATCCAGATGGCTCGGGCTTATAGTGCTTTTGCCAACGATGGGAACTTACCTAATCAAACTTATTTTATAACTAAAATTACCGATGCTAGCGGTAAGGTATTAGCAGAAAATGATAATACAGGTAGTCATCGAATTATTTCTTCAAATACCAGCAAAGAAATGACATCGATGATGCTAGGAGTTTTTTCAAATGGGACTGCTCAATCAGCTCAGCCGAGTGGCTATAGAGTAGCTGGAAAAACAGGTTCAACTGAAGTACCGGATTCATATGGTTATGGAACAAAGGATCAGTGGATTGTTGGTTATACTCCCGATGTAGTTGTGGCTACTTGGGTTGGATTTGATAAGACGGATGCTGAACATTATATGCAGGGAATTTCAGAAACTGGAATTACGCATTTATATAAGTCAGAGATGGAAGCAATCTTACCATATACTAATCAGACCCAGTTTAAAGAACAAAGTCCACAACAAATTAACAAGTCAACTGGGGCAAATTCTAACTGGATGGGCAATATTCAAAAAAATATTGAAAAAGGAGTTAATGGAGCCAATTCTAAAATTAATGAATGGTATAATAATATAAAAGGTCTATTAGGCCAGTAACATTAAAGGAGAATAACATTATGGCAAGTATTTTAGATACAGCAAATCAAGTCGGAGAAGCATTAAAGCAAACTGATGAATTTAAGGCTTTACAAGAAGCAATAAATGCTGTTAAGGCAGATCCAGCTACTTCAGATCTTTACAAGCGGATGGAAAAATTACAACAAAACATTATGGCTGCTCAACAAGCTAACCAACCAATTAGTGAAGAACTTCAAAAAGAATACCAAGAAATTAATGCAGCTATTGAAAAAAATGACTTATTAAAAGACATGATTACTAAAGAACAAGGCGTCTTTAATATTTTAAATGATGTTCAACAAGTTTACACTAAACCATTGAACGAATTATACAGTACTCTTAAAGAAGAAAAGTAATTATGAAATTTATTCATCTTTCAGATGCACATTTAGATAGTCCTTTTTTAGGGCTATCTTTTTTGCCTTTTAACCAATTAAATGCCATCAAAAACAGTAGTAATGAATCATTCCACAAAGCCGTTACAATTGCCATTGAGGAAGAAGTAGATTTGTTTTTAATTGCTGGAGATACGTTTGATTCTGTTACTCCAAGTCCTAAGAGTCAGCTATTTTTATTGCAAGAGTTAGAGCGACTCATTAATAATAAAATTCAAATAGTAATGATTTTAGGAAATCATGATTATCTTTCTCCGCAAAAAATGTTATTGCCCCAAAATCCCTATTTTAAATTATTGGGTGCTAATCAAGAGGTTGAAACTTTCAAAGGCAATACGCAAACAGGCTTTTCTTATCAAGTTCATGGTTTTTCTTATCAAAAAAATCATATTCACAAAGATATGGTAGAGAACTTTCCTGTTAAAGATCCAAATAGTTTCAATATTGGTCTGATGCATGCTCAAGAAGAGAGAAATCAAGTAGGGGCAGATGTTTATGCTCCCTTTAAATTAAGTGATTTAAAAAACTTAGCCTATGATTATTTTGCGCTTGGCCATATTCATAAACGTCAGAATTTAAGTCAGCAGCCATTGATTGCTTATAGTGGAAATATTCAAGGGCGTCACATTAATGAAAGAGGACCAAAAGGAATTAGTTTGGTCACTGTTGATGAACAAACTAACCAAGCAAGTATTGAATTTATAAAAACAAGCAAGCTTGAATGGAAATTATTAGAAATAAAAATTCCTCATCCCTTAAAGCCACAGGAGCTATTTGAATTAATTGAGATGAATATTAATCAAAATATTTCTAGTCAAAACCTAGTGGGAATCAAATTAAAGGGAAGTGAATTTCTAACCGAGGAACAAGAAGAATTGCTTCGTGAAGGGGATGCCTTAAAGGAAATCTCACAGAAATTAAAGTTTAATTCGGCTCTAGTAAAAGTTTATTTTCAAGTAAGTGAGAGTATACAATTAAATCCAGCAGATAAAGATGCTTTTCAGGAGGCCCAAAAGGAAATCCTGACTAAAGAAAAGTTAGCTGAACTTTCAAAAAGTTTAGTTACCAAAGGAGACTGGATTAATGAAATGGTTAATAAGCAAGATTTTTTGGATGAAGTAACAGAATTAGCACAGGTGAAATTGGGTCAGAAATTAAAGGATAAGATAAATGAAACTGACTAAAATTAATATTTTAAATTTTGGGAAATTAAGTAACATAAATTTTGAATTAACGAATAATCTTTCAATTTTTGAAGGAAATAATGAAGCAGGTAAGAGTACTACAGTAGCTTTTATTAAACAAATTCTCTTTGGCTTTTATTTAAAAACTCGTCATACTAGTTTCTTTGAAAATTATGAACCTAAAGAAAATAAAGGACTGATGGGGGGATCACTGACTTTTAAAGATGGTGAGAATGAATTTGAACTGACGAGAACTTATAAAAAGGGTGATAGCAAGAAGGGGAATTTAGTAGTTAATTTAAATGGGGAACAAATCCCAGAAAATGTTTTTTTTGACCGCCTGCAAAACATAGATGGAGATTTTTATACAGACAGTTTCATTTTTAATCAAGATTTATTACGGCAAGTGACCAGTTTAGATGAGGAACAGTTACTTGAAAGAATTTACTTCCTAGGAGCAGCAGAGAGCAATAAGTTTTTGCAATTAAGAGATTCCTTCAAAAAGGAAAGTGAGCTTTTATTTAAAAAAAAGGGGCGTAAGCCAGAAATTAATCAATTATTAACTCAGATAGAAGAGCAAAAAGTGAAGCTCAGCGGATTGGACCAAGAGTTTGAAAATTATCGTAATTTAGAAAATGAACTAAATACGCAGGCAAAAAATAAAAGAAAACTAACCGATGAAGCAGAAGCACTCCAAAAACAGCAGCTTAAGTATGGTCATTTAAATACCCAACTGGAAAACTATAGAAGTTACCAAGAATTAGAAGAGAAAAAAGAAAAAGTCAATTTTTCTCCTGAAGCTTTGCAAGATGCTAAAAATCTAGAAGTACAATTAGAAACTTTAAAAAACAATCTAGCTCAATTGATAAATAACCAAGCTATAAATGAGAAAAATGATTTAGATCAGCTTGATGAGCTTGAAAAGGTTTTAAATAAAAGAGTTAATTATTTACAGTGGAAGAGTATTTTGACAAAGGATGAGCAAAATATTAGCCAGGCAAAAAATAAAATAGCTCAAATTAAAGAATATAATCCTGAAATTCAAAAAATTCTCTCTTTAAGTCCCCAGCAGCGAAAAGATTTAAAGAAAGAGTATGACTTTTTTCAAAAGCAGAGTAGTGATAACTATGGGAATCAAGAAAAATACTTAACAATGTTTGGTTTAACTTTAAGTGTTTTGGGGATTTTATTAGCTTTAACAATTTCTCCAGCTTGTTGGTTACTTGTACTTTTTGGTGGAGCAAGCTTAGGCTATGGCTATTTTCAAAAAAGAAAAAGGGATGATCAAAAGCTAGAGTTTGAAGAAAAGTATAATTTAGATCCAAGTAAAATTGCTTTAGATCTTCTGTTAAGTAAAGTACTTGAAGTTTCTGCCTTAGAAGATGACATTGCCCAAACTAATCTTGAAATCAACCAAGTTAACACCCAACTTACTAACTACTTAGCAAAATTAGGATATCTAAGTAAAAAAGAAGTGACACCTTCTAATGCAGAATTTATCCTCGATGAATTATCAACAAAGATAAACTCTTTTAGTAAGAGTCAACAATTAGCCCAGGAGCAAGAACGACAGATTTTTCTTTTAAAAAATAAAATTAATGAATATGAAAAGAAGTTAAATGATTTACTTTTGAGTAATAAGGTTAGCTCAATTAAGCAACTAGAAGAATTAGGGCAAAAAGTTAGTGCCCAAGAAGAAATCCAAGTAAAAGAAAAAGCCTTGGCTAATTTATTAAAAGAAGATTTGGAAACTTTACAAGAAATAAATTCAAATTTACCAGCATTTCGAGAAAAACAAGAAGAAGTAGGTAAAAAATTGAAGGCAGTAAAGCAACAATTGGAGCAAGAAGAAACAAAGTTAGCTGAAATCAAAGTTGAAATGAGTAGTTTGGCCACTTCAGATAAACTTTTCCAAGAAAAGCAAAAATTAGCTAACTTAAAAACTCAAGTAAAAGAAAAAAGTACTGAATATTTAGCTGATTTATTGGTATCAGCTTGGATTTCTCGTGGTTTGGACTTAGCTTCTAATGAACGTTTTCCAAAGATGTTAAACAATGCTCGAAATTACTTTAAATTATTAACAGGAGAGCAATATATCAACATTGAGATTGGAAAAAAGATTAAGGTTAAAAATAAAAATGGTAAAAAATTTGAGGCGGAGTTTTTATCTAGAGGTACTAGAGAACAACTATATTTTGCTTTAAAATTAGCATTTGTAGAACAAGTTTATGATAAAATTGCTTTACCAATTTTAATTGATGATGCCTTTGTTAACTTTGACGAGCAAAGAACAGAGTATATTATTGAACTCTTGAAAAAGCTTACTCAGAAAGCACAGGTACTTATTTTTACGCAAAAGAAACAATTAGGAAAAGCTTTGGGGATAGAAGTTTTAAATTTTAAAAAGAAAGAAGTGTAGGAATGTTAAGAAGACGCCTATTAGATTATCATGATGGCGAGGAAATGGATATTGTAGTGTTAATCAAAGATGCCCAATTACGTCCGAGCAAAAATGGTAAACAATATTTATTACTCCATTTTTGTGATAGTAGTGGCATAATTAGAGGAAATTTTTGGAATGCGACCAGTCAAGATGCTGATAGATATGTCCCTGGTACTTTAGTAGAATTGAATGGAAAAAGAGAAGAATATCAAGATCATCCTCAAATAAGAATCTATAGTATGCGCCTTGTAGATGAGCATGAAGGTTATAAGTTAGAAGAATTCGTAAAAAGTGCACCAATTGCCCAACAACAACTTAAAACAGATATAGAAAATAAAATCGCAGAAATTAAAAATGAAAATTGGCATGCAATTGTTCAGTATTTAATAAATAAGTGGGGTGAAAAATTTTACTCTTACCCAGCTGCTAAGTCTAACCACCATGCTGTTAAAAATGGCTTGGCCTTTCATACTCAGTCCATGCTTAAGGATGCTGAAGCTTTGGCAAATAACTATCCGCAAGTTAATAAAGAGCTCTTATATGCAGGTTGTATTTTACATGATATGGGGAAAGTGATTGAACTTTCTGGTGTGATGGGGACAACTTATACACCAGAAGGAAATTTAATTGGTCATTTAGTTTTAATTGATGAAGAAATCATATTAGCTGCTAATGAATTAGGATTAGACCCCCATTGTGAAGACATTATGTTATTGCGTCACATGGTAATTAGCCATCATGGCTTGCCAGAATATGGAGCAGCCAGGCGACCTTTTTTGCTAGAAGCAGAGTTGCTTCATAAAATTGATGATTTAGATGCAAGCATTTATGCTATTACAAATGCTTTGCAACAAACTGAACCGGGTAAATTTAGTGAGATGGTTTTTTCTAAAGAAAATAGAAAGTTTTATCGGCCAAAGTTCAATACTAGTTTGAATAATATAGATAATTTAGAATAAATCTAGCAGGCTAGATAAAAGATTAGGTAACTGAGTTCTTCTTGACAACATAGGCAAATATCAAGTAGAATTGTGGCAATAAATTTTAAGGAAAGTGGATTTTAAAATTATGAAAGCAATTTTATCAGTAATTGGAGAAGATAAGGTCGGCATAATTGCAAAAGTAAGTAATGTGTTAGCTGAAAATAATATTAATATTCTTGATGTTTCACAAACTATCATGGAAGAAGATTTTGTAATGATGATGTCATTAGCTTTACCTAAAGAAGTAAATATTCAAAAATTAAATACAATTTTTGAAAAGTTAGGTAATGAGTTAAACTTGGAAATTAATGTTAGAAATGCCAAGCTCTATGAAGCAATGCATACATTAGATTAGGGGAAAATGATGGATTCACAACAAATTTATGAAACTAGTCATATGATTAGTAGTGAAAATCTTGATGTTCGGACAATTACAATGGGAATTTCACTTCTTGACTGTATCGACAGTGATAGTACCCGAGCATGTGAAAAAATTTATGACAAAATTACTACTAAGGCAAAAGATTTAGTAAAAGTGGGCCAAGAAATAGAAAGTGAATATGGAATTCCAATTGCTAATAAAAGAATTACGATAACACCAATTTCTTTAATTGCTGCAGCTAGTGGAGATAAGGACTATGTGAAGTATGCCAAAACTTTAGATAAGGCTGCTAAAACATTAGGCGTTGACTTTATTGGTGGATTTAGTGCGCTAGTCCAAAAAGGATTTCAAGAAGGAGATAAGATCTTAATTAACTCACTTCCCCAAGCTTTAAGTGAAACTAACTATGTTTGTGCCTCTGTTAATGTGGGTTCTACGAGGAGTGGAATTAACATGGATGCAGTAAAAAGCATGGGTGAGATAATAGTTAAGAGCGCACAATTAGACTATATGACAAATACTAAATTGGTGGTATTTTGTAATGCAGTTGAGGATAATCCTTTTATGGCTGGAGGTTTTCACGGAGTTAGTGAGCCTGATTGTGTAATTAACGTCGGTGTTTCAGGCCCTGGGGTAGTTAAAACTGCTTTAGAAAAAGTTAAAGGTCAATCAATGGATGTAGTAGCCGAAACAATTAAGAAAACTGCTTTTAAAGTTACTAGAATGGGTCAACTGGTTGGTAGTGTCGCTGCAAAAAAATTAAATGTTCCTTTTGGAATAGTTGATCTCTCTCTTGCACCAACTGCTGCAGCAGGTGATTCAGTAGCTGAAGTACTTGAAGAAATAGGAGTTTCACAAGTAGGAGCACATGGCACCACGGCTGCTTTAGCAATGCTAAATGATGCTGTTAAAAAGGGTGGTTTAATGGCTTGCAGTCATGTTGGTGGATTATCAGGAGCATTTATTCCAGTTTCTGAGGATGCAGGAATGATTAAAGCAGTGGAAAACGGGATGTTAAATATTGCAAAATTAGAAGCAATGACAGCTGTTTGTTCTGTAGGGCTTGATATGATTGCAATTCCCGGGGATACTCCTGCTGAAACTATCAGTGGAATGATTGCTGATGAGGCAGCTATTGGAATGATCAACAATAAAACAACTGCTGTAAGAGTGATCCCTGTACCTGGTAAAAAGATAGGGGATAATGTTGAATTTGGAGGATTATTGGGCCATGCACCAATTATGGCTGTCAGCAATGCAGACAGTAGCGTAATGGTTAACCGTGGTGGTTTAATTCCCGCTCCAGTTCATAGTTTTAAAAATTAAAATTTGGATTAAATAAAATAAGAGCAAGATTTCAAAAATGGAATCTTGCTCTTATTTGTTAGCCTAGAAAGTTAGTTTGTCTAGACATTTTTATTATTTGCTTGAACTAGTTGTACTTGAAGTAGTTGAACCAGTTGATACATATTGTGATAAAACGTTCTTTAAGTCGTTGTCCTTAATTGAAACATCAGCACGTTTTAAGACAGTTGCGATAACACTCTTCATTACACTTTGGTCTTGTGCCATTGAGTTGTAAATTTGGTTATCAATTTCTTTCTTGTGTTCCTTTAAGGTTCCCTTAGCAGGGTGCTTAATCATCTTAATGATGTGGTAACCATATTGAGTTTTAACTGGAGTAGTAGTGTATTCACCAGTTTTAAGCTTAAAGGCTGCTTTCTTGAAAGTTGAGTCTAAACTAGTATCTGTTGAATCAAATGCTGGTAATTTACCGGCATCATTCTTAGTAGCAGTATCAGTTGAGTACTTCTTAGCCAAGGATTTGAAGCTTTCGCCATCGTTTAGCTTTTGAATAACTTCTTCAGCAGTACTTTTCTTTGAAACTAAGATTTGTTGTACTTCAACCTTAGGTTGGTAATCTTTCCAAGCCTTTTCTTCTTGTGACTTAGAAATTGTCTTAATATGCTTTAATGCAGCTTCAGTTAATAAGTTTGTCTTTAAGTTGTCCTTAAATCCAGAAGCAGTAAGGCCGTTTTGTTCTAAAATTGAATTAAATTGAGAACCGTACTGCTTTTTATATTTATCGTATTGGGCATTAACTTGCTTTTGAGAAACATATTTGCCGTATTGACTTTCTAATGCATCAGAAATAATCATATTAGCTAAGGTAGATTGTCCAGCTTGGGATTCTTTCATCTTATCGTAATATTGACTCTGAGTAATTTTACCGCCTTTGTAGCTAACAACAGTTTTGTCATTTGAACAAGCAGTAGCAGTTAGGGCCACACCTGCGAATGCTACAACAGCAGCTGCTTTTTTCCATGTGTTTTTTAACTTCATAAAATACCGTCCTTTGCATATTTACTTTACCAATATAACATAAAAAGTCTCTTTCCCCAAAAAAGGGAAGAGACTTAAACGTATTTAAAGAAATTTAAATTTTATTTTACTTCTTTATTTAGTTTTTCTATGTTTTCTTTAAGAACTTGTACTTTAGGCTTAGCTGTCATTTCAAAAACTTTAATTGAGCGATTAATGCTTGCCAAATCTTTTTTAGCAGCTGGAAGATCAGTAGTTTTGAGAGTGGAAAGAGTTGCTTTAATATTTTGAATATTTTTTTGAATATTTAAACCATCTTTCAAATCTTCAATAACAAAATCTTTTACTTCTGTTCTGATCGGTTTTCCAGTTTTTTGGTCTTTAAGAAAAGAAATTCCAGTTCCTAAAAGAGTTCCCAAACCCAAACCAGTAGAAAAATATTTAAGTTTCATTCTAATTACTTTCTTTATTTATGATTGTCTTCTTTTGCTTGTCTTGCCTTTTCTTTAAGCTCTGAAAGCTCTGCTTTGGCTTTAGCTTCTTTTTGCGCTAAATCTTCTTTAAATTCAGCATGCTTTTCTGAAACTTTAGCCTTCATATCATTAGCTTCTTTTTCAGCCTTAATTTTAGCAATTTCAGCTTTTTCTTTGGCTTTAGCTTTAAAATCAGTAGCCTTTTCTTTGGTTTTGTTGACTAAATCATTTAAATCTTTATTTTTGCTTGTGACTGTTTTAATAGCAGTAACTAAATCGCTGGCTTTTTCCTTAGCAGTGACGTGAGCTTTGGTAGCTTCATCATTAGTAGCTGGAGCTACTTCTTGATTTTTGCGATCATTTTGTAATTATTGGTAGTTATTTTTGACTGCAGCGCAAGATTCTTTTAGCTCTTCAGCATGTTTACGAATATCTTCACGAATTGGTTCGTCAGTTGAAGGATTTTTGACAAAGGATGCTGCTGCACCAACTAGACCACCAGAAACGACACCTAATAAAAATGGAAACATAATTATTACCTCTATCTTTTACTATAATACATCTACTTTACAGTTCTATTATAAGCTAATTGAGGTGCTTTTTGATACTATTTGCTACTGCGAGATAATCTTTATCATTATATTGACTAGCATTGTTTGCGTGTGGCAAGTCCACATTATCGTTTTCATAGCGTGGAATAAAATGAATATGCGAATGCATTACAACTTGTCCTGCTGCTTCGCCGTTATTTGCTATTACATTAACTCCTTTAATGTCAGGATTTGAATTTTTAACTGCATTAGCAATTTTAGGAATATATTGTAAAAACTTAGCTGCATCTTCTTGACTATAGTCAAAAAAATTAACAAGGTGTTTTTTAGGAACTAATAAAACATGTCCTCTGGTAACTTGTGAAATATCAAGAAATACCTTAATGTCGTCATTTTCAAAGACAGTATAAGAAGGAATTTCTTTACGAATTATTTTGCAAAATAAACAATCTTCTTGTAATTCAGCCATAAAAAGCTTCCTTTCTCTATTATAATAGAAATTTAGTTTGATCTAAGTTAATGCTATCATAGAGAGAGAGCTTTTTCAGTATTTTTAGAAAGGATTAATTGCCTATGGCTTTAAAAATTGAAAATTTATCTGGAGGCTACAGTGGAATTACTGTAATTCATGATATTAATTTAACAATTGAACCTGGACAAGCAATTGGTTTGATTGGATTAAATGGTGCTGGTAAATCAACAACCATTAAGCACTTATTAGGTTTACTAAGAATGCAAAAAGGAACAATAGAATTAAATGGGGTAAATTTAACTCAAAGTCCTACTAAATTTAAAAAAATGATTGCTTATATTCCAGAAACGCCAATCTTATATCCAGAATTAACCCTTAAAGAGCATTTAGAACTCGTAATTTTAACTTATGGTTTAGATAAAAATAAAGTTTGGGACCGAGCAGTGCAACTTTGTAAAATGTTTAGATTAGACAATAAGTTGGATTGGTTGCCAACAAACTTTTCTAAAGGGATGCAGCAAAAAGTAATGATTGTGTGTGCTTTTTTGGCTAATCCAGATTTATTAGTTATTGATGAACCTTTTACAGGACTAGATCCTTTAGCGGTTGCAAACTTCATTGATTTGGTAAAACAAGCAACTGCTAATCAAAAAATGGTCTTAATGACAACGCATGTCTTAGCAGAAGCCCAAGAAGCAGTTCAAAAGTTTGCGGTTTTAAATGATGGCAGTATTCAGACAATTGGCGATTTAAAACAAATTAGAGAATTTTACGGCTTAAAGCCGAGTGATTCGTTTGACCGCTTGTACCAAGTTTTAAATCAGGAGCAAAATAAGCATGAATGAGTTAATAAAAAAGCGCCAGCAAGCTAATTTAAAGCGCCAAATGCGTTATTTGAGTTTAGTGTTTAATGATTTCTTTATTTTAGCGTTGATTTTAATGTTTGGTGCTTTAATGTTTTGGTATGCACAAAACATTAAAAATTGGCCTAATAATCTTTGGTTTTACAAACCATTACTAGCAGTTATTTGGACAATTGTAATTAGCATTGGGCATCTAGCAACACTTTTTCAAAAAGCGGATACGCACTTTCTCTATATGCAAGATGAGTACATGCATGCCTATTTGAAGCCAATGATTAGAAGGAGTATGGTTTTACCCACAATTCTCTTGCTTTTGGTTTCGGGGATTCTCTATCCATTTGCGATTTTACGGGTGCAGATACCTGTTGCATCTTATATCTTTTTAGTAATTGGTTTAATTTTAACAAAATATGTTCAATTGAAGCTAATTGCGCGTAGTCTTTACTTTAATAAAACCAAAATTTATAATTTTTGGTTATTTGAATTAGTTGTTTTGCTTGTTTTATGGTTAAGTTTAAATAATTCTCCTTATATTTATTTCTTCTTAGCAGTAATTGCAGCAGTTGGAGTAAATTATTTGCCAACGGGGAAAGTATTTAACTGGTACTATGCAGTTGATTTGGAAGAAAAACGACGTGATAGTCAAGATAATTTTTATAGTATGTTTACGGATGTGGCTGATAAAAAAATCAAAATTTCACGGAGAAAATATTTGGATTTTCTTATTAATCATCAAAAGCAAACTCCCAATACTTTTTTATATCAGAGAGCATTATTACGTGATCCAGAATATAGCAATTTATTGATTAGAATGGCAGTTTTTTCACTGCTATTGTCGTGGATTTTGCAAAGTTACGCTTGGAGTAGTGTTTTAGGTGCCTTGGTTTTGTTTTTAACTTTATATCAATTAATTCCTTTAGGTACAGTCTATGAACATAATATGATGTACCATGTTCAACCGATCCCGCTTAAAAATAGAGGTAAAGCCTTAGCAAGAGTCTTGAAAAAGGGGATGCTAATTGAATGGTTTGTAATTAGTATGGGTATCGTAATTTTTTCACCAGAAAAAGTAAATGCTTTAATTAGTGTAGTTGCATTATTGCTATTTGTCTTTATAATTCTTTATGCATACTTGCCAATGAAGATTGAAAAATTATTTAAAAAAATTAGATACTAAGAAAAGGTGAGCAAAGAAGATGAGATTAAGAAATAAGCCGTGGGCACAAAAATTAGTTGCAGAACATCCAGAAGCAATTTTAAATGAACCAAGTTTAGAAGAAAAAATTAACTGGGAAGAAAGATTTGAAGATTTTTCTAAGCCATTAGCCATTGAAATTGGATCTGGAAAGGGTCAGTTTATCACTACTCTTGCCAAACAACATCCTGAAATGAATTTTATTGGGATTGAATTACAAACAACAGCTGCAGGGATGATCCTTCGTAAAAAGTTAGAAGAAAAGATTGATAATTTACAATTAATATGTGCTGATGCCGCTAATTTAGCAATCTATCTCCCAAAAAATAGTGCAGATATTATTTATTTGAATTTCTCAGATCCTTGGCCAAAAACTCGCCATGAGAAACGTCGTTTGACTTATAAAAGCTTTTTGAACAAATATAAAGAAGTCTTAAAACCAGAAGGACATTTAGAATTTAAGACAGATAATCGTGGATTATTTGAATATAGCTTAGAAAGTTTAAACAATTATGGCATGAAGTTTGAACATGTTAGTGTAGATTTACATCATGATGACGATGAAATTGCGCAGAGAAATGTTGAAACAGAATATGAACATAAATTTGCGCAAAAGGGTAATCCAATCTATTGTTTGCACGCTAAATTCTAAGTTTGCCTGGGAACTTTTATGAAAGACTAGCATTTTATAAGAAAAATAAGTACAATGTGAGTATAACTTATAAAAAGTAAGAAAGAGGGTAAAAACAATGGAAGAAATTAAAGAATTGACTAATGAAAAATTAAAAGAAATTACTGCTCATGGCCGTGTGGTATTACTGTTTTCAGCAACTTGGTGCCCAGATTGCCGCTTTTTAGATCCATTTTTACCACAAATTGAAAAAGATTATCCAGAAGCAACTTTTTACAAAATTGACCGAGATGGTTCAATAGATGTTGCCAAAGAATTAAATATCTTTGGAATTCCTAGCTTTGTTGTCTACCAAGATGGGCAAGAAATTGGTAGACTAGTAAATAAGGACAGAAAGACTAAAGAAGAAGTAGAAAACTTCCTCAATTCTCTTAACTAGTCTCAGAAAGGAAAGTTTACTAGAATGATAATTTCTACCAATAAAACAAGTTATCCAGATACTTTAATTGTAATTACTGGTCCAGATAAGGGTCGTAGTCAATTTGATGAAACAGAAAATGTGACTCGTGTTAAGGATGAAAATGGAAATGTAGTAGGATTCAATTTCTTCAATATTTCTAATTTTTTGGACGCAGATGCACTTCCAAATGGTGAAGTTAAACCAACTCAAGAATTAGTTGATACCTTAAATGCAGAAATTAAAAAAGCTGGTTTTGATGATACTTTGGAAATTGGTGAACCAACTTTAGTGTATGGCTATGTAAAAACTTGTGAGCCACATCCTGATTCTGATCACTTACATGTAACAACTGTTGATGTTGGTGAAAATGAATATCAAATTGTTTGTGGAGCACCTAATATTAAACAAGGACAAACTGTAGTTGTGGCATTACCAGGCACTTTGATGCCTAATGGGCAACAAATTTGGCCAGGTGCTTTACGTGGTATTGATTCATATGGGATGATTTGCTCTGCTCGTGAATTAGGATTACCACATGCACCTCAAAAGCGTGGGATCATGGTAGTTCCAGATACTTTTAAACCTGGAGATGAATTTGAACCAACTAAGGCAGATGAGTTACTTGCCAGTGGCCAAATTACATTAGATTAAGCAATTAGTAGGTTAATCGAAAAAGAGTCGTAGATTACGGCTCTTTTTTTGCACAAAAATGATAAAATGAGAATTAAAGAATATTGATAAATATTATGGAGAATCGATCTATGTTAGATAAGAAAAAACAAATTTGGTTTATTGGAATTAAAGGAACAGGAATGGCTGCTTTGGCATTGATATTGAAAGATCTAGGCTATAATGTGGCTGGTTCTGATATTGAAAAGTATACTTTTACTCAAGTTCCTCTTGAAAAAGCAGGAATTGAAGTTAAAGATTTTGATCCTAAAAATATTAAAGAAGGACAAATTATTGTAAAAGGTAATGCCTTTAAAGAAGATAATCCTGAAGTGGCAGCTTGTGTCGAAAAGGATATTCAATGGCAAAGTTATCCAGATACTGTAGAGGAAATTGTACAAAGTTATACAAGTATCGGAGTAGCAGGAACACATGGTAAAACTTCTACAACTAGTTTATTAGCTCATGTTTTAGGACAAGTAGCCCCAACTTCTTATCTGATTGGGGATGGTCGTGGTAAAGGTGTAGCCGATTCTCGCTTTTTCGCTTATGAAGCTGATGAATATCGCCGTCACTTTTTAGCATATCATCCTGATTACCAAATTATGACTAATATTGATTTTGATCACCCAGATTACTTCAAAGATCAGGCAGATTATACTTCTGCTTTTCAAACTGCAGCTGAGCAAACTAAAAAGGGTCTATTTGTGTGGGGGGATGACCCAAGACTTCAATCTTTAAACACTGCAATTCCTAAATATACATATGGGTTTAAAGATAGTGATGATTTTCAAGCAACTAATATTGAAAAAACAACCAACGGTTCAAGTTTTAATGTGATTGCCGATGGTAAAGATTTAGGACGATTTGAAATTCCGCTATTTGGTGATCATAGTATTTTAAATGCGACTGCGGTTATTGCGGTAGCTTATACTGAAAAGGTACCAATGGAGATCGTTCAAAAAGCTCTGCCAACTTTTAAGGGAGCAAAAAGACGTTTTTCTGAAAAAGATTTTGGCAATATTGCTGTAATTGATGACTACGCCCACCATCCAACTGAAATGCGAGCAACAATCCAAGCTGCTCGCCAAAAATTCCCTGATAAGGAATTGGTAGTTGTTTTCCAACCTCATACTTATTCTAGAACTAAGAAGTATCAAAAAGATTTTGAAGAAATTTTACGTGATGTAGATAAAGCTTATATTACCCCAATCTATGCTTCAGCACGTGAAAATAGTGGGGATATTTCAAGTGAGGATCTTACAAAAAATATTCCTGGTTCAGAAGTAATTGATTTAGCAAATATTAGTGATTTGACTAAACATCAAAATGCAGCTGTTGTCTTTATGGGTGCTGGTGATATTCCAAAATATGAAGATGCTTATGAAAAATTACTGGTGAAATAGAGGTAGATGGCAATGAAACTATTAGTAACAACAACTGAGAATATTCCAGGAAAAGAGTATGAAATTATTGGGGAAGTTTTTGGGGTTACTACTCAATCAAGAAATGCAATTTCTGATTTTGGTGCAGGACTTAAAAATTTAGTTGGTGGCGAAATTAAAGGGTACACCAAAATGCTTCAGACTTCTCGCAATAAAGCACTTAAACGTTTACGTAAGGCTGCCGAAGATTTAGATGCAGATGCGGTAGTAATGATGAGATTTGATTCTGGTTCAATTGGTGGCGATATGCAGTCAGTGGTTGCTTACGGAACAGCAGTAAAGTTTATAAATTAGAATAATTCGAAAGTAAAAGCACGATAAAATTCCTTAGGAAAGTTATCGTGCTTTATTTTAAGAATCTTGCCGGGTATCAGAAATTTGAATTTCTCTTAGATTAACACTTTGTGGCATTTCATACGCAAATTTAACTGTTCTTGCAATATCTTCTGGAGTAATTTTACCTACACCAGTTTCTTCTAACCAGGCATTATAGTTGTCTTTGATTTTATCACTGGTAGTATGACTCAATAATTCTGTATTAACAGCACCAGGAGCAATCCGCATTACTCTCACATTATAAGGAGCTAATTCTTCGCGAGCTGTTTCTGATAAGCCTTCAATACCAAATTTTGTGGCACAGTATACAGCGTGATTTACAAACGTTTTTACTCCAGCTAATGATGAAAAATTAACAATAGTTCCATGTTGGCGTTTCTTCATTTCATTCATTACTGCTTGCATCCCGTTAAGCGTCCCCATAACATTAACATCAAGCATATTTTGCCATTCTTGACTATCTTGAGTTTCAATGTTGCCTAGTAGCATAATCCCAGCATTATTAATTAATAAATCCGCTGGACCATATTTTTCTTCTGCTTCTTTAATAGCTTGTTGAAAGGCTTCTTTATCACGAACATCTACTTTTTTACATAGTGCATTGGGTAAATTCATTTGTTCTAATAATTCGACTCTGCGAGCAATTAATAATAATGGATAGCCAGCCTTACTGAATTCTTTAGCCATAGCTTTTCCAAATCCTGAACTAGCACCAGTAATTACAACTAAATTTTTCATTTCAATTCTTCTTTCTTTGTATTAATATTGATAATTATCATCTTACCCCCTAGAGTAAACTCTAAGGCAAGAAGAAAAGAGGATTTTTATGAATTATTCAATCAAAGAATGTAGCCAAAAAACTAATCTTAGCTCTTATACACTTCGTTATTATGAAAAAGAAGGATTGATCACAAATATTGAAAGAGATCATTTAGGCCAGCGCAGTTACAATGACCAAGATATTGAGCTTATCAAATCGATTGATTGTCTAAAAAAAGCTGGCATGAGTATTAAAAAGATAAAGTCATATATGAAAATCTTTCAAACTGATAACAATGAAGAAGCACGGATCAAATTATTTAAACAACAAAAAGAAATTTTAAAGAAAAAAATGGAAGAACTACAAGAAGAAATGTGGTGGGCCGACTATAAAATTTGGTACTATCAAAATTTAGGCAAACTCGTTTCTAAAAGTGATCCGCTTCATTGTGAAAAAATGGAAAAGTTTTATCGGCGTCAAGAGAAAAAACGTGAACAATAGAAGTAATTGTTCACGTTAAACCTATTTGAATAAATTATTGAGTGCATTTTGAATTTGTGGAAGATAATATTGAATACTATTAATATCAACCACACCAGATTTTGCTAGAGCAATCGCAGCAATACTTCCACCAAATAAGAGAGTACTTTTCTTCATATAAAAAACCTCACAATTAATTTTAGTATGTATTTTAGCATGATTATATTTGAAAGAATATTAAGAATATAGAAAAAATGTTATAATTTTTGGGTCAATAAAAAAGAAGTGAGGTAATTTGGTGGAAAGCTGGCTATTTTTATTAATTATTCTAGTAATTGCAGTTTTAGGAAAGAATATGTCTCTAATTATCGGAACTATGGTGGTAATGATTTTAAAATTGTTGCCTTTTGCGACTAAATGGTTACCAATTATAGAGGCAAAAGGAATAAATTGGGGAGTTACCGTAATTTCAGTGGCAATTTTAGTGCCAATTGCTACTGGTAAAATTGGTTTTAATGATTTGTATAAAGCTTTCAAAACTCCTGCTGGTTGGATTGCAGTTGCTATGGGAATTGCGGTGGCTATTTTATCACGTTATGGTGTAGATCAACTTTCAGCTGTTCCGCAAGTAACAGTGGCTTTAGTATTAGGAACGATTATTGGAGTAGTAGCTTTTAAGGGAATAGCAGCTGGTCCAGTAATTGCCAGTGGGATGACCTATTTAATTGTTTCATTGTTTCATTTGCACTTCTAATAGTATAATCGAATAGTATTGGTGTAATTTTAAGGAGGAAAGTATGGAACAAAAACCATATTATGAACAATCATATCAAGAACCAGGAAAACCAAGAGTACCAAATTCTGGTTTTGGCCAAATTTTTAAAGAATTTTTTACTAAGCCATTTACTTGGAATGCGCGCGATACAAGGAAGACTTTTTGGCTAAGTTACGTTATTTATTGTGTTTGTAGTTTGATTTTAGGTATATTGTCTGTAGTCTCATTTATTCCAAGTGAAACTAGAGTAAATGCTCATGTAATTGAATTAAATGGTACTAATGCAATTACTAATATTTTGATATTTATTATAGGGTTAGCTTGGATTTATCTCTCTTTATGTTTAATCGGAACCAGTGTAAGAAGATTGCATGATAGTGATCATACTGGTTGGTGGTGGTGGATCCAACTTGTGCCATTCGGTTGGCTAGTTTGGTTATACTTTATGGTAGTGCCAACTGTCGAAGAACCTGTACGTTGGGGAAGCTACTTATCAATTAAAGAATAAAGAAGTACTGAGGAAGTTCAGTACTTTTTCTTTTGCTTTTAGATTAAAAAATAAATAATAAATTATAAAAAAGTCCTTTTATTTTTACTACTAATCGTTTAATATTAAGGATATAATTTTAATATCTTTGCCGAGAGCAAACTGGGAGGTAGTGGAAATGAATGTTTGGCAGAGAATGACACACAAACAAGATCCTAAAGTTTATGCGGATAAGGATAAAAAGTTGGTCCCATCATTAAGGACAATTGATCTATTAGCATTGGGAATTGGAATTGTAGTAGGAACAGGAATTTTTACTTTACCTGGTATTGTAGCTGCTAATCATGCTGGTCCTGCTGTTACAATTTCATTTATTTTAGGAGCAATTGGTGCTGGAATGGCAGCCTTAGCTTATGCAGAAATGTCTTCTGTTTTACCCTTTGCAGGATCTGCCTTTTCGTGGATTAACGTCTTATTTGGAGAATTCTTAGGATGGATATGTGGTTGGGCTTTGCTTGCTGAATATTTTGTAGCAGTAGCATTTGTTGCTTCTGGTTGGTCAGCTTATATGCAAGGATTGCTTGCTCAGGTACATTTACAATTACCTGATTATTTAGCAAAAGCAACAGATTTTAAAGGCCATGGTGGAGTAGATATTTTAACAGTACTAATTATTGTTTTATGTGGTTTCTTAATCTCTAAAGGTCTAAAAAATGTTAGTCGGGTAGAAAATACTTTAGTGGTTTTGAAAGTATTAGTAATTTTACTTTTTATTGCCGTGGGAATGACTGCTATTCATTTTGAAAACTATGTACCATTTATTCCGCCACATAAAGCTGGTACTAA
The DNA here is from genome assembly GCF_014522325.1 of Lactobacillus sp. PV012. Lineage (NCBI taxonomy): Bacteria > Bacillati > Bacillota > Bacilli > Lactobacillales > Lactobacillaceae > Lactobacillus > Lactobacillus sp. PV012. Next base: position 487,738 of record NZ_CP041983.1, read on the forward strand.
CTTTGGTGGTTGGCAAGGAATTTTAGCTGGTACCTCTCAACTTTTCTTAGTATATATTGGGTTTGATGCAATTTCTGCTAACACAGCTGAAACGAAGAATCCCGAAAAAACAATGCCACGTGGGATTTTAGGAACTTTAGCGATTGGAACCACACTTTTGTAGTTGTTTCCTTAGTCTTAGTTGGAATGTTTAACTATAAGGTTTACGCTGGTAATGCAGAACCAGCAGCTTTTGCCTTAAGAAAAGCAGGCCATGCATTTAGTGCAAATGTTTTGTCCTTGGTAGCAATTTTTGGAATGTTAACTGGATTAATCGGGATGCAAATGGCATCTTCGAGATTAATTTATGCCTTCGGTAGAGATGGCTTTTTACCAAGTGGATTAAGTAAATTGGATAAACATCATAATCCAAGCCGTGCCCTTTGGTTAGTAACTGTTGCAGGTGCTATTGTTGGAGGAGTGTTACCATTTACTTTCTTATCAAATCTTGTATCTGCAGGAACTTTAATTGCCTTTATCATGGTGTCGCTTGGTATTTATCGTTTACGTGCCCGTGAAGGGGTGAACCTACCTAATCCAAGCTTCAAAATGCCACTTTATCCAGTTTTACCAGCACTTTCTGCAATTGTATCAGGAATTATTTTCTGGGAACTTAGTGTAGATGCAAAATGGATGATGGTAATTTGGCTCATTATAGGAATTATTTTTTACTTTGTTTATGGAATTCGTCATGTAAAACAAAATGAGCCTATGTAATAATTAATATGTGAAAAACTGTTAAAATAATCATGTAGATTATGTTAACAGTTTTTTATTTTAAGCAAAAAAGGAAAAAACTTATGTCTGATAAAAAATTACTTTTAATAGATGGAAATTCTTTAGCTTTTAGAGCCTTTTATGCACTTCCTGTTGATAGTTTTACTAATGCTTCAGGATTACATACTAATGCGATTTATGCGTTTAAAAATATGCTTGATGTCTTCTTACAAGATTTTGATCCATCAAATGTCTTAGTAGCTTTTGATGCTGGGAAAATTACTTTTAGAAATAAATTGTATGATGACTATAAGGGAGGACGTCCAAAAACTCCCAGTGAATTTTCTGAACAACTTCCTGTTATTCGAGAATTACTAACGGATATGGGAATTAAAAGCTATGAATTACCTAATTATGAAGCTGATGATATTATTGGAACCATGGCTAAAAGGGGTGAAAAAGATGACTTTGATGTAACAGTTGTTACAGGTGATCGAGATTTAACGCAACTTGCTTCTGATAAAACAACAGTAATGATTACTAAGAATGGGGCTGGAAAATTAGAAGCATTTACTCCAGAACATATGAAAGAAGTCAATGGGGTAACCCCAACGGAATTTATTGATATGAAAGCTCTCATGGGAGATAGTTCTGATAATTATCCAGGTGTTGAAAAGATTGGTCCCAAGACAGCGTCGCAATTAATTCAGAAATATGGTAGTGTAGAAAATCTATATGAACATATTGATGAAATGAAAAAGTCCAAACGCAAAGAAAACTTAATTCGTGATAAAGATAAAGCAATCTTAGGTAAAAAGTTAGCCACAATTGATTGTAATGCACCTGTTGAAGTTACAATTGCGGATACTAAGCGTGAGCCAGTAGATTATGATAAACTACGCCAACTATATGAAAAACTAAACTTCCGTAAATTCTTAGCACAGCTCAACTCTGGAGAAGGAGATGGCAGTGAAATGAAAATTGATGAGGATTATCAATATACTGAATTAACTCAAGACAATCTTTCTGAATTAAAAGATTTCTCTAGCAAGGAAATTACGTTTTATTTAGCAATGCTAGGGGAAAACTATCATTTAGCACCTTTTGAAGGATTTGCCTTAAAAGTAGCCGATAAAATCTATGTTTCAAAAGATCCTGCTTTATTAGAAGAAACGATTTTAAAAAATATTTTAGAAAATCAAGAAATCAAAAAGAATGTTTTTGATATTAAGAGAACCATCGTAGGTCTACATCGAATGGGGATTGAAGCTAAGGGACTAGATTATGATATGCTTTTAGCTTCTTATTTGGTGAATAATGAAAATAATTCTGATGATTTAGGTGAAATTGCCCATTTATATGATGATTTCACCGTTAAAACTGATTTAGAAGTTTATGGAAAAGGTAAAAAAGCCGCAATTCCAGAAGATAAAATTTTCTTTAACCACTTAGCTGCTAAAGTGACAGTAATTGATAAATTAAAGCAGCCACTACTTGAAAAATTAAAAGAACATGAACAAGATGATCTGTATGAAACAATTGAAATTCCAGTAGCTTTTGTTTTGGCAAAAATGGAAATTACAGGTATTAAAGTAGAAGCGTCTACATTAACGCAAATTGGAAATGAGTTGGCCATTAAGTTAAAAGAACTTGAAGAAAAAATTTACCAACAAGCAGGTGAGAAGTTTAATATTAATTCACCTAAGCAGTTAGGAGAAATTTTATTTGAAAAATTACATTTACCTCCAATAAAAAAGACTAAAACAGGATATTCAACTTCAGTGGAAGTTTTGGAACAATTGAAGTTGCAAAGTCCAATTGTTTCAGAAATTTTAGATTATCGACAATTGAATAAAATTCAGTCCACTTATATTAAAGGCCTGTTAGAATGTATTCAGCCTGATGGTCGAATTCATACGCGTTACCTTCAAACTCTAACTGCTACTGGACGTTTATCATCAGTAGATCCAAATTTACAAAATATTCCTACACGTACTGAAGAGGGAAAGCAAATTAGAAAAGCTTTTGTTCCAAGTACTCCTGATGGTTATATTTTTTCATGTGACTATTCACAAGTAGAGCTACGAGTTTTAGCCCACATTTCTGGTGATGAACATATGCTTGAAGCCTTTAAATCTGGTTATGACATTCACGCTCACACTGCAATGAAGATTTTTGGCTTAAATTCTCCTGATGAAGTAACACCGTTAATGCGTCGTCATGCCAAAGCAGTAAACTTTGGGATAGTTTATGGAATTTCAGATTATGGTTTATCAAAGAGCTTAGGTATTGGGCGCAAGCAAGCTAAAGATTTCATTGAAAATTATTTGAAACAATATCCTCAAGTTAAAGAGTACATGGAAAAGGCAGTGGAGATTGCTCGTCAAAAGGGATATGCGGAAACAATTATGCACCGTCGTCGTTACTTGCCAAATATCAATGCAAAGAACTTTAATTTACGCTCTTTTGCTGAAAGAACAGCTATTAACTCACCAATTCAAGGATCAGCAGCTGATATTATTAAAATTGCAATGATTAATATGCAAAAGAAACTTGACGAATTGAAGTTAAAGACTAAGATGGTTTTACAAGTACATGATGAATTAATTTTTGATGTTCCTAAAGAAGAATTAGACACTATTAAGAAAGTTGTTCCTGAAGTTATGGAATCTGCTGTTCACTTAGATGTGCCTTTGATTGCAGATTCTAGTTGGGGTCATAACTGGTATGAAGCAAAATAAGATTAAAGAGGTGGTTTGATGCCAGAAATGCCAGAGGTTGAAACGGTTAGAAGAACTCTAGATCCACTAATGCGTAATAAAACTATAAAACAAGTTATAGTATGGTATCCGAAAATTGTTACAGGGGATGTAGAGACTTTTAAGAAAACACTCCAGGGTAAAAAAATCATCAAAGTAGATCGTTATGGAAAGTATCTCTTAATTCGCTTAAGTGATGATATGACTTTAGTTTCTCATTTGCGAATGGAAGGTAAATATCATGTTACAGCTCCTGATGCAGCTAAGAATAAACATGAACACGTTGAATTTTTATTCAATGATGGAACTGCAATTCGCTATCAAGATGTGCGAAAATTTGGACGGATGCAGTTAGTAATAACAGGGACTGAGCGTCAAACTACAGGAATTAAAAATTTAGGTCCAGAGCCTAATACATCAGAATTTACAGTTGATTATTTTGCTAAACAACTAGCTCGTAAAAAGAAAAACATAAAGAATGCTTTGTTAGATCAAAGTATTGTAGCAGGGCTAGGTAATATTTATGTGGATGAAGTTTTGTGGCGCAGTCAAATTCATCCCTTAAGTAAAAGTAGTGCTATTACACAAGCAAAAGTAAGAAAGTTGCATGATAATATCAACGAAATTATTGCCTTAGCAATTGAAAAAAGAGGCACTACTGTTCATACCTTTTTAGATGCAGATGGCAAAGTCGGTGAGTTTCAAAAATTGCTGCAAGTTTATGGCAGAGCTGGCAAAAAATGCACTAGGTGTGGCACTACATTAAAAAAGATTAAGGTAAATGGAAGAGGAACTACATATTGTCCTCATTGTCAGGTAGAATACAAATGACATACTTTTTAGGATTGACTGGTGGAATTGCAACAGGGAAAAGCACTGTAGACAAACTTTTTCGAGCAAAGAAAATTCCAATAATTGATGCAGATAAAATTGCCCATCAATTGATGTTGCCAAATGAAAAAAATTACAACGAAATAGTCAAGAATTTTGGGAATAAAGTTTTAGCTTCAGATTTGACAATTGACCGAAAAAAGTTGGGCGAAATTGTTTTTAGTGATAAAATAAAACTCACGCTTTTAAATGATATTTCTCATCCTAATATTATTACTGAAATAAAAAATCAAATGGCTCAACTTGAAAAAAGGGAAGAACCGCTTGTTGTGTTAGACATTCCTTTGCTTTTTGAAGAAAAATTGGAATATTTATGTGATGGTGTTTTATTGATTTCGGCTCCTAAACAGCTTCAACTTCAACGGTTAATGGCACGTAATAATTTGTCTCAAAGCCAAGCTAATCAACGAATTATTAGTCAAATGCCGCTAGTTGAGAAAAAGAAGTTGGCCGATTATGTGATTGAAAATGATCAAGATCTGGGTGTGCTAAAAGATAAAGTGATAGCTATCTTAAAATATTTAGGAAGGTAGATAAGATGGAGTGCCCAAATTGTCATCAAAATGCTTCTCGAGTGATTGATTCTCGCCCGAGTGATGAAAATCGTGTTATTCGTAGAAGAAGAGAATGTGAAAAATGTGGCTATCGGTTTACCACATTTGAACGAATTGAACATGTTCCTTTGTTAGTAGTTAAAAATAATGCTACAAGGGAGCCTTTTAACCGTGATAAAATATTACATGGAGTTATTATGGCGGCACAAAAGCGTCCCGTCTCAATCGAACAGCTAAATAATTTGGTAGATAAAGTAGAAAATGATGTTCGTAAGCAAGGAATTGGTGAAATTTCTTCTAAAAAAATTGGTGAGTTCGTAATGAATTATTTAGCAGATCTTGATGATGTGGCTTATATTCGCTTTGCTAGTATTTATCGTCAATTTAAAGATGTTTCTGGGTTCATGGAAGCAATGGAAGACATGATATCAAAACATGAGAAGGAGAGTTAGTGAATGTTTGCTAGCACAAATCCTAAGCAACCTTTTTATGTTGCTAATCAAGTGGAAGTAAGTGCTACAAGTCAGAAAGTACTTACATATCTTTATCAACCACTTATTGGTGCATTAGGGGTGGGATTATATTTAACATTAGTTAATGAATATGACTCAGTTCCTTTTAATAGTGACTATCGTACTTTATATCAATTGCAAGAACAGACCAATAGTAATTTAAAGAATCTCTTCGACAGTTTGCATTATTTAGAGGCAACCGGTCTGGTAAAAACTTTTGTTGGTAACAATCCAGCTTTAGGGGATGTAATAATTTTCAGGCTTCAACCAATCCCAACGGCTGCTGAATTTTTTAAGACATTTTTATTATCAAGTTTGCTTTTAGAAAGAGTCGGAGAGGTAGCTTATGAGAGATTGGTAAAGGAGTTTACTCCACGAAGATTCATGGGATTAAAAAATGCTCATGAGGTTACTAGTGCATTTTTTGATGTCTTTAGGCTAAATGAACAAGCAGCTATTAACCCTCCTGAACAAGTAACTCAAGCTGTAAAAAAAGTAGAAGCAGGCAACAAGCGAGTACTAAAGGTTGGGAAAACAGATATCAGGATTGATTGGGAGTATCTAAGAATGCAGCTAGAAGCCTATCATGTTGATGGTGGAGAAGTTGTTAATAAACGTCGTGATATCAGTCAGATTATTCAGTTTTATCAACTTTCTGAAATTGAATTTGCTCAATTAGCTGTTAAAACTCTTAGTCCTGGTGAAGATAAATTAGATATTAAAGCCATTCAAAAATTAGCAAATAGTGAGTACGGTACTAGTCGCACTAGAAATTCAGTGCGAAGACAAATTAAAAGTCAAGAAGAAGATTATGTGTTACCAACTGCCTTAAATAAAACCGATAAAGAAATTTTGTTAGAAGTAGAAAACAAGGCTACTGTAGCTTATCTATATGATCTCAAGAGTCGGTTAGGAGGGATGGTTACTGGAGATGAAAAGAGAGTAACCTTTGTTTTGCGAGATAAGTATGGTTTCACTGATCCATTAATTAATTTAATTGTTTATGCTTGCTTAAGCGAGTACCCAACTTTATCAATGAAATATGCAGAAACAACAGCTAATGATTGGTTACGTGAAAAAACACTTACTCCTGTTAAAGCATTAGCAAGAATTCGAGAAAGACAAAAAGGTAAGCAACGGCGACCTTACTTTTATAATAAGAAAAAGTCCACTACTTCTGATGGAGTCGATTGGGATAAAAAGGCGCAGCAGCAAGCACAAGAAAAAACGCAGCACACTAAAATGTCTCATGAAGAAATGGATGAGATTTTTAATAATTTTGAAAAGAAAGAATGAGTTACACAATGGAAGATATCAGTAGTCTCATAAAAAAAGCAATGTTTAATTTAAAGCCAGAAGCAAAGTTTCGCCCAGATTATCAAACTGCTTTAGAAAATGAAGAGGTGAAAAAATTTTTGGCAACGCATCAAGCTGAAATTACTCCTGAGATTATTGATAATTCTTTGGATAATTTATATCTTTTCACCCAACAATTAAAATCAAATCGCATCCAGAAAATTTTACAAGGTTATGAACCGCATTTGGTTTTAAATGATAATTTAATTGAAATAACGTATGCACCTGGAAAGGTAATGCAAACTGAACTTGCACTTAATAAAGCACAAAAAAGAATTCAATTAATTGACCTACCTGAAAAACTTAAAAATGTGACTTTAAGTGAACTTGATAAAGCGCCTGGACGTGAAGAAGCCTTAGTCAAAATTGCGACTTTTTTGAAGCAATATCAAACAAACTCTCACGCACGTGGCCTTTATCTAGAAGGAAGTTTTGGTGTAGGTAAGACTTACTTATTAGCAGGTCTAGCAAATGTATTAGCCCAAAATGGGACACAAGTTATTTTTTTACATACACCATCCTTTATTGCCTCACTTCCAACTTTTGTTAAAAAAAATACTTTAGCCGCAGAAGTAGATAAAATTACTCAAGCACCAGTAGTGATTTTTGATGATATTGGTGCTGAAAGTTTAAGTGAGTGGTCACGTGATGATATTTTAGGAGTAATTTTTCAAAAAAGAATGGATAATGAACTTCCAACTTTCTTTACTTCCAACTTAGATTTGGCAGGTTTGGAAAAACATTTTAGTGAGACTAAGAATAGTGTAGACGAATTAAAAGCTAAAAGAATTATGCAAAGGATACGCTTTCTAAGTGAAGAAGTATTAGTAAAAGGAGAAAATCGTCGAGTATAAGAAATTTATACTTGCATCTAATAAAAGAGCTAGTATAATAAAAAGCAAGTGAAGACATGATTAACTTTGCCTCAGAGACAGGAATCTAGTTCTGAAAATTCCTGAATAAAGTTAACCCCAACTTCTAATACTCAAATTATTAATATTGGTTAGACTGCCATTATCAGTCAATGAGGAACTAGTATAGTAGCTAGTTTAAATTTGGGTGGAACCACGTAATTAACGTCCCGGTGCTTATTTGCACTGGGATTTTTTATTTGGAGGTAAAAATATGAGTTTTGTAGTTACTTTGCCAGATGGCTCAAAGAAAGATTTTGATAAAGCAATCAGTGTAAAAGAATTAGCTTCAAGTATTGCAACATCATTAGGAAAAGCTGCAGTTGGAGCAAAAATCAATGGTGTCATGAGACCATTAGATTATGTTGTAGATAAAGATGTTGAAGCAGCCATTATCACCGATAAGGATGAAGAAGGATTAGATATTTTAAGAGCAACTACTGCATTTTTATTAGAAGCAGTTGCTAAGCGTGAATATCCTGATTTACGTTTAGGGATGCATGAAGCTGACGAAGGTGGATTCTTTGTTGATACTGATAAAGAAGATCAAATTAAGGTTAGTGAGCTCCCTAAGCTTGAAAAATTAATGGCTAAGGCAATTAAAAATGGTGAAAAGATTGAATTCACTAAGATGAAGAAGTCTGAATTACAAGAGATCTTCAAAGATGATGCTTATAAACTTGAATTATTAAAAGATCAACCTGATGAAGTTGAAGTTTATAAATTAGGAGATTTTGTAGACTTTGGTTTTGAAGCTCTTCTTCCTAATACAGGAAAAATTAAGAACAACTTCAAATTATTATCAGTAGCTGGTGCTTACTGGTTAGGTAAGTCATCTAATCCAATGCTTCAAAGAATTTTTGGGACTGCCTTCTTTAAGAAGAGTGCTTTAGAAGAAGATCTTAAGCGTCGTCAAGAAATCAAAGAAAGAGATCACCGTACTATTGGACGTGATTTAGATTTATTCTTTGTTGATCCGAAGGTTGGTGCTGGGCTTCCTTACTGGATGCCTAATGGTGCCACTATTCGTCGTACTATTGAACGCTACATCGTTGATAAAGAAGTAGCGGATGGTTACCAACATGTTTACACTCCAGTTTTAATGAATGTGGATGCTTACAAGACTTCCGGACACTGGGCACACTATCGTGATGATATGTTCCCACCAATGGATATGGGTGATGGCGAAATGCTTGAATTACGTCCAATGAACTGCCCATCACACATTCAAATTTACAAGCACCACTTACGTTCATACCGTGAATTGCCAATTCGAATTGCTGAATTAGGTATGATGCACAGATATGAAAAATCTGGAGCTTTATCAGGGCTTCAACGTGTACGTGAAATGACCTTAAATGATGGCCACACATTTGTCTCCTTAGATCAAATACGTGAAGAATTTGCTAAAGTATTGAAGTTAATTATGGATGTTTACAAGGACTTTGATATCACTGATTACTACTTCAGATTATCTTATAGAGATCCTAAAAATACTGATAAGTATTACGCAAATGATGAAATGTGGGAAACTGCACAAAGCATGCTTAAGGCAGCCATGGATGACCTTGGCTTAGATTATGTTGAAGCTGAAGGTGAAGCAGCCTTTTATGGTCCTAAGCTTGATATTCAAACTAAGACTGCTTTGGGTAATGACGAAACAATGTCAACTATTCAATTAGACTTCATGCTTCCTGAAAAATTTGGCTTGACTTACACTGGTAAAGATGGAGAAGAACACCGTCCAGTGATGATTCACCGTGGTATTGTTGGTACGATGGAAAGATTCATTGCTTACTTAACTGAAATTTACAAGGGTGCTTTCCCAACTTGGCTTGCTCCAGTTCAAGTAAAAATTATTCCAGTTAACTTAGATGCTCATGGTGATTACGCAATGAAAGTTAAAGAAGAACTTACAAAGCGTGGCTTTAGAGTTGACGTAGACATGAGAAATGAAAAGATGGGTTACAAGATTCGTGAATCACAAACTCAAAAAGTTCCTTATACTTTAGTATTGGGTGACGAAGAAATGAATAACAATGCTGTTAATGTTCGTCGCTACGGAACAGAAGAACAAATTAATAAGAGTATGGATGAATTCATTAATGAAATTGATTCAGATGTAAAATCTTACTCACGTAAAAACTAGAAAAAATGCTCCAAGAAATTGGGGCATTTTTTCTATACATTTGTTATTTAATTACTTGAAAAAAATCCTAATTTTTGTGTTTAAAAATGTAATCTGAAAGTGCCATTTTACTTGAATTTAATGGTAATTGTAAGTAAAATTGGTATATAAATGTAAATTGGGGAAACTAGTTTCTCAATAAATAATTCGATTAATACTTTAAAAAGTTGTTTTTTTATTTTTTTATAAAAATTATATTATGAGCTAAAGGTAAGGGGTTATAAAGTTGATCTATTTTATTAATTTTGGAATGCCAAGTCATAAATCTGGGATTGAGCATGCTGAATTAAAACGCTTAAATTTATTTAAGAACCACCATCAACCTGCAAAAATCATTGCACGTGATTGGAATCGTGAATTACACAAGACTGCTAATGCATCTGGTGTAGATGACGATAGCTTATTAGGAATGTTTGACTACTTTCAAGATGCAGAACATGTACCAGCTAAAAAGGTAACTGTTGAAGATTTAGATTTTGGACTTGAAAATACAGAACGTGTTGATGAACCTGACAAAAATCGCTACTTGGTAACTAGTGAACAAGGAAAATTAGTCGCACGTGTAAACTATGATCCTAACGAAGATAAACAAGTAGTTTCGACAGAATTGTTTGATGAATACGGTAATTTATATCGTGTAGATCACTATGATAGTCGTGGCTTTAGATCATTAATTCAATGGTACACACCAGATAATCACGTTGGTAACGAAGAATGGTTAACGCCAGATGGTAAAACAATGATTCGTACTTTTAATAAGTTTGATATTCATCATAAGTTAGTGAAAACTGGTTGGTGGCTTCAAGAAAAGAATGGTGAAATTCATACTTTTGATACTATTGATGAATTATTTGAACATTTCTTAAATAGAATTAATGAAAAGGGCAATAACATCTTTGTTTTGGACCGTTCACTTTTAGCAGACGGAGCTTTAACTCGCTTGAAGAAACCAGCTTATACTGTAATGCACTTGCATAACTCTCAAGCTGGTGATGCTCAAGATCCACTGCACTCAATTGTAAATAACAACTATGAATATGCTTTGGCAAACTTAGATGAATATTCAGCTGTTGTTTCTGCCACTCAACGTCAAACAGATGACGTGATTGAACGCTTTAAGCCAAAAGCTAAAATGTACACAATCCCTGTAGGTATTGTTGATAATGAAACTTTAAATGCAGATCACATTAGTGAAGATGAAAGAACCTTTGGTAAAGTGATTGCAGTAGCGCGTATTGCTTATGAAAAGCGTCTTGATGACTTAGTGCGTGCAATTAAGTTAGTTCATGACGAAATTCCAGAAGTAACTTTAGATTTATATGGTTATGCAGACTCTTCTAACAATTACGGTGAAAAACGTAAGATTGAAAAATTAATTAAAGAATTAAACTTAGAAGATGTAGTAACTTTCAAAGGTTATACTACTAATATTCCAGAAATTGAAAATAAAGCACAAGTATTTGGTTTGACTTCACGTATGGAAGGATTTAACTTAGCAATCATGGAAGCCATTTCTCATGGTGTTGTGGGTGTAACTTATGATGTAAACTACGGACCAAATGATATCGTCCAAGATCAAAAGAATGGTTATATTGTTGATTTTGGTGATTACAAAGCTTTAGCAGATCGTATGATTAAGATCTTTAAAGATAAGAAATTAATGCAACAATTAAGTGATGGTGCTTACGAATCTAGTGAACGTTATTCTGATGCTAATGTTTGGAAAGCATGGAAAGAATTAATTGATGATGCAAAAGAAACTTTGAAAGATGAGGTAAGATAATTGAAATATCTTGTAGGGGAAAATGTTTTTACTTTTAATTCAGGTACTGAATTTTCACAATTTCAAAGATTAGAAGCATTTAAAAATAATAATGAAGATGCTGTTTTATTGTTACGTAACTACAATAGAATGCTTAGCAATGAATTAAAAAAACATGGCTTAAGACAAAAAGATGTCATTAACATGTATGACTATTTCCAAGGAACAGTTCATACAAGACGTAAGGAACAATCATTACGTTTACTTGATAGTATTCCGCTAAAGGATTACCACATTGTTGGTGTAGATAATAACCATTCAAATATTGAATACAAGGGTAAAAAGATTGCTGATATTCGGGTGATGCCAGGAACTGTTGGCCTAATTGGTAATATTGAATACTATGATTCACTAGGTCAAGCTGCAGTTAAGGAATACTGGGATTGGCGTGGCTTTAAGTCAATGGTAGAAACTTATCATCCAGATGGTTCAATTGCCATGCAACAATATCTTAATTTAGATGGTAAGCCAGTTTTAGAAGTAAGTCATATGTATATTGGTAAGCAAGTTTTACCAACTATGTGGAAGCTTTTGGATTACAAGGGCCATGATTTCCAATTTAGAACTGAAAATCAATTATTTACTTTCTTCTTAAATGAAATCAATAATGCTAACCCTGGTACTTTCATTTCAGATCGTCGTACTTTAGACAGTTCTGTATTAAATGTAGAAAATGCAGAAGGTAAAATTGCATATCTTCACAGTGTGCCATTTGCTGACTATCGTCGTCCACAACAAGGAATTATGGATGTTTACAATAAAGCAGTAAATGGTGAAGACGGAAAAGAATTTGATGTAGTAGTTTTACCAACTCAAGATCAAACTGATGAAGTGAAAAAACTTGCTACTTCTAAGAGTAAAATTGCTGCTGCTCCAGATAGTTATGTTAAAAAAGCAGCTCGTCCTAAGAAGTTAGGTAAGGAAATCAATGTGGTTTACGTTGGACGGTTAGCTGATGATAAGAATACTTTAGATGTGATTCGTGCCTTCAAGCATATTCATGATAAAGTACCAGCAGCTCGTTTGAAACTTCAAGGTTATTATTCAGGTAGTGACTATCAACAAAAAGTTGAAGATTTAATTAATAAATTAGAAATTAAAGATGTAGTTGAAGTTTTACCATATGAGCCAAAAGAAAAGATTGTTAAGGATGCAACAATTTTCTTGAATGCTAGTCTTAGCGAAGGCTTTGGAATGAACATGCTGGAAAGTCTTGGTTATTCAGTTCCAGTTGTTACTTATGCAGCTGCATACACTAAGGATAATTTAGTAGAAGATGGAGTTAATGGTTATGCCGTTACTACAACTACACCTACTAAATTAGCTCAAAAAGCAGTAGATGTTTTGCAAGATGAAGATTTGTACAAGCGTTTGTCTCAAGGAGCAAGTGAAACTGCTAAGAAGTATAGTGAAGAAGCATTTATTAACAGTTGGAAGCAGATTTTAGATTAGTTTTGTAGCTTATAGGGAGTTGAAAAGAAGTTCCTTATAAGTTATTTTGCTTAATGTATTAGAATAAGAGTTAAAAGATAAGATAGTAAAAAAATCAAGGGAGATGTTGAGATGTCTAAAAAAGATTTACATAGAAAAGAGGTCTTCTCTTTACGTAAGTTAACAGTAGGTCTTGCTAGTGTGATGATCGGTTCATTTTTCTTCGTAGCTCATGATACAGATACTGTACATGCTGATGAAATTAGAGAACCTGAATCAGCAGCTGTGGCACAATCTACATTAGATAAAGCTAAAGAACTTGCCAGTGATAGTAACAAAGAAGTTGCAAGTTCAAGTAGTGACTCAAGTGCTGCAAGTCAAGCAAGCAGTGCAGCCGATTCAGTAAGTTCAGCAAGTGATGTTGCAGGTGCAAATGTGAGTTCAGCACCTAGTGAAGTAAAAGCAAGTACTGAAAATAAGGTGGCTGACTCCCAAGCTAGTCATAGTAGTGGGGATGAATTGGCAGCTAGTGCAAGTTCAATGCCAGCAAGTAGCGAAAATAAGGCTACTTCTGATTCAGCAGCTGCTCATCATGAAGTAGCTAAAGAAGAAACTACAAATAAGTCAGTTGCTACTAATAAAGTTGCTGAACAAACTACTTTATTTGAAACTAAAACAGCAAGTTTTCTTGCTACTGGAGTTAACAATTCAGCAGCACTTGCTCAATTAGGCGAATCTAAAGTTACAACTCCCGCTTCAAATGCTACTGCTGTTGCTAATGCTAGTGAATTTGTTAATGCAATTACTAATACCAGCGCAGCTGTAATTGATGTAACTGACAACATTGATTTGAGTTCACAAAGAACAATCACTGTTTCTTCAGATGCAGCTTTACGTGATGTGACAATTAATGGTAATGGTCACACCATTAGCTTTGGTAATGCCTACCTTGATATTAAGAGCAAGGATGATCAAAAGCTTACTATTTCTGGTGCAACTATTACTGGTTCTAACACTAATGGTATTGTTTCTATGGATAGTGGTAACAATGCCAGTGTTGAATTTGATGGTGTTACTTTCAATGGTACAGGTTTAGTAAATAATACTAATACTAACGTAGTCTTTAGTGGAACCAATAACATTACTACTAATAAGAATGCTTATAGTGTTAATGCCAAGAGTGTAACTGTACAAGATGGCTCAAATACTACAATTTCTACTAATGCAGGTGCAATTTCTGTTCCAGCTAATACCGATGGTATTAACGTAGCAGGTGATTTAATGCTTCACCGCACCGGTTCAACTGCTTTAAGTGGTGGTACTGGATTTGTAGATGCATCTTCACCAATTAACATTACTGGTAACGGTAAGTTAGATGTTGAATTTGATGAAGTAGCAGGCCTAACTTCGAAAATGGGTGGTATTTACATTCATAATGGGGCAGATTTAACTATCAAAGATAATGGTAATTTAACGCTAAACAATAATGATAGTTCTACTTTAGATACCACTGTAATTAACGTTGCAAACTCTGGTGATACAAATATTAATGTTCTTGATAATGGATCACTTAATATGAAGGGATCTGTAAATCAATCAGTTATCTACTTCCAAGGTAATGGTAACTTACGTGTTAACGGAGAAAAAGCAGCCGTTAATATTGATGTAACTGGTAAAGCTGCTAGTCGGGTATTTGACTTGAAAACCGGTAATGGTATTTATGTCAACAACGGTGGAACTTTCGATATTGCGTATGAAAATAACAGCGGAAACGGTTATAACGTTATCTATGCTGCGGCAGGTACGGTTTTATCATTTGGTAATAACTCAAATGTTAAGTTAACAAGTAGTGGTAAAAATTCTACTAATTTACTAGGTGGTAAAGGTGCTGCTACCATTACTATTTACCGTCCAGATTCCGTAGTCTTTGATGTTCAAGGTAGCGGTGCAATTATTTCTGGCTTAGGCGGAGATATTAATGCTCACTATGTTGAAATGAAAAACTCTGCTAACAGTGACTGGAGTAGTGCCTACAAAGATGCTGATTACAATATTAGTAAAAAATCAGCAACTACACTTGGTGAAACTAACACTGACACAACTGCTGGTAATAGTCTTTTAGCAAGTTTAAACAATGGTAAGTACTTTGCATTTGGTACTCCTGATATGCACAATGCTATTACTTTAGATGATAGCAGTAAGATTACTGATCAAACTAAGACTTTAACTGGTACTACTAACGCCAACGGTTATGTAACTGTTCACTACTACAATGGTAGTGATAATAATACTGTAGTTAGTGGTTTAACTTATGGCCTGGCCGCACCAGGTGAAACTAGTTCAGACTTCGTTGTTAAGGCAGATGATAATGGTAAATGGAGTATTGATTTAACTAATGCTCCACTTACTGTAGGTAGTGTAATTGTTGTGGAATCAATGTCACAATTCACACCTGCATTTGCGACTGCATATGTTGCTAGTGCCGATGCTACCTACACTGACTATTCCCAATATGTTGACAATGCTAATTCGATTGCTTCAATTGCCACTAGTCAAGCAAGTCAAGCTGATTTAAGTAGTGCAACTGCAGAATTAGCAAGTGCTGCTAGTGTAGCAACTTCAATTTCTG
This sequence comes from Lactobacillus sp. PV012, assembly GCF_014522325.1. Lineage (NCBI taxonomy): Bacteria > Bacillati > Bacillota > Bacilli > Lactobacillales > Lactobacillaceae > Lactobacillus > Lactobacillus sp. PV012. The sequence continues at coordinate 503,547 of NZ_CP041983.1, forward strand.
AGTTTGATCAGCAAATTACAAACTCAATTCCTACAATTGGACCAGATTCAAACTATACTTTAACTGGATTTCCACCTGCTGCTGTTCAAGATGATATGGGTTCACTAGCAGAACTTGATGGTTATGAAGATGATGATGGCAATTGGATTACTCCAGTAGCGAATATTAGCGCTTCATTGGCAAGTGCAGCTACGGCAGCAAGTAGTGCAAGTAGTGCTGCTGCAAGTATTGCCAGTGCAGTTGCTAAGTATAATAGTGCGGCTAAGCCAGTGATGGATGCTGCCAGTCAAGGTTCAGTTGCCGCAAGTGCAGCCTTAGAAGAATTGAATTATTCTTTAGCAGCCAGTCAAGCCAGTGCTGCGAATAACTCTACTTTAGCAACCAGTGCCTCAAATACTGCCAACTCATATGCTGCAATTGCAAGCGCAAATGCCAGTGCAGCTGCTAAAGCTGGAAGTTTGAGTTCAAATGCTGTTTCTTTGGCTCAAAGTTTGAGTACTAATATTCAAAATGATGTTAACTCAGTTGCGAGTTATGCAAAAGATACTATTAGTTCTGTTCAAAGTGCGCAAAGTCAGTATCTCTCAGCAGCAAGTACAGCAACTAGTTTAACGGCAAAAATTATTAGTGAAACAGCTACTGCTCTAGATTCTATCGCAAGTGTGGCCACCAGCAATGCATCAGTAGCGACTTCAGTAGCTAATGAATTGAGTAGCTATAGTAGTAGCTATCCAAACGGCATTACTGTTTCTGGATATCCGATTGGTACCGCCAGTAATGTAAAGCCTGTTGAAACTAAGGTAGATTCTTTGTCTAGTGTAGCTGACAGTGTTGCTAGTTTAGCCGTAGGTCTCTCAAATGTTGCTAGTTCAGCTCATGAAACAGCTGCACAGTTAAGTTATGCAGCTATTGATGAAAGTGCTATGTATAGTGCTACCAGTGCAGCAGCTCAAAAGGCTAGTGATTTAACTGCTGCTATTGAAGCTTTAAGCCAGAATAATACTAGTGAGGCGGCTGCAAGTTTGAGTGCCGCTGCAAGCAGTAATACTGATTTTGCAAATATTGATAATCAAATTAATAATTTGGTACCAATTCTTGATAAAACTAGCACTTCAAGCCCAATTGGGGGAGCCCAAAGTATTGCTAATAAAGCAAGTGCACTTGCAGGAATTGGTGAAGCTGCAAGCACATTTGCAAAGAAGGAAGGGTTAGCCGCTGCGCAAATCCTGCTCTTTGAAGTTCAAGTGGCAGCTGCTAAGGAAACAATTACAAGTGCTGCAAGTGCTGCAAGTAGTGCTCAAACGGTTGCTTCTAGTGCTACCGCTTCAGTAGCTACTAAAAGTAATGCAATTAGTCAATTAGTTGATCAGTATCCAGATCAATTAGCCTCTTATGCTAATGCAGCAAGTAGTGCATATAACATCTCATCTACTGCAACTGGGGATGTTCCCAGTCAGGGGGCAAAAATAAATGCAGCTTCAAGTAGTGTTGCAAAGGCAACAAGGGTAGTACGTGAAGGTAATAATAAAGCCAATGGTGCTATTACAAACGCTGCGAATGCTCTTGCTGGGGATGTTAATACGGCGAATGCAATGTATATAATGGCCCCTGATACAGCAGGCGCAATGCAATCGCCCTATTATCAGACTTTATATAAATCTATGGCAACTCTGCCTCAACAGTTGGCATCTTATGCTAGTGAGGTAAATGCAGTAACCAGTAGTGCTGCTGCTGCTCAGCTTGCAGCTTCAAGTGCTGAATCTGATGCGCAAAGAGCTAAGCAAGCAATTGCTGATATTGATTTAGCTTATGCAAGTGCAGCATCTGCTTACATTGATCTTAAGTCGCAAGCAGCTTCAACTGCTGTTTCAAGTACAACTAGTTCAGCTAATGCGGCAAGTGCAGCAACCGGCAATGCTCAAGCTAACCAAGCTGCAGCAAGTACAGCCGCATCAAATGCTAAGGATAGTCTATCTAATGCAAATGCTGAAATTGCAAGTGTAGCAACTGATTTAACTAGTTTAACTAATTTATCTAGTGCTAATGCTATTAATAAGGTTGTTGCTGATAATTTGAATAACGCTACTAAAGCTAAATCTAATGCTGATAGCTATGCTAAGGTAATTGCAGATAATAGTGACCTTGCAAGCTCAGCTGCAAGTACTGCTGCTCGAGAGGCAAATAGCGCAGCTGCTGCAAGTACTGCAGCTTCAACCGCTGCTAGTGCTGCTGCAAGTTACGCTGCTATTGTTGATAGTGCCAAGGCAACTGGTGATACTTCTCTAGCAAGTAGTGCTGCATCTCAAGCCCAAGCTCAAATTGCAAGGGCTAGTCAAGCAAACAGTGAAGCTCAAAGTGCAGCTAGTGCAGCAAGTTTAGCTCAATCTACTGCTAATTCAGCATTAGCTACAATTGCAACTGCTCAAACTTCACTTACCAGTGAAGCAAATAAGATTGCTTATTACTTAAGTGCAGCTCAAACTAATGTAGAACAAGCTAGTGCAGCAAGTTTAGCTGCTAGTCAAGCAAATTCAGGAGCAATTGCTGATAAGACAAACACTACTCAAACTCAAACGGACATTAATAGTGCAGCTAGTGATATTAAGAATGCAAGCAGTGCTGCAAATTCTAGCGCAAGTGAAGCTGGTTCATATTCTTCAAGTGCCGCAAGTCAAGCAGCTTCATTAGCTACTGATCTTACTTCTTACTCAGATAATCCAATTGTAGTTAGTGCAGCCAGTGCTGCTAAGAGTTTAGCTACCGTTTCAAGTACAGCTGCAAGCAATGCTGCTGATCAAGCACAAACTGCTAAAGATTTAGCCTCAACTGCTGATTCATTAACTGCAGCTGCAAGTACTGCAGCAGCTAATGCAAGTAGTGCAGCCAGTGCTGCAAGTAGCGCAAATGATGCTGCAAGCAGCTATGCTGCTTTAGGTAATATTGCCAAGGCACAATCAGCAGCCAGTGCAGCTAGTGCAGCCAGTGAAGCTGCAAGCACTGCCGCAAGTACCGCAGCAAGTTTATTATCAGATGCTAAGAAGACTTCTGAAAGTGCCTCAAGCGCTGCTAGTGCAGCTGACAAGTTTGCTAGTGAGGCAAAAGTCGCTGCTGTAACTGCTTCTGTTGCAGCAAGTGATGCTGATCGAGCAATTTTAGCAGAAAGCTATGCAAGTAATGCTGCAAGTCAAGCTAGCCAAGCTCAATCAAGTGCTGTAAGTACCGCAACAACTTCAACTGCTGTTTCATCAAGTGCTTCTCAAGCAACTGATTCAAGTAGCCAAGCTACCAATACTGCATCAAGTGCTGGCAAGAATTCAGATGACGCTACGAGCACAGCAGGTGAAGTAGCTTCAATGGCAAGTGCACATCCGGCTAACTCATTAGTAGCTAGTGCTGCAACCAGAGCAAGTGATGATTCTGAAGTTGCAAGTAGTGCGGCTACTAAGGCAAGCAGTGCCGCTGATGTAGCAAGTTCAGCTGCTCAAGATGCTGCAACTCAAAGTACAGCTGCAACTGCAGCCAGTGAAGCCGCAAGTAGCGCAGCCGCCAAAGCCTCAAGTGCAGCCAGTGAAGCTGCAAGTTTTGCTAAAGAAGGAAATGTCAGTGCCGCAAGTAGTGCTGCTAGCGTGGCTTCAGCAGCTAATTCAGATGCAGCAAAAGCTTCTAGTGCTGCAATTAGTGCTAGTGAAGCCGCAAGTCTTGCTAACTCAATTGCTTCGAGTGCCGCAAGTGAAGCAGCTTCATACCAAGCTATTGCTTCAAGTGCAGCTAGTGATGCAGAAATTGCTAAGAGTGAAGCAAGTGATGCAATTATCGGGGAAAGTGCTGCAAGTCAGGCTAGTGAAGAAGCTAAATTAGCCAATACCGCTTCAACTGCAGTTAACTCATACGAAGTAGTTGCAAGTAGCGCTGCTAGTGTTGCAAGAGATTACAACAGTAACGCAAATAGCGCATCTAGTTCAGTTGCTCATACTGCTGAAGATACTAAAGCTATTGCTGATTCAGTAGCCTCAATGGCAAGTGAACATGCAAGTAATGAAGTAGTATCTAGTGCCGCCGCCAAAGCCTCAAGTGCAGCAACTGCTGCAAGTTCAGCTGCAAGTAGTGCTGCTAGTGTAGCAGCTTATGTAAGCTCAATTACTACTGATGCCGCAACACAAAGATCAATTGCGGCTGACCAAGATCACGTTGCTAGTGAACAAGCAAAACTTGCAAATAGTGCTGCAAGCGCTGCTGATGCTGCGTATAAGGCAAGCGATGCTAGTGCAGCAGTAAGTTTAGCCGCTGTAGCTAGTGCCGCTAAGAGTGCTGCGCAAAGTGCTGAAGCAGTTGCTTCAAGTGCCGCAAGTCAAGCTCTTGTAGATGAAAGTGAAGCAAATAAATCAATTGCAACTCTTAATAGCTATGCTCAAGAGGCTTTGAACTTTGAAAGCCAAGCTAGTGCCGCTAAGAGTGAAGCAATTGATAATCTCACAAAAGATAGCATAGCGGACTCAATTGCAAGTGGTGCAGCCAGTGCAGCTAACTCTTCTTCAATTAAAACAAGTGATTATGCAAGTTCAGCTGCTGTTTCATCTAGTGCAGCTCAAACTGAAGCTAACAAAGCTAGTCAGTCTACTAGTTCAGCAACAAATATTGCTAGTGAAGCAAGTAGTACTTCTAGCGATGTGAGTTCAATGGCTTCAGCTCATCCTACTAACTCATTAGTTGCAAGTGCAGCTGTAGTTGCCAATAGTGCCGCTAAGAAAGCAAGCAGTGCTGCTAGTGCAGCAAGTGTAGCCAAGAGCAATGCTGATTCAGCAAGTAGTATGGCAAGTTCAGCTTATGAAGATGCAAAATCAGCAGATACTGTTGCTAAAAGTGCTGCTAGTGCAGCAAATAAAGCTAAGAGTGAAGCAGATGCCGCTTCTGCAGCTGGTAGTGTGTCAGCTGCCAATAGCGCTGCAAGTTTAGCTAGAAGTGCAGCGAGTGTAGCAAAGAGCGCAGAAAGTGCAGCTCAAGCTGCAGCTAGAAAAGCAAGTAGTGCTGCAAGTATTGCAAGTCAAGCAGCGACTGCTGCTAGTTCAACAGCTGATATTGCTAGCCAAGCATCTACGGCTGCCAGTGTAGCCAAGAGTGAGGCGATTGAAGCAATCAGAGGTGAAAGTGCTGCTAGTGCCGCAAGTTCTTCAGCGAGCGATGCTGAGACAGCTCATACTAGTGCAAGTTCAGATGAAAGTGCAGCAAGCAGTGCTGCTAGTGCAGCAGGAAGCTACAGTGATATTGCTTCAGAAGGTGCTAGCGCAGCTGCAAGTTCATCAAGTCACGCAAGTGAAACAGCTAGTGAAGTAGCTTCATTAGCAAGTGACCATCCAACTAACTCGGTTGTAGCCAGTGCCGCAGAAAAAGCTTCAAGTGCAGCTAGTTCTGCCCAAAGTGCTGCAGATGTTGCAAGTAGTGCTTCAGCAGTAGCTTCAAATGCTGCAAGTGATGCTGTAATTCAACGCTCAACTGCTAGTGAACAGGAAAAAGCAGCAAGTGAACAAGCAAGCATTGCTAACTCCTTAGCTAGCGCAGCTGATAGTGCTTATAAAGCAAGTGATGCTGATAAGGCTGAAAGCTTAGCTAGTCAAGCTTCCGAAGCTGCAAGGCTTGCAAGCTCAGCAGCTAGTGCAGCTTCAAATGCTGCAAGTCAAGCAATTAGCGATGAAGAAACTGCTAAGAGTGCAGCATCTGTTGCTAAGAGTGCTGCTGATGATGCCGCAAAATTTGATGATGAATCGACTAAGGCCAAGAGTGAAGCAGAGGACAACCTGAACCAAGGTAGTGATTCTGTTGATAGTGCTAGCGCCTCATCAAGTGCAGCATCTGGCTCAGCTGATCAAACAAGTTCATATGCAAGCATTGCAAGTAGTGCTGCAAGTTCAGCAGGTTCAGATGAAAGTGCAGCATCAACTTCAACTAGTGAGGCAAGTTCTTCAGCAAGTCATGCAGGCGATACTGCCAGTGAAGTAGCCTCAATGGCCAGTGAACATTCAGATAATTCACTTGTATCTAGTGCTGCCGAAAAAGCATCAAGTGCTGCGAGCCTTGCTTCAAGTGCCGCAGATACAGCATCCAGTGCCACAAGCGATGCGTCAGAAGCTGCAAGTTCAGCAAGCGACGAATACAAGAAGGCCAGTGAAGCAGATTCAATAGCTAAGAGTGCAGCAAGTGAGGCATCAGTTGCCAAAAGTGAAGCGGAAAGTGCCGCTGCAGCAGGTGACACTAGTGCAGCAAGTTCTGCTGCAGAAAAGGCCTCAAGTGCCGCTTCTGTTGCCAAGAGTGCCGAAAGTGCTGCAAGTAGTGCAGCTTCAACAGCTCAAAGTGAGGCTAGTGTAGCAAGTAGTGCAGCCAGTGTAGCTAGCGAAATGGCTAAAAAGGCCAGTGAAGCAGATAGTATTGCAACAGATGCTAAGAGTGAAGCAAGTGATGCAATTAATGGTGAAACCTCAGCAAGTCAAGCAAGTGAAGATGCTAAGAGTGCAGATGTTTCCCATACTAATGCAACTTCTTATGAAAGTGCCGCAAGTAGCGCAGCTAGTGCTGCAGGTAGTTACAGCAATATTGCTTCAGAAAATGCAAGTAATGCTTCTAGTTCAGCAAGCCACGCAAGTGACACTGCTAGTGAAGTAGCATCGATGGCTAGCGAACATCCAACAAATTCACTAGTATCTAGCGCTGCAGACAAGGCATCAAGTGCCGCAAGTAGTACTAAGAGTGCAGCAGATGTAGCAAGCAGTGCAGCAGATGTAGCAAGCAGTGCAGCAAGTGATGCGGTAAATCAACACACTAAGGCTAGCCAAGCAGATCAAGTAGCATCAAGTGCTGCATCTGTAGCAAATAGTGCAGCTGATGAAGCAGATAGTTTTGCTAAAGCTGGAAATACTAGTGCTGCAAGCAGTGCAGCTAGTGTAGCTAGTGCTGCAAGTTCAGCTGCCAAAAGTGCAGAAGAAGAAGCTTCAAATGCAGCAAGTCAAGCAATCGCAGATGAAAAGAAAGCTTCAGAAGCTGCAAGCATCGCCAAGAGTGCCGCTGATGATGCAGCTAACTTTGACAGTGAAGCAACGAAGGCTAAGAGTGAAGCAGAAGATAACTTAAACCAAGGCAGTGATGCTGTTGATAGTGCTAGTGCATCTTCAAGTGCCGCATCAAGTTCAGCCGATAAAACTAGTTCATATGCAAGCATCGCAAGTAGTGCTGCAAGTTCAGCAGGTTCAGATGAAAGTGCTGCTTCGACTTCAACTAGTGCCGCAAGTTCTTCAGCAAGTCATGCAGGAGATACTGCTAGTGAAGTAGCCTCAATGGCAAGTGAACATTCAGATAATTCACTTGTATCGAGTGCCGCAGACAAGGCTTCAAGTGCCGCAAGTCTTGCTTCAAGCGCTGCCACAACTGCATCCAGTGCAACAAGTGATGCTTCAAGTGCCGCAGACAAGGCAAGCGAAGCATACAATAAGGCAAGTGAAGCAGATTCAATTGCCAAGAGCGCAGCTAGTGAAGCATCAGTTGCTAAAAGTGAAGCGGAAAGTGCAGCTGCAGCAGGTGATACCAGTGCTGCAAGTTCAGCCGCAGAAAAAGCAGCCAGTGCAGCCAGTGCAGCTAAGAGTGCAGAAAGTGCTGCAAGTACAGCAGCTTCAAGTGCTCAAAGTGCCGCTAGTGTAGCAAGTAGTGCTGCAAGTGTGGCAAGTGAAATGGCCAAGAAGGCTAGCGAAGCAGATGAAGAAGCATCAGACGCTAAAGATGAAGCTGAAGATGCTATTAAGGCCTCTGACGCTGCAAGTCATGCCAATGAAGACGCACAAAGTGCGGAAAGTTCCCACACTGACACTAGTTCATACGCAAGTATTGCAAGTAGTGCTGCGAGTGCAGCAGGAAGCTACAGTAACATTGCTTCAGAAAATGCTAGTGCTGCAAGCAGTTCAGCAAGCCATGCAAGTGAGACTGCCAGTGAAGTAGCCTCAATGGCCAGTGACTATCCAAATAATTCAGTTGTTGCTAGCGCTGCAGAAAAAGCCTCAAGTGCCGCAAGCAGTGCCAAGAGTGCAGCAAACGTTGCAAGTAGTGCAGCTAAAACTGCAAGTAGTGCCGCCAGCGATGCAAGCAAGCAACGTGAAAAAGCCGCTAAAGCTGATCAAGATGCTTCAACTGCCGCAAGTCTTGCTAATGCTGCTGCTAGTGCTGCGTCAAGTTATGCTAAAGAAGGAGATGCTAGCGCAGCTCAAAAGGCCACTGATATTGCAAGTAGTGCCAGTGCCGCTGCTAAGCGTGCAGAAGATGTGGCTTCAAGTGCTGCTAGTCAAGCAATTGAAGATGAAAAGAAGGCTTCTCAAGCTGCAAGTCTAGCCAAAAGTGCCGCTGATGAAGCTGCTAAGTTTGATAGTGAAGCAACTAAGGCTAAGAGTGAAGCAGAAGACAACTTGAACCAAGGTAGTGATGCTGTTGATAGTGCCAGTGCTTCATCAAGTGCTGCATCTAGTTCAGCAGATCAAACAAGTTCATATGCAAGTATTGCAAGTAGTGCAGCAAGTTCGGCAGGTTTAGATCAGAGTGCTGCATCTACTTCAACCAGTGCTGCAAGTAGCTCAGCAAGCCATGCAGGAGATACTGCCAGCGAAGTAGCTTCAATGGCCAGTGAACATTCAGATAATTCACTAGTTTCAAGTGCAGCCGCTAAGGCTTCAAGCGCAGCTAGTGTAGCCTCAAGTGCTGCGAATACTGCATCAAGCGCAACAAGTGATGCTTCAAGTGCAGCCAGCAAGGCAAGCGAAGCATACAATAAGGCAAGTGAAGCAGATTCAGTTGCCAAGAGTGCAGCAAGCGAAGCAGCAGTTGCCAAGAGTATCGCATCAAGTGCCGCTTCAGCAGGAGATACAAGTGCAGCAAGTAGTGCCGCTTCTAAAGCAGCAAGTGCAGCAAGTGCAGCTAAGAGTGCCGAAAGTGCAGCAAGTACAGCAGCTTCAAGTGCTCAAAGTGCAGCTAGTGTAGCAAGCAGTGCTGCGAGTGTAGCAAGTGAAATGGCTAAGAAAGCCAGCGAAGCAGATAGTATTGCAACAGAAGCTAAGAGTGAAGCAGAAGAAAGCTTACAGAATACACCTTCTAGTGCCCCTGAACAAAGTAGTTCAGCTTCACAAGCAAGTAGCGCCGCTTCTAGTGAAGTTTCAAGTTCTGCAAGCTCAGCTACTTCAAGTGCAAGCTCACAGGCTACTGACTACAAGAAGCCAACTACAATTCTTACTAATACCACTCAAGGTAGAGTTCCAAGTGCAAATGCAACTGTAAGTAACTTGCCAGAAGGAAGTAAAGTAGTTTGGATTAAGAAACCAGATGTTTCTAAACCAGGAATTCAAAAGGGTGTAATTCAAATTACTTATCCTGATGGTCGAACTGAAAGAATAACTATTGAAGTAAATGTACGTCCAAAGGCTACTCAAATTAGTGCAAGACCTCATCGTTCACCTAAACGTACAGCTTCAAGAAATCGCTATGGAAACTCTAACGCTCGACGTGCTCAATGGTTAAGAGATCGTGGATATGTAGTAATTGTAGGACCAGATGGTGAAATTATTAGCTACTACAAGGCTAAGGATGGTATTGGTAGAATCGTCGAAGATAAGAAAGAATTGCCACAAACTGGTGCAAGCCAATTAGATAATATGGCTGCAATTCTTGGATTAAGCTTAGCAAGTTTAGGATTTATCTTTGGATTAGCTGATATCAAAAAGAGAAAAAAGGAAGATTAATAATCTAACCTGAAAAAAGTGATACTGAAAAGTATCGCTTTTTTAATACCAATAATTTTTGTTAATTAAAAAGTGTCTAGTAAAACTACTTGACTCACTTTCTCAGAATGGTATAATACAGAAGTTGAGAACAAGAAGAAGCACCCGCTTCTCGCCTAAGTTAATTATTACCTCTAGGCTGATCGATAATATCTGTTGATTAAAGGCGGGGTGTTTATTTACCCGCCTTTTTCTTGTCCTCGAAATTAACATGGAGGTGAATACCCATACCAAAGAATATGATCTTAAACGAAGATATCCGTGCTCGTGAAGTCCGTTTAATTGGAGACGATGGTCAACAAGTTGGTGTTGTTTCTAAAGCTGATGCATTACGCCAAGCAGCTGATGCGGATTTAGACTTAGTTCTTATTTCACCTAATGCTAAGCCACCAGTTGCTCGCATTATGAATTACGGAAAATATCGTTTTGAACAACAAAAGAAAGCTAAGGAAAACCGTAAGAATCAAAAGGTTCTTGCAGTTAAAGAAATTCGTTTAAGTCCCACAATTGAAGGAAATGACTTTGATACTAAATTAAAGCATGTCCGTAAATTTTTGACTAAAGGCGCTAAAGTTAGAGTTTCTATTCGCTTTAGAGGCCGTGCAATTACTCACAAAGAATTAGGTAAAGATGTTTTAGAAAAGATGGCAGACCAAGTTAGTGATTTGGCAAATGTTATTACTAAACCTAAGATGGAAGGCCGTTCTATGTTCTTAATGTTGGCTCCTGTGAGTGATAAAGACAAAAAGAAGAAGTAGTTAATGGAGGAATAGATATGCCAAAGCAAAAGACACACCGCGCTTCCGCAAAGCGTTTTAAGAGAACAGCTAATGGTGGTTTAAAGCGTCACCACGCTTACACTGGACACCGTTTCCATGGTAAGACTAAGAAACAACGTCGTCATTTGAGAAAAGCTGCAATGGTTTCAGCAAGTGATATGAAGCGCATCAAACAGATGCTTTCCCAAATGCGTTAATTTATCAAGTAGAGTTTTTGAGGAGGAATTTTAGATGCCAAGAACTAAAGGTGGAACCGTAACACGCGCACGTCGTAAGAAGTTATTGAAGTTAGCTAAGGGTTACCGTGGCTCAAAGCACATTCAATTTAAAGCAGCAAGTACTCAAATCTTTGTATCACGTAAGTACGCTTTCCGTGATCGTAAGAAGGTTAAGAGCGAATTTAGAAGATTATGGATTTCTCGTATTAATGCTGCTGCAAGACAAAATGGTCTTTCATACAGCAAGTTAATGCACGGTCTTAAGCTTGCAGGAATTGATATGAACCGTAAGATGTTAGCAGATATTGCTTACACTGACGAAAAGACTTTTGCTGAATTAGCAGAAACTGCAAAGAAAGCTTTAGCAGCTGCTTAATTAAACTAAATAAGTATTAAAAGAACTGAGATGAGTATCTCAGTTCTTTTTTTGTTGAAAAAATAGTACTCTATATAATCAGTTCTTTTTTTGTTGAAAAAATAGTACTCTATATAATTTGTTGAAAAAATAGTACTCTATATAATAGGAAGAAAAAATAAAGGAGTGTTAAAATGATGAATATTTTAGACTATATTAAAGATTATAATGTACTTTTTTCAGTAAAAGATATGAATGAACTCGATAGTATGATTTTTGCTGAATTAACTTATTGTCATTTTGATAAGACTCCGGGTATTACTTCTTTTAAGGAGTTGGCTCATAACCAAGAAGCGATTGATACTTTAAGCAAGGGTGTATGGGGCGAAGCAAATATGAAAAAATTGCTTGAATTATTGAGTAAAAGTTCGCGCTTTAAAGAAATTAGTTGGGGAAGTTTAGAAAATAAGCTAGATGTAAATAATGAATTTGAATTTAATGCGATTACTTTTCAAATTAGGCCTAATCTTCGTTATATTGCCTATCGAGGAACTACTGCGACTAAGGTCGGTTGGAAAGAAGATTTTAATATGTCCTTTAGTGATAGTGTGCCAGCGCATTTTTTTGCAAGAAAATATTTTAGAGAAAGAATCCAGAATTATAAGGGTAAAGTTTGTCTAGGGGGACATTCAAAAGGTGGAAACTTAGCCTTTTATGTTGGCTTAACAGCAACTGAGGAAGAAGCGAAGTTAATTAAACGAATAGATAATTTTGATGGGCCTGGTTTTCATGATCAAAATGTGCGCTTTGACAAAAAGATAAAGCAATTAAAAGGAAAAATACACAAGTTCATTCCACAAGCCAGTATTGTAGGGATCTTGATGGATGATTTAGTTGAAGACAAGGCATACTGTGAATTTGTTAAAAGTACAGGTATTCCGCCAATGCAACATAATTTGTTTAATTGGGAAATTAAGGGGCATCATTTTGTAACAGTAGACCATCTTGACACAGGCACACGTTTTTCTTGGAAGACGTTTAGCAGCTTCTTAGAAAATACGAGTGATGAAGAACGAAGAGAGTTCATTGAAATGATCTACGATGCAGCTAACGTCGATGAGAAACTTTATTTACGAGAAATGTTTACTCCCAAAGGCACTGGTAAAATTGCCGGTAATCTGCTGGCGACGGGTTTAAAAAATCAGGCGAGCTGGAAACCTCTTATTGGTAAGATATGGGCAGCTTCAAGAGAAGTAGGGGCAAATGCATGGGCAAATAAGAAGAAAGAGTTGCTTAATAAGTTAGAAAAACAAATTAAATAATCTTAAAATTAGAATATGAAAATACAGGTATAAATGACTTGAGCTTAATTAATAACTTTAGGAGGAGGTAATTTAATAATTGGATAAAAATAATAGCTATTAAAAGTGGACAAGATAAATTTAGTAGCATTTTAGTAAGCGATAACTATATGAAAAGCACTCAATTAAATAAGAGTTAAGTACACAGAGAAGCAAGATGAAAAGTATTAATAACAGCAGAAATTAGCTAACTATAATAATTATACAAAAAGCAAAAATAACATTATTCATGGAAATAGTGTTATTTTTTTATTTAAGAAAAAATAACATTTAAGGCGTTTGACTTGACAATTTATTTTCGATAATCTTAGAAAAGTTAAGTTAAAAAGTAAATTGCATAGGTATAAGCTGACATAGATTGGAAGAAGTGAAAATGAAGATTAGTTTAGAAGAATTAAATGAATTACTTAAGCAACTAAAAATTAGTCAAAGAGATTTTTCTGCTTCAGTAGAATCTGCTCAAGACAAAGCCCAAGCAATCAGTGATTCACATGCAATGCGAGGATTGACTAAAGGTGCAATTAATGCAGAGATTGAAAATTATAAAATACCCCTTCTTCTCCAATATAACGATATTGATGATGCGCTGATTGCAGATTTTGAAAAAGTAATTAATGATTTTAAAAGTACGACTTCAGAAACATCAACTAGTGCAGTTATCTATGAGAGTAGTTTAACAACATTAGAACAGAAGATAGCCCCAATAAAATCAGAATATGATCAATTGGTGGCAAAAATAAATCAGACTCAAAGTACAGTTAGTGATTTAGTAAGCTTGACTCCGTTAAGAAGCAGCGGAGTAAGTGAAGGGTTAGATGCTAGTAAACGTATTCTTTCTAAGTTAAAGCAAGATATGAGAAGTTTTAACTCAAAGAAAGAATATAGCACAACTAAGAGTTTACTTTCAGAGCAAAAGTCAGCGTTAAAGACAGTAGGTAAAGCCTTAAGTGGTGGATTTGATGATAATAGTTCAATCAAAACTTTCAATGATACAAAGTATCTATATAAGGTATTAGATAAAAGCAAAACGTTTAAAAAAGAAGTAAAGGAAAAATATAAATATAACCCAATTTTTCAAGCAATTTTGCAATTTTCAAATGTTAAATATACTAATCGAATAGCATATGGACTCATGCAGGGACAAAAGGTAGCGGAAAATTTAAAAGAGGGGATAGCTCCATTTAAAACTACACTTGAAAAGTATGAAGACATGATGAGTTATATGGAAAATTTCTATCATAACCCATTTAAACGTCGGCGAGATCATTTAGCTTTTAGTAAATTTGAAAAGTTATGGCCAACATTGTTAAAGAATGAGAAATTTGCTGCATTGTATAAATACGGTTTTGTTGGTAAATCATTACGTAGAACGGTTGAGAATTGGGGAAGTTTCCCTAAACAATTAAAGCAATCATTAAATAATTATTTTTCAATGACTCCTAATAAATATGTAAGGAAGTTTCTTGATAAAGTAGGCAAGATAAAGGACACAAAAGTGGGAGGAGGTATTCAGAAGGTATTAACTGTTGCCAAGAAAAATAAAACCTTACAAAAATTATTTGAAATCAGTGAAAAAAATATTGCAGATCCAAGAAAGCTGAATGAAGTTATGGATAAAGCAATTGATTTAATGGATGTGATTGTAGATCCAGTATCGGTAGCCGGTAGACATGGTGCAGATTGGATTAAGAAGTTCAGTGATCCGGGGAAAGCTGACAAAGAAGCACTAGAAATAATAGAAAAATATGCTGGTAAAAAAGGAATTGTAAGTTCCATTAAGCGCGTGAAAGCAAATTTTGATAGAAAAGTTTTTGGAAAGGCGGAAAAGATAGCCTTAAAGAAAATGTCAAAAGAAGCAGGCTATAAGGCGTTTAGTAAAGGAATAACAGGAAAAGCTTTAAAGAAAGGGTTAAGCCATGTAGGTGGAGCAGTAGATGCGGTACTTGCGGCAGGAGATATTTTTGAAAACTATAATAATACACAAGACAAAGATACATATCACAATGTGGGTAAGTCTACTATTCATGCTGCATTTGATAGTGTAAGAAATTTAAATGGAGTAAGTGGGGCGCTCTTAGTAACAGGTGCTGTAGCAGGTCTTTCTGTTGAGTTACCTGTAATAGGAGTTCTTGGGCTAGCTTTATTTGGAGGAGCAATTACCGAAGGCATTGGTAAAGTAGTAACATCTGGAAAAGGAAAAAAGCAGTGGGATAACCTTGAACAAGGTAGTTATAAAAGAATGGATATTGGAGAAAAATTTTTAAAAAGATTGAGAAATTAAGAGCTATATGGAATGGATAATATGAATTTTAAACAAATATTTAATCTTTCTTTTGAGGATTCCAAGAAAGTAATTTATAAGTTGAAGTCAATGGTAACGTCAAATCCTACAATTGCTAAAACCTTTCAACAAAATATAATGGTTTATAATCTTCCAACATTTATTTTAATATTGATAGGCTTTGAATTTTATATATACGAAACATACTCTACAGAATCTATAAAAAAAATAATAATGATTATAGTAGGTATCCTATGGTTAAATGGAATATTTTTTTTATGTATTTATCCCTTATTTAAACATAGAAATTTTGCGGCAATGCATAAAAATAAAACCTTGGGAGGAGCTTTTTTATTGTTAGGAGCAGGAATAGGTACAGGATTTAATTTACTTAAGAATAGTTTCGAGAATGCAGGTGTGGTTAGTTTTTTATTACAAATAATAATTTTAATTATAGCATTTAGCTTGCTTGTTAATCTCACTGTAACTCCTTCTATTAATAAAATTGAGGATAAGAAGGAACAACAAAAAAAGAAAAGAATAATTTCAAATGTAGTTAAAATAGAATTTATAATTTTGTGTATGTCTCTACTATCTGCATTGAGTTATCAGCATTTTAAGGTGGAGTTAGAAGATATAATTATAAAACTTATAAGCTTAGCAATATTTGGAACGGCCTATTTAATAGGAATACAGGCGATTTTTAAAATATATTTAACATATTATTATCTCGAAAAATACTCCCGCCAATATCGACTTTATTATCGCATACCAGATAGCGTTTGGTACTTTAGCAAAGAAGAAGCAGAAAAGCGCAATGATCCAGTATACCCACCAAGAAGAAAAAAGATAAATGAAGATTAGCCTAGAAGAATTAAATGAATTACTAAAGCAACTAAAAATTAGTCAAAGAGATTTTTCTGCTTCAGTAGAATCTGCTCAAGACAAAGCCCAAGCAATCAGTGATTCAACTGCAATGCAAGGACAAACCAAGGGTGGAATTAATGCAGAGATTGAAAATTATAAAATACCCCTTCTTCTCCAATATAACGATATTGATGATGCACTAATTGCAGATTTTGAAAAAACAATTAATGACTTTAAAAGTATGACCTCCGAATCATCAGCTAGTGCGGTGATTTATGAAAGCAGTCTAACAACATTAGAACAGAAGATAGCCCCAATAAAATCAGAATATGATCAATTAGTGACAAAAATTAATAGTACACAAAGTACAGTTAGTGATTTAGTAAGCTTGACTCCATTAAGAAGTAGCGGAGTAAGTGAAGGGTTAGATGCTAGTAAACATATTCTTATTAAGTTAAAACAGGATATGAGAAGTTTTAACTCAAAGAAAGAATATAGCACAACTAAGAGTTTACTTTCAGAGCAAAAGTGTTAAAGACAGTAGGTAAAGCCTTAAGTGGTGGATTTGATGATAATAGTTCAATCAAAACTTTCAATGATACAAAGTATTTATACAAGGTATTAGATAAAAGCAAAACGTTTAAAAAAGAAGTAAAGGAAAAATATAAATATAACCCAATTTTTCAAGCAACTTTACAATTTTCAAATGTTAAATATACTAATCGAATAGCATATGGACTCATGCAGGGACAAAAGGTAGCGGAAAATTTAAAAGAGGGGATAGCTCCATTTAAAACTACACTTGAAAAGTATGAAGACATGATGAGTTATATGGAAAATTTCTATCATAACCCATTTAAACGTCGGCGAGATCATTTAGCTTTTAGTAAATTTGAAAAGTTATGGCCAACATTGTTAAAGAATGAGAAATTTGCTGCATTGTATAAATACGGTTTTGTTGGTAAATCATTACGTAGAACGGTTGAGAATTGGGGAAGTTTCCCTAAACAATTAAAGCAATCATTAAATAATTATTTTTCAATGACTCCTAATAAATATGTAAGGAAATTCCTTGATAAAGTAGGCAAGATAAAGGACACGAAAGTGGGAGGAGGTATTCAGAAGGTATTAACTGTTGCCAAGAAAAATAAAACCTTACAAAAATTATTTGAAATCAGTGAAAAGAATATTGCAGATCCAAGAAAGCTGAATGAAGTTATGGATAAAGCAATTGATTTAATAGATGTGATTGTAGATCCAGTATCGGTAGCCGGTAGACATGGTGCAGATTGGATTAAGAAGTTCAGTGATCCGGGGAAAGCTGACAAAGAAGCACTAGAAATAATAGAAAAATATGCTGGTAAAAAAGGAATTGTAAGTTCCATTAAGCGCGTGAAAGCAAATTTTGATAGAAAAGTTTTTGGAAAGGCGGAAAAGATAGCCTTAAAGAAAATGTCAAAAGAAGCAGGCTATAAGGCGTTTAGTAAAGGAATAACAGGAAAAGCTTTAAAGAAAGGGTTAAGCCATGTAGGTGGAGCAGTAGATGCGGTACTTGCGGCAGGAGATATTTTTGAAAACTATAATAATACACAAGACAAAGATACATATCACAATGTGGGTAAGTCTACCATTCATGCAGGCGTAGATTATGTAAGAAATTTTGATGGGATAAATGGTGCTTTATTAGGAGTAAGTGTCGCAGCTGCTGTGTCACCAGTAGGAATTTCTGTTGAGATGCTTGTTGGAAGCGCAATAATTGGAGGAATGATTATTGGTGCATTTCACCATGAAATAAATTCAGGAAGTGGGAAAAAGGGACTGGATAAGATAGAAAAAGGGAGTTACGAAATAGTAGATAATGGAGAAAAAATAATAGGTGATTACATAGGAAAGAAAATTAGGAGATAAAAATGAAAACAATCTTTAATCTCTCGTTTGAAGAATCAAAAAATGTAATTTATAAATTAAAATCAATTACAACTTCAAATCCGGAACTGGCTAAATTGTTACGAAAAAATGTACTGATGTATATTACACCATCTTTATTTACTGTTTTTATTTTATTAGAAATAGGTGTTTATATAACTCATCCCAAAAATAGTATAGGGAAATGGGTAATGATATTAACAGGAGGGCTCTGGTTAACAGGAATATTTTTTATGACGATTTTCCCTTTATTTAAACATAAAAATTTTGCCAGTATGTATAAAAATGTAATATTGGGTACCTCTGGTTTATTGTGGGCTGGTGGTTTATCAATGGCCTATCCTCTTACAACTACTACCTTAAAAAATGCCGGTGTAATAAGCTTTGGATTACAGGTGGCAAGCTTGATTATATTAATATGTTTCTTTTTTTACTTAGGTGTAACCTCAAAAACCAAAAATATAAAGAATAGAAAAGAAAAAGAGAAAAATAAAGGAGCTATATTAAAAATTAGTGTGCTTGAAGGAATTGTTTTGATTGGAGCTTTAATTGCTGCGGAGTTCCATAACAATTTTATTTTTAATTTTGAATATATATTTGAAAAACTAATAGTATTTGCAGTTTTTGGATAGCTTATTTAGTTGTGGTACGAGGATTTTTTAAAATGTACTTAACTTTTTACTACCTCGAAAAATACTCCCGTCAATATCGACTTTATTATCGCATCCCAGATAGTGTTTGGTATTTTAGCAAAGAAGAAGCAGAAAAGCGCAATGATCCCGTGTATCCACCAAGGAGAAAAAAGTTAAGTGAGGAAGGATAGTGATAAAGAAATTAGTTGTAATTTTTGTAGTCACTTTTAGCTGCTTAATACTTGATACAACGAGTGTACGTGCAGATAATAAATCTACTAACTATATTCAGATTACTGGAAAACAAAATATAGGTACATATACGAAGATAAAAATAGGTAAAAGTAAGTTACTAGAAATATATTCAGATCACAAAGTGACACTAATATTATCTAATAAAGCATTTAATTTAAAGAATTATATCACTCATACAAAGTTGTATAAGAAAATAAGTACTATTAATTATATAGAAATTTTAATGATTATTTTAATGCTTATAGCTGCAATGATTACAGTTTTAAAAGCATTAGTTTCATTGATTTGGTATTTTAAGTATATTGAAATTATTCTCTTAATTATAGGAATAATTATCCTAGCTTCTTTAGATTCATGGGAGAAGAAAAAAATTCGACAAGTAATTACAGAATATGGGATAACCGCGAAAAAAGAAAGAAATGAAATTTTTAAAATGGCATGTAAGAATCGACTTTCTCATGAAAATGTTCCTCTTATCATAAAAGTTAAAAATTATAATAAAAAGATTTCTGGTAAAAAGATTCCACTTTCTGAGGAATTGCTACTTGAAATTGACGAAATGGGGTTTGAAAAATATCAAACTTTAGTAAAGCATTACAATGATGCACTTGAAGTAGCTGCTAATGCTAAGCGTCCTAAAAATTTTCCTCGAAATTGCTATCGTCGTTTTGTTACTTCAAAGATTATTGAAGATGAATTAATAGATTTACTTTCTGATGATTTTGATGCAAAAGCAGTAGGAGAAGAATGGAGAGAACGGGCAAAGGAAGATTTTTACGAAAAACAAAAGAAAAGAAGGATTAAGTAAATAGAAAATGCAATTATACATATATGTTTAAAGAGATTAAACGACGGGAAGTGAAATAGTGCTAAAGAAATTATTAGGAATATTTGTAGTAGGAATAAGTTTCCTTACCCTTTCTACAACAACTGTTTATGCAGATAATAAGGATGTGCAAGATAATGCTCATGTTCTATCTGCTAAAACGCAAGATTACATCAAAAAGATTAATGATAATGATTTAAGTAAAATCAAGGGCCATCCCCAAATTGCAGTCGTTACTCAAAAAAGTTTAAATGGAAAAGACTTAGATGAGTTAGGACAACAGATTTTTGATAAATATAAATTTGGTAATCGAGATTATGATAATGGGGTCTTACTTTTACTGATTACTAAAGATCATCGTTTCCGGATGCAAACTGGTTATGGGGTAGAACCAGTCTTACCTGATAGTTATGTAAATGAACTAGTGGCTGGAAAGATAAAGTCAGATTTAAAAAAAGAAGACTACAATTCGGCGGTTTCAGCAATGGTTAATAAAACTGCCCAGCACATAGCTGAAAATGAAGATGAGTTACCTGATAAGGATGAAATTGCTAATCATACAAATGAAAGTTCTAAGGAAAGTAATGAAAGCTCCAGTATTATTGATAAAATTGCTGGAGTGATGATAGGAATTTTAAAAATTATCAACTTCATTTTCAAGTATGGTGTATTTATCATAATTGGTGTAGGGATTGTGGGAATAGCCCTCTTTTTCTTTATTAGTGCAAGAATGGATAAGAAACTCCACCAAGCAATTAAGGCTGCCGGGATTACTTCACCTAAAGAAGAAAAGGCAATCTATAAATTTGCAAGTAATCATCTCATTTCAGCTCGAAACATTCCTGCGTTGCTCAAAATTCAAGAATATAATAGAAAAATACCAGGCAAAAAAATTCCACTTTCTAATAATTTTTTAGAAAAAGTAGAAAAAATGTCCCTGACTGAATATCAGACCTTGATAACACACTATAATGAAGCAATTGAAGTTGCAGAAAAAACAGAGCGTCCCAAAAACTTCCCCCGAAATTATTATCGTCGTTTTGTAAAAGATGGAGTCATTATTGCTGCATTAACGCAACTACTTTCGGATGATTTTGATCCAGAAGCATTAGGGCAAAAGTGGAGCAAACAGGCAAAGGATAAATTTCATGAGGAACAAGAAGAGCGTAAAAGAGCTAGAGAAGAAAGGCAAAGAAGAGAACGTGAACGTAGATATGAGTCTGGGAGTAGTTCATTAAGCCACTGGTATAGTTCAGATAGCAGCTCTTATGATAGTAGTTCATCTAATGATGACTTTGGTGGTGACGGCGGTTCATCAGGTGGCGGTGGTGGCGACAGCTCATGGTAAGCTGTCGTTTTGAAATTAGAGTAGAAGGAAAAACAATATAAATGAAGAAAAGTAAAAAGCCGTTAATTGCTGGGTTAATTTTTGTAGTGGTGATTTTAGGAATAATTATTACTTTTTCAATTCAATACATTAATATGAGTAATAATCTAAATAATACTAAAATTGCAGTTGATACTCAGTGGGCACAAGTTGAAAATGTCATGCAGCGAAGAGCAGATTTAACCCCAAATTTAACTAGAACTGTTAAGGGTTCAATGAAGCATGAAGAAAAAGTTTTTGGTGATATTGCCAATGCGCGAAAAATGTTTAATAATGCTAAAACGCCAAATGGTAAGTTAAAAGCAAACGAAGAATTAAACAATAAGACTAATGTGTTGATAAACGCAATCCATGAGAATTATCCTACTTTGGCATCTAATCAAAATGTAAAAAATTTGATGACAGAACTTTCAGGTAGTGAAAATAGAATCGCAGTAGAACGTAAACGTTACATCGAAGATGTGAGTTACTACAATCAGAAAGTGGCTAATTTTCCAACTAGTATGGTTGCGTCGATGAAAGGGATGCATCCAATCACTAATTTTAAAGCAAGTAGTGAAGGAGAAAAGACTCCAGTTGTAGATTTAGAGGATTAATTAAAATGAAATTTAGATATATTATTTACATTATAATTGGACTAATTACTTTAAAGATCTATCTTGATGATTTGAAGAAGAAAAAAGAATTAAAAGTATTTAATTTTTCAAGTCCAATCTATGAATTAGTTAATATTTTAGAAGATAAACTCAAAGACTTAAAAAATTCTGAGTTAAAAAGCAAAGTAGATCAAGAAATTGTTACGCTAAAAAAGTCAGTAACGCAACTTCAAAGTCAAATAGATGACGGAATCTTAGATAATTTAGAAGAAGTACCAGTAGAATCATGGTTTGGAGAAAAATATCAGTTGCCAATTAAGCCCAAGGCGGGGTTAAGTCCTGAGCAGCAAGAACGTACTGAGAAATTCGTTCAAAAATATAAAACAGTATGGGAGAAAATTAATGATTGTTCAACTGTAGTGGATGAAGAAATTAGTAAAGAAGAAAAACAACAAGTAAGTGAATAATTTGAACTGAGGAATTTCCTCAGTTTTTTTGTGGGAAAATATTTCTATGAGATAATTAGTTATTAAATTAGAAAAAGGAGGGCTTAAATGCCTTATACATTCTCAGAATTAGTAGCCTTATTTTTTACTTATTCAGTAATTGGTTGGCTATGGGAAACTATTTATTGTTCTATTAAAGACCACCAATATGAATATCGTGGCTTTTTGTTTGGCCCATATTGTCCAGTATACGGATTTGCGGTAACAACAATTTTAGTGGCAACTCATCCCTTTCAAAATAATATCTTCCTATTATTTATTGTCGGAGCTGTAGTAGCTACATTATTTGAATTAATCGCCAGCATCTTTCTACAAAAATTTTTCCACTTAAAGTTATGGGATTATTCCAATTTAAAGTGGAATTTTCAAGGACGTATTGCCCCAGAGATATCACTTTTCTGGGGAATTGGTGTAGTAGCTTTAGTAAAATTTGTGCAACCTTTTGTTCAAAAAATTATTGATTGGGAAGAAAGTTATACTCATGGTTATGAAGCAATTATTATTTTGACAGTAATGGGGGTTGACTTTATTGCGACAATTATCAGTGTCAAAAAATTCCATACCAGTACACAACTATGGAATACAAAGATTAATGACTTTCTTGATAAACATAAGGCTGAACTTGACCATAGTAAATTACATGCCGAGTTGAAAAAGCATCTTCCAAGCTTGCATCCCCATACTCAACTAAGTTGGAATGCAAGACGTTTAATTCGAAATTTCCCTAAGTTAAAAGTTATTGATGCTAATAAATTTAATGAAATGAAGGGCGACATTTTAGCTTATTTAAAAAATATGATGTAAGAGAGATTAAAATAGTTTATAGTCAATTCTATATAAAGATATAATATTTTGACTAATATTAGATAATAAATTATAATTATATTTTAATGACTTATAAAGTCATTGCTCATGAAAGGAGATATGATTTTTAATCTATGAATAAGAAAAATATGGATACGGCCTTCTTTGGACAACCACGTGGTCTATCCACCTTATTCTTCACAGAAATGTGGGAACGATTTAGTTACTACGGGATGAGGGCAATCCTTATCTTTTATATGTATTATGCAGTAACTAAAGGTGGATTGGGGATGTCTCAAACCACAGCAGCCTCAGTAATGTCCATTTATGGATCATTAGTTTACTTGGCTAGTGTAGTTGGTGGGTGGCTTTCTGACCGTGTCTGGGGTCCTAGAAAGACAGTCTTGTTCGGTGGTATTTTAATCATGATCGGACATATTGTACTTTCTGTCCCAGGTAAAGTGGCAGCTCTTTATTGCTCAATTGCATTTATTGTAGCTGGTACTGGTTTATTGAAACCAAATGTTTCTGACATGGTAGGGGGATTATATTCTGAAAATGATCGCCGCCGTGATGCAGGATTCAGTATTTACGTTTTTGGTATTAACTTAGGATCCGCAATTGCGCCTTGGGCTGTTCCATGGGCATCAGAAGGTTTTGGTTTCCATTTATTTGGTAACCATACAAACTTCCATGCTGGTTTTGCACTAGCAGCAATCGGAATGTTTTTTGGATTACTTCAATATTACTTCGGTGGTAAAAAGTATCTTTCAGATGATGGTTTAAGACCAAATGATCCAATTGATAAAGATAGTTTAAATAAAGTTATTCGTTGGATTATTATCGGAGTAATCATTGTTGCTGCAATTTTTGGTATTTTAGCTTTCTTTAAGCAACTAAATATTGAAAATGTAATCACTTTATTAACTATTGTAGCAATTGGCTTACCAATTTATTACTTTATCTTAATGCTTAATAGTTCAAAGGTAACTAAAGTTGAACGTTCTCGTGTTAAAGCTTATATTCCACTATTTATTGCAGCTGCAATTTTCTGGGGAATTGAAGAATCTGGTTCAACAGTGTTAGCACTTTTTGCACAAGATAGAACAGTATTACATATTGGAGCTTGGCACTTTGAAGCTGCCAACTTCCAAACTTTAAATCCATTATTTATTATGATTTTGACGCCATTCTTTGTATGGCTTTGGGATAACTGGAAAAACCAACCAAGTGCACCAAATAAGTTTGCGGCTGGGTTGATTTTTGCCGGACTTTCTTACGCATTTATGGCACTTCCTGGTATTTTATTTGGTACTAGCGGACGTGTAAGCCCATTTTGGTTAGTTGGTTCATGGTTTATTGTTGAAATTGCTGAAATGCTTATTTCACCAATTGGACTTTCAGTAACTACCCAACTTGCACCAAAGGCTTTCCAATCTCAAATGATGAGTATGTGGTTTTTAGCAGATGCGGCTGGACAAGCAGTTAACGCTCAAATCGTTAAATACTACTCAACTAAGACAGAGGTTCCATATTTCTTAGCAGTTGGAATTGTAAGTATCATTTTCGGATTTATTTTATTTGCAATTTCTAAGAAAATTTTCAAATTAATGGATGGTGTAAAATAATCCTTAAACTTCGCCCACAAGGCGGAGTTTTTTTGTTAAAATTTTTAATGTTTAACAAAATCTGATAAAATATATATGAAAAAAACGGAGAATTAATTTAATGTTATTTAGACCCCAATACACGATTAATACAATATATAACTTAGATCCAAAGCAGCTGAAAGAAATAGGAATTAAGGCAGTTTTTTCAGATTTAGATAACACCTTAATTGCTTGGAATAATCCTAATTCAGCCAAGGAAATGGATGACTTAAATCAAAAGCTAAAAGCTAACGGCATTAAATTAGTAGTTATTTCTAATAATAATGCTGAGCGAATTAGTAAAGTTTTAAACCCATATGGGATAGAATTTATAGCGAAGGCCCGTAAGCCACTGCCAACTGGAATCAATGAAGAACTTAAGAAGTTAAATTTAAATAAAGATGAAGTGATGATGGTTGGAGATCAATTAATGACGGATATTCCTGCAGCTAATCGAGCAGGAGTGAAAAGTGTGTTAGTTGAGCCTTTAGTAAAAACTGATAAATGGAATACACGGATTAATCGCTTTTTTGAAAAGTTTATTTTTGCCTTTTTAAAGATGCGTAAACCCGTAACTTTTAAGGAGACCTTACAAAATGGATGAAGAAATTAAATGTATTGGATGTGGTAGCACACTTCAAAGTGAAGATCCAGAAAAGTCAGGTTACTTACCTGCTAGTGCTTTAAAAAAGGCACGTGAAAATGAAGATAGTGAGGTTTATTGCCAACGTTGTTTCCGTTTACGCCACTACAATGAAATTATGCCTGTTAAAGAAAATAATGATGATTTTTTAGCTTTGCTTAATTCCATTGGTGAAAAAGATAACGCCTTGGTGGTTAATGTCGTTGATTTATTCGACTTTAGCAATTCCTTAATTCCTTCATTAAAGAGATTTATTGGAAAAAATGAATTTGTAATTGTTGGGAACAAGATTGATCTTTTTCCTAAAAATACTAAGGAAAGTAAAGTTAAGGATTGGATGCGTCAAGAAGCTAATCGAAATGGTCTTGATCCCAAGAAGATCTTCTTAGTAAGTGCTGCTAAAAAACGCAATTTAGATAGTTTGATTGATTTTTTGGCAAAAGAAGGAAAGAATAAAGATATTTACTTTGTCGGCACAACTAATGTTGGAAAATCAACCTTAATTAATGCGATTTTAAGTGCTCGCAGTGATTTAAAGGATTTAATTACAACATCGAAATTCCCAGGAACAACTTTAGATGCCATTAAGATTCCACTTTCTGATGGTCACTACTTAATTGATACTCCCGGAATTTTAAGTAAAAATCAATTAGCAAGTCATTTAAGTGGTAAAGAGTTAGAAATGGTAGAACCTAAAAAGCCATTAAAACCTGCTACTTATCAATTAAAACCAGGGCAAACCTTATTTTTAGCTGGTCTTGGACGTTTTGACTTTTTGGAAGGTGAACCAGCAGGATTTACTGTTTATGCAGCCCGAGACTTGTACATTCACCGGACAAAATTGAGCAATGCGGATGAATTTTATCAAAAGCATAAAGATGATTTGTTACTACCACCAAGTCCAGAAGATGATCTTGGTGAAATGAAAGGGCAAATGTTTTCACCCAAAGAAAAAAGTGATATTTTATTTGGCGGTGTTGGCTTTATCACTGTACCAAAAGATGTAGTAGTGAAGGCTTATACTCCAGATGGAATTGGATTAGGAATTAGAAGAGCGTTGATTTAAAATGAAATCTATTCTTGAGCCCCAAACTCATGTTGAATTTCAACCTGTTTCTGCTTCAAAAATGCGAATTGGAATTATGGGGGGAACTTTTAATCCAATTCACTTGGGACATTTAAATATGGCAGAACAAGTTAGGAAAAAGCTAGATCTTGACGAAATTTGGTTTATTCCTAATAATATTCCTCCTCACAAGAAGATGAATAGTCAAGTAACAACAAAAGATCGATTGGCAATGCTTAGTCTGGCAACTCGATCAAACCCACATTTTCGCATTAT
This sequence comes from Lactobacillus sp. PV012, assembly GCF_014522325.1. Taxonomy (NCBI): domain Bacteria; kingdom Bacillati; phylum Bacillota; class Bacilli; order Lactobacillales; family Lactobacillaceae; genus Lactobacillus; species Lactobacillus sp. PV012. The sequence continues at coordinate 529,774 of NZ_CP041983.1, forward strand.
GCTGTTAGAAATTTTACGTGGCGGTGTTTCCTATACAGTTGATACACTACGCTATTTAAAAAAGCGTGCTCCGCGAAATCAGTACTATTTAATTATGGGTAGTGATGAAGTGGAATCTTTTCCAACATGGAAAGATCCAGAGATCATTGCGCGTCTAGCAACGTTAGTGGGAGTTAAAAGACCAAATTTTCAAGTTGAAAGTAAATATCCAATGATTTGGGTTGATGCCCCAAGTTTAGAAATTAGTTCAAGTTACATTCGTCAAAATGTAGCCATGGGGCAATCAATTCGTTACCTAGTGCCAGAAAAAGTATGGCAGTATATTCAAGAAAGAGGCCTTTATCTTGGAGAAGATTTCTTTTAAAAAGACATATTCACCCTTAAATTCAGAAGAAATTATTGCAAAGCAAAAGGCAATAATGGATCAAAAGCGCTTTGAACATTGCATTGGGGTTAGTGAAACTAGTAAAAAATTAGCTCGTTTAAATAATTATGATGAAGATAAGGCAGCCTTAGCAGGATTTATTCATGATTATGCCAAGCAAATTCCTAATGAAGAATTTATCAAAGTAATCAAGGAAGAGAATTTTGATCCAGATTTATTGAATTATAATCGTGCAATTTGGCATGGAATTGTAGGAACTTACTTTATTAAAAGAGATCTAAAAATTGAAGACGAGGAAATTTTAACAGCAATCTATCGTCATACAACTGCGGATAGTGAAATGACAACTTTAGATAAGATTGTTTTTGTAGCAGATTTTATAGAGCCTCAGCGCTCATTTCCTGGTGTAGAAGAAGCAAGAAAAGTTGCTTTTAATAATTTAGATGAGGGTGTAGGCTTTGAATTAGCTCATACCTTAGATTTTTTAGTAAAAAATAGACAAAAAATATATCCAAAAACTTTGAAAGCTTACAATAAGTGGGCTATCAAAAATAATTAAAGAAGGGAAGATTAATTTGGAAAGTAAAGAATTATTAGACTTAACTGTTGAAGCAATTGATGAACGTCATGGTGAAGATACAGAAGCTTATAATATGGAAGGTGTAAGCATCTTGTCAGATTACTATGTAGTAACTACTGCAGGTTCAAATCGTCAATTGCATGCGATTGTAAATAGCATCATTGATAAAATCCATGAACATGGTAAATCAGATTACCGTATTGAAGGTGGACGTGACTCTAACTGGCTCTTAGTTGATATGGGGGATGTTGTAGTTAACGTCTTTACGCAAGAAGCACGTGAATTTTATGGCTTAGAGAAACTCTGGAGCAATGGTAAAAAAGTAGAATTGAATTTAGATGAAGATTAGGAGATAAAGATGGCAGTTGTTGGGATTGTAGCGGAATATAATCCTTTTCATAGTGGACACGAATTTTTGCTAAATCAGGCTCGCTTGGTTGCTAAAGATGATCCAATTATCGTTATTATGTCTGGTAACTACGTGCAAAGAGGACAGATGGCGATTATGAGTAAATGGGATCGGGCACAAGCTGCTTTACAGTCAGGTGCAGATTTAGTATTGGAATTGCCATTTTCATATGCAGTTCAACCAGCTGATATTTTTGCAGGTGGGAGTGTAAAGTTACTCCATGATTTAGGAGCAGAAAGTTTAGTATTTGGGGTAGAAGATGCAAATTTAAACTTTTCTTTTTTAGCGCAAAAAATTTCTCAGATTCCCCATAATCGCTTTACTTTCAGTGATTATACTCAAACTTATGCCACCCAATATAATCAAATGGTTGCTCAAGAAGTGGGGCATGAAATTAATCAGCCAAATATGATGTTAGCAATTGCATACGCTGTAGCTAATCTGTCTTTAAGACGACCGCTGTCTTTACATCCAATTATGCGAATTGGTAGTGGCCATGATGATTTATTGATGCGAGAAAATATCGTCTCGTCTGCTACTTCAATTCGTAATTTTTGCTTGCATCACCAAGGTGAGGATCTAAGCAGTCTAAAAAATTTGGTTCCCAAGGCAGAACTAGCAACCTTACAAAATCAAACTATCTATCCAAATTGGAATATTCTTTTTAAGTTTTTAAAATATCGTCTTGAAAGCACATCAGTAACGGATTTAGGAAGAATCTATCAAATGAGTGAAGGCCTTGAATACAAGATGAAAGAAGAGATTCATTTAGCGCAGGACTTTACAGAATTTTTACGCAGAATCAAATCCAAGCGTTATACTTATGCACGCTTAAGACGTTTAAGTTTATATACACTTTTAAATATAACTAGTGATGAAATGTTTGCTTCTTTTGATAATATTTCAACTTTATTGTTAGGATATAGCAAACGTGGAAGAAATTACTTAAAAAAGATGCGAAAAGATTTTGACGTTCCCATTATTTCAAAAGTTGATCGTAAGGGTGCTAGTGAGGGCACTTTAGGTTTGCAAGTTAAAACAGATCGTTTATTTGAACAAATTATAGGCCAAGATCAAAACTTTGGCCGTTATCCAATCGAGGTAAAATAATGCTTACTTATTCATATTCACAAATTAAAAATAGTCGTGCGCCATTGACGCACATTGATACCGATGTTGAATTAAGTCCTGAATTTTTTGAAAGAAGTAAGAACTTAATTGTCGACGCAAAGAATGTTCATGTTACAGGTGATTTCTTTTATCAAGAACCTTTTGTAACTGGAAACTTTACAGTTAATGCAGATGTTGTTGCTCCTTCAACTAGAAGTTTGGAACCAGTAAAGTTTCATGAAGAATTTAGTTTTACTGAAAATTATTCTGAAACTGAGCCAACTCAAGAACAGCTTGAAGAAGAAGAGACAATTGTTGTTGTTAAAGATGACAAAATTGATTTACAAACAGCAATTGAAGACCACCTTTTGTTAAATTTGCCTTCAGTAATTTTAACTGAGGAAGAAGAAAAAGATGATATTTTTCCAGAGGGACAAGACTGGAAAGTTATTTCTGAAGAAGATTATCAAAAAGAACAATCAAATCGTGAAAATCCTGCATTTGCTAAACTAAAAGATTTATTTAAGGATAATTCAGATAAAGATTAAAGTAGCGCTTGATTTAATTCCATTAAAAAATTAGAATTAAATTATTAATAAATTTTATTTTTTCTCTAATAAAAATCAATCATAATTAGAAAGTAGTGTTAAAACAGAATGAGTAAGATCCTAATTGTTGAAGATGAAAAAAGTTTAGCACGTTTTGTAGAACTTGAGTTACAACATGAACAATATGATACTGTAGTAGAAAGTGATGGGCGTAAGGCATTAGATTTAGCTTTAAAAGAAGATTTTGATGCGATTTTGCTAGATTTAATGTTGCCTAACTTAAATGGATTGGAGATTGCCCGCCGTTTACGTCAAACTAAGACAACTCCAATTATCATGATGACAGCTCGTGATTCTGTCATTGATCGTGTATCTGGGCTTGATCATGGGGCAGATGATTATATTGTTAAACCTTTTGCAATTGAAGAATTACTTGCACGTTTGCGTGCTGTTTTAAGACGCGTTCAAATTGAAAAAAGAGTAGTCAGCAGTACCTTAGGAGTTCAAAAGGTTATTCAATTTAATGATTTAACCATTGAAACTGCTAATCGTATTGTTCACCGTGGAGAAAAACAAGTTGATTTAACCAAGCGTGAATATAACTTATTGATGACTTTAATTGAAAATAAGAATAATGTGGTTACACGTGAAGAGCTTCTTAACAAGATTTGGGGACCAGAATCTAAGATTGAAACTAACGTAGTTGAAGTTTATGTACGTTATTTACGTAATAAGATTGATGTTCCTGGGCGTCCATCTTATATTAAGACTGTTCGCGGAACTGGCTATATGGTAAGAACTGATGAAAATGATGACCAACGCCAAGAAGACGAATAAGCAAAAAGAAGAGACTAAAAAACGCTCCTCAATCACTGCTAAGTGGGTAAGTGTAATGGCGGCGACAATTACAGTCTCTTTTGTGATTTTTTCAGTTGGAATTTATTTATTGCTACGCCAGCAACTGATAGCTCAAAATGAACAAATGAGTAATGAGATTGTCTCCACTTTTCAAAAGCGTTTGGAAGAAATCCCAACTAATTTCCGCACTTCAAATGTTGTGCCTAAGCTTTCTCCTAACACTAGAAAGATTTTAGCTGGTGAGGGGCCTTTAAATACTAACGATGAGGTTAATATTTTTAATGATAGTATTTTAGCTACTCTTTCTAATAAAGAAACGACAGTTACTCTCTATAATCCTCAAAAAGAAGTGGTATTTACTAATTCAAAAACTACAGTTCCTAAGTTAAAAACTCTTAAGAGCGCCCACGTTCAGAACTTGGTTCATACAGGACATGGACTAGAGCTAGATGTTTACCAAAAGGTTTATTCACGTGATAATAAACGTTTAGTTGGCTACATTGCAGTTAAAAATACAATGGCGCAAACTAATCATGTGCTAAAAACGATTAGAGTCTCAATGATTATTTTTTCATTAATCGTTATTGTTATTTTTATGGGATTAACTTTTGTGGTAATTAGTAGCTGGGCAAAACCAGTAAAAAGAATTTCAGAACTTGCTCGTAAAATTGATAAAGATCCTAATAGTGAAGAACGTTTGCCCAAGCTTAAACGTACTGATGAATTGGGAGAGCTAACAGATAGTTTCAACGAAATGCTTGATCGAATGCAAGCTTATATTCGACAGCAGAAGCAATTTGTGGGGGATGTTTCTCATGAATTACGGACCCCAGTTGCAGTTATTCAAGGTCATATGAATATGCTTAATCGTTGGGGAAAAGATGATCCAAAGATTTTACAAGAATCAATTGATGCCTCGCTTCAAGAAGCCAATCGTATGAATCATTTAATTCAGGAAATGTTAGATTTGACCCGTGCTGAACAAATTGATGTTCAATTCCCAAATGAAGTCTCAGATGTAAATTCAGTTTTGGAACGTACAGTCAATAACTTGCAGATGATTCACCCAGATTTCAAGATTATTTATGATGATGCAGATTTAAAATCGAATACAAAGATAAAAATGTATCAGAATCATTTAGAGCAAGTTTTAATTATTTTGATGGATAATGCGATTAAGTATTCACAAGATCGTAAGGAAATTATTGTAGATGCTTCTACTGAACGAGAAACTGTAGAGATCTCAGTTCAAGATTTTGGTGAAGGAATTGCACTTGAAGAACAGCAAATGATCTTTAATCGTTTCTATCGAGTAGATAAGGCCCGAACTCGGGAAAAAGGTGGAAATGGTTTAGGTTTATCAATTGCCCAGAAGTTAGTAGAAGGTTACCATGGGAAGATCAGTGTAACTTCTCAATTAGGTTCTGGTAGTATCTTTAAGATTGAATTTCCACTTTTGAAATCTGATTCTGAAGATGAAAAATCAGAATAACATTAAGTTGCCAGTTATTGGCAGCTTTTTTATTGGGGTGAAAAATAGTATAATTAGATGAAATGATTAGGAAAGATTATGGGAGAAGATATGAGTAGTTTGAATATTGATGTACAGGGGATGCGGAAGAAAATTCTTGATTTAGCAATGCGAGGAAAGCTAGTTAAACAAGATACCAGTGATGAACCTGCGAGTGTTTTGCTTGAGAAGATTAGAATAAAAAAAGAACAATTAATCAAAGAAAAGAAAATCAAGAAAACCAAACCACTTCCTGAAATTACAGACAAAGAGAAGCCTTTTGACATTCCTGAAAGTTGGGAATGGGTGAGATTAGGGGAAATATTATTAATTTAATATCTGGTAGAGACATCCCCAAAAACGATCATTTAGATAAACCTACAAAAAATAGTATTCCTTATATTACAGGTGCTAGTAATTTATTGAAGGATAGAATAAATATTAATGAATGGATTGAAGAACCTAAAACTATTGTAGAAAAAGGAACTATTTTAATTTCTGTTAAAGGAACAATAGGTAAAATTGCAATCTTAACTGCGAAAAAAGCCCATATTGCACGCCAAATTATGGGAATAGAGAATATATTTCTCTTAAGTCAAAACTTTCAAAAATATTTTCTAGAGAGTTATGTAGAACAACTTAAAAACAAATCTAAGAGTATGATTCCAGGTATTTCTAGAGAAGATGTATTATTAGCTTCTTTTCCTCTCCCACCACTTGAAGAGCAAAGTCGAATTGCGGCCAAAATTGAAGAACTTTTTGAATTACTTGATACTATTGCACAAGCTCAAAAGAAATATGAGGGCTTACAAGGAGAATTAAAAGAAAAGATTCTTAGTTTGGGGATGCAAGGGAAGCTTGTTGATCAAGATAAAAACGATGAATCCGCAAGTATTTTACTTGAGAAGATTAATGCTAAAAAAGCACAACTAATCAAAGAAAAGAAAATCAAGAAAACTAAACCACTTCCTGAAATTAGTGATGAAGAGAAGCCTTTTGATATTCCCGAAAGTTGGGAATGGGTGAGATTGGGGAAATAGGAGAGTTACAAACCGGGAATACCCCTACAAAAAAAGATAGAAGTTTATACAATGGTGAGATTCCTTTTATTAAACCAGCAGATATTACGAACCAGGGTATTAATTATGCAACAGAGGATACTTTAAGTTGTAAAGGAATAGAAAAAGGTAGAATTGCTAATAAAGGTGATATTTTAATTACTTGTATTGGTAATTTGGGACGAAATTTTCATGTAAATCGTAAAGTGGCTTTTAATCAACAAATAAATTCTATTTCTCCTATTTTAGGAAATCATGTACTACTTCACTATTTTTTAGAAACTAATTTTTTTGTAAAAACAATGTATAAAAATGCTTCTGCAACGACATTATCCATATTAAATAAAACCAAATTGAGCAATTTAATTCTTCCACTCCCACCACTTAACGAACAAAAAAGAATTGCTGCTAAAATTGAAGAATTATTTACTGTGATTGATTCAACGGCATCATAAAAAGCATCCCTGTCCTGGGGATGCTTTTTAATCTATTATCTATTTATCTTTATTTTGTCGTTTTTGTTTACCAGCATTACGTTCACGTAAACTTTGGTGTAACTGATTAGTTTCTTGTTTTTTAGCTTTCGCTTGAGAAGTCTTACCTAAGATATTATCAATTACTTGTGGAGTAACGACTTGTTTTAAAGGTGTGTCTTTAAGTTCTGCAGCAACATCACGTTTAACTTTTGGCATAATAACAAAGGTTGCAATTAATTGTTGAATAACAATTACAATACCACCAGCTGTAAAGTAAAGAGCTAAGGCACCAGAAGCTGAAATTGAAATAAAGAAGGTCATTGCTGGACTTAAGAACATTGTCATCTTCATGGTTCTCTTTTGTTCTTCAGATAAGCCAATGGTTGAAAGATAACCTTGTAGTAAGTAAAGAGCGGTCGCAATTAAAGTAAGTACCAGTGACTTTTGGCTCAAAGAAATTCCAAAGAAAGTAGAATGGGCAAGTTTTTCAGAATAGGCTACCGCTTGATAAATTCCGGCCATAATTGGTAATTGAATTAAAAGTGGTAAACATCCCATTCCACCAGTCATCGAAAGATTATTTTCTCGATAAATCTTCATTTGGAGTTGACTAATTTCCATTTGTTGTGGTTGAGTTATGCCTGGAGTTTTAAGTGCCTTTTGAACTAACTTCATTTGAGGTTGAAGACGTTGCATTTTTTCTTGTTGCGTCGTCATCTTGTGCTGTGAAATTAAACGAAGTGGCAATACAATTAATTGAACAACAATCGTAATAATTCCAATTGCCCAGCCTGCCCCATTTTGGCCACCAATTTTTTGCTCAACGTAAAGCATGATATTTTGTAATGGTTTACCAAAAAGACTGTATACCCAAGCATAAGGACCGCTAGTTGGTGGATTAGGAATATTAGAACCAGTATGGGTAGTGGTTCCACAAGCAGTTAAAAAAATTGCCATGAGCGCTAAAAGCCCAAATAATTTAAAGTATTTTGATTTTTTCAATGTCACAAACCTTTCTAACAGTATGATTTCAGTTTACTAAGAATATTTAATTTGAGCAATAGCTAGTATTAATAAATGATTTGAAAAGAACGAAATGGTCTTTCTTCAATTTCTTCAACCTCAATTTTATCCACTCTACCTGAAGGAGAGGGAGAGGCTTTAACTTTAGAAATAAATTCTGCTAATACTAAAGGTTCGCCTTGGGCAACAGCTGTTACAGTGCCGTCAGCATTATTTTTAACAGTGCCTTTAATGCCTAATTCTTTTGCGACATTTTGAGTACACCAACGAAAGCCAACACCTTGGACATGACCGTGGACAGTAATTTTTTTAGTTTGCATGATAAAATCCCCTTTAAAGACTTAAATTAATTTGTAATTATTTCAATTATAACGCTAATTCGATAAAATAAAGGAAGAACCTAGAAAGAAGAATTTAAATGATTGAAATAAATTCAGTAAATAACAAACTCATTAAGGATATTCGTAAGTTAGAAAAAAAGAAATACCGTAAAGAAGAAGGGCTTTATTTAATTGAAGGCTTTCATCTAGTTAAGGAAGCTTTAAAAAGCCATTTGAATTATCGCTATCTTTTAGCAACTCAAGATTCTTTGACTCGTTTAGAAGCTGAAACAATGGAAGATTTTTCCGACGATAAAACTATTTTGATTAATGAAGCAATTAGTGATCATTTGAGTGCAACAAAAAATAGTCAAAATATTTTTATGGTCTTGCCAATTAATCAACCACGTTATTTTAGTTTTGAGTATGGTAAGTGGGTTGTTTTAGATAATTTAACTGATCCTGGCAATGTAGGAACAATCATTAGAACAGCAGATTCTGCTGGTTTTGATGGGGTGGTTTTATCGCAAGAGTCAGTTGATCTTTATAACCCTAAAGTTCAACGTAGTATGCAAGGAAGTCAATTCCACATTCAAATTATTCAAATGCCAATTATGGATGCAATTTCTAGTTTTGAAAATGGTGGGATTCCAGTTTATGTGAGCGTACTAGATCCAGATGCTAAGAAGATTGAAAATGTAGTTCCTGTACCACAGCTAGCTTTGGTGATTGGAAATGAAGCTCATGGAGCAAGTGAGCCGGTCATTGAAGCAGCTGATAAAAAAATCTATATTCCAATTAAAGGACAAGCAGAATCTTTAAATGCAGCAGTTGCAGCTGGCATTATGATCTACCATTTTGTCTAAGATTAATACTTGTATTTAGTAAGTGAGCATTTTATAATAAATGATATAACAGATTTAGAGATTTTAGGAGGAATAACTTATGTCAGACACTATCCAAACAAAATCCCAAGAAGGTTGTAGTCAAGTAGAAGACTATAGTCTCTGTGATCATTTTATTAATGCTTTTAGCATTATTGGTAAGAAGTGGAATGGATTAATTATTAGTTCTTTATGTGATACTCAAGAAATGCGCTTTAAAGATTTGGCACGTTGCATCAGTAAATGCAGTGACCGAGTTTTGGTAGAACGACTTAAAGAACTTGAAAATTTAGATATTGTAAAAAGAACTGTTAATGATGAAACTGGAATTATTTCTTATACTTTAACTTCAAAAGGTAGTGAATTAAAGCCCGTTTTTGATAGCGTACATAATTGGGCAGATAAGTGGGAATAAACTATCTTGCAAGAATTTAAGTTTTGTTTTAACATAATAAATATAATTAAAAATTAAATGCGTTGATCAAGATTAGTAGTGAGGATTTCTATTTCAGAGAGGGCTTAAGTTGGTGAAAGAGCCTATAGAATAAACATGAATTTCATCTTAGGAGCAGAATCTAATCAATTCCGGTATTTCACCGTTAACGTAAAAGAGTGTGAACACGCACTTTTGTGCTAGTTTAAACTAGGGTGGTACCGCGAAGCTTCGTCCCTTTTTAGGGGATGAGGCTTTTTTTATCGGAAAGGAAAAAATAATGGACTTATTCGAGAAATTAAATAAGTTAAAAGAAGAAGGAACCGAAAAGATTAAGCAAGCTGATACTCAAAAAAAGCTTGATGAAATTAGGGTCAACTTAGTTGGCCGTAAAGGACAATTGACAGAAATTTTACACTCAATGAAAGAAGTAGAAGCAAGTCAACGTCCTAAAGTTGGACAAAAAGTAAATCAATTGCGTGACTACTTCCAAGAGACTTTTGATAAAGCTAAAGAAAAGATGACCGAAGCAGTAATTGCACGTCGCCTAGAAGAAGAAAAAATTGACGTAACTCTTCCTGGACGTAAAGGGCATGTTGGTTCAATGCACCCAATTAACATTATTTTAGATGATTTAGAGAGTTTCTTTATTGGGATGGGTTACAAGGTAGTTCAGGGACCTGAAATTGAAACAGATCACTACTGTTTTGAAATGATGAACTTACCAAAGGATCACCCAGCTCGTGATATGCAAGCTACTTTTTATATCGACGAAGAAAACTTGCTGAGAACGCAAACTTCTGGTGACCAAGCACGTGTTTTAGAAAAGCATGATTTTTCAAAAGGTCCTTTAAAGATGGTAGGACCTGGTAAGGTATATCGTCGCGATGATGATGATGCGACTCACTCACACCAATTCCAACAAATGGAAGGCCTAGTGATTGATAAAAATGTAACTATGTCTGATTTAAAGGGTACCTTGGAAATGATTACTAAGCATATGTTTGGCCAAGATAGAAAGACTCGCTTGCGTCCATCATATTTCCCATTTACTGAACCATCTGTAGAAATGGATGTATCTTGTTTTAATTGTGATGGTAAAGGCTGCCCAATTTGTAAATTCACTGGTTGGATTGAAGTTTTAGGAGCTGGAATGGTTCACCCAAACGTTTTGCGTAATGCAGGTGTGGATCCAGAAGTTTATGGTGGTTTTGCCTTTGGGGTAGGACTTGATCGTTTTGCAATTTTGAAGTATGGAATTAATGATATTCGTGATTTCTATACTAATGATGTTCGTTTCTTAGCACAATTCCGTAAGGAGGAAGAAGACTAATGCTTGTTTCATATAATTGGCTTCAAGATTTTTTAAATTTAGATATTGACCCAAAAGACTTAGCAGAAAAAATTACACGTACTGGTGTAGAAATTGAATCAGTTAACCATCCTGAAGATGGATTAAAAAAATTAGTTGTAGGACATATTTTAGAATGTGAAGACATCGAAGGAACTCACTTGCACAAATGTTTAGTAGATGTAGGTGAAGATGAGCCGATTAAAATCGTTTGTGGTGCTCCTAATGTAGCAGCTGGTCAAAATGTAATTGTAGCGCTTCATGGAGCAAGAATTGCAGGTAACCATAAGATTAAACGTGGTAAGATTCGTGGTATTGAATCAAACGGGATGATTTGTGGTTTGCAAGAAATTGGCTTTGCTGATAAGATTGTTCCTCCAAAGTATGCAGATGGAATTTTTGTTTTTCCTAAAGATGCTGATGTAAAACCAGGTGAAGATGTTTACCAGGCCTTAGGAATGGACGACTATATCTTAGATTTTGACATTACTCCTAACCGTGCAGATACTCTATCAATGGAAGGGGCTGCTTATGAAGTTGGTGCAATTGTTGACCAAAAGCCTAAGATTGAACCAGTTGTTTTAAAAGAAGATGGTGCAGATTGGACTGGTGAGTTAGAGACTGAAGTTGATGAAAAACTTGCTCCTAAAATGTCTTTGCGTAAAATTACTGGTGTTAAGGTTGGCGAAAGTCCATTATGGATGCAGAGAAGACTTTGGAATGCAGGAATTCGCCCAATCAATAATGTAGTTGATGTTACAAATTATGTCATGCTATTAACTGGACAACCAATGCATGCTTACGACGCTCGCACCTTTGAAAATGGTAAGTTTGAAGTTAGAAATGCCAAGCAAGGTGAAAAGCTTACTTTATTGAATGATAAAGAAGTTGAATTAGATCCACGTGATATTGTAATTACTGATGGAAAAGAACCTGTAATGATGGCAGGAGTAATGGGTGGTAAAAATTCTGAAGTTGAAGATGATACCACTGATATTATCTTAGAGTCAGCAATTTTTGATGGAACTAGTGTAAGAAAGTCTGCGGTTCGCCACGCTAACAGAACCGAAGCTTCTAGTCGCTTTGAAAAAGGTGTTAACTGGGATAATACTGAAAAGGCACTTGATATGGCTGCTTTGCTTTTGCGTAATGAAGCTGAAGGAAAGATTGCTACTGGTGTGATTCGTCCTACTAAGCAAGAAAGAAAGCCAGCTGTAGTTAAGACAACTATTTCGCACATTAACAAAGTGTTGGGAACTGAATTGACTAGCGCAGAAATTGAGAAGATTTTTGATCGGTTAAATTTTGAAACTCAAATTAATGGAGATGAATTAGTAGTTACGGTGCCAAATAGAAGATGGGATATTTCAATTCCAGCCGATTTGGTAGAAGAAGTTGGTCGAATTTATGGCTATGACAATCTTAAGTCAACTCAACCTCTTTTAGCTGAAACCCATGGTGGCTACAGTGAAAAAGAAATTGCGATGAGAAGAATTAAGGCAATCATTCAAGGCCAAGGAATGATGGAAGCTATTTCTTATTCTTTGACTTCACCAGAAAAGGCCGTTCGTTACACTAAGGATCCTCAACCTTTAGTAGAAGTAGAAATGCCTCTTAACTCAAGCCGTTCTGCAATGAGAGAAAACTTGATGACTGGGTTAATGGATGCTGCTAGATACAACATGGCTCGTAAAGAAAAAGAATTAGCACTTTTTGAACAAGGTCGTGTTTATGATCATGCAAATAACGAGTTCAATGAACATGAACATGTTGCTACTTTATACTCAGGGCATACTTTTGATCAAAACTGGCAACATGAAAATCAAAAGGTTGATTTCTACTTTGTTAAGGGTCAGTTAACTGAACTCTTTATTGCAATTGGCATTAAAGAAGATGAGGTTGAATACAAAGCAGAAGTAATTAATGGCATGCATCCAACTAGAACTGCTGGTATTTACATTAAGGGTGAATATGTAGGAATGATTGGAATGATTAGCCATGAAATTATGGTCCAAGATAAATCTTTACGTGGTAGTGAAATTTATGGTTATGAATTAGATCTTGATAAAATTATTCCACTTCTTCATAAAGGGATGAAAGCTCAACCAGCTCCAAAATTCCCAGCTATTAAGCGTGATTTATCAGTTCTAGTAGCTGATGACATTACAAATGCTCAAATTGTAAGTCAAATTAAACAAAGTGCTGGTAAGTACCTTACTAAGGTTGAAGTAATCGATGTGTATGCTGGAGCACAAATTGAAAACGGCAAGAAGTCAATCTCTTATTCATTAACTTTCTTAAATAAGAAAGAAACTTTGACTGATGAAGTAGTTACTAAGGCGATGGATAAAGTAGAAGAAGATTTGAAGGAAAAATTAAATATTGTAATTCGTTAATTTTTAGAGAAACTTTTGGTATAATTGCCTTAGCTTTGTAAAGGCGGAGGATTGCAATTGCTAGATAAAAAGAGAGAAAAGCAGCGTCAATTAGAACAAAGAGCTTCTAATAAATTAACAAAATGGATTTTGGGGATAATTGGTGCAATAGTTGTTGTAGCAGTGATATTTACTGGTGGGTATACTATTTATGCAATGCAACCTGTAAATAGACATAATGATGCAGCAATTAGTGTTAATATTCCTGAAGGAGCAACTAATTCTCAAGTTGCAGATATTTTACGTAAGAATCATTTGATTCGTAATACAAAGATTTTTAATATTTGGTTAAAACTTCATAGTGAAAGTGGTTTTCAAGCAGGAGATTTTTACTTATCACAATCAATGTCTAATAAAGAATTGGTCAATATTTTACTAGGCGGTCAGCGTCCTATTGATGGGCATGTCCTAGTAAAAGAAGGTCAAACAATAGATGCGATTGCGACAACAGTAAGTAAATCAACTAAGTATAGTAGAGCTGACTTTTTGAAATTGATGAAGAACAAAAAGTTTTTGAAACAACTAGAAAAGAAATATCCTAAACTTTTATCTAGTTCAATGGCCAAAGACAATGTTCGTTATCATTTGGAAGGTTATCTCTTTCCAGCTAGATATGATGTTTATAAAGGTTCTTCTTTAGAAGAATTAGTTACGCAGATGGTACAAAAGACCAATGAGGTCTTAACTCCATATTATACAACTATTAAAAAGAAAGACCTTACTGTTCAAGAAGTGCTTACCTTAGCATCGTTAGTAGAACGAGAAGGGGTAAAGACTTCAGATCGTCGTAAGATTGCTGGTGTATTCTTTAATCGTTTAGAGGCAGGGATGCCAATTCAGTCAGATATTTCTGTAATGTATGCTTTGAACAAGCACAAGAACTCCTTAACCATTAAAGATACAAAAGTTAAGTCACCATATAACTTATATGTTCACAAAGGATTTGGACCAGGACCATTTAATAATCCTAGTTTAGATTCAATTCAAGCGGTCTTAAATCCAGCTGATCGTGATGAAGGTTACCTTTACTTTGTCGCTAACTTGAAGACAGGAAAGGTTTACTTCTCTAAGAGTTATGACCAACATTTACAAACAAATAGCAAATTAGGTCAATAAAAGCATTTGACTTTTTAGCCAATAAACAATAAGCTATTTTTGCAAGATTAAGAAATTCATAGTGAGGAGCAAAAAAGTATGGCAGAAAAGGTTTATCCAATGACTGCTGAAGGTAAAGAAAAACTTCAGAAAGAATTAAAAGATTTGAAATTGGTTAAGCGTCCAGAAGTTATTGAACGTATCAAAGTAGCTCGTTCATTTGGAGATTTATCAGAAAACTCTGAATATGATGCAGCTAAAGATGAACAAAGTGCTGTAGAACAACGCATTTTGCAAATTGAACAAATGTTAAAATATGCTCAAGTTGTAGACGGAGAATCAGTTGATCCAAATGAAGTAGCAATTGGTAAGACTGTTACTTATACTGAAGTGGGTACTGATGATCCAGAGACTTACACAATTGTAGGTACTGACGAATCTGATCCATTAAACGGAAAGATTTCCAATGACTCTCCAATTGCTCAAGCTTTGCTTGGCAAAAAGAAGGGTGAAGTTGTTACTATCAATACTCCAGGTGGAAGTTTTGAAGCAAAAATTGATGATGTAACTACTAAATAAAAACTTAGTCAAAAAAGAGACGACCCTTACTGGGATCGTCTCTTTTTTGCATGTTTTCGGAAAACTAGGATAGAAATTAAAGTCATTAATGAAATTAAGGACCCAATTAAGAAAGGATAAGGGATATAAATCAAAGTAATTTGATGTTTTCCTTTAGCAAGATTAAAGGACAAAAATGTATTATGCCAAAGTTTAGCAGGGACTCTTTGCCCGTTATCAAAAATCAACCAATTTTTTGAATAAGGTAAAGTTGAAGCAAAAGTAGTATTTTTGACGGAATAATAGTTAAATTTGAGTGATAAAGCTGAGGTTTGATATATTGTTGGTTGCTTTTGCAAGTATTGTTTCATTACTTGTAAGTAATGCTGAGTATCAAATGTCCACAAACGTGCAGTTGAAAGATCTAAAGTGTGGTCTTTTAAATTAAAGGTGATATGAATTGGATGATTTTTGTGGCGAGAAGTGAGATTAATTAATTTAAATCCACTTCCTAAGTCACTGGTATCAATTTCTTTGCCGTTAATTATTAAGCTTGCACTATCCTTATCAACATAGCTGGGCAGCTCTAAGTAGTAAGGATCGTTAGTGCTAGGAATTAAGGTAAAACTAACACTACTTTCGAATTTTTTATTAACTGTGCTGTAAACATGCCAGCTATTTTTCCAAGCTTTACTATTACGTAAAATAGGTTTAGGGAAGGCAAGAGCACTGTAGAAATATGTTTGCCTGCCGAGAATTTGGTAGAGTAAGTTGGTTTGATTATAAATGGGATCGCCGTCTTTCAAGGAAAATTTTTTATTTGAGTTAATTGTAAAAAATAATGGAAGAGCAGCAGGATTTTTTCTAATTTGAATTTGGTCAATATTTTTAAGAAATGGATCTTGGTTGAAGTCAAGACGTTCGTATGTTTCCGTTAAATTAAGTTGCTTTTGGACGGGAAGACGCCAGTGAAGAGAATTGGGTAGTAAATAATATTTAATTCCTAAGATACTATCAGTTACTAAGGTAGAATAGTTATTTGAAAAAGAATTATCATTACTTTTAAGTCCAAGAGCACGGACAAAAGAGATGGTTTTACTATCAGAAATTGAATTAAAATGCCCAATACCATAATAATTGTTGCTTAGTGAATCATTTTCTGACCGATCAAAATTTTTTTCAATTCTAAATAAGCTGGTATCTTTTTGGTTAAGATAATTAACGGCTCGGGTGAGATTGTTCGTCGTATTGCTATAGGCAAAGTTATTTTGGTAAGAAATTTCATTGAGTGAGAAGATGAGATTAATGGTCACTTCAATCCCCACTAGACCAAAGATAAATAACTTAGCCCATTGATAATTGTAAAAAGTAATTAAAAGTCCCACACAAATGAGGAAAAGAACTGAAAGTTCGAATTTAAAATTACTCATAAATTCAAATTGATTTTTGCTAATAGACCAGAAAACCATTAAAGCTATTAAAAGAATATCAGTTAGAATTTTTTGCCATACTTTAAAGTAATGTTGACGTTGGAGAAGTTGAATTCCTAAATCAAGAAGGTAAAAAATTAATACAAAACTAAAACGTCCTGGATACCATACGGGAAATTGTCCCATGTGCCAGAGGAGAATGAGGGGATTGAAGCTTAATGATAAGAGAAGGAAGAGTAGTAGACCAGCTTGGAAGAATTTTTGACGCTTGGAAAATGATTGACTGGTAAAATAAAGAATAGCCAAAATTAAAAAAGTAGAAGTTAAGAAAATGTTTGGAAAACCTTTTTCCATTTCTGTAAAACTGTAGCTACCAATTTCAAATTTAGTAAAAATGTTCCAAGGCATAAATTGAAAATTCCAATTAAATTGAGAATCAACATTTGTTTTTCCTTGTAATAATTCAACAACAGTGGGGACTAGAGTAAAACTAGCAAGTAATGTAGCTAAGATACTCTTTTTGAAATAGATAAGAATTTTTTGGAAGGGAGAGCTAATTTTTTGACCAAAGAGGTTGGAAATAAAATATAAAAAACCAAATAGCAAAGCCATATAACCAGTGTAAAAATTAGTAAACCAAAGTAAAAAAGTAATTAAAAGTAAGTGGTTATTTTTTTGATTTTTTAGAATTTTTTGTAAACTATAAATTAATAATGGGAGTAAAATAACACTATCAAGCCACATTAAATTTAAGTTATTAGCAAGCATGTAGCCACTTAAGGCATAGGCAAGACTAGCTGCTAAAGCAAAAAATTTTCCTGTTGTTTGAAACTTTCTTTGCCAAAGAAAGTAACTTGTTAAACCAGCTAGACCAATTTTTAGAGAGATAAGTAGCAAAGTGGCTTGAGGAAGGAAACCAGTGGGAAAGAGTAATAAAATTAAGTTTAAAGGACTATTTAAGTAGTAAGCATCTGTCCCAATCATTGACCCCCCTAAGCCTTTAGAGAGACTGTAAATCAGTTTTAGGGGTGAGTGAAAGAAGTTGGTTTTAAAATAGGCAAGAAAATCGATGTATTGTTGCCCTAAATCTACAGTTAAAATGTCCATTTTTCGAAAATAGAAATAGGTGAAAAAAATAAAACTAGGTAAGATGAACGATAAAAGATAGATAAAAAATCGACGAGTTTTTGTCATAAAGATCCTTTTCTTTTGTAATATTTAAGATTAGCTTCAATTCATGAATAATGATAGAAGTCAGAGGCTTTTTTTGCTAAAATTTATCTTGGTTTTAAGAGAGGTTAAAAATTTGAACTATCAAAATAATAATTCAAAAAGAAAGGCTGCCTCTACACCTTTAAGAATGAAAATAATTCTAGGTGTAATTTTAGCACTTTTTCTTTTATTAATTGGACAATTAGTTTATTTACAATTAGTTTATGGTGGTCGGTTTCAAGCTGAAGTAAAAAAGACTGACCAACAGGTAATTACTAATAATGTTCCGCGAGGAGTAATGTATGACTCAACAGGGAAATTATTAGTAGGAAATACTGCTAATAATGCAATTACCTATACTAAAGGTTCTAATGTAACAACTAAAGATATTTATAATATTTCCAATCGCCTAAGTAACTATATCACACTTGATGAAGAGCCAACTAAACGTCAGTTATATGATTACTATTTGGGAAATTCTAAAGTAGCGGCTCAAGAAGAAGCAAAATTACCTAAATCTGAACGAGCAGAGGGAATGACTACTTCTGAAATTACCGAAAATATCATTAAACATTTAGAAAAAGAAAATCTGAAGTTTACTGCAAAACAAAAAACAGCTGCTTTAATTTTTAATAAAATTTCAGGTGCTTACCAACTTTCAACTATTTACATCAAAAATAAAAATCTTACTACTAAAGAAATGGCAGTAGTTGGTGAGCATTTATCAGAATTACCAGGAGTAAGCATTGGAACTGACTGGTCAAGAAGTTATCCAAATGGTAAATCTATTCAAAGTATCATTGGTTCAGTATCTTCTGAAAAGTCAGGGCTTCCAAGTGATAATCTTCAATACTATTTAGCACAAGGTTATTCTCGTAATGATCGTGTAGGAACAAGTTATCTTGAACAAAAATATGAACCACTTTTAAAAGGAACCAAGTCCCAAGCAGAAGTTGTTTCAAAGAGCAATGCTTCTGCAGATGGAATTGGTGATACTAAGACTGTTTATGATGGTCAAAGTGGTGCTAGTTTAATCTTAACTTTGAATTCTAAGTATCAACAAGAAGTAACTAAATCACTGCGTAAGGTTTATGCTTCCGCGCAAGCAGCAGGGGCTACTCAATATTCAAGCGGTGCTTATGCAGTAGCAATGAATCCCAAAACTGGGGCACTTTTGGCGATTGCTGGGTTAAATCATAATGTAAAAACCAATAAAGTAACTGATGATGCGTTAGGAATTATTAATCGATCCTTTGTTATGGGATCAGTAGTAAAGGGTGCGATGGTTTCAGGAGGGTTAATTAATAAAGTAATTACCCCAACCAATAATACCTTACCTGATACAGCGATTTACTTACCTGGTTCACCGGTTAAAAAATCAGTTTATCCAGTTGGAACATTTGGTTCATTAGATGCACCAAGTGCATTGGAGGTTTCAAGTAACATTTACATGATGCACTTAGCAATGAACTGGTTGAAAGCAAAATATGTACCAAAGTCTTATATTTCAATGCCTTCTGATTCCTTCCAAGTTTTAAGAAGAAACTTTGCTATGTTTGGTTTAGGCCAGAAGACAGGAGTAGATTTGCCAGGGGAAGTTTCTGGAATTCAAGGTGCAACTACAGACTCACAAAATCGTTTGTTAAGTGGATCTGTACTTGACTTGTCTTATGGTAACTATGATGCTTATACTCCAATTCAATTAGTGCAGTATATTTCAACAATTGCTAATGGTGGTTATCGAATGAAACCATATCTTGTTCAGTCTGTTGGAGAAACTAATAAGCAAGGTAATAAAGTATCAATTTTGTATAATACTAAGCCGACTGTGCAACAACAAATTCCTTGGACGCAAGCAGAATTAAATGTGGTTAAGCAAGGTCTTCACCAAGTTGTTCACGGTTCTAATAGTTGGGGAACAGCTCACCAATTAAAGGATGTAACTCCATCAATTGCAGGTAAGACTGGTACTGCGGAAACTTTTTATTATGATGAGGATAATCCTGGTAATAAAAATGCTCCTGAGTTAATTAACGCCACTTTTGTAGGTTACGCTCCAGAAAAAGATCCAAAGCTTGCAATTGCAATTGTCTTTCCTGGCTTAGATCCAGATAAAGAAGGTACCTATACCTTACAGATGGCTAAAGAAATGGTACAAGATTACTTTGCTTTGAATAAGTAATTAACTAGTGTGAAACGTATTTCGTTAAAACACTGGAAAATTAGAGAAAAAAGTTATATAATTTAACAAGTCGATATAAAAAGCAAATAGGTGGTGGAAAAAATGGCAGAACACATTATTCTTGAATGTACTGAATGTGGTGACAGAAGTTACTTATCTGAAAAGAATAAGCGTAAACACCCAGAACGTTTAACTTTAAAGAAGTATTGCCCAGTTGAAAGAAAGGCAACCCTTCACCGCGAAACTAAGTAATTTAGAGACAACAGGTTATGCCTGTTGTTTTTTTGTATATAGGGATTTTTAATGGATAAAAAAGAAGTTAGACAACATCAAATAAAACTCCTCAAAGAGTTTAGTAAGACGTCACAAAAGTTAGAAGAAGATAAGATTTTAATGCAGCAACTTTTGGCAAGTGCTGAAGTGAAAAAAGCTCACTCAATTGGGATTAGTTTTTCAATGGACTTTGAAGTTAATACCCAAGAAATTATTGAAAAGCTATGGCAAGCAGGTAAAGAAGTTTATATTCCACGTTGCTTGCCAAAAAGACAAATGGAATTTACCAAATTTACTACAGATACTGTGTTAACAACTACATCTTTTGGGGTTAAAGAAAATCACGAAAAAAATGCGCAAGTCAAAAATGATTTGGATTTACTAGTAGTTCCTTTGTTAGCTTTTTCTTCAGAAAATCATGCTCGTTTAGGATTTGGTGGCGGGTACTATGATCGCTTTTTGGCTAAGTATTCATCAAATGCAATTTCTTTGGTAAACTCTAAACAGTTATATCAAAAAAATATCTGGGAAATTGAGAAGACAGATGTTCCAATTAGAAAATATCTTACAATTTAAGGAGGGATTTGGTGAAAAAATTTCGTTCAAGTACTTATGTCACAAATACAATTTTGATTATCTTATTTTTAATATTTATTGGTGAAACTCTTTTAGGAGGTTCAACAAATATTAATACTTTGATTAGGATGGGTGGAGAAAATAACCAGTTAATTGCACTTAAGGGGCAATGGTGGCGTCTTTTTACAGCGCAGTTTTTACATATTGGTTGGCTTCACTTAGCCTCAAATGCGGTCATGATTTATTATCTTGGTCAATATATGGAACCAATGCTAGGTCATTTACGTTTTTTAATTGTGTATTTGCTTAGTGGTGTTGGAGGTAACTTATTAAGCTTTGGCTTAGGTAGTGATGCAACAGTTACTGCTGGAGCTTCAACAGCTTTGTTTGGACTTTTTGGGGCCTTAATTGCAATTTATGTAGCTAATCGAAAAATAGGTCCAGTAGCAGAATTAGGTAAACAAGCAATTGCGTTAGCAGTCATCAATATTGGCTTAGACTTTTTTGCACCAGGAATTAATGTTTTAGGTCATATTGGTGGTCTATTTGCTGGATTTTTCTTAGAAATTATTTTTGGCTCCCGTAATTTGCGTAATTATCACAATAAGCTCAAGGTATTAGCTGGCGTAGTCTTAATTATTTTTGTAGTCTTTTGTGTCAGTCGAGGAATGAGGATTGCAAATTGAGAAATTTATATGATGTGCAGCAACTCCTTAAAAAATTTAATATCTTGGTTCATGTTGGAAAAAGAAAATGGGATATTGAATTAATGGGATTAGAATTAGATAATTTAAACAGGGCAGATGTAATTTCTAAAAAAGAATACATGAGTGCAAAAATGATTTTGCGCCATGAACATGAAATTGAAGTCCAAAAAGAAAAGAAAAACTTACAAGACTAGATAATAAAGGGGATAGGTATGAATATATTTTCAATTATTAGTATTATTATAATTATTATTTTAGTGCTAATTGGGGTTAATTGGCTCTGGTTAAAATTAGAAGAAAAGCGTGTTGGAGGAGCAATTAATAACGAAGAATTTTCTCAAGGAAAACATAAGGCACAAATTATTGATGTTCGAGAAAAGGGACCTTTTAAGAAAAAGCATATCTTAGGTGCACGCAACATTCCAATAACGATGTTTAAATACCAATATAATACTATTCGTCCAGATTTGACTGTTTACATTTATTCAGATTCACCAACTGTTTCCATGCGCGCAGTAAAAATTTTAAAGAAAAATGGCTATCACAAAGTTTACTGGTTAAAAGATGGTTTTGAAGGCTGGGATGGACCAACTAAATCGGCAAAGAATTAAATAAGTTTAGAAGCAAAGAGTAAAAATAAGTTACTCTTTGCTTTTTTTATAAAAAAATATTTTTTGGTGAAAGTCATAAAGAATAAGGTTTAATAACACTTAAAAGAAAAAGAAAGAAGAAAAATAGTTTGACATACGAAGTATTAGTGATATGATTTGTTTAACAAATAATTTGAATATCAAACTATTTGTAATACAAAATATAAGGAGTGAATAAGGTGAAATTAAACGCCGTTGAAATTCAACAAATTATTGGTTATCACCCTCCACTTTGCTTATTAGATCGAGTAATCAGTCTTGAATTAGATGATTTCCTGATAGCCACTGCAAGCATTAGTATCAATGAACCTTTTTTCAAAGGACACTTTCCTGATAATCCAGTAATGCCAGGCGTTTTAATAGTTGAAAGTATGGTGCAAGGAGCACAAATTTTATTTAAAAATAAATTTCCTAAATTACAGTTAAAGAAAATAAAAAAAGCCAGGTTTAAAAAGATGGTAAAACCTGGTGATGAATTAGTTATGAAGCTGAAAGTTTTAGATTTAGACAATAAAATTTGTGATGCCAAAGTGTATGTAAATGATGAAGTAGCATGTAGTAGTGAACTTGTTTTCTCTTAAAGAAAAGGGTTTCAATTTATTATATAATTAGTTTAAATATTAAAACTTAAGCTAAAGGAATTGAAACTAATGAATGAATTGTATAAGGAAATCAACGACGCACTTTATAATACATACTACGGAATTAATCGAATTGAAGAAGAAGAATTAAAAAAAAGTCGTTTTAAAGATTTAACTGTTAAAGAAATGCATGCCATTGATGCAATTACTTTACATGGGGAACTAACTGTCTCACAAGTTGCAAGTAAACTACATGTCTCGCGGGCTACGATTACTGCGACAGTAGATAGATTAGTTCGTAAAGGTTATGTAAAACGAGTACGTGATGAAAAGGATCGCCGAGTAATTCATCTAAAATTAACTAAAAAGGGTCGGGTTTTATGTAGAGCGTATCATGCTTATCACAACATGATGGTAAAGAGCTTTTTACAAAACTTAGATGAAGATGAATTAAAGACAATTTATCATGCCTTTACTAATCTTGAAAAATTTGTAAATTCACACTAGATAGGATGACATAGGTGAAAGATATTGAAATTGTTGCTAGTGCCAAAAGTATACCCTCAAAAGTAGTCACTAATGAAGAATTGAGTAATTTGATGGACACATCAGATGAATGGATTCAGAAAAGAACAGGGATTAAAAAAAGACATATTAGTACAATTAAAAATACTTCAGATCTTGCCAGTGATGTAGCCATGCAGTTGTTAAACAAGACAGCTACTCAAGCCAGTGAAATTGATTTAATTATTGTAGCAACTATGTCACCAGATAATATGACACCGGCTACAGCAGCGATGGTTCAAGGTGCAATTGGGGCCAGACGGGCTATTGCTTTTGATATTTCAGCTGCGTGTTCAGGATTTTCGTATGCAATTGCAATTGCACATGATCTGATGGTGAGCAATAATTTTAAAAAAGCAATTGTGATTGGTAGTGAAGTTTTGTCTAAAATGCTTAATTGGCATGATCGCACTACAGCAGTTTTATTTGGTGATGGGGCTGGTGGAGTATTATTAAATGCTAGTGCGCATCAGCATTTATTAGCTCATGAATTACAAACATTTGGTGAACTAGGAAATAAGCTAATTGCTGGTCATACCAAAGTAGAAAAAGATTTTACAGCAAATGACCATGTATTTAGTACCTTTGAAATGGATGGGAGAGAAGTATATCGGTTTGCGACGCATAAAGTTCCCGAATCCATTAAGTTGGCAATTGCAAAAGCTAAGTTAAATCTTAATCAAATTGAGTACTATCTTCTTCATCAAGCTAACGTGCGGATTATTAAAAGTGTAGCGCGTAATCTGAAACAGCCACTTACGAAATTTCCAGTTAACATTGATGAATATGGAAATACTGCAGCGGCAAGTGAAGCAATCTTGTTAGCAGAGTGTATGGAAAAAAATCTTTTTAAAAAAGGAGATATTATTTCCCTGAGTGGTTTCGGAGGCGGCCTAACTGCTGCAACGATAATTTATAAATTTTAAATTTAATAATGAGGTAAAGAAAATGACAAAAGAAGAAATTTTTAACGATATCAAAGCTATTGCTCAAGAAGAACTAGAAGTTGAACCAGATCAAATTACCCTTGAAACTAATATTAAGGAAGACTTGGATGCAGATAGTTTAGATTTATTTGAAATCTTAAATGAAATTGAAGACAAGTATGATATCGAATTAGAAACTGATGACAAAATTGAAACCATGAATCAATTAGTAGATTTTGTTAAAGAACAATTAGATAGTCAAAAATAATGAAAACAGTACTTTTATTTAGTGGACAAGGAGCCCAACGACCAGGAATGGGTCTTGATTTCATGGCAGATCCGCTTTTTAAAGAAATAATTGAACAAGCAAGTTTGGCTAGTAAAAAAGATATTCTTACCATTTTTAAAAGTGAGAATGAAGAACTTAACAAAACAGTTAATGTTCAACCAGCTCTGGTAGCATTTGAAGCAGGAATCTACCAGATGTTACAAAGAGACTGGCCAGATTTGCAAATTCAGGGAATGATTGGACTTTCTTTAGGTGAATATAGTGCCATGTTTGCTAGTGGGGCACTAGATTTAGAAAATACGATTAGTCTGGTCAGTGACCGGGCACGCTATATGCAAGAAGATGCGAATCAAGTAACGAGTGCGATGGTAGCTGTGCTTAAACCTCAAACTTCTAAAATTGAAACTCTTTTGACCGAGTTACAACAAGAGGGTGAAAAGGTTTTTATTGCAAACTATAATTCACCTTCCCAAATTGTAATTAGCGGAGAAAAAGAAGCAGTAAAACAGGCTAGTACTCTGATTACAGAAGAAAAATTGGCTACAAGGTTAATAGAGCTAGAGGTAAATGGTGCTTTTCACACGCCCTTATTTACCAAAGCTAGTCAAAAGATGCATGAGCGACTTAATAAAGTGAGTTTTAGTAAAAATCAGATTCCCGTTATTTCTAATACAACAGCAGTAGCCTTTAAAGATAACTGGGGCTTGATAATGGAAAAGCAGCTAATGAAACCTACTCATTTCGGAGCTTGCTTGCAATATTTACTTGAGCAAGAGGATATTGATACTGCAATAGAGATTGGACCTGGGAAAACATTATCTTTGTTTGCTAAACAAGTAAATCATAAATTAAAACGTTACCAATTAGGAAAATATAAAGATTATCAAAAATTTATTGAGGAAAAAGATGGAATTAAAGGATAAAGTAGTTCTTATAACCGGATCTACACGAGGCTTAGGAGCAAGCTTAGCAGTAGCTTTTGCTAAAAAAGGAGCTAAGTTGCTATTAAATGGACGTCATGAAAAAATTCCAGTTGAATTAGAAGAAACTCTAAAGCAATTGGGAGGAGAATATAAATATTTACAAGCTGATTTAACTAAAGTGAACCTTAAAGATTACTTTAATCAAGCTTGGGAAGAGTTTGGAAAAGTAGATATTTTAATCAATAATGCCGGCATTACTCGTGACAAGATGTTCATTGGAATGAGGGATGCAGATTTTGATGAGGTTATGAACTTAGATCTCCGGATTCCATTTTTCCTAAGTAAAGTTGCCCTCAAAAAGATGAATCGTGAACGTTCAGGGGTTATCTTAAATATGAGTAGTATTGTAGGGATGCATGGAAATGTTGGTCAAGCTAATTATGCAACGGCAAAGGCAGGGCTAATTGGATTGACGAAGTCACTTGCTAAAGAAGCTGCAATGCGTAATATTCGGGTAAATGCAATTGCGCCGGGGATGATCGATACAGAGATGACGCAAGTACTTTCTGAACGTGTAAAAAATAATATATTAAAGCAGATTCCATTGACGCGCTTTGGTAAAACAAGTGAAGTAGCGCAGGCTGCTATTTTTTTGACCCAAAATGACTATATTACAGGTCAAACAATTGTTGTTGATGGTGGTATGACGATCTAGGAGATAATATGCAAAGAGTTGTTATTACTGGGATGGGAGCGATTGCTCCTAATGGAAATGGATTTAACGAATTTGTAGAAAATAGTTTGTTAGGAAAAAATGGTATAAAGTCAATTTCAAAATTTGATGCAAGTGAAACAGGCATTTCTGTAGCAGGTGAAATTGATGATTTTACTTCAGAAGATTTTGTGGGCAAAAAGGCTGCAAAAAGAATGGATTTATATTCACAATATGCAATTCAAGTAGCTACAGAAGCAATGGAAATGGCCCAAATTACCGAAGAAAATACTAAGTCTGAAGACTTGGGAGTAATTTTCGGTTCTGGAATTGGTGGTTTGACTACTTTAGAGGAACAAATAATTCGCATGCATGATAAAGGTCCCAGAAGAATGTCACCATTTTTTATTCCAATGGCAATAGGAAATATGGCAGCTGGTAATATTTCAATTCGTTTTAAAGCAAAAAATATTTCAACATCAATCGTAACTGCATGTGCTTCAGGAAATAATTCGATTGGAGAAGCTTTTCGCCAAATTAAAGAGGGAAGAGCACAAGTAATGATTGCAGGTAGTAGTGAAGCAACAATTAATGAATCTGCAATTGGTGGTTTTGCGGCCTTAACAGCTCTTTCTAAAAGTTCTGATCCTGATCATGCTAGTCTTCCTTTTGATAAAGATCGTTCAGGATTTGTTTTAGGAGAAGGAGCTGGGGCAGTAGTTCTAGAAAGCTTAGAGCATGCTAGAAAACGTAATGCCAAAATATTAGGAGAAATTGTTGGTTATGGAGCAACTAGTGATGCCTATCATATTACTTCGCCGGATCCTGAAGGAGAAGGTGCGGCTAGAGCGATGAAGCTAGCTATCTCTGAGGCAAACATTACGCCTGCTGAAGTTGGGTATATAAATGCTCATGGTACTGCAACTAATATAAATGATAGCGGTGAAAGTCGGGCGATAATTAAAGTCTTTGGTAAAGAAAGTTCAGTCTTAGTTTCTTCAACTAAGGGGATGACAGGACACTTACTAGGAGCAGCAGGTGCAATAGAAGCTGTTTTAACGATAGCAAGCTTACAAAAAGGGAAGTTTCCAATGAATGTTGGTTGTTTTAATCAAGATGATGCATGTGAAGTTAATTTAGTGACTTCTGCTAGTCAAAACATTGAAACTAATTATGCCATTTCGAATTCATTTGGTTTTGGAGGACATAATGCAGTTTTAGCTTTTAAGAAATGGAGTGAGAAGTAATGAATGGAAATATTGATGAAATTCAAATCTTAATGAAGCAGTTTGAGGATTCTGAAATACGAGAATTAAAAATAGATAGTAAAGATTTTCACTTGTACTTGAGCAAAAATAAAGTCAAATCAGTAGAAGCCACTAAACCTGCTTTACCTAAAGTTGCAGTGAAAAAAGAAGAAGATTCTCCTCAACCTAAAAAGCAAGAAAAACTTGAAGATGCAGGGGTACCAGTGAAGGCACCAATTGTGGGGATTGTCTATTTACAAGCTAAGCCTGGACAACCTGCCTTTGTAAAGGTTGGCCAACATCTTAAAAAAGGAGATACAATCTGCATTATTGAAGCTATGAAGATGATGACAGAAGTAAAAAGTACAGTTACTGGTACTGTTAAAGCAATTAAAGTTGAAAATGAAGACTTAGTTGAAGTAGATCAGCCTTTAATTATGGTTGAGGAAGATTAAAGTATGAAAGATCTAGGAATTAAAGAAATCAAAAAAATTATTCCTCATCGCTACCCGATGCTTTTGTTAGATCGAGTAGTAGAGGTTATACCTGGCAAAAGTGCAACTGGAATTCATAATGTAAGCTTTAATGAAGAAGTTGTCCAAGCTAGTTCAAAAACCAATCCAGTTTTGCCAGCACCATTAATTGTAGAAGCATTAGCACAAACTGGCGCAGTTGCGCTTTTAAGTGAGGAAAAATTCAGTGGGAAAACAGCATATTTTGGTGGTATTCAACAAGCTGATTTTTTCGACGAAGCTCAACCAGGTGATCAATTAATATTAAAAACCGAATTAACAAAGATTAGAAAAAATATAGGTGTTGGGATTGGAAAAGCATATGTTAAAGAGAAACTTATTGTAAGTGCGGAATTAACATTTGTAATTAATTAGGTGATAAAAATGTTTAAGAAAGTGTTAGTAGCAAATAGAGGAGAAATTGCAGTTCGTGTTATTCGTTCCTTAAAAGAAATGGGAATCAAAACCGTGGCAATTTATTCAACAGCGGATCGAGATAGTCTTCATGTTCAATTAGCTGATGAAGCAGTTTGTGTAGGTGGACCACAACCAACTGCTTCGTATTTAAATCTTAAAAACATCTTAGCTGCCGCTGTAGGAACAGGAGCACAAGCCATTCACCCCGGTTATGGCTTTTTATCCGAAAGTGCGGAATTTGCTCAGATGTGTACGAAATGTGGTCTTACTTTTATTGGTCCTAATGCAGAAACGATTGATCAAATGGGTAATAAGGAACATGCTAGACAATTAATGATCAAAAATCATGTTCCAGTTACTCCTGGCAGTCAGGGTTTTATTACTTCAGTAACGCAAGCAGAAAAAATTGCAGCAAAAGTAGGCTATCCTGTACTTTTAAAGGCTGCTGCAGGTGGTGGGGGAAAAGGAATTCGCCAAGTAAGTAAGCCAGAAGAAATGGCCAATGCTTTGGCTTCTGCGCAAGCAGAAGCTAAAACGGATTTTGGTGATGATCGCATGTACTTAGAAAAAGTAATGCAGAATGTTAAACATATTGAGGTACAAGTATTTCGCGACAAATTTGGCCAGACAGTTTATTTTCCCGAACGTGATTGTTCTCTTCAAAGAAATAAACAAAAGGTTTTAGAAGAAAGTCCATGTAATGTAATTACTGAACGAGAACGGGCAAAATTAGGTAAAATTGCTGTTCAAGCTGCAGAAGCAGCAGGGTATTTTAATACAGGGACTATTGAATTCTTGATGGATCAGGATCATAACTTTTATTTTATGGAAATGAATACCAGAATTCAGGTTGAACACACAGTAACTGAAATGGTAACTGGGGTAGATTTAGTGAAGGCCCAGATTAAAGTAGCTGCTGGTGAAAAGCTTCCTTTTACTCAAGAAGATTTAAAAATTAAAGGTCATGCAATTGAATGCAGAATTAATGCAGAAGATCCAGCTAATAATTTTATGCCTTCAGTTGGTGACATAGACTTTCTTTATTTACCAATTGGAAATCCAGGGATGCGGATTGATACTGCTCTATATCAAGGTGAGAAGATTTCGCCATTTTATGATTCAATGATTGCTAAAATAGTTGCTTTTGGTCAAAATCGAACAGAGGCCATCGAAAAAATGAAGCGATTACTAAATGAGATGGTAATTAGAGGGATTAATACTAATCAAGATTTCCATAGTGCTATTTTAAGTGATCCTGATTTTGTTAAGGGTTTATTTACAAATACTTATCTTGAAAAAGAATTTTTACCAAAGTGGAGGAGTCGTTCTAATGGTGAAACTATTTCCGCATAAAAATACTCTATCAGAAGTCAGAGTGAAGGCAGATATTAATGCAGATGATCGTGTACCAAATAATTTGATAAAAAAATGTCCAAAGTGTGGTGAAGAGGTATTTGCAGATAGATTAACTCAATATCAAACCTGCTTAAATTGCGGCTATGGCTTTAGAATTACAGCTAAATCAAGGCTACAGTGGTTAGTTGATGAAGCTAAAGAATGGAACTCGGAACTCCAAGCTACAGATCCATTAAACTTTCCTAGTTACCAACAAAAAATAGCTAAAGCTGAACAAACTAGCAAATTAAAAGAAGCAGTTTGGACAGGGCAAGGAAAAATTAAAGATGAAATCTTTGCCTTAGGCATTATGGATCCGAGTTTTATTATGGGCTCATTAGGACAAATGACCGGAGAAAAGTTAGCGCAACTTTTTGAAAAAGCTACGGATAAAAAATTGCCAGTTGTTTTATTTACAGCTTCTGGTGGTGCTCGTATGCAAGAAGGAATATTTTCACTAATGCAAATGGCGAAGGTATCTAATGCAGTCGCAAAGCATTCAGAAGCAGGATTACTTTATATTGTGGTTTTGACTGATCCAACTACTGGTGGGGTAACAGCAAGCTTTGCCAGTCAAGGCGACATTATTTTAGCGGAACCTCATGCAATGGTAGGTTTTGCAGGAAGACGAGTAATTGAACAAACTATTCATCAAAAAATTGCTCCTGATTTACAAGATGCAGAAAATGTACTGCGATATGGGTTTATTGATCACATTGTAAAGCGGGAAGATGAAAAAGAAGTTATTTCATGGCTGTTGAAAGTAGGTGGTCGAAATGAATAAAACGGCAATGGACATTGTATTAGCCGCACGTAGTGAAAAGCATATTCCTGGTCATGAAATACGTAAGCGACTTTTTCCAGATTTTTTCGAACTTCATGGCGATCGCTTAAATCAAGATGATCCAGCAATAGTTGGGGGAATCACTAGTTTCCATGACCGACCAGTAACAGTTATTACTACGAGTCGGGGGCATGATTTACAAGAAAGAATGGCTAAGCACTTTGGTCAACCACAACCAGGTGGTTATCGAAAAGTTTTACGTTTAATAAAAAATGCAGCAAAATTTAAACGACCAGTTTTTTTATTTGTGGATACTGCAGGAGCTTATCCTGGAAAAAGTGCTGAAGAAAATGGACAAGGGCAAGCAATTGCGCAGAATCTGCTTGAAATCGGGCGTGTTAGGACTCCAATTATTACGATTATGTATGGTGAAGGTGGCTCAGGAGGAGCATTAGCATTAGCTTGTGGCGATGAAGTCTGGATGTTGGAAAATAGTATATATTCTGTTTTATCGCCAGAGGGTTTTGCTTCTATTCTTTGGAAAGATGCTCAAAAAGTTACCCAAGCAGCTGAAAAGATGAAATTAACTCCCAAAGATTTATTGAAATTCAAAGTAATTGAAGGAATCATTGAAGAACCAGATGATCATCAAATAGTTTGCGAGAAGATCGATCAAGTTTTAAAAACTGAACTAAAGAAATTGGACCAATTATCTTTGGATGAATTAGTGCAAAAACGTTATGAAAGATTTAGAAAGTATTAAAAATGAGTGGAATTTTAGAAGGTAAAAAAATTTTAGTAATGGGTGTAGCCAACAGTCGCTCCATTGCTTGGGGATGTGCTCAGGCAATGGAAGAGCAGGGGGCAGAAATAATCTACACTTATCAAAATGAACGATTAAAAAAGTATATTTCTAAGCTTGTACCTGATGAAAAATATCTCTTTGAGTGTGATGTTACAAGTGATACAAGTATCACAGAAGCCTTTGACAAAATAAAAAATAACTTTGGAAAAATTAATGGTATTGTCCATGCGATTGCTTTTGCTAAGAAAGAAGAGTTAGGTGGTTCAATTCTTAATTCAACTCGTCAAGGTTACGCTCAGGCCTTAGATGTTTCCTCATATTCTTTCTTGGCAGTGGCCAAAGAAGGAGTTAAGATTTTAAATGATCCTGCTAGCCTAATAACTTTGACTTATATGGGAAGTGACCGTGCCCTTCCAAATTACAATACTATGGGAATAGCTAAGGCTGCCCTTGAATCAGAGGTACGCTATCTTGCGAGAGATTTAGGAAAAGATGGTATTCGCGTAAATGCAATTTCAGCAGGAGCCATCAAAACATTAGCTGTTTCTGGAATTAAGGGTCATTCAGAATTACTTAAAATTTCTCAAAGTGAAACAGTAGATGGAGTGAATGTAACTAAAGAAGAAGTAGGTAATACTTGTGCATTTTTGATGAGCAATTTGGCTTCGGGGATAACTGGAGACATTATTTTTGTTGATAAGGGCGTTCATTTACGATAAGTTATGAAATTTTTCCAATATGATAAAGTAACTTCAACACAAGATTTAGCCAAAGAATACTTAAAGGATAATTTGGAAGCTGCAGCTTTTATTGCTAGTAGTCAAACTAGTGGATATGGCAAGCAAGGGCGTCCTTTTTATTCACCTAAGGATACGGGTATTTATTATAGTGTTGCTGTTCCAAACTTCAAAATAAATAAGGCAAAAATAGGCTTATTAACACCTTACATTGCGATTAAACTTGTTGAAGTTTTGAAAAAATATTTTCCTAAAAAAACTTTCTTTTTAAAGTGGGTAAATGATATTTATTTTAATAATAAAAAAATAGGCGGCATCTTAACAGAAAACCTAAATAATGGGCTCATAATTGGAGTGGGAATAAATGTTAATACAGCTAATTTTCCGGTTAGTTTGAGGGAGTTAGTAGGAAGTATTAGCAAGGAAGATTATAAAAAAAAGTGTTTGAGGCAAGATTTAGTTAAAGCAACTATCAAGGCCACTAGTGAATATGACCAGCGAGATTTTATGCCTCTGTATCGCAAATTGTCTAATGTAGTTGGAAGAAAAGTAGTATTTAAAAATGGAAAAAATACCATCCAAGCTTTGGTGCAAGATATTGACGATAACGGTAATTTAGTAGTAAAAACGCAGTCAGAGGTGAAAGTTTTTACTAGTGGTGAAATAACTAAAATCAAAATTAAGCAAGAAAAGTGATTCTTTTAGAATCATTTTTTTCTTGCAAAAAATAAACAGTGAAGTTTAAATTAATTTAGGCAAAAGAAAAGACCTGTTTAAGCCAAACAGGTCTTAGTAAGATATTAAGCTTGGTGAGCTGCGTAGCTCTTACGGTTAGCTTTCTTACGGTTTTCTTCAATTTTTTGTTCGTGTTGTTCTTGAGGATCAACAACCTTCTTCTTGTAGGTAAATAATCCAGCTGCTAAAGCACCAACAGTTGCTAAAACACCAGTTGCAAGACCGGCACCAAATTTCTTTGCCATAATAAATACCTCCTGAATAAATCAATTAATTTTCTACCTTCATTTTGATTTTACCAATATTTGGGTATTTAATAAAGAAATACGATTTTAAATTAAAGGATATATAAATGCAGAAAGTAATAGTTATTATTGGACCAACAGCTGTTGGTAAAACTGAGGCAGGTTTAAAATTAGCTAAGACGCTGAATACTGAAATTATCTCAGGGGATTCAATGCAAATCTATCAAGAAGTAGCAATTGGAACCGCAAAACCTACTAAACAAGAACAAGCGCAAATTAAGCACCATTTAATTGACCAGCGGTCAGTCTTTCAAGAATACTCGGTAAAAGACTTTGTAAAACAGGCTAATGAAGTAATTGAAGTTTTAAATAAAAAAGGAAAGGTTCCAATTGTTGTAGGGGGAACAGGTTTTTATATTAAGGCGTTAGTTAATAAGATGCAATTAGGTGAACCTGGAGAATATAAGACAAGTGTAGATAAAAAGTGGGAAGATTTTTTAGAAAAAAATGGTCCAGAAAAATTGTGGAAAGAATTAGAAAAAATAGATCCAGCAGCTAGTGAAAAAATAGCACCTAATAATAGTCGAAGAACTTTAAGAGCATTAACAGTGATTGGCCGAACAGGAAAACTTTTTTCTCAGCAACAAAAACAGATTACTCCTCGTTATGATGCCTTAATTATTGGTTTAAATAGTGAGCGACAGTTAGTTTATGACCGCATTAATCGTCGAGTTGACTTGATGATGGAGAAGGGGCTACTTGATGAAGCAAAATTTATTTACGAAAATCGTGCCCAGGAACATCAAGTAATTCAAGCTATTGGTTATAAAGAACTGTTTCCTTATTTTGAAGGAGAAAAAAGTTTAGAGGAATGTATAAGTAAATTAAAACAAGCTTCCAGAAAGTATGCTAAACGTCAGATTACTTATTTTAAGCATCAGTTACCAGTACATTGGGTAGACCCTTTACAAGATTCAACAAGTGAAACGAAAATTAAAAAACTGGTTAGTGATTTCTTAAAAGTTTAAATGAAAACACCTTTTATATTGACGATACCAATTTTGTTTGTTATGGTTAGTAATGTGCAAAGGCACAAGGAAAAATGAGATTTTCAAGGACTAGACCAATTTAAAAACAATCTATAAAATTGATCTATAATTGTAGAATAAGGTGTGTACAAATGAGTAAAACATTAACTGCAGAAGATATTAAAAATAGTGTAGAAAATGAAGATGTTCGTTTTTTACGATTAACCTTTACTGATATTAATGGAACATTAAAGAGTGTAGAAGTTCCTACGAGCCAATTAGATAAGGTTTTGAATAATGAAATTCGCTTCGATGGTTCATCAATTGACGGTTTTGTTCGCATTGAAGAAAGTGACATGGTTTTATATCCTGACTTTTCAACTTGGGCAGTCCTCCCATGGGGTGATGAAGAAGGCGGTAAGATTGGTCGCTTAATTTGTAGCGTACACAAGACCAGTGGGGAACCATTTGAAGGTGATCCAAGAAATAACTTAAAGCGTGTTCTTAAAGAAATGAAGGACATGGGCTTTACTGACTTTGATATTGGTTTTGAAGCAGAATTTCACTTATTTAAGTTAGGTGAAGATGGCAACTGGACTACTGAAAATGCAGATCATGCTTCATATTTTGATATGACTTCAGATGATGAAGGTGCAAGATGTCGTCGTGAAATTGTTGAAACTTTGGAAGGTATGGGCTTTGAAGTTGAAGCTGCACACCACGAAGTAGGATCAAGCCAACATGAAATTGATTTCAAATTTGATGATGCTTTAACTACTGCTGATCGTGTTCAAACCTTTAAGATGGTTGTTCGTGCAATTGCAAGAAAGCATGGTTTATTTGCGACCTTTATGGCTAAGCCAGTACAAGGGGAAGCTGGTAATGGGATGCACACTAATATGTCGCTCTTTAAAGATGGTACAAATGTCTTTTATGATAAAAATGGTAAGTACAATTTATCAAAGACAGCCCTTTATTTCTTAAATGGGATTTTGGAACATGCACGTGCAATTACTGCAATTGGTAATCCCACTGTAAACTCATATAAACGTTTAATTCCGGGTTATGAAGCACCAGTTTATATTTCATGGGCTACTAAGAACCGTTCTCCATTAGTTAGAATTCCTTCTGCAGAAGAAGTAACTACTCGTTTAGAAATGCGCTCTGCTGATCCAACTGCCAACCCTTATTTATTGCTAGCTGCTGCTTTAAAGGCTGGACTACAAGGTATCAAGGAAGAAAAGATGCCAATGGAACCAGTAACTTCTAATGTGTTTGAAATGAGTGAAGATGAAAGAAATGAACGTGGTATTAAGCCATTACCTTCAACTTTGCATAATGCGATTAAGGCCTTTAAGGAAGATGAATTAATTCAAGATGCTTTAGGTAAACACTTAACGCAAAGCTTTATTGATTCTAAAGAATTAGAATGGTCTCAATATACTCAAAGCGTTTCCGATTGGGAAAGAGACAAGTACATGAATTATTAATTGAGTAATAATTTAGAGAAAAAAGCAGTTAATGAAAGTTAATTGCTTTTTTTGTACGAAAAATTAAATTAATAACATTCTTTGAAAAAATTATGAAAAAGAGGATAATAAGTAAGTGTTTATAAAAAGGAGAATTTTAATTTATGGAAGAAAAAAAGGATGTTAAAATCAAGACCGGTGCGTTAGTACTGCTGATTTTTTCATCAATCTTTGGTTTTAGTAATTCATTGACCGCCTTTTACCAAATGGGTTACTCAAGTATTATTTGGTATGTTTTAACAGCGATTCTTTTCTTTGTTCCTTCAGCTTTAATGTTTGCGGAATATGGAGCAACTTTTAAAGGAGCAAAGGGAGGAATTTTTTCGTGGTTAAGAGGGTCAGTTAGTGAAAGAACGGCATTTACAGGAACGTTTATTTGGCTAGCAGCTTGGGTAATTTGGCTAGTATCTTCAACGCAGTTTTTCTTAGTATCAGTTTCGACAGCTATTTCTGGCCATGATACTACACAAAGTTGGCATTTGGGAGCAATTGGTTCTACCCAATTATTGGGGATTTTAGAAGTATTATTTTTAGTAATTGTAACTTTTTGTGCTGTAAAAGGTGTAGATAAAATTGCTGCTGTAAGTAAAGTTGGAGGAATTTTTACCTTAGCAATTGCAATTGGATTTATGGTAGTCTCTCTTCTGGTATTTTTACTAAGTGGAGGGCATTTAGCTGAACCTGCAACTGCTCAAACTTTTACTCATTCACCAAATCCTAGTTTTCAAACGCCGATTGCAATTATTTCCTTTATTGTGTATGCCTTATTTGCATATGGTGGTTTGGAAACCTCAGCGGGAGTAATTGACTCAGTTGATAAACCTGAAAAAACATTCCCTAAAGCTTTAATTATTGCAGTGATTGTGATGACAGGGTTGTATGTTTTTAATATTTTTATGGCAGGAGTAGCTGTAAACTGGAATAAAACCTTGAGTGGTAATAAAGTTGACCTAGCAAACGTTGAGTATGTTTTGATAAACAATTTAGGGATTGTTACTGGACATACTTTAGGACTGTCAAATTCAGCTTCTTTGGCATTAGGAACTGCTTTTTCAAGATTTGCCGGAATTGCAGATGTATTGGCAGGAATTTCAGCCGCTTTCGTAATGGTTTATTCACCAATCAAATCTTTTATTGAAGGCTGTGATCCCCGTTTATTGCCTAAGACTTTAACTAAACTTAATAAGCACAATATGCCAGAACATGCAATGTGGCTTCAAGCAGTTATTGTTAGTGTAGTAATCTTATTTATTTCATTTGGTGGTAGTGGTGCGCAACAATTCTATACTATCTTAATGGATATGATGAACGTATCATCTTCAGCGCCATATCTATTTTTAATTGGAGCTTATCCTTTCTTTAAAATGAAGAAAAATTTGGATCGTCCGTTTGTTTTTGTTAAAAATATGAAATTAGTTTGGGCAATTACAATCATAGTTTGGCTTGTGGTAGCAATTGGGATCGTCTTTACTTGCATTGAGCCATTATTTACAAATGATTACATGACATCATTTTGGACTGCAATTGGACCAATAGCCTTTGGTTTAATTGGCTGGTTCTGGTATGCAAGTGTATCTAAGAAAGCCCAGGTTAATGAAGTAGAAGAGTTAGATGAGTAAATAAAATTAACTCGCTATCAAATTTTTTAAGTAATAAAAATGAATCAAGTATCTTATCACTTGATTCATTTTTATTTGAAAATTCTTTGTAAAGTATTTGTTATGAATCTATTAAAAGAAGAATGTAGAATGGATTATGGTATATTTTGCTTTTAGATTAACTTTAAGGAGAAAAAATGAAAAAAAGACTTATAAGAAAAATTACTACTGCAGCGATTGCAGGAGTAACAATTGCGGCTGGTTTAAGTGGAATTTTCACTCATAAAACTCAGGCAGCAACTAGTAGTCAGATTAATACATACATTAAAAAGGCAAGTTTAAATCAAAAGATTGGCCAAATGTATATTGCACGTACACCGCAAAAGCTTGGACAAGCAGAACAAGATGCATACAAGTATAACTTAGGTGGGTATATTATGTATGATGCAGATATGCAAAATTATACCCAAAAGCAGTTTAAAAGTAAGATTGATAATTATCAAGCAACCGCTCAACTTCCCTTATTGATTGGAATTGATCAAGAAGGAGGATCAGTATCTCGTTTGACTCACAGTGGCTTGGTAAAAGAAAATGGTGATCAATTTAAATTTCCTCGTGACCAATATGAAAATGCGGAAGCTAATGAAAAGGGCAGCGGGATGGATGCTGTAGTGCAGTATGCGACAGATACAGCAAGTTTATTACATAAATTAGGTATTAATTGGAATTATGCCCCAGATGCCGATTATAGTGATAATCCATCTTCTTTTATTTATCAACGTGGATTTGGTGGCCTAAAAGGGAAAAAGAGTTATACAGCTGAAGCTAACTATATTAAGCAAGTTGTTCCAGCTTGGCAACATGATAATTTAGTAGCAGCTACATTGAAGCATTTCCCAGGTTATGGGGATGCGACAGATACGCATACTGATTTTGCTCATGTAAATACTGCTAAATCAACCATTATGAAGACTGATATCTTACCTTTTAAAGCTGGAATTAAGGCAGGAGTAGATTCAGTGATGGTAACACATGTGATTTATGATAAGATAGATCCAGTTTACCCAGCCTCCCTTTCGAAAAAAGTAATTAATCTTTTGCGCAAAGATTGTAAGTTTAATGGAGTAATTGTGACCGATGCCTTAGAAATGGGAGCGATTCAGAATTTTGCTAAAAATCATGGCAATGAGAGTGTAGATGTTTTAGCAGTCAAAGCTGGTAACGATATGTTAATGAGTGCCGACTATGCTAAGGGAATTCCAGCAATCGCTAAGGCTGTAAAAAAGGGAGAAATTTCTAAAAAACAGATTGATCAATCAGTTAAAAGAATTTTAACTATGAAGAATAAGCTTGGGCTTTTATCAGCAAGTGATTTACAAGTTAAGAAACTTAATAAAAAGTCCTTTAAGTTTAATACGATTTCTTATACAAAGAAAAATACTGCTATCATTTCAGGAGTAGCAGCTAAGAATACTAAACTTACCTTAGCTAATACTGATACAAAGAAAAATACCACTGTTACAACAAATAAGAAAGGTCAATTTAAAGTCACTGTACCTTTAAAGACCAGCACACAAAATTTTGTTTTGACAGGAAAAAATTATCTTAGTGCAAATATTCATTTAAATTCGGGAACGAAATCAACTATTAAGCAAAAGTTGAATTTGAAACCGTTGAAGTATGACAAGAATTATAAGTATGCGACTGTGTCTGGTCAAGTAGATGATGAAGGAGCAGAAGGTTCGTTGACGATTGCTTTTAAAGATAGTAAAACTAAGAAAACTTTAGCAACTACAGTCGTAGGAAAAGATGG
Source organism: Lactobacillus sp. PV012 (assembly GCF_014522325.1). Classification (NCBI taxonomy): domain Bacteria; kingdom Bacillati; phylum Bacillota; class Bacilli; order Lactobacillales; family Lactobacillaceae; genus Lactobacillus; species Lactobacillus sp. PV012. The sequence goes on from NZ_CP041983.1 coordinate 568,677, forward strand.
AAAGTTTTCTGCTAAACTACCTGTTAAAAAGAATAAACAAACTATAAATGTGAGTGCACAAAATGATAGTAGTTATGCAACACAAAATATTGTAATTAGAGCAAAATAAGTATTTGAACATCCCTTATTGGATAGGGGATGTTTTTTGTTATAAAAGTGAAATACTTTCTTTAAGGATTTTTAAGATAAGTGATAACATTTCTTCGTATTTGAGTGGGATAATAAAAATGTTACCTTCAATGAATAAAATTTTTAAAGTTAGTTGGAGTTAAACTTAGAAAGAAAATTAAATTAATGAATAAAAAGAAAAAAACATTAAAGTTAGTAGCTGTAAGTTTCTTAGTTGGAAGTTCAATGGCAAGTTTAAATTCTCGAGTTTTGGCAACTACTATTAATACACCATCTTCTAACTCTACTAATAATCCTTCAAATTCACTAGAAATTAAAGACAACATGACATTAAGTCAAATTTATAAAGAATTGGAAGATGATAATATAAATGATGGATCATTACCTCCAAATGAACTTTCCACGCAACTCAAGCAACAAGGAATTTCTGTGGCTGGTAATAGAATCTTAGGTAAGCCCCAAGGTTTTACCATTACTCTCTCAAAGCAACAAACGGGAAAAGATGAAGATACTAGTGTAATATTTGGAACAGGGAAACCTGAAAACTTAATTGACAATAGCATTTTAAAGGCAAACTACAGTGAAAATGGAAAGGAAAAATCTGAATCCATAAGTGGAAATATTTTCTTAATTGATGAAGGTAGTAAATTTGATCCTTTAGATATTAAGGCATCGAATGGAATTACCTACCAAGTAGCATCAACTGATAAAGCAGATGGAAAGGTTGTTTCAAATACCGTAGATTCCACTAAAGCAAATAGTTGGGGAGTAGTTACTGTCTCTACAACAACTAAAAGTGGTAAAGAAACAGAAGCAAGTTATGCTGTATATGTGAGAAATGATAAACCTGTTCGTCTAAATGTGCCGTATTATACTTCAATTTATGATTTTAATAGTGTAGAAAATAATAACTTTTTAAATGATCCTGCTACGATTAGTAGGGGAACAGAAATCTATATTGGAAAAAATTTCATGAATGCAGGAAGTCATACCTATAATTCAATTTCTACTCAATCTTTAGCGATAGCTAATAATAAAGAGGAAGCAGCTTGGATGAGTACGGCAAACTTGTTGACAGATACTAAACCAATCGAAGCCGTAGAAAAGACTGTAATGCATCGCTCACTGGTATATAGCCAAGGAGGTGGAAGCAAGTATCGTCATATTGCTGCATTTAAAAAAGTTACAGTTGAAAAAGAACCTTATACTTTTAAGGGAGTAAAATACTATAAAATTATTGATGCTCCTGATTATATTAAGGTTGCAAATGTAGATGGTACAAAACGCAAATTAAAACATAATGCCTATATCTATGCAACGAGCACTAAGCGTGCAGATAGAACAGTTTTGAAGAAGGGAACCGTAGTAACAACGTATGGTGGTTCTTATAAGTTTAAGAATGGCAAACAATACTACCGGATTCAAGGAGCAACAGCGACAAAGAAGCGTTACGTAAAAGTAGCAAATTTTGAATAATTAAAACAGATTCTGATTAACTCAGAATCTGTTTTTGTTATAATGATTTAAGATTTGAAAATATATGATTAAAAATTAGAAATTAAATTAAAACAATTGAAAGGATAGTTAAGTTTATGGCTTTACCATTTAAAGCAGTTGCGGTTGATATGGATGGAACTTTTTTAAACGGAGAAAGGACCTATGACCATCAATTATTTAATAAAGTTCTAACTCAACTTGAGGCAAGAGGGGTCCATTTTATTGTGGCTTCAGGTAGACCGTACGCACGATTAAAAGAAGATTTTATTGATTATATTGATCGAATGGATTTTGTGACAGCTAATGGGTCACGTTTAATGTCTGATAACAAGCAAATTGGAATAACCCCAATGAAACGTGATACTGTAGTTGAATTAATTGAAGATGTACACCAGAAGTATGGTCAAATGGCTACGATGTTGTTTGCACCAAATATGGCTTACATTGGAGAAAATGCACCAGCACGAGACAAGGAATTTCTAAAATATTTTGCAGGTACTTGTATAGAGGTTAAAGATTGGTCTAAGTTGCCTAATCAACAATACATTGAAATTACTTTTCACCATCCTCGCAAAGATGGCAAGCAAATTGAACAAAGTTTTAACCAAAAACATGGGAATGTAATTTCAGCTTATGGCTCTGCTGAATTTGCAATTGATATCAATGCCTATGGAGTAAGCAAAGGTGCAGGGTTAAAAGAAATGCTGACAAAATTTGGCTTAACTGGTAATGATTTAATTGCTTTCGGAGATGGCGAAAATGATATTCCAATGCTAGATTTTGCTAAGTATTCTTATGCAATGGAAAATGGAATGGCAGAAGTAAAGAAGCATGCAAGTTATATTGCGCCTAAAAATACTGAAAATGGAGTTTTACAAGTACTTCAAGAGTACTTGGCAAAGGATAAATAAGAAAGAAAGTATTACTAATGATTAAATACGACCATATAGGGAAAAAATATGGGGATCAGGTAATTTTAGAAGATATTTCTTTTCAGGTAAATAAAGGCGAACTTTTTGTGATAGTTGGTCCCAGTGGGAGTGGTAAAACTACTTTGCTAAAAATGTACAATCGTTTAGTAGAACCAACTAGTGGAAAGATTCTTTCTAATGGGGAAAATATTGCCCAAATTAACTTGCGTACTTTAAGAAAAAATGCAGGTTATGTTTTACAATCAGCAAGTTTATTTCCAAATTTAACTGTTGGTGAAAATATTACTATCGCTTTAGATGGAAAAATCTCTAAGGAAGAAAAAATTAACCTTCAAAAAGAATTGTTGAAATTAGTAAAAATGTCTCCTGAAAAGTATTTAAGTCGATATCCTACAGATTTGTCTGGGGGAGAACAGCAAAGGGTAGGCATTGCCCGAGCCTTAGCAACTAAGCCACCGGTAATTTTAATGGATGAGTCTTTTTCAGCCCTTGATCCAGTTGTAAGAAAGCAGCTCCAAGATACTTTATTAGAACTGCATAAACAAACTAGCGTCACAATTATGTTTGTGACTCATGATATGCAAGAAGCAGTTCGGTTAGGAGATAGAATTGCAGTAATTCATCAAGGACATTTAGAGCAAATTGGAAAACCACGAGAAATTTTGCACCATCCTGCAACTAAATTTGTGAAGAAATTTTTTGCTGCTAGTTCTGTAGAAAATAATTTTGATTTGGAAGGATTATTAAAGGGAGAACTAGGGGTAGATCCTCGTTTTTACCCTAAAACTGAAACTTTACTTCGGTATCATATTTCAAATTTAAAAGATTTGGTTAAAGCTTGTTCAAATCACCCAGATACCCTCTTTATTGCAGAAACTGAATTTGGTGAATTTTTAATTGAACCTAAACGGGTTTGGAAATTTTTATTGCAAAGGGTGGTAAGTGATGATTAAACAGCTTTGGAATATGATACTAAAGGAACATACACAAATTTGGGCAACCACCTTAGATCATATAAAAATTTCGTTAATTGCGTTAGTAATTGCAATGATTATTGCTATTCCGCTGGCTTTTCTACTTCGTCATCATAAAAAAATGGCAGAATTTACCTTACAAATTGCCAGCATTATTCAAACAATTCCTAGTCTAGCAATTTTAGGATTATTGTTGCCATTTGTAGGAATTGGAACAGTTCCCGCAATAATTGCATTAGTTTTGTATGCAATTATGCCAATTTTTCAAAATACATATGCAGGTTTAACCGGCATCCCATCAAATTTACAAGAGGCAGCCGAAGCTTTAGCCCTATCACATTGGAAAAAATTGCGGAAAGTCGAGATTCCATTAGCAATGCCAATGATCTTAGCAGGAATTCGAATTGCTTTAGTAATGATTATTGGGACAGCAACTTTGGCAGCCCTAGTTGGTGGTGGAGGATTAGGTACTTATATTTATGTAGGTATTAATTCTAATAATAATGCTGAAGTCTTGCTTGGGGCAATTCTGTCTGCATTTTTAGCTTTATTCTTCAGTTGGTTCTTGCTGTTCATTTCTAAAAGTAAATTGCGGGCAAAAATAGGAACTAGCTTAATTGCTGTTTGCTTACTAGCTTGGGGTGGAGTAAGTCTTTATAATCATTATCAACCACAAATTACTGGAAAACCTGAAAAACAAACAATTACTATTGCAGGGAAGATGGGATCAGAACCAGAAATTTTAATTAATATGTATAAAGATTTAATTGAAAAAAATGATCCTAATACTAAGGTAGTATTAAAGCCAAACTTTGGTGGGACGACGTTCTTATTTAGAGCGTTACAAAGTAATAAAATTGATATTTATCCTGAATTTACTGGAACAGTCTTGCAAACTCTAGTCAAAACTAATAAAAAGACTGGGTCTGATCCTAAGCAGGTATATGCTGAAGCAGCTAGCGACTTGAAAAAGCAATATGATTTGGAATATTTAAAACCAATGGCTTATCAAAATGGCTATGCCTTGGCCACGACCAAAGAATTTGCTAAAAAATATCACTTAAGTAAAATGAGTGATTTGAAACGTGTAAATAAGCAAATTCATGCTGCTTTTGACCCTGACTTTTATAATTTAAAAGATGGTTATCCTGGCTTAAAGAAAGTATATGATCTTGACTTTAAGTCAATTAAGACAACCGAATCAAGTATTCGCTATTCAGCAATTGCTTCTAAGAAAGTTAATGTTGTTGATGGCTATACTACTGATGCAGAAATTGAAAAGTATCATTTGGTAATGCTAGATGATGATAAAAATTACTTCCCACCATATCAAGGTGCCCCATTAATGAAAGCTAAATTTGCAGAAAATAATCCTCAAGTTGTGAAAGCTCTAAATAAATTAGCGGGTAAAATTACTACTAAGCAAATGCAACGAATGAATTATTTGGTTAATGTAAAACATGAAAAACCTGCTAAAGTTGCTCGTGACTTTTTAGAAAGTGAAGGATTATTATAATGGGAAAATACTTAGTTGAAAGTAAAACTAATGGAATTCCTTGGCAAGTAATTAATGAAACAGGTAATTATAAATTTATTGCTGATGAAGATCGTCATGAAACAAAAGATGCTGGTCCTAATCCAGTTCAATATTTAATTGGTTCACTGAATAGTTGCTTAACAATTTCTGCGTCAATGATTATTAAGGTGAAAAATTTAGATGTACAGAATTTTCACCTTATAACTGAGGCTGAAACTGAAAAATACCAAGTCTCAAAAATTAATGTTAAGGTGTTTTTCAAAAGTAAAATGACTCAAGAAGAAAAGCAAAATTTCTTAAATCATATTTTGCATGTTTCGGTTGTTTATCAGACTTTGAGTCAAGGGATGAAAATTAGTGTTGAATTAGCATAAGTTTTTCTAAAAATTCTCTTCAAGATTGAAGGGGATTTTTTTAGTTGGTATTATTAATACAACTAGAAGGTGACATAATGCAAGAAAATATTTATGGAGATTACCAGCCAGTATTAGCTGAAATTTTAGCTGAGACTTTAGATAAATTAGAAGAAATTAAGGATGACTATCAAACAGAAACGGGAGATCGTTTATACGAACACTTAATTGGAAGAGTGAAAACTCCTAAAAGTATGATTGAAAAATGTCAAAGAAAGAATTTACCATTAAATGTTCGCTCCGCTTTAAAGGAAAATAAAGACAGTATTGGTGTTAGAATTGTATGCAATTTTATTGATGATATTTATACTTGGATTGATATAATTGAACATTTAAATAATGTAGCAATTGTAAAACAAAAAGACTACATTACACATGCTAAACCAAATGGCTATCGTTCATATCACTTGATTTTAGAAGTCACTTATCCAGTAGCTGATATTGATGGTAATGATCCAGGTCAATACTTTATTGAGGTGCAACTAAGAACAATTGCAATGGATACTTGGGCTAGTTTGGAACATGAAATGAAGTATAAGCATACAATTAATAATCCAGAGATGATTGGACAAGAATTAAAAAGAGTAGCTGATGAATTAGCTTCTTGTGATGTAAGTATGCAGACAATTAGACAATTAATCAGAGAGGATGATTAACTTGAAGATTTTGATTGCAGAAGATGAAGAGCAATTATCTCATGTTTTAGTAGCAGCTATGCAACATGAGGGTCATGAAGTAACAGCTGTTGAAAATGGTAAAGAAGCCGTTGAAAAGGTAAGTAAAAATAGCTACGATATTATTATTTTAGATATCATGATGCCAGTAATGGATGGAATTACTGCCTTAAAAAAGATTCGTGAAAGTGGTAATAAAAGTTATATCTTAATGTTAACGGCTAAGTCAGAAATTGATGATCGTGTTTTAGGGCTTGATACAGGAGCTGATGATTATCTAACTAAGCCATTTTCTTTAAAGGAACTACTTGCACGTTTACGGTCAAAGAAACGGCGTGATGATACTTATACTCCTGATGAAATTAAAATTGGAGATTTGTGTTTAAATGTTCCAGAACAAGAATTGATTAGCGAAAATTCAATTCGCTTAAATAGCAAAGAAACACAAGTAATGAATTATTTATTATTAAACCAAGGAAAAGAAATTTCTACTCAGGAAATTTTTAATCAAGTTTGGAAAAATGAAGATGACGTTACCAGTGAAATCGTTTGGATTTATATCTCTTACTTGCGACAAAAATTGCGTTCAATTCAAAGTGAAATTAAAATCTTAGGAGAAAAGGATGGTAGTTTTAAAATTGAAGGGTAGGTAAAGTAAATGATTCAAAAATTTAGGTGGAAATTTATTTATCTCTCAATTACTTCTTTAGCAATAGTTTTATTTTTTACCATGGGAACACTACTATTTTTTAGTTATCATCAAAGTAGTGGTGAAGTCAATCGAGTTTTAACGGCTCTTGACAAAAATCATGGTCACTTAACCCCGCAAAATGCTCAACCCGTTTTTGGCAATCAAAATGATGTAATTAATCGTAATTTTGGGGCAGGCACTTATAATCCAGAGGCAGTTTATCAATATCGTTATTTCACGGTAGGCGTAACTCCACAAAATACTGTTCAAATTATGAATGATGAGAATGTTGATGGTATTTCTAAAAAACAAATTAAACAGGTAGCCCAAAAAATTATTAGTAAAAAGAATATAGCGAATCGGGTTAAAATTGGCAAAAATATTTATGCCTTTAGAATTACTAAAAATGAATTAGGAAATCGAATGATTATTTTTTTAAATGAATCATTGATCTTTAATCGTTTTTGGATTTTAGTGAAAATTGCCGGTGTATTAAGTGTTGTAGCTTTGATTATCTTTGCAACAGTTTTAATTTTAATTTCAAAAAAGGCAATTGGTCCAATTATTCGTACCTATAAAAAACAAAAAGAATTTATTACTAATGCAGGGCATGAATTAAAGACGCCGTTAGCGATTATCTCTGCTAATACTGAAATGCAGGAAATGCTAGGAGAAGACTCTGAGTGGGTTGAAAGTACCAAACAACAAACTCAGCGGCTAACCCAATTAATTAATAATTTAATTGCTATGGCACGAACAGGAGAAACTAAAGAAGTTGTAGTAAGTAAAGTGAATTTTTCTCAAATTGTTAAAGAAGTTACCCAAAGCTTTAAGTCCCTTATGGAGCAAAAGGGTCTTCATTACAATGCACAGATTGCTACAGATTTAAATGTTTGGGGAGAAAAACATTCATTAAATGAATTAGTAAACATTTTACTAGATAATGCGTGCAAATACTGTGATCTCGATGGCAAAATATCAATTAATTTACGCCGGGGACGAATAGGGAAACAAGCTATTTTGTCTATTTCAAATACCTATGCTGCAGGAGCTGGTTTAGATTATAAATCATTTTTTGAACGATTTTATCGAGAAGATAAGTCTCATAATTCTAAAAAGTCAGGTTTTGGTATTGGTTTAGCAATGGCAAAAGAAATGGTAGAAAGTTTTGGTGGAAAAATAAACGTTTCTTACAAAAATAGTCAAATTACTTTCACTGTTTTATTGAAGTTGGTAAATAAAAAAGCATAGTTTATGCTTGAAGAACCATGAAAAGAAAACTAAAAGATTAGTTAATTAAATACACGATTTCTGTATTTTGATATGAACCCCGAAATTCGGACAAGAATTTCGAGGTTTTTTATTATGACTAAACTGTCTAAACAAGATAAAATTGATATTTATAATAATTGGAAATATTACGGTAAATCTTCTCTTCAATTAGGAAAAGAATATGGAATTACCTCTGATAGTCTTAGATACTTATTTAAATTAATCGATAAATATGGATTAGAAATCCTAGATAAGCCCTATACTTTTTATTCAATAGAATTTAAAGAAAAGGCAATTAGAAGGGTTCTTTCAGGAGACGAAACTATGTCCCAAATATCATTAGATCTTGGTTTACGTAGTAGGGCCATGCTTTACAATTGGGTTCGCAAATACAAAGAAAATGGGTATAATGTCATTAATCATAAGAAAGGTAGAAGATCTAATGCAGAACAAAGACAAACAGATTCAAGAACTTCAAAAGCAAATCAAGGACCTCAAACAAAAGAATTTAGAGCTTACTGTCGAGAACGAATTTATAAAAAAATTAGATGCCTTAGTGGCACAAAGAATCAGAAACCAAAAGCACAAGAAATAGTTTCTGCAGTCACACAGCTAAGGCAAGAACTTCATGTGACTGTGAGTTTTGTGCTTAAAGTGATCAATTCTAAACCTGACCTTCCTCACCTATCTAGGAGTAATTATTACTATGTTCAAGGACATGATGATAAAGATAGGAAAAACCAAAATATCATGGAAAGGATCAAAGAAGTATATGAAGAGCACAAACATCGCTACGGTTATAGAAGAATTACTGCACAACTTCAACGTGAAGGACTTAAAATCAATCATAAGAAAGTAAAACGTCTAATGACTAAAATGCACTTATATGGCATTGCCATTAGACGTAAGCATAAATATTCAAGCTATCGTGGAACTGTAGGTAAGATCAAAAGTAACTTGATTAAACGTAATTTCAAGTCTGTAATTCCAAATAAAAAGTGGTATTCAGATGTGACGGAATTTCATTTGAATGGTGAAAAGCTTTATCTATCCCCAATTATGGACGGTTGCACACAAGAGATTGTCTCTTATACTCTAAGTCGTCATCCTGTTTTAAAGCAAGTAATGGATATGTTAAAGCTGGCCTATAAAAAGTATCCGGCCCTTAATGGTTTAGTATTTCATACTGATCAAGGCTGGCAATATCAACATCCTCTCTTTCAATCATGGCTTAAAAATCATGGCATAACCCAAAGTATGTCACGTAAAGGTAATTCTTTAGATGATGGCATGATGGAGGGTTTCTTTGGCATACTTAAAAGAGAAATGTTTTATGGATTCGAAAATAATTTTAGTAATTTAGATGAGTTAGAAGAAGCCATCAAAGAATATATTGAATATTACAATACTAAACGAATTAAAACTGTACTAAAAAATCGCACACCGATTGAATATCGGAATGCGATTATGAATCAAAGCTAATTAATAATATGTCCTAATTTTAGGGTTCATATCATTTTGCAGGAATCGTGTATTTAATTTCCTTCGTTTAAATGGATAGAATTATACATATTTCCCCATTTTTCCATTTCGAGAATAATTGGATTGAGAGTTTTGCCAAAATTTGTTAGTTTATATTCTGTTTTAGGAGGTATTACTGGATATATCTTTTTTTCAATAATTTTATCTTTCTCTAAATCATTTAATTGAAGTGATAGCATTCTTCTTGAACAATCCGGTATCTTTTTTTGTAATTCACTAAATCTACATGTTCCATTCTTTATAAGATGATATAAAATTACACTTTTCCACTTACCGGAAATTATCTGTAGGGTACTTTCGATGGGACAACCGTTACTACAATTAAAAATATGTCTTTGCATTGTAATTCTTCTCTTTCATGATATTGTTGTTTTTATTTTACACCTAGGGGGAAATAATTGTTACATAGAAAAATTAAATTCCCTTCTTGTTTGCCTTTGGTAATTTGTTTACTATGTGTAAAGAAATAGAAAAGAGGAGTTAATTATGAAAGCAATTGGTTTTAAAGAACATTTAGATATTGCCAATCCTAAAAGTTTGTTTGAGTTTGAGGAAAAAATACCAGTACCCAAAGATCATGATTTATTGGTAAAAGTTGCCGCTGTGTCGGTGAATCCTGTTGATGTTGGAGTGCGACGTAATGGACTAGGTAAATTAAAGACCCCACGAGTTATTGGATGGGATGCTTGTGGAATTGTTAAAAAAACTGGTAGTAAAGTATCCTTATTCAAGCCAGGTGACAGGGCATTTTATGCTGGATCTTTTAAACGTGCAGGAAGCAATAGTGAATATCAATTAGTTGATGAACGAATTGTTGGTTATGCACCAAAATCGTTGAATGATAGTGAGGCGGCAGCTATGCCGTTGACTTCATTAACAGCATATGAAGCTTTATTTGAACAATTAGCATTGTCTGATGAACAAAAATATAATGGCAAAACTATTCTTATTATTAATGGCGCAGGTGGTGTTGGCTCGGTTGCTACTCAATTAGCTGCTAATGTAGGTTTAACTGTTATTGCAACTGCTTCACGAAATGAAAGTATTAACTGGGTTAAAGAACATGGAGCAACATATGTAGTAAATCATCGAAAAAATTTAGTGGATGAGGTTAGAAAACTTGGCTATAAATATGTAGATTATATCTTGGAACTAAATGATTTAGATAATCATTGGAAAGAAATGTGTGAATTAATTAAGCCGGAAGGAGCAATTGTTTCAACAACAGAGAATAAGCGTCCAGTTAATTTACGACTTTTAACTACAAAAAAGGCAACATTTTCTTGGGAATGGATGTATACCAAATCATACTACCATACAGCAGATATGGACACTCAACATAAAATTTTAAATAAAATATCTAATATGATTGATGAAAGAAAGCTGAAATGCACATTAACACAAGTGCTATCACCATTAAATGCAGCTAATCTTAGGACAGCACATGCCTTAGTAGAGAATGGGCATATGATTGGAAAAGTTGTTCTGTGGAAATGGGAGAATTAAATTTATGAGTGAAAATAATAGGTATTATCGTCGTTATGTAGAAGATGTTTCATCTGGTTATATTCCTCTTCAAGCGGGGTTAATTAAAAAGGCTATTTTAGATAGCTTTCTTGAATTAGATTATAGACTTACTAGTCAAATTGTAAAGAATAAAAAATTTACAGATCAGACTTTTTTTAAGATACTTCTTATATTCCTGTATTTAGTAAAATGTTTTTAAATTTTGAAAAACGTTTAATTAAACAATTTAATCATATACAAGAACTGTATAAGGATGAATCTACTTCTAAGGTGATATCTGACATAATAAAATTTTTAGAAGCATTGGATATGGTTGAAGATACTCAAAAAATAGTATGGAGCTATTTGGATTTATTAGACAATATTAATAATGTGGTTCCTTTTTTATCACCTAATAAGTTGGGTTATGCTAATTTTATTAATAAAGAGAATGGGCTTTTATTGGTTATTGATTTGAAAAGACTCCAGCAAAATAATCATTCTATTTCGGATTATGATAAGTTAGATATTCCGAAGTTTATTAATGTAGCAAGTCTATTAGATATGAAAATTAGACACGAGAATAGAAACTCAACATTACAAGAATATCTAACTCGCCAAATTGCCTTTGAAATGATTAATATTCGTGGATATAGTGAGGCACCAATTGTACCTTGGGGTAATAGTGGATTTAGAAAAATCCAAACTCAGGCTTCAATTACAGATCCAGGATTAGGTCATTTGACAGGAACTATTCGTAAGATGGAATATATAAATGGTACTAATGTTCATATTGAATATCTTGAACGTGGAAAAGAAAATAATCGAGAGCTAGTAGAGCCTTATAGACTCCCCGATTTAGCTACAATTGGTAAGGTCAAAATGAGCGTCGGCAGAGATACCTCTGTATCATCATATGTGGGGAGACCGATGTTTGAAGATAGATTTGATAATTCATTTATCAAATCTGTTCATACAACGATTGCGGTATGTTCTGCAATTTTTATGAATGGTCTTTCAGAGTGCAAGGTAGCTATTGAAAAAATGACAGTTACTCAAGCAATAAAGTTTATGCGTGCTGTCTCTGCAAATGTGGTTCGTGATGAAAATCTTCAAGTACTTGCAGCTGCTTTTTGTATTAATTACCCGCTTATAGATGATCGAAATGAAACACTTAGAAAAAATAATGGAAAACCGAGAAGAATTACTGATCGAATGGAGATCGCTAAGTTAGGTATTGAGATTACTAAAGCGGGTAATTTTGATAAAGTTACATTTGATGGGACAGCAAATTGGTACCCGAGTGATCCGATAATGGAACAACTTGGATATAAAAGAGCTTTGGAGTTAGTGCACAAATCTCATGAAGTAGGTCTATTAACTTACTTTTCAGCAGGTTTTAGATTTAAACATCTAATGGAGATTGTTCAAACAGGAACAGATGGAATTGGTCTAGGGGGAGCGCAAATTTTACGATTTATGGATTCTAAAAATGGATACCATGGTCCATTTAAAGAAGAAAATATTAAAAAAATTCTTACAATTAATCAATCTGCTGCTAGAAGTATTATTGGGAGAGGAGCCATTCTTCTTAGCAGACTCGATCGTATGTATTTTGAAAAGTCATTGCCAGAATGGGTAGAAGAGCAAAGAAAGAAACTCTATAAAGCGTTATTAATCAGGGATGAAGAAAGCGTAAGTTATATTTTAAAAGTACTTCAAGAAATAGTAGAATTACCTTGTGATTATGTACACCCCCTAGTAGCTTGGGCACAGCGAATTATTTCGAATAAAAATGATGCCATAGTATTTTCAAATATGAATAAGAAGGAAAAAGAATATTATATTAGTCGGCTTAAAAGATATGTTAATTGTCATGACTATACTGCACTTAATACCGTCTTAAAAGAACTTATTTCTAAGTAATAATTTACGGTTAAGTATTATTGATTGTCTTAATTGTATTTTATAAACAATAGTTTTAATAGATTATTTTATTAAATTTAGATACTCATTAGAGAAAAACTATTTTAGGTTAGTCAAAAAATACCCCATAGTTGTTAGACTTATAGCTACAATATGGGGTATTTTCGAATTATGCTTTTTCAATCTCTACATTTGACTATATGAGAAAACAGTATTAGTTAAGTCAATAGTGTAGGTTTCTTCTTCAAGAGGACGCTTAGTCATAGCTTGGTCAGTAGAGTAGATGATTAAACCTAGGCAAGATCCAACTGGAACGCGATAAAAGGTAGGTTGTAAGAAAAATTCAAGATCGTAGAATTTTTCAGGAATCACTTTTTGCGCCTTCTTCATATCTGCGTAGTTTTGGATATTCATATGACCTTTGGTGATTAGTTTAGCTTCAGTAAATTTATCAGGAACATATTCTCTTAGTATATCAGTGCCAAAGCGATAACCTAACTCTTGAATTTGGTCATTAAAGAGCTTTGGAACTCGTGTTAGGCGCTTGCGTTTTCCTAATTCAACTAAAGCAACCGAAATTTGGCCTTTAGGTAGTGAGGAACTAACTCTTATTTTAATTTTGGGACGACCGACAACAGTAATTGGGTTGATAAACTCTTCGGTAATAAAACGAAGTTGTTGGTCTGCCCACCGTTCTTTGCCAGAAATAAATTCATATTCCCAATCTTTTTCAGAGATTTTGGCTTCTTTAAATACTTTTCCTCCTACATCAGTAAATGAGACTTTTTCGTCATCTGCACTACTAATCTTTAATAATTCTCCTTCAGCGTTAGGGTAGTAAAGTTCTTGAGTCCCTAATGAATTATTCCATTTTGGCTCTTCATGCCAGATATCAGGTTGGAGATTATCTTGAATCATCACTGTTTCCCATTGCTTATAAGCGTTATTATTAACTTTAAGTAATTCATGACAAAACCATAAATTCATCATTTCAGAAAAGTCGATGGATAATAAATTATTCATGTTATAGTGAGGACCTTGGTGGAGGAAAAGTTTGTGGGCAATAGGAAGCTTAGCAATTTTTTGCCAAAGTTTGTAAACATTTTTAGGCTTTACATTCCAATCGTTAAGTCCATGGACAGAAATCCAAGAGCATTTAACATTATTTAAGTGGTGGCGATAATTTCGCACTTCCCAGAAATCTGAATATTGACCGGTTTCTCGATCAGCTTTTTTAAGGAGCTTTTTCTGCATTTCGTCAAATTTAGGCTTTATTTTTAAATAGTTACCAGCATCCCATAAATTAGATTGGCAAGTTTCGGCCAGCATATCGAGATCTTCCCCTTGGCAAGCTTCTGGCGCAACTACCAAACCATGTTCTCGATAGTAGTCATACCAAGAAGAAATAGCTGCTTCTGAAACAACAGTTTTAAGTCCAGCAACTCCAGTAGTAGCCACGGCAATTTGAAGTGTGCCTAAATAAGAACGTCCAGTCATTCCAATATTACCATTACACCAAGAAGCTTTAGTTTGGTGAGTGCGATTGCGGTCAGTATAAGCAATTCGATCACCATGTAGCCATTCAATAATTTCTTTAGCAGCAATTGTTTCTTCAGGAGCACCTGTAATTCGCAAACCATCACTACCACGAGTACCAATGGCACCAGCATAAACATTAGCAAATCCACGAGCTAGTAAGTATTCGTTAAGACTATAAGCGCCTTTGTGAACAGCAAGTTCACTACTTGCATGATTTTCATTACCTGGTAAAGATGCTTTAACTTTAGGAAGGGCTTCATAGTTTGGATAATCACTAGTAGTGGCATCCTCTAGATTCACATCTACATTATGATTCCGGTTAGCATTGTCAATGATTCCGCCAAAGTAGGGATCAGCTGTATAGAGTGCAGGAATTTTGAAAGTATTGCTTTCGATTGGACGAAAGATTGTAACTTGAAGAAGATCACTTTTTCCATCTTCGTCAGTGTCTAAATCACTTTCTACGTAAACTACTTCTCGAATAACTTTACTGGTGTCAAAAACTGGCAAAGCTTTTCCATTAAAGTACATGAATTTAGTAACAGGATAAAATTGGGTAAAGTAGCCTTTACCGGCTAAGTTATCAATTAAAGTTTGTCCATTTTTTGCGCGAGTATTTAGTAGTCGATAGAAAACGTTGATTAATTCATCTTTGTCAATTATTTCCTTCTCTGTAAAAGGAAGAGCATTACGTTTCATACGATCTAAAGGATCAGTTAGAGAAAAGTCATAACCAACATGATAATTTAATAATTGTAGGGCAACATTATAGAATTCCTTACGGGAGATGTTGGTAGGATTTTTAGAAATAAAATCGGCTAAAGTTTCGGTTTCACTTACTGCATATTCGTTTAATTTAGCTTCTTTGGCTTGAGAAGTTGTTGCTTGTGCAAAACAATTTTCAAAGAGATTTTTTAATAAACTAGCAAAACTCTCTTTTTCCCAATCCACCTTTAAAAACTTGATGTTAAGTAATTCATTAATTTTAGTTTGGTAGTCAGTTTTAAGATAAGCATATTGATTGTACTTCATAAAAGCCTCCGAAATTAAATAATTATAACTTTATTGTACTAGTTATTTGAGGAAAAGAGATAAAATTTTGCCCAATGATTAAAACTAACTTGTAAAGTAGCAATGATAGATTAAAAAGGTTATAATAATTAATTAAGAATATAATATAGAGAGGATAATTTTATGGCACAAGTCCAACGCTTATACGAATTATTTAAGCCAGAACACTATGACGTTTATTTAGATATTAATCGGCAAGAAAAAGTTTTTTCTGGTAAAGTTACAGTTAGTGGAGAAGCTGTAGAAGATAAAATTAAACTAAATCAAAAATTCTTGGAAATCACAAAAGTTAGTGTTGATGGACAAGAAGTAGACTTCAAGGTTGATAATGACGAACAAGTTATTAATATCAATGCCGGTAAAACTGGCAATATAACAGTTGAAGTTGAATTTGCAGGTCCGCTAACAGATACAATGATGGGAATTTATCCTTCTTACTATGAAGTTGATGGAGTTAAAAAGCAATTAATTGGTACCCAATTTGAAACAACTTTTGCTCGCCAAGCTTTTCCTTGTGTCGATGAACCAGCTGCTAAGGCAACTTTTAGTTTGGCAATTAAGTTTGATGAAAAACCAGGTGAAACTATAATTTCTAATCAACCAGAAGAAAAAGTGGTTGATGGAGTGCACTACTTTAAAGAAACTTTACGGATGTCAACTTACTTAGTAGCCTTTGTTTTTGGAGAAATGCAAAGTAAATTGACGAAGACTAATTCTGGAGTTGAAATCGGTGTTTTTGCTACAAAAGCTCATCAACCAAAAGAATTAGACTTTGCTTTAGATATTGCAAAACGTTCTATTGAATTTTATGAAGACTATTATGAAACTCCATATCCACTAGAACATTCTTATCAAGTAGCACTTCCTGACTTTTCAGCAGGAGCAATGGAAAATTGGGGTTGTGTAACTTATCGTGAAGCTTATCTTTTAGTAGATCCTGACAATACTGCCTTAGATCAAAAGCAATTGATTGCCACAGTAATTGCCCATGAATTAGCTCACCAATGGTTTGGTGATTTGGTAACAATGCAATGGTGGGATAACTTATGGCTAAACGAAAGTTTTGCAAACATGATGGAATATGTAGCAATTAATGCTTTAGAACCAGATTGGAAGATTTGGGAAATGTTCCAAACAAGTGAAGTACCTCTTGCATTACAAAGGGATGCAACTGATGGGGTCCAATCTGTACATGTAATGGTTAATGATCCTGCAGAAATTGATGCTTTGTTTGATGGAGCAATTGTCTATGCTAAAGGTTCTAGAATGTTAGTAATGGTAAGAGCCTTATTAGGTGATGATGCTTTAAGAGCAGGTCTGAAGAAGTATTTTGCTGCTCATAAGTTTGGCAATGCTACTGGGGATGACTTGTGGAAGGCATTAGGCGAAGCTTCTGGATTAGATATTGGAGAAATCATGCATTCTTGGCTTGAACAACCAGGATATCCTGTTGTCAATGTTAAAGTTGAAAATGGTGATTTGGTTTTATCACAAAAGCAATTTTTCATTGGAGAAGGAAAAGAAGTAGGAAGAACTTGGCAAATTCCGCTAGAATCTAATTATCAAGCAGCTCCGCAAATTATGAAAGATGCTGAAGTAAATCTTGGCAATTATGAAGCTTTACGTCAAGCAGCAGGTAAGGCATTTAGACTAAATGTTGGTAATAATTCTGACTTTATCGTTAAATATGATGCAGAATTACTACAAGATATTTTAGCTAGTGTTGAAGATTTGACTGCTACTGATAAATTGCAATTGCTACAAGATTTTCGCTTATTAGCAGAAGCAGGACAAATGTCCTGGGCAGAAATTATTCCACTATTACCTAAATTTGCTAACTCAACTTCTTCAATTGTTAATGATGCTTTATATCGTCTCTTAGCTTACTTACGTAATTTTGTTGAACCAAATTCTCCAGAAGATAAGAAATTACGTGAATTTTATAATATGCTATCTGAGGATCAAGTTAAGCGTTTAGGCTTTTTACCAAGAGAAGATGAGTCAATTGATGATACATTGACACGTCCATATGTAATTGCAGCTTCTTTATATGGTAAAAATGATACTACAATTGCTACCTTGCATAGAATTTATAATGAAAATGAGGATCAATTAGATGCAATTAATGCAGATATCCGTGCTTTAGTTTTAGATAATGAAGTCCACAACTTTGGTAGTATGAGTTTGCATGATAAATTAATGCATGAATATGAAACTACAAGTGATCCTAGTTTTAAAAATGATTTAACTAAGGCAATTACTGATACTGCACAGCCAGATATTATCGACGCCATTGTTGATGTCTTTAAAGAAGCAGATGTTGTAAAACCACAAGATTTACGTGCTTGGTATCGTGGAGTTTTGGCAAATCCTTATGGTCAAAGACAAGCCTGGAATTGGATGCGTTATAGTTGGGATTGGCTCGAAAAAACTGTTGGGGGAGATATGGAATTTGCTACTTTTGTAACAGTTACAGCTAATGTTTTCCATACTCCAGAATATTTAGCACAATTTAAGGAATTCTTTGAACCAAAATTGAATACTCCAGGTTTAACTAGAGAAATTGAAATGGATATTCGTGTAATTGAAACTAAGGTTAACTTGGTTGAAAAAGAAAAGGATGCTGTGGTGGCTGCCTTAAATAAAATTGTCGATTAAGTTAATAAAATAGCATTGATGGTTAAAGTCAATGCTATTTATTTAGCTAAAAAGTCAGCTGAATAAGCTTTTAGAGCCTTTTATTTGCTTTTTAAAGTAAATGCCACTATCTTTAAAGGTAAGTAGATTATAAATATTTATCTTGCAAGTTATTATCTAAATATCTATTTAACAATTTAATTTCACGTTTATAGATAATGGAGGTATTAACATTATGTCCTTAACAAAAGACCAAAAAGCAATTGTTGCTAAGGCTAGTCGAAAAGACGAAAATGGTTGGCACTATATTACTGTCCAAGGAAAACCTTATGAAATAGGATTCCAACATGGCTATTTATTAACTGATGAGTATAAAGATGCAATCAGAGTGTATGACCGCATGACACTTGAATTTTATGGAATGGATTACTCTTTCTTTGTTAAAGAAGCTGTGAAATTACATAAGGATAAGATTCCTGAAGAATACTTAGAAGAAATGCAAGGGATGGCTGATGGCTTTACAGCTGGTGGATATGAAACTAGTTTAGATGACATTATTGGTTGGAATGCTTGGATGGAGTTAACAGGCTATTGGTGGCCACAAGTTGCTGCTAACTATTCTAATAATCCTCCAAAAGGCCCAAGATCTTCCCACTGTTCAGGTTTTGTAGCTACGGGATCTGCTACTACAGATGGAAAACCAGTCATTGCCCATGAAAGTTTTGATGATTTTTGGAGTGGTCAATACTTTAATGTTTGTGAATTAGTGAAACCAGAAAAGGGTCACTCTTTTAAGATGCAAACTGTTCCAGGTTATATTGACTCAATGACTGATTTTTATGTAACTGATGCCGGCTTAGGAATTACTGAAACTACAATTGCTGGATTTGTAGGATATGATGTTAATGGAATTCCAGAATATGTCCGTGCCCGTAAAGCAACGCAATATGCTGATAACATTGATGAATGGATTGAGATTGCTAATAAGGGTAATAATGGTGGATATGCAAATATTTGGTTATTAGCAGATACTAAAAATAATGAAATTGCTCGTTATGAACAAGGCTTAAAGTATCAAGAATTATTACGAACAAAAGATGGTTACTTCTATGGCTGTAATGCCTGTCACAACCCAAGAATTCGTAATTTAGAGTGTGTAGACAATGGTTACAATGATACTCGCCAGCAAACAGGTGCTCGTAGAACACGATTTGAACAATTATTACCAGAAGTGAGTGGTAAAATTGATACTGCTATGGCAAAGAAAATTTTAGCTGATAAGTATGATCCATACCTTGGCTACCAAAATCCTTCCTCAAGAAATATTTGTGCTCACTATGATGTTGATCCACAATATTATGCTGACGATCCACATGCAGTTTGGAATGTTCCATTTTACCCAGCAGGTTCTTGCGATGGTAAATGTGCTGATGCTAATGATATCGATAACTTAAATATGTGGGGAATCTTTGGTCGTGCTGATGGTGAACCATTTGATGCTGATGAATTTATTAAGCAACACCCAGAATGGAAATGGCAACAAGGATACCTTTACAGTAGACCAAGTCAACCTTGGACTTTGTTTAACTAAATAATAAATTCCACAAAACAAAGAGATAATTCATATGCTGATATGAATTATCTCTTTATTTTGTTATTCTGTAATAAATTTTCCTACACTGTCAAATGGTAAACGTAAGGTAGGTAAAGAATTTAAAGTTGAATTTTTTTCTTTAGCACGGTGGCCTAGAGCGATTACCATTCCGACTGCTTCAGAGTCAGGAATTTTAAGATACTTATGAACGATTTCTGGATAGTGAGTAGCACTATAAAGATTGAGCGAATCCACTCCTTCATTTTTAGCTGCTAAATGTAAGCATTGTGAAAATGAACCTAAATCGTAAAGTGACCAGGCAGGTGAAACCTTTGGAATAGTAATTACAGCTAAAATTTGAGCTTGGTAAAGTTCTGCTTCAGCAGCAGTATAGTCAGAGAACTTTCCTTCCTTTAAAAACTGAACTGAATCACTATAGTTAAGCATATTTTTAGCTTCGCGTATATCCCATTTCCCGTTAGGAATGAAGTTTTCTAATTCAGAGTGAATTGGCTTGTTTTTAGTAAATGAGCGATAATAAGCTGCTCTAATTTTATTAGTAAGGGTGGGCATTGAGATGTAAACACGCCATGGTTGTGAATTAAGAAGAGAAGGAGCTTGTTGGGCCTGTGAAATAATTTTTTTAAGTTTTTTAGTAGGGACAGAACGTTTACTAAATTGTTTAATTTCTTGTTGATCCTTTAAAATCTTTTTGAATTCCATTGTTGATTCATCCAATCTTTAGTTATTAAAAAAATAACACTTTTTCAAGTTTTTTGAATAATGACGTTATATTATTTTATCTTATTTTCTAATTACTAGTATAAATTAATTATTTTAGATAAAAAGAATTACAGCCCTTTTTAAAGTTATTCAATAATTTTTAAAAAGAATATAAAAAAAGTAAACAATTTGTTTACTTTTTATGGTATACTCTATTTTAGATGTTATTTAATTTTTGTATTTTTGTTACTTGAATTAAAATGAATGTTATTTAAAGAGGGGGGGGGAGAGCACGTGGATATACGCTATTATAATACACAGTTACGTATTCAGCATGCACTCATTGAATGTATTAAAGAAAAGCCGTTTAATACTTTAAAAAATAAGGATATTATAGAAAAAGCACAAGTAAGTTCACGTACATTTTATCAGCATTTTTCTGATAAAAATGATGTTTTAGCTAAAACGGAGATTTATTTAGTCAATGGCTTACAAGAAGCTTTGGAAAAAGATCGAGAAATTTTAAGGAATTTACAGGAAATTCCTTCTCCTGAAGAAATTAGTAAGTTAGCTGAAGATAGTTTTCGCTATACTATTGAGTATTGTAGTAAATGGAAAGATGAAGCAAAAGTGTTACTATCAGATAATGGGGATCTTCATTTTTTAGAACTCATTAGAAATATTTCCGAAACAGAATTTATTGTACGCTTTAAGTATCTTTTTCCAGAAGAATACCAGAAAAGAAAAAAGTTCGGTGAAATTCCTACAGAGTTAATGCTTAAAATTTATATTGGAGGAATTGTTGATACAATAATCTTTTGGCTCAAAAACTATGACATTATGTCTCCTAAACAAGTAAGAACTATTTTAGGACAAGTACAATTAATGTCACCAGTACAATTGGTTATGCAAAAGTAAAATGGATGTACCTAAATCAAGGTATATCCATTTTTTATTATAGTGAAGTTACATTGTTGAAGTGAGGGAGATTGTTAACAAAGTTCAGATATGCATCTTGTTCATTGGTAGAAGTAATTGCAGCATGAGTAAAGTTATGATTTTTTAAATCTTCTTCACTAATATTAATCTTATCTGTAAAAGTGGCATTACCAATTAATTCAATCCAATAGCGGTGGTGTAGTGCATCATAGTGTGGAATAGTTTTCACGAAACCACCAGGGTTGTAGACAGTAATTGTCTGCTCTAATTCTCCAGCTTCAGGATGAGTCAAAGCTAGGGCGAGGGAGGTGGCAGACATCCCTGTACCGCAGGCATTAGTAAAACCAACGCCGCGCTCGAAAGTCCGTACAAAAATTTTATTTTTATCAATTATTTGAGCAAAATTAACATTTACTCCATCTGGATAATAGGGGTTATCACCATTGAGGTAGCTTCCTACTCCGCCTAAAATGTTACTTTCAATCTGCTCTTGACTCATAAAACTAATCAAATGAGGATTTGGCACAGCTAGACTAGTAAATTTAAGTCCAGGATAAATTTCAGGAACAAAATCATTGATAAGGCGTTCTCTACCTAAATTTTTAAACGGTAAGCTGGCAGCGTTAAAACTAACTGGTGAAATTTCAACTGCAAAAGCTGGGACGTTATGAGCAAAATCCTCAAATTTCCTTACGTTTAGGTCAGCTTTCATTGTTTGAACTTTAAATTCAGTTTGACCAGTTTTTTCATGTAAATAACGTGCTACTGTCCGCAGACCATTTCCACACATTGACGCTTCACTTCCATCAGCGTTAATTACACGCATTTGTGCTAGGGCATCAGAACTAGCTTTATCTACGACTAATAAACCATCGCTACCATGAAGTAAGCCAGTTTTGTGATTGGTTAAAGCAAGAGCAAGTTCTTTTAACTCCTTGTCATTTAACTTTTGGCTTAAAGTTTCTTGATCTAATATGAAAAATTGATTTTGGGATCCATGTACTTTTATTAATTCAACCATTTTTCCGCTCCTTAATTAAAAAAATTGTGGTAGATAGTTTGGACTGCTTCTTCAGCATCTTCTTTTTTGGTACCAATCATTAAAGAAATTTGGGAAGAACCTTTATTAATCATGCGTGGATAAATATGCTTTTTGGCAAGATTATGAAGAATTTGAGCACTAATTTGAGGTTGATGCTTCATTCCTTCTCCAACAACCATTAAAATTGCATAATCATCAATCCATTCTAAATGATCAGGATTGACAGTTGCTTGAATTTCATTACATAGTTGGTCAATAAGTTGATCGTTTAAAAAATTTCGATTAAAGACAATCGTAATATCATCAATTCCAGAAGGCATATGTTCATAAGAAATATTATGTTTTGAAAGAATTTGTAAAATCCGTAAGGTAAAACCAGCTTCTTTATTAAGTAAATACTTATGTAAATAAAGAGCAGAGAAATGTTTTTGACTCACAACACCAGTAATTGTTTGCTCTGGCTTAAAATCTTTTTCAGGTACGATCATGGTTCCTGGATTATCAGGCTCATTAGTATTTTTAACATTGATTTTAATTCCGCCCTCAATTGCTGGAATTAAAGCTTCATCATGAAATACGGAGAAGCCAGCATAAGAAAGTTCTCGTAATTCACGATAAGTCATTTTTTTAATAGATTGTGGGTGAGGAATTAGATTAGGATTAGCAGAGAAAATTCCGTTAACATCAGTAAAGTTTTCATAAAGATCTGCATTAAAGCCTCTAGCTAAAATAGCCCCAGTAATATCTGAACCGCCACGAGAAAAAGTAGCAATATTTCCAGAGGGGGTAATTCCAAAAAATCCGGGAAAAACAATATATTCATTAGGAGTTAAATGAATTTTTTCTAAATTAGTATAAGTTTCCGGGCTAACTAAAGCATCATTGGGTTCGCCAGTTACAATTAAACCAGCTTCTTTTGGATCAAGGAAGCGTGCTTTAAGACCATTTTTTTGTAATATTTTGGCAATTAGCATCGCATTTAATCTTTCACCGTGCGCTTTAAAGTTTGCCATTAAATATTCTTCATTTGGGTAGACTTTGGTTGGTAGTGAAAGTAAATATTGCTTGATTTCTGTTAGGTCTGCATCAGCTAAATTAAAGTAGTGAGCTATTTCCTGATAACGGGAAAATATCTTTCTTTGAATTTCAGTTAGATCATCTTTTCTTAAAGTTAAATTAGCATATTTAATTAATAAATCAGTTACTTTGATATCATCACTTGATCTTTTGCCAGGAGCTGAGACAACGATTACTTGTCTTTGAGGATCACTTTTAATAATATTTAAAGCTTGATCAATCTTAGAGCCACTTGCTAAAGAGCTTCCTCCAAACTTAATTACTTTCATTTGCATTTCCTTCTTTCATAAATGGATAGATGAATTAATTATGTTAAAATTAAACTTTTAAATTAACTGAATTTTAACATAGATTAATATATCTGCAAGAATAATTAAAAAAAGTGGTAAACTACTTGATTGTTAATTAATAAAAGTATAGAATCTAAGTAAATCGAAGAGGTGCAACTGACAAGAGTACTAGTTATGAGCTGGGCAGAAGTTTTGACTAACTAGGAAAGGGGAAGTTGCCGAAGCAGATAAAAGCCAACTTATCTGCTGGGTCGTAGTTGAAGAAGCTGCGAACTGTCGCGAAAGATTCGCGGAGCGCTGTCGATCAATTTGATTAATGATTTTTAGTTAATCCTTTGTTTGCACCCTCTGCAAGCAAAGGATTTTTGTTTTTCCAAGCGCTTCTACCGCAAAGATGATAGGAGAATTAAAATGAATTTACAAGTTAACAAAAATGATGTCAATGCAGAAAATCATTTAATGATTGGTGGTGTAGACACACTCGCCTTAGCACACAAGTATGGCACACCATTGGTTGTTTATGATGTAAGTAAGATTCGTAACCAAATCCGTGCTTTTAAGAAAGTATTTGATCAAGAAAAAGTAAACTATGCAGTTAGCTATGCTAGTAAAGCCTTTGCGGCAAAAGCAATTTATGAAGTGGTTGATCAAGAAGGCGCTTATGCGGATGTAGTTTCAGCTGGAGAACTTTATACAGCCTACCAAGCAGGATTTCCAATGGAGAAACTTAGTTTTCATGGGAACAATAAATCCCGTTTTGAACTTGAGATGGCAGTAGAGCATGGCGTTGGGAAAATCATAATTGATAATTTTCATGAAATTGAACTTTTAAGTGATATTTTGGCAGAAAAGAATAGCAAAATAGATGTAATGTTAAGAATCACGCCAGGAATTTCTGCTCATACTCATGAATATGACCAAACAGGTCAAGAAGACAGTAAATTTGGTTTTGATTTAAAATCAGGCCAAGCCGAAGAAGCTCTAGTAAAAGTATTAAATAATCCTCGAATGAATATGCTAGGCATTCATGCTCATATTGGTTCCCAAATCTTTGAAGTAGAAGGATTTAAAATGGCTGCCCGTAAGTTAGTAGAGGTCGCAAAGCAATGGTACGAAAAATACCATTATGAAACGCAGATTTTGAATGTAGGTGGGGGATTTGGAATTAGATATGTAGAAAATGATCATCCCTTGGCACCAGAAGAATTTGTAAAAGTAATTGTTCAAACTATTAAACAAGAAACTGAAAAGGCTGATTTGAAGATGCCAGAAATTAATATTGAACCTGGTCGTTCAATTGTTGGACCAGCTGCAATCAATCTTTATACAGTTGGTAGCAGTAAAAAAGTTTCTGGTTATCAACCTTATATTACTGTTGATGGAGGGATGGGAGATAATATTCGTCCAGCTTTATATCAAGCAGATTATGATACAGTATTAGCAAATAATCCTTTTAAAGAAGTTACCCAAGAAGTTAGAATTGCGGGTAAATATTGTGAATCAGGTGATCTTTTAGCAAGTAACCAACCATTACCGGATGTAAAAGCAGGGGATATCTTAGCTATGTTAAATACAGGAGCTTATGGATACTCGATGGCTTCAAATTATAATCGTAATCCTCGACCAGCAGTAGTCTTTGTAGAAAATGGTCAGGATAAATTAGTAGTAAAAAGAGAAAGCTTAGCCGACTTAGTTCACTTAGATGAATCATATATAAATTAGTGGAGGAATTGACTTATGGCAGAACTAAATGCAGAAGAAATCATTAATTTTATTGGTAACGCACCAAAGAAGACACCTATTAAAGTTTATTTAAAAGGAAATTTAGATAAAGTAGAATTTCCAAAGGATATTCAAAATTTCACTGAAAGTCATAGCGGAACAATTTTTGGAGAATGGGAAGTAGTAAAAAAATTTTTAAAAGATAACCAAGATTTAATTACTGATTATCATATAGAAAATGTTGCTCGTAATTCCGCTGTTCCTTTACTTAATTTAAAAGAAATTGATGCTCGAATTGAACCAGGTGCTTTAATTCGTGATCAAGTAGTAATTGGCAAAAATGCAGTTATTATGATGGGAGCCATTATTAATATAGGTGCAGAAATTGGTGAAGGCAGTATGATTGATATGGGAGCAGTCCTTGGAGGACGAGCAATTGTCGGTAAAAATTCTCATATTGGGGCTGGAGCAGTTTTGGCAGGAGTAATTGAACCAGCTAGTGCCAAACCAGTTGTAGTGGAAGATGATGTTTTAATTGGAGCAAATGCGGTAGTAATTGAAGGAGTACACATTGGAAAGGGAGCGGTAGTAGCTGCGGGTGCAATTGTTACCAAAGATGTGGAACCTTATACAGTAGTTGCCGGAGTACCAGCACGTTTCATTAAAAAAGTTGATGATCAGACATCCAGTAAAACAGGATTAGAAGAAGATTTAAGGAAGCTATAAGGATGAGTATCTTAACTGAAAATGAACTAATTAGTATTAGAAGAAAATTACATCAAATTCCAGAATTAGCTTTAAAAGAATTCAAAACTCAGGCTTTATTAATAGAAGAAATTAGAAAATTAAACCAAGAATACCTCGAAATAATGGTTCCTGAGAGTTTGCCAACTGCTATTTTAGTAAAAGTAAAAGGAAAAGCTCCTCGCAAAAATATTGGCTATCGCGCTGATATGGATGCTTTACCTGTGACTGAACAGACAAATTTACCTTATTCTTCTAAAACTCCCAATGTTATGCATGCATGTGGGCATGATATTCATATGACAGTAGCTTTAGGGATCTTAAGTTATTTTAGTGAAAATCAACCACAAGATAATTTGATCTTCTTTTTCCAACCTGCTGAAGAAAGTGAAAGTGGAGCTAAGAGAGCTTACGAAGCAGGAATTTTTACAAATAATTTTCAAGTTGATGAATTTTATGGCTTACATGATAATCCTAATTTACCAGCAGGAGCGATTGGTTGCCGAATGGGGACACTTTTTGCAGGAACGACTGAAGTGGATATTAAGATTAAGGGTAAAAGTGGTCATGCAGCTTTTCCCCAAGATGCCAATGATGCTGTAGTAACTGCTGCAAGTTTGATTATGCAGGTGCAAACTATAATCTCACGTAGTATTGATCCGATAAAAAGTGGTGTGGTGACCTTCGGAAAAGTAGAAGCGGGAACTATTAGGAATGTAATTGCTGGCCAAGCAAAGATTTATGGCACAATTCGCGGATTGACTCAAGCGATGATTGTTAAAATTCGTCAGCGAATTAAAGAAATTTGCAAAGGAATTGAATTAAGTTTTGGAGTAAAAATTGATCTTAAATTTAATCAGGGAGGATATTGGCCAGTTGAAAATAACCCTGAATTAACGCAGCAATTTATTACTTATATGAAAAAGAATCCTGAAGTTGAATTTATTGAAACAAAACCAGCAATGACTGGAGAAGATTTTGGCTTTTTGTTAAATAAAATTCCAGGAACGATGTTTTGGTTAGGTGTTGAAGATGATTCAGAGCTTCATTCAGCAACTTTTAATCCTCAAGAAAAAAGTATTTTAAAGGGTGTTAGAGCAGTAGTTGGATTTTTAAAAGAGAGGATGGAATAAGAATGACAACAAGTTTAAGGGATGCAGATTTATTAACTGCAATTGTGACTCCTTTTAATGACTCAGGAGAAATTGATTATCAAAGTCTAGAAAAATTAACTAATTATTTAATTAACCAAGGTTCGAATGGTTTTGTAATTGGGGGAACAACTGGCGAAACACCAACTTTAACTCATGCAGAAAAATTAGAGCTTTATCAAAGGTTTGGTGAAATTGTAGCTGGAAGAGTTCCAGTAATCGCAGGAACTGGGAGTAATAATACTGCTGAAACAATTGCTTTTACTAATGAAGTAAGTAAATTGCCGGGGATTGATTATGCCTTGGTAGTCGTGCCACCTTACAATAAGCCTAATCAACGAGGGATGAAGGTCCATTTTAAAACGGTAAGTGAAAACGTTAATTTACCAATTGTTATGTATAACATCCCTGGCCGCACTGGGGTAAAAATGGAAGTAGAAACAATTATTGAATTATCAGCTTTAGAAAATATTGTCGGAATTAAACAGTGTGCTTCTTTAGAAGAACTGGAAGAATTAGTCGACCATACCCCAGCAAATTTTGCCATCTTTACAGGAGAAGATACGCAAGCTTTAAGTGCGAGAGTATTAGGCGCTAATGGGGTAATTTCAGTTGCTTCGCATGTCTATCCGCAATTAATGAGAAAAATGTATGATGTATTATATGCCGATGAATACCAACACGCAGCGAATATTCAGCGCTTTTTAACGCCAAAGATGCAAGCACTTTTTATGTATCCATCTCCTAGTCCAACTAAAGCCGTCTTAAGTGCGCAAGGATTTCAAATGGGTGATTGTCGCTTGCCAATAGTTAGTTTAAATAATGAAGAAAAAAGAAATTTAGCTCGGCATTTAGGTCTAGCTGAAGATGCTCTACTTCATCATTTATCGTTAGATTTGGGAGGAAGTCTAAATGAGTAAAAAAGTATTAATTGCTGGTTATACGGGATCAATGGGGCAGAAAGTAATTGAGTTAATCAATTCTTTGCCTGATTTTGAAATTAGTGCAGGTTTAGCTCCGACAGTGCAGAAGGAAATTTTACCTGAGACGGCACAAGTTTTTACAAAGTTAACTGAAATTCCAGCAGGAATTGCAGAAATCTGGATTGATTTTACAGTGCCAAGTTCTGTATTTGAAAATGTTTCCTATGCCCTAAATCATCAAATGAAACCTATTGTTGGTACAACTGGTTTAACTGATGAGCAAGTAACGACTCTAAAAAAACTAGCTTTAGACAACCATTTAGGTGGCTTAATTGCACCTAATTTTGGTTTATCAGCAGTACTTTTAATGAAGTTTGCGCGAGAAGCTGCAAAGTATTTCCTAGATGTTGAAATTATTGAAATGCATCATGCTGATAAAAAAGATGCTCCTTCAGGTACGGCACTTGCGACTGCTAAGTTAATTAATGAAACTCGTTTGCCGCATCAAACAAATACTGATGAGGTTGAAACATTAGCAAATGTTCGGGGCGGAGACTATAAAGGAATAAAAATTCATTCAGTCCGGTTACCAGGATATATAGCTCATGAAGAAGTTTTATTTGGTGGTCCTGGAGAAGCGTTAACTATTCGTCAAGATTCATTTGATCGTGCTTCGTTTATGAGTGGAGTAAAGGTTGCCTTAGAAAAAGTTGATGAACTATCTAAATTAGTAATTGGATTAGAAAAAATTTTATAAGGGGATGGAAATTATGCCAGCATTACCAGAATCTTTAAAGAATAAATTTAGTGAAAATGCAGAAAAAATCCAAGTCTCAGGAATCAGAGAATTTGATAATCAGATTTCTACAATTGATGGATTAATTAAGTTGACACTTGGTGAACCAGATATGGACACCCCGGAGCATGTGAAACAAGCTGCAATTGCCAGTATTGCCAATAATGATTCACACTATGGACCTCAAGCAGGAAAAAGAGAGCTGCGCCAAGCAATTAGTAATTTTTTAGAAAAAACAATTGGTGTTTCTTATGATCCAGATACTGAAATCTCTGTGACTGTAGGAGCAAGTGAAGCTTTAGCGGCCTCAATCTTATCTTTAGCTAATTCAGGAGATAAGTTTATTATTCCAACACCAATCTTTTCATTTTATTGGCCAATGGTTTCTTTAGGCGGAGCTGAATCAGTTTTAGTAGATGTTTCAAAGGATAACTTTATTTTGACACCACAAAAGCTCGAAGAAGTTTTGAAAAAAGAGGGAGATCGGGTAAAGGGAGTAATTTTAAATTATCCTTCTAATCCTAGTGGAGTTGAATATACTAAAGAACAAATCAAGGCTCTAGCAAAAGTAATTAAAGATCATGATTTATTTGTGATCACTGATGAAATTTATAGTGGGTTGACTTATGGAATAGACCATTATTCAATTACTAAAGAAATTCCTGAAAGAACAATTTTTGTTTCAGGACTATCTAAATCTCATGCGATGACTGGTTATCGTTTAGGCTTTATGGCTGCTCCTAAAGAGGCAATGGCTCAACTAAATAAAATTCATGGCTTTTTAGTAGCTACGGCATCTAATGCTTCCCAGGCAGCTGCTTTAGAAGCCTTGACTAATGGACTGGATGATATTGAAGCTGCTCGTCAAAAATATGAAAAGCGTCGCAACTATGTTTACCGAGAATTGCAGGAAATAGGCCTGCAAGCAGTTAAGCCTCAAGGAGCATTCTATATTTTTATAAAGGCTCCAGAAAAATACCATAATGATGGGTATCAATTTGCCTTAGATTTAGCTCAAAAAGCTAAAGTTGGTGTAATTCCAGGCAATGCTTTTGGCCCAGGTGGAGAAGGGTATGTTCGTTTGTCTTATGCAGCTTCAGATGAAAACTTGCATGAAGCTTTGAAAAGAATAAAGAAGTTTGTGGAAGAAGGAAATAATAATGACTAGAGAATATAATGTTGCAATTTTAGGAGCAACTGGTGCTGTTGGAAGAAGAATGATTGAGCAATTAGAACAATCTTCTATTCCAGTAAAAGAATTAAAATTATTAGCTTCTTCTCGCTCTGCAGGGACAAAGCTTCCTTTTAGAGGAAAAGAATATATAGTAGAAGAAACTAAACCCGAGTCATTTGACGGAGTAGATTTGGTCCTCTCTTCAGCTGGTGGAAGTGTCTCAAAGAAATTTTTACCAGAGGCAGTTAAAAGAGGAGCGGTGTGTGTTGATAATACCAGTGCCTTTAGAATGGATCCAGATGTGCCTTTGGTAGTGCCAGAGGTTAATGGCGAGCAGCTAAAGAATCATCATGGAATTATTGCTAACCCAAATTGTTCAACGATTCAAATGGTAATGGCATTGGAACCAGTTAGAAGAAAATTTGGCTTAAAGCAGATTATTGTTTCTACCTATCAAGCTTCTTCAGGAGCAGGGCAATCTGCTTTAAATGAATTAAATCAAGAAGCGCAAGATTATTTGGATGGAAAAAATATGCAAGAAGATGCAAAGATTTTGCCAACTAAGGGAGATAAAAAACACTATCCTTTAGCATTTAATTTGTTGCCACAAATTGATGTTTTTGAAGAAGATGGGTATTCTCATGAAGAATGGAAAATGATTCATGAAACTAAGAAGATTATGCTTAATGATATGGATGCACCTGAAATTAAGGTGACTGCTACCTGTGTTCGTGTCCCAGTCCCAATTTCTCACGGAGAAAGCGTCTACTTTACAGTTGCAGATGAAACCGCAACAGCTGAAGATATCA